>NZ_BAAHBD010000013.1:0-305379 GCF_054776975.1 Spirosoma harenae | reverse complement strand
GCCACAGGCAGGAGCCCAACAAAGCGGTCTGCAGAAACCTGTAGAGCGATGCTTTCATGAAGATTAGGTTGGTTTGAAAAAATAAGTAAACGCATCAATATTAGATTAGTTAAATTATATTTCAAAAGCCGATAGTGATAAAAAAATACAGATTATGTTATCAAAAAGATATTAATTATAGAAATAGTGAAAATTGAATATAGTTAAACAGTTCATTGATAGGGAGTTATATTTGATTTTATGTTGAATATTTTATCTTTTTTTTAAAAAATTAAAGATTAGTTAAATCTGATTTAGTGGCCAAAATTTATGAAATATTTATCCAGTTATTTGTTGCAAAAAATCAATTTATTAATTGCTAAACACCTAATTATACTTAGTGATTTTGGAAGTTAGTTAGTATAAATACTTAAGTAAAGTAGTTAATTTTTTTGTCTTTTTGAATTGCATTACTTAGTGAATTCTTGTAATAATTTTAACATAATTATTACTACTTTTTTGAATAAAAATTTGTGCTATATGGCTAAAATCTCAACGAACAAAATGACTACTTTTTATTTTTATGCGTACTACCGAAATCCTAAGGTGACGCTGCATAAAGGAGAATGCCGATTTTGTAAAAACGGCAAGGGCATGCAGCCCAATAAGCCTGGGTATCTTACTGGGCGTTGGCGGGGAAGCTATTCAAGTTTTGAGCTTGCGCTGGAAGCAGCTCAGGAAATAAGCCAGGGACTTAATGTTTCGCCAACTGTTTGCCAGCGTTGCCTGTCAGGTATAGACATATTCTCCTAAAAGAGGAATGCGTTTGTCAATTAACATGTATTAGTGGCTTACTGTTGCATTGGCTAACATTTGCAATGTTGTGGACTCATAGACCGACAAATTAGCATCGCGAACTTGAAGCATGATAGGTCGAATTGGGCAGGTTTCCTCATCGGCACAATCATCGCAACGCACGTAGAAATTCAGGGATACACAGGGAGTAGGCGCAATTGGCCCATCGATAATCCGCACAATTTGCGCCAGGTTAATGCGCTCAGGGTCAATTCGTAACAAATAACCTCCGCCTTTTCCCTTCTGACTTTGCAGCACGCCATGATTTCGTAATTCAAGTAAAATCGTCTCCAGGAATTTTTTGGGAATGTGTTCTTTTTCTGAAATCGTAGCGATCAGAACGGGACCATTTCCAAATTCTTCCGTCAATACCTTCAGGGCTTTGAGCGCATATTTTGCTTTTTTGGAGATCATGTCGCGAATGGTTTTAACGTAACTACGTTGCTTACTAAGCACAAATATAGTGTACTTTTTATAATAGTACTCTAATTCTATAGATATTATAAATAAATGCTATTCAAAGCCAGCTATTCGTTACAAAAATTGAACTCATTGAATACCGGGTTTTCGATAGACTATTTGCCAATGTGTTGATAATCAATTTTTTGATAAATTTTTGGAAAAGAAAAGAGTAATAATCACCTTTGTCTAGTAATTAACAAGATTATGCTTGTTCGTTTTGTCTAAAACGTTTGCAAATAAGTAACGCTATCCCGTAAACGTAGGTTGAATATCAACGCTTCAACAACAAAGTAATAATGAAGACAATTGCCCAGCTGCCAGTATCAACCAGTGATTTCACAGGTCACGTAACTTACCAGATTGACGGTTTCGATCGGCTGAACTTTGTCAGTGATATTATGAGCATAGTTCCTGAGGAAGAAGATTGTACAATACGGGCTATCAGTTTTGAAGTCAGTGGTTGGCGGGCCAGTGGCCGATTGACGATTCAGATGCGGGAGAAGAACAGGCAAAAAAGCGGACTTATGAGTAAACTACGGGCTATTCGTGGCGTAGTACGGGTGCTGGAAATTGTTAGTTAACCGGTTTATACCAATTGGTGCCTACATTCGACTAATAATACATCGTAATTGCCTACTTAGTCGGAGATTCATGGTAAAAACAGATTTCGATGCGGTGGTGGTGGGCTCAGGGCCCAATGGCCTGAGTGCGGCTATCACAATGCAGCAGGCCGGACTTTCTGTATTGATACTCGAAGCAAAGGATACGATAGGTGGAGGATTGCGCACGGCAGAATTAACGTTGCCGGGTTTTAGGCACGATGTCTGTTCGGCGATTCACCCGCTGGCGGTGGGTTCTCCTTTTTTTCGAAAACTTCCCTTAACAGATCATGGTCTTGAGTGGATTGAACCACCCGTATTAGCTGCTCACCCATTCGATAAAGGGAAGGCCGCTGTTTTAAAATCATCGGTGCAGGAAACAGCCGAGTTATTGGGCGCAGATAGCGTACGTTATCAGAAATTATTCGGGAAGCTGGTTCAGCGTTGGCCTGGCATTGCACCTGATGTATTAGGGCCATTGCGTTTTCCCAGGCATCCAATTGATATGGCCAGCTTTGGATTGGATGCACTTTTACCGGCTACCCAATTTATTAAACGATTCAAGACGGCCGAAGCTCAGGGATTATTAGGTGGAATGGCTGCTCACGCTATCCAACCTCTGAGTAACATAGCTACTACGGCTATTGCACTAGTGCTAACAACAGCCGGACATCTCTATAATTGGCCCATTCCAACGGGCGGTTCACAATCCATCGCCAATGCCTTGGCTTCCTATTTTCGATCACTCGGTGGGAAAATTGAGACGGGTCGATTAGTCCAGTCGCTCAACGATATTCCTGCCTCGCGAGTCGTCTTGTTTGACGTAACCCCAAAACAATTACTCCGAATTGCTGGAGATCAATTTTCTTCCATTTACCGAAAGCAACTGGAACATTATCGCTACGGCATGGGTGTGTTTAAAATCGACTGGGCGTTGGATGGACCTATTCCATTTACGGCACCGGAATGTCGGCAAGCTGGGACGGTGCATATTGGCGGTACGTTCGACGAAATTGCGAATGCCGAACTGGCAACGTCTAGAGGCAAACATCCTGAGAATCCGTTTGTTCTAGTAGCTCAACAAAGTCTGTTCGATGATACCCGCGCTCCGCAGGGTAAGCACACAGCCTGGGCGTATTGCCATGTACCGAACGGCTCAACCGTTGACCGGACAGAAGCGATTGAACGACAGATCGAACGATTTGCACCCGGTTTTCGCGATCGTATTCTGGCGCGGCATACGATGAATTCGCACCAAATGGAGCAGTATAATCCAAATTACATTGGGGGCGATATTAACGGCGGTGTTATTGACATTGGTCAGTTATACACTCGACCTGTAATCAGTCTGTCGCCCTATAAAACCTCAGCGACTGGACTATTTATCTGCTCATCCTCGACTCCTCCGGGCGGAGGAGTTCATGGCATGTGCGGCTATCATGCTGCCCGTGTTGCCTTACGGGAAGGTTTTGGAGTGGCTATCAACTGAATTTATAACTATTTATAATCCCGGTACCTTTTTCATCAGGCCTTTAGGCTTATACCGAAAGCGTTTGCCTGCTACAAATCGGATATATTCTGAATCGGTGCGGAGGAAATTGCTAAACAACGCTCGGTTTGTTAGTACAGCGGAAGCGTAAATACCTCCATAGTAGCGGGGTGAATTATAACCTATTGTTATCGATCCCTGCCCTTGCCAGCCTAGTCCGATATGGTTCAGTGCGGGTTGATCGGTGAACGTCGATTGATTGACCAATAGCGATAAACCTGGTCGTACCCCAAGATTGATAAAATAGTATTTCCCCAGAATAAATGTCCGCAAATAACCAGCGTCGACACCAATGGCGAGTGAGCTGAATCGCCGGGCTGTCAATTCTGCAGAGAAATCAGATTCTATTAATTGGGGTATCAGGCTGGAATCTGCCCGGATTAGTTGATAGGTGAAGAAACTGCCTACTACCCAGGAACCTGCATTTTTTCGCTGCCCTTCGCGCTGAAGCAAACTGGCCGGGATCGATAACCGAAGCGGGTTGAACAAATAATAGGCATGCGTAGAAATGGTTTGACTGATCAGGTCATTGCGGTACGGATAAGTCGGCTGAAACGCCAGCCAATTAGTGGCAATCACATCAGGGTTTGCAATATAAAACCCTCGGTAAAATTGGTACTGCGCCGAAGCCCAGAATCGGCGGTTGTTATAATTTAAATTGAGGCCGAAGGGTTTTGTCTTACCTTTCTGAACGGGACTACTGCCGGGTAAGGGCATATTAAACGTTAGTTCGGTACCTAGCCATTTATAGTTAAATCCGAGTCCTAATGTCCAGGCCAGATTAGGTTTATACTGTAATGAGTGAACAGAACCTGGTAAGCGAATACTAAAATTCCGCCGGTCGCTTACCAGAAAAATGTGCAGTCGACTATAATACGTTGTTATATAAGCCGGATCGACGCGGGGTGCTTTGGTTTTGAGTAGCGTATCTAGTGGTATTCCCAATAATTGCACTCCCTGTGCATACAACTGAAGCGAAGTCGTGAGCAACAGCAGGCTGATGAATAACCTCATTTTCCCCGGCCGGAAACCTGTCGGTAACAGAAATGCTCTGACGTAAATAAGAACAGGTAAATTTCGCGCCATAGACTATTAAAAATCGCTAGTCGACTATTAGCATAATCATTTGAAACATAGAATGTTTGTAATAATGGACGCTGACCCATTTAATACGAAAAAAACCGCCCCCAAGACGGTTTTTAAGTAAGTTAAACGCTCTCAAAAAGAGCTGTTGGATAAAGCGGAAAGTACCGCAGGATTTACCAGATCGGTACGCTTATCGGTACCGATCTGGTATAGAAATTAGGCAAGGACATCGTCTGCGGGCACAAAGCGAGACTCTTCTGGTAATGGTTGATCAGCAGTAGGCAATTGAGCTAATGCCTGTTCGATATCCTCTTTAATATCGTCAATATGTTCGATTCCAACCGATAATCGAAGCGAAGTTGGGGTCACACCAGCCGTCCGTTGTTCGTCCTCCGAAAGCTGAGAATGTGTTGTACTGGCCGGATGTATAATAAGTGTTTTTGAATCACCAACGTTGGCTAAATGGCTGATTAGCTTGAGGTTATTCACAAACGCTTCGGCCCGCGCCTTGTCGCCTTTGAGTTCAAATGACAGTACGCCACCAAACCCGCGTTTCAGATATCGTTTTGCCAACGAATGGTAGGGGCTGCTTTCCAGACCTGGGTAATTTACACTCGCTACCTCGGGATGTTGCTGGAGCCAATTCGCCAATGCAAGGGCGTTTTCGACCGTTCGTTCAACGCGGAGGGTGAGTGTTTCAAGGCCCTGAAGTAATAAAAACGAGTTAAAGGGAGCCTGCGATGCACCCCAGTCGCGAAGGCCTTCAACCCGCGCCCGGATGATAAACTGAATATTGCCAAAGGGTCCGCCAATGCCGAAAACATCGTTCAGCACAAGGCCATGATAGCTCGGCGATGGTTCGGTAAATTGGGCAAACTTGCCATTCCCCCAATTGAACGTACCGGCATCCACAATCACACCACCAATGGTCGTGCCGTGTCCGCCTATCCATTTTGTCGCTGATTCGACAATAATGTGGGCGCCGTAGTCAAATGGGCGTGCAATGGCACCGGCGGCTCCAAACGTGTTGTCGACAATGAAGGGCAAGTCATACTTCTCGGCTAATCGGGCAAACGCTTCGAAATCGGGTACGCTATATTCTGGGTTACCAATCGTTTCGACGTACAGGAATTTCGTTTTTTCATCGATCAGCCGCTCGAAGCTGTCAACTTTATCGCCGTCGGCAAATCGAGCTTCAACGCCAATATTTTTAAAGGAATTTTTAAACTGATTATATGACCCACCGTAGAGATAGGACGACGTTACGAAATTGTCGCCGACGGTCGTGATGTTATTGATCGCAACAAACTGCGCAGCATGTCCCGAACTAACAGCTAAAGCGGCTACACCACCTTCCAAAGCTGCGATGCGTTTCTCAAACACATCATTGGTTGGATTCATGATGCGGCTGTAAATATTGCCAAACTCTTTCAGTGCGAACAGATTAGCGCCATGCTGTGCATTGTTGAATACATACGAAGTTGTCTGATAGATAGGCACCGCACGAGCGTTAGTTGTTGGGTCGGGCTGCTGACCACCATGTAGTTGAAGAGTTTCAAATCGCAGATTCTGGCTCATAATAGGTTTATGGTTTACGTTGTACAGTAATTAAAAGGTTTGTTGATGAAGGTACTACCGTTTGAAGGGTTTAGAAATAGTTGACTAATATGAATATATAATCCATGAATTATATAGATTAATAATCAAAATAATAAGCCAACTGAATGGCTTGTGGAATTGATTACGTTTTCTGCCCTAACGGAAAAAACGAAGGTGCGGCAAAGGTGAAAAGCAAAATTCAGTTCTGCAAGAAAAATGTAAAAAAATGATTATCAGTTGATTAGGTAAATACTCTATCGGCTATTGGGATTTTATAGCAAAACGTTTCTTAAAGAGCGATTTTGTCATACTGAGCCGGCCGGCCGGCTCAGTATGACAAAATGCTTATTTAGATATAGGCTATGCAATCCATCTCGACTAGCGAATTGCCGGGAACACCGCCGTAAACGGCAACCGTTGTCCGTACGGGGGGCTTGCTGCCAAACCGACCTTTATAGACTTCATTCATGCCTTTGTAGTCGTTCAGATCGTGTAGAAATACACTCACTTTCAGGACTTTTTCCATCGATGAACCGGCTTTTATCAGTTGCTTTTCCATCTCTTTGAGTACTTCATCGGTGTGGACTTTGATATCGCCTTCTTTGTGATATCCTATCCCAGCCACGAACACCATATTACCTAGTTTAGTGGAAAGAGAAAATAAAGGCACATCCTGATGATTGACTACATTGAATACCTCTTTTTCAGCTGCTGGAGCTGCAACTTCGGCCACTGGTTCAGCTATCGCTTTATTGGCAGCACCTAGACCAACTATTCCAGCCGCAGAAGCAAAAAGTCGTTTTAAAATGGAACGGCGTTCGGTTTTCATACAATAAGTAACTAGTTAAAAGTTGTTTTTACGTTTAAATGATAGTTTGTTGATGAAGGTTCTACCTATTAATTGAGGCCCATCGGGCTGACAATTCCGTTTAGATCGTAGACGATTTTACCGCCTTTGATGGTCATTTCACATTCAAATTTCTGCTTACCAGCCAGCTTATAACCCGTCTTATCATAAAACCCGAAGTTCCCCTGACGTATACTCAGAATGGCTACATCGGCAATAGCACCTACCGATAGATGGCCTAAATTTTCGCGCTTGATGACTTGAGCAGGTGTCCACGTACTAGCTTTAATTACGCTGGGAATATCTTCACCCATTGCCACGAATTTCGACATGATACTCAGTATATCTTTCATGGAATTGTTCATGCTGCCCGTGTGTAAATCGGTGCTGATGGTGTTTGGGTAAAACTTATTTTTCAGCGCCGGAATTGCCTGTGAAAAATTGAAACTGGCACCACCATAGCCAACGTCGAATACAATGCCACGCTTCCTGGCTTCCAGCGCAAAGGGTTTCACGGTTTTAGTCTCTTCATCGACAATTGTTTCGCGTACATTATTGGGCAATAGCGTGTACGTATGGGTAAAGATATCGCCCGGACGAAGGTGTTTCAGGAATAAATCGGCTAAAGGTAGTGGGGGTTGGCTCCCACCAAAATCAACCATAATCGGCATATCGGCCAGTTTCCCAGCAGCTACGGCATGATCGACAGATGCCCAGCTTGATCCCTGATAGTGAGCGACTTTGAATCCAACTACGTCATTTTTGTTTTCCAGTGCGACTTGAGCGGCTTTGGCTGGGTCCATGTCGGTGGTATCCTGCTCGTATTTGCCACCTCGCATTCCTTCGCCCACAATGTTCATGAAGGAGAGCACTCGTGTTTTGGCGGTGAGGATCACATTCTTCTTGAACAAATCGAATGATTTCCAACCGGCTCCACCTGCATCGACAATGGTCGTTACGCCAACCCGAAACGTAAACCCATCGGGCGAAACTGCATTTTGTCCGTTGCTTAAGTAATGATTGGCCTCAGTGCCGTAAAATACGTGTCCGTGAATGTCGATCAGGCCGGGCGTTACGTACATCCCTTTGGCGTCGACTACTTGCCTGGCCTGTTTGGCATCGATCGATTTGGCTACTTCAGCAATCTTGCCATCTATAATTGCGACATCCATTATGGCGTCGATGTTATTCTTTGGATCAATTAACCGACCGCCTTTGATGAGTATCGTATACTGCTGAGCTGTGGCCCAGTAGCTTAGGCAAATGAATAAAAATAGAGTAAGTGTTTTTTTCATAGGGCCGGGTTTTGTCGTAGAAGAAAGTAATTGAAATCTTCCCGTGTCTGTGTCCTCACAGACACCTTTCCGGTAGGTTAATCTTTGCTGACGCATAGGTGTCTGTGAGGACACAGACACAGGAAGACTCCAATTACTTTTATGACCTAAAACTTCAAATGGGTTAGACTGACGCTTTGGATAATTCTTCTTTCAATCGGGTCGCGACAATTTTTTCTTCACCCGGTTTTAGCATCCAGGTGGTCATATTGATGCCATTCGATTCATTTAAGACGATCTCAATCGACGGGTTGCCGTTTCGCAGACCTTCCTGTAACGCTTTGTTCGTCAGGTTAACTTTTGCCGAATCCCAGGTGAATTTTAGCGTTGGCGTGTGATTGCCAAGCTCTGGCGCAAAGGTTTCGACATTTACGCCTTTAACACTCTTCGCTGCATTGGCAATGTGGGCTGCGCGAGCTTCCAGCATTTTCCAGTCTTTGTCCTGATCGCGGGCGATGAATTTTTCCAGGGCTACATACATGCCCAGTACTTCTTCCTTATTCACTTTCATCCCGCGCCCGATGGTCGAACCGCGTGGAGGCATACTGAGTCGCGCGGCATCGATATACATTTTTTTGCCCATCAGTAGCCCCGCGCTCTGCGGGCCTCGCATGGCTTTACCGCCCGATACACAAACCAGATCGAAGCCCATGTCGTTGAATTTCCAGAGATTTTCAACGGGTGGGACATCGGCAGCAATATCAATCATCGTCGGAATGTTGTGCTTCTTACCCATCTCAACCCACTGCTGGTGCATGATTTTTCCTTTGTCGGACTGGATGTTCAGGAACCAGAGCATCGCCGTTTTTGGGTTGATGGCTTTTTCAAGCTCTTCAACGGTTTCGATAAACACAATCTTACAACCCGTATTCATCAGCGCGTGAGAATAGCCAACATTGTGCCCTTTCTGGATGATGACTTCCGATTTAATATCGGTACCTTCCAGATGCGGCAATTGCTCTACTTTTTTCTGATCCATACCCGTCAGAACACCTGCCAAACCGAGCGTCATGGCCGAGAAGCAACCCGCTGTTACGACTGCTGATTCAGCATGGGTTAAGGCGGCAATTTTCTCCCCGACTTTCGTCTGTACGTCGTCCAGCATCATGAACTCTTTGGAAGAAGCCAGAATGGTGTTGACAACATCGTCTTCCATCAGCGAGCCCGTCATGGCCGTATAGGTTCCGGCGGCATTGATGAACGTACGGATACCTAGTTCTTTGACCAGATTCCGAGGAGCCAAAACGGGTCCCGCCAATACGGTTGATAGGGGAGCTGCACCGCCAAACATGCCGCCAACCAATGGCAGGGTCGATAAGTGTTTGAGTAAACTTCTACGATTAAGCATGATTGTTTATCTAGTCGAGGTTTTGTAATTGGATAATAAGTATGTGGCTCAAAGACAGTGTACTACAGTACTTGAATACAGCTATTTTATACCTCCTGAATGATAGGGATTTGATGCCGTTTGTCCGAAACAGTATCTACGATAAATACGCGATGCAATCCATTTCGACCAGCGAATCGCCGGGGACGCCTGCGTGTGTAGCTACTGTTGTACGCACCGGAGGTTTGCTGCCGAATCGGCCTTTAAATATCTCGTTCATGCCCTTATAGTCTTCGAGATCGTGCAGAAATACACTCACTTTCAGAACTTTTTCCATCGACGAACCGGCTTTGATTAATTCTTTTTCCATCTCCTTTAGCACATGATCGGTGTGAGATTTGATGTCGCCCTCAAAGTGAGCTCCGATACCAAAGATGAAAACCATGTTGCCCAACTTCTGAACGCTCGAATACAAAGGAATATCCTGATGCGTGACTACGTCGGTGACCTCTGCCTCAAGAACTGCATTAGTGTTTTCAGGTGATTTGGATTGACTTGGTGTGGAAACGCTCAGCCCGGTCAGGCTGGCGACAGAAGCGAAAAGCCTTTTTAAAATAGAACGACGCTGGGTTTTCATGGGATGAAGGTTATGGGTTACGGAATTTGGTTTACAGCATCAATCTTCCCGTGTCTGTGTCCCCACAGACACCTATACGTCAGCGAAGATTAACCTGCCGGAAAGGTGTCTGTGAGGGCACAGACACGGGAATCACGTACTTTTTACAAGACTGTTTATCCGGCTAGTATAAGCCGTAAGTCGAATAGTATCAACAATTTACTTATCCCACCAGACGACACTTGAGAGCGTGTTGGTACCACCCTGACGGGTACGGGCTTCGAGGAAGTTAGTTTTGTTGTACGTTTCTTCTGAATCGGGAATCACAAAGCGGGTCGGAATTTTGCCGCCGGTCAGGTTTCCGGGATAATTGGTTGGCGTAAGCACTGGATAACCCGTACGACGCCAGTTCGAGAAGATTTCGTATTCATCTTCCAGGAATAGCGACACCCATTTCTGCGTTTGAATCTGCTCCATTTGTTGCGCTACTGTACCACTGGCTTTGTACGGATTCGCCGTCAGATAAGCGTTCATTTTTGCCTCCGAAATCACTCCACCCGTGCCAAACAATGACCATTGGCGCATCCCGGCTTTTACTGCATTCGGGTAAGCCGTTGCCGCCGTTGTTCCACTAGCCCAGCCACGTACCGACGCTTCAGCCAGCAGCAGATTGGTTTCTGCATTGCCAAAAACAATCAGGGGAGCGCTGTATTTTAGGAGCGTATTTGGATTCGGTTCAGAGAACGAGTTGAAATTAGCAGGCAGATTATTGTAAGCCGCGTTCGGCATTCCACTTTGTAGTGCAGTCGTTGTATCAGCCGTGAATGTTTTGTTATCGGTCGTCGTCCAGACGATGGAGAACACGTTCAAACGCGGATCTTTCGTGTTTTTCAGATAATCGATAAACGTTTTGGCAAACTTGCCACCTTCCACATTATCACCACCGGGCGTAATGTAGTCGGTACTAAGCAGAGCAGCGGCAATAAAGTTACGGCTGGCAACCTGCGAACCATCGACATAAGCAATGACAGCTCGGTCGGCATCGTCTAGAATAACGCCACCCGCAATCGCTTTCTCAACCCATGTTTTGACCCCAGCGGCATCAACTTCGGTCATACGCATACCCAAACGGAGCATCAGCGAATAAGCAAACTTTTTCCACTTTGTTATGTCGCCACCATACATCAGATCGGCGGTTCCGAATGTCCCTTTGGTTGCGTCGAAAGCCTTGATCGATTCGTCAAGTTCTTTCAGTAAATCGGCGTAAATGGCTTGTTGCGTATCGTATTTCGGGCCGTAGTTTTTGTCGGAAAGCGCTTTTCCTGCGTCGAAATAAGGAATGTCGCCATACATATCCGTCATGCGGTGGAAAATGTAGGCTTTCCAAATCCGCGCTGCCGACAGTTTATTGATATTAATCGGATCTTTTGACACAGCATCGATAACCTGACGGATCGAAATGACAGCTCCCTGTCCGGCTAATGTTCCGGCGTAAGCATTCCAGTTACCCGTCGAATAGCTGTAATTGAAGTACTTATCACCAGCCGCCGGAACCTCTTTATAGGTAGCAAATTGCTGCATCGACTGCCCAATCGTCAGATAAGCCGCGCCAGAATAGTTGGTGCTTACGCCATCCAATAGCGCTCGTGTGAACAGGTATTCGGGTACTACTTCGGAATATTTATTCGGGTCCACGTTCATCTCCTCGAACCCTTTGTCGCAAGACGACAAGAGCAGGAGTGCAGGAACTATGTAATGTATTTTTTTGAATAAACGCTTCATTGTCAGAAAGTTTTCGGTTAGAATTTCACCATTAAGCTCACACCAAGACTACGCGTACGGGGTACGCCAAACGCTTCCAGACCTTGTGCATTCGTGCTGGTGTAACCTGATTCAGGATCGAAATACTGGTTCTTTTTATCCTTGTATAGAATAGCCAGATTGCGCGCTACGAACGAGATAGAAGCTGATTGTAATTTCAGGAACGACAGTTTGTTAACAGGCAGATTGTAGCTCAGTACGATCTGACGAAGTTTGATGAAATCGTTGTTGAACATGAACATGGCCGTGTAATTCTTGTCGTTGTCGTAATACGTATCGACATCTTCTTTCGCCCAGGTTTTAGAGAACGGATTCCCTTCTGGTGTTACACCCGTTACGGTCACACCCGTTTCACGACCTGGCAGCGTTTCCTGTGGCAGACCGAAACGATAGGCATACTGATACAAGTTTGAGTACACGATGCTGCCGAATTTGCCATCGACCAAAATATTCAGTGAGAAGTTTTTGTAGCGGAAATTATTGGTAATCCCCATTGTCAGTGGAGGAGTGCCCTGACCGATTTCTTCGAGATCACCCCGAACAGCGTAGCCACTAGCCGTGTTGAACACCACATTGCCAGCAGCATCAGTTTTCTTGCGATACCCCCAAACGGTTCCGTAAGGGCGATCCAGAACGTTACGAACCAGTCCTCCGCCAACGCCTGTACCCACGTCGATACCCGTCAACCCATCAGCCAGCCGCTCGATTTTGCTTTTGTTGTAGGCCATGTTGTAGCTCAAATCCCAGCTAAAATCAGCGTTTTTGATTGGCGTACCCGTCAGTAACAATTCAACCCCTTTGTTGCTTAATTCCCCTACGTTCAACAGCGCAGAGGTGTAACCCGATGATAGCGCGATGTTCGATGTAACGATGTCATTCGTGGTTTTCCGGTTATAGTACGTCAGGTCGATACCCAGTCGGTTATTAAAGAATTTAGCTTCGATACCCGCTTCCGATGTTGTAGAAGTCAGCGGTTTCAGATCGGGGTTTGGTACCTGTGATGACGATAAAACCTGCACTGGACGACCGTTGTGGCCACCTTGCTGCATCGAGTAGTATTGATAAATCTGGTATGCATTCACCGTAGCACCACCCACTTGTGCCCACGAAGCGCGCAATTTGGCAAAGCTGAAGGCTCTAGGTAATTGGAACGCATCCGACAGAATAACCGAACCACCTACTGACGGATAGAAAATGCTATTGCTTTTTGGATTCAATACCGAGAACCAATCCTGGCGACCAGAAACCGTCAGGAAAGCCATGTTTTTATACCCAAAATCCGCCGAGCCAAACACCGAATTGATCGCACTTTTCATGTACGTTGGTGTGGTCGTAAAGGCAGCGAGGTTGGTGTAGCTGTAGAAATACGGTACAGTAAATTCGCTACCGGCAATCTGCGTCTGGTCGTAGATAGACCGTTGCGCATTAGCACCAGCGAGCGCAGAGAACGTTAAATCCTTGAAAAAGCTGGTGTTGTAGTTCAGCGTTACCATGCCATTCGTTTCCGACGACGTTACCTTCCGACCATCATACGTACCGAGTGGCTGATAAGCGTTATTAGTTGGCTGGACGTATTCCGACGAGAAACTGTACGAATCCTGGCTTACGCTTCCTTTGATGAACAGATTATCCAGAATGTCGTATCGGATGCTTCCCTGGGCAATGAATCGGTTTTTGATGTCATCGTTCTTGAACTTGTTCACCACGAAATACGGGTTTGGTGCAGCCGGAACCGGGTTCCATTCCATTTCTTTACCCGTTACAGGATCATAACCTGGAGCCAGACTACGAATGTCTACAACGTTGGCAACCAGATAGGTAGCCCAGTGTGGGTTCATGTCGGCATACCCAACTTTAGGCCGGTTTTGGCCTTCTTCGTAGTTATACTGGAAAACCGTTTCGACGCTCAATTTTTTGCCCAGAAAGGCATTCATGTTGAGGTTGGCGATGCGACGAGTAAATGACGAATTGGGTACGATGCTATTCGACTGCGTATTGTTCAGACCCAGCCGGAAATTCATCGTTTCATTACCGCCCGTGAAAGCAACCGAATTGATGTAGTTGCTGCCGGTCCGATAGAAATTCTTCAGGTTATCTTTCTGTGGCGAATATGGGTGAAGTTGACCATCAACCTGAATTGTAGGCTGACCATCCATACGAGCACCATACGACAAACGTCCTGTACTTTTCGCTTCCGTAACCGTTGTTGGTTTCTTGCCATCAAGACCCTGACCGTATTCGTACTGCCAGTTTGGAATCACGGCAATATCTTCAAATGTCGTGTTGCTGTTGATTTCAACGCCAACACCTTTTTGACCACGTCCTTTTTTTGTCGTAATCAGAATAACCCCATTCGACGCGCGGGCCCCGTACAGAGCCGCAGCAGGTCCGCCTTTTAATACGCTAATCGACTCAATATCATCGGGATTAAGGCCGCCGATACCATCGCCACGGTCAACGTTCATACCGTTACCATCAGCGGTCGTGCCACCACCCGGAATGCTGTTATCCATCGGCATTCCGTTGATTACATAAAGAGGTTGGTTGTTACCATTCAGCGAACCGTTACCTCGAATCACGATTCGGCTGGAACCACCGGGACCCGTTGCCATACCTGTAGCGTTTACCCCGGCAATTTTACCCGTCAACGCATTGGCTAGGTTGTTTTCACGAGCCTGCGTAAACTCACTTCCTTTTACTTCTGAAACGGCATAGGCCAACGCTTTTTTCTCTTTCGAAATACCCAGCGCCGTAACGACTACCTCGCTCAGACTCGTAGCGCCTTCTTTCAGGCCAACGTTAATAATTGACTGACCAGCTACCGGAATTTCCTGCGCGGTAAAGCCGATGTACGAAAAAATAACCGTAGCCTGCGCATTTGTCAGGCTCAGGGTGTATTTCCCGTCGCTGTCGGTTACGGTTCCTTTCACAGAACCTTTCTCCAGAATGGTTACGCCGGGCAATGCCTGGCCGTCGCTGGCGTTGGTTACTTTGCCGGTAATAGTCTGGGCCAAAGCCGGTAAACTCAGTAACCAGAGTGTAGTACATAGCGCGCCCAATCGCGTGGGCCACTTGAGTAACAAATAGTTCATAAGCAGACAGATGGTTTGATTAGTTAGGTTATTAGTAAGAGTATGTTGCAAATAATGCAGAGTTATTTTGCATTATTTGCACAAATAAGAATTAAGTAAGTGTTAAATCCAATGAATATACTGATAATTTGCAGATAATTAGTAGATATTGTGCAAATAATGCATTTTTGGTCCTAATTTATAAAGTTTACTTGCGAAAAGCCGCAGAATGTTGCAGAGAGATGTATATCATGCAACTTTAATTGAGCGTGAATATCATTGGATGGGTAAGAGTCTACGCTTATCGTTCTTTTAGTCGAATAATAAATCTTGTGTTGCGCTTTTTATGTCAATAAGTCTCTTAAAAGAAGAACGTAAAGACTTAATAGTCAGAGAAATAAATCTCCACACCCGCGTAAATTTGACTGATCTGGCGGCAACGTTAAACGTATCAGAAGATACGGTCCGGCGTGATATCAATGATTTATCGGACGAAGGGAAGTTGATTAAAATTCGGGGTGGTGCTATGTCGAAGGCTTATCATCACTCCTCACGGATTCAGGAAACATACGCGCATACAAACAAGAAAGCAATCGCCGAAAAGGCATTGGCCTTGCTTCACGATGGTATGTTGATTCTGATTGGGGGAGGTACTACCATTCGGGAGCTTATCAAGATGATTCCCCCCGAACTCAAAGCCACCTTCATTACTGTTAATCCGCTGACAGCGGTGGAATTGCTGGATAAACCGAATCTGGAAATCATTATGATCGGTGGGCAGATTTCGCGGTATAGTCAGATGAGCGTTGGTGGGGAGGTCTATCAACGATTATCGGAACTGCGCGTCGATCTTTGCATTATGGGTACCAACGCGATTGACGCCAAAGAGGGTCTTTCTGACTCTGATTGGGAGACAGTTCAGGCCAAAAAAGCCATGATTCGCGCAGCTGATAAAGTAGCAGTACTGGCGATTTCTGAAAAGATGAACAGCGTGATGCGGATGAAAATTGCCGATCTAAATCAGGTAGATTATCTGGTTACCGAACTTGCGGCTGATTCGCCCCAGCTTTCGCCCTACAAGACGGGTAAAACGATGGTTCTCTAGTTGATTCACGGAAGGATTTCAATCTGCCGAAGCCAGTGAAGGCAACGGCCAAACCACTCGTCGAACGTGGGCGTTTTTAAATAGCCGTGATCGCCTTTGGCATACACATGCAGATCGGTTGATACTCCATTTCGCTGTAAGGCCTCGTAAAAAATTAAACTATTCGCTACAGGAACTACTTTGTCATCGCCCGCATGCGTTAGAAATGTGGGTGGTGTCGATGTATCGACGTGTTCTTCGTTGGAATACTGCCTGATTTGCTCCGGAGTAGGCGTTGAGCCTAGCAAATTGGTCCGCGTTCCCGAATGCCCGATGCGTTCAGACAAACTAATAACTGGATAAACCAGAATCATAAAGTTGGGCTTAACGCTTACGCCAGATGGGTTATCGATGTAGGATTTGGCGAAATGCGTTCCGGTTGTGGCTGCCAGATGGCCACCCGCTGAAAAACCCATAATTCCCAGTTTCTCGGGATTGACCTGCCATTCGGCCGCTCGTTCACGGATGAGTTTGAGTGCTTGTTGCGCATCCTGCAAGGGACCAATGGATTTATCCGTCATGGTTTTGTCGCTCGGCAACCGATACTTCAGGACGAAAGCGGCAATACCCATTTTGGCAAATGCTTCGGCCACATCGTAGCCTTCCCGTTTTATCACTAATACGCCATACCCGCCCCCCGGACAGATGACTACAGCCGCACCGCTGGGATTGCTATTTTTGGGTAAGAAGATCGAGAGAGTAGGATGGGAAGTCTTGGAAACTACGCCATCAGGTCGCCGTACTTCCTCATCGGGTGTGTTCAGAGAATTGGGAATCTGACCCTTATATAAAGGAATTTCCTGCTGTCCAACACTCGGCGTTATCGTCCAGATTAGGGCAATGGTATATAGAAAGATGATTCTAAGCATTTGAGGGGCAATATGATTTGGTTTCTGATTGTACACAAGTGAGAGGATGGAGGAAAATTACTTATCAGATTCATACCATAAACTAATCAGCTTTAACTTCTCGGTTAAAAACCAGTAGATTAGCTGCTCTAAAAAGGCTCACCCGATTCCAGATTATGCTACTGATTTTACTGCTTAGTTTTCACGCGCTTTTCGACTATGCTGATAAACCACTACAGGTGAATGACAAGGTTTACCTACACTCGACCGGGGGATTGATATTGCGAAAAACGCCGGCAAAAGATGGCGAGAAAATTACTCTGTTGCCATTCAATGGGCAGCCTCTTACGGTAATAGCTGCTCCAGAATCTGATAAACCATACACGGCTGAACAGATCGGAGCATTTGCTGTAAAAGGTAATTGGGTAAAAGTGAAAACGGAGAGGGGGTTGGAAGGGTATTTGTTTGATGGGTATTTATCACGTTACCAGCCGATTAACTCGGAGAAAATGGATGGTAGTATTGATGTAATTGATGGATTTTATCGCACGATTTCGCCAGTGAAAGGCAAACGAACGACGTTGCCGCCAACTAAAGGTGCGATTGAGCGGTATCAGCAGCTTTATACGGATGGTGCTCGGTTTGAAGAGCAACAGTATCAGGGTGGTGTTACACACTTTCTGGAGTTACCCCAAACTAAATTTACCCTGCAGGAAGCGTTCGTGTTGTTTCGGGCTGCGTGGTTCGCTAAAGAAAAGACTACGGGTAAATATGATGCCGCCAAACAGCAATTGACGATTGATGGCGTCGATGGGTATTCGCAGTTGATAATCCAGCCGAAAGGCGACCGATGGCTTCTCCAATTTTCAAGCGCCGATTAGTGCTGATTACCTAAGCTCAATTTCGTCAAGTGCCAGCAGTGCAGCTTTGCCGGGGTTTCGCAGACCCGCCGGAACGTGGCCTATCGTACGGGCAATGATCCGTACGTAACGGGCCGTTGTCGGCGTGAAGTCGAAAGGGAGTCGGGCAATGCCGCGCTTTCCGCCTTCAGCAGCATTGGTTTTTGCGGTTAAAGTTGGCGTAAACGTCTTGCCATCTTCCGAAACCGAAATTTCCACTTGCTTGGGCAGGCAAATGTTTCTGGCTGTATACTTCAGGAAACCAACTCGTACGCTTTCTATCGATTCTGATTTGCCAAGATCAATAACCATATTCATGTCGCTGCTGAAAGCGACCACCCCCGCTATTTCATATCCACCTATGCTGGCTGTATTGCCATCGGTTAAACTGTAATTTTTATCGGGTCGGCCACTGGTTGGGGCATTCAATAGGGTGTACGGCTTGCCTGTTGCCTTCGAGATAATGTACTCTTTTTCCACTTTTGCCAGTTGGCTGAGCGGTTTCTTATCCAAAAAAGTCGCTGTCCGAATCGTCGTGGATTTCGTGAGAAGAATTGGACTTTCATAATGGGGTGATTCGCCCGATGGAATTTGACTGTTCTCGGTGTAGCGAATGTCTGGTGTGGGCATATCAGTTCCCTGGGTGCCCGTTGCAATTGTAAGACTTACTTTGCCATCTGCAGTTGGTTGAGACGTTGGAATTGCATCATAGATAGTACGGGCGTAGTTTACGTCCAGATTAGCCAATCGTTTCGTATGAATGGCGAATCGACGGAGGAAATCATCGTAATTTTTTTCCGACAATGGCGTCCAGACAACTTCGGCCAGGGCGGCTGCGCGGGGCCAGATCATGTATTCAACCTGTTGCTGAGTCGGTATATACTCTGTCCAAAGATTCCCCTGCGAACCAAGGATGTGTCGGGCGTCTTCAGTCGATAGTTCTGCTGGTGTTGGGTTGTAGGAATATACTTTTGCCAGTGGCAATGAACCACCAAATCCCGTTGGTTCCTGACCCGGATCGCCCTGAAAATGATCGAAATAACAAAACTGGCCGGGTGTCATTACGACATCATGCTGTTGTCGAGCAGCCTGAACTCCACTTTTTATGCTCCGCCAGCTCATAACCGTAGCCCCAGCCGATAACCGAAGTTTGGGATTGGCCCCTTCCAGAATTTCATCCCAACCAATAATCCGCCGACCCTTTGCCGTTACGAACTGATCGATGCGCTTGATAAAATAGCGTTGTAATTCCGTCGCGTTTTTAAGCTTCTGGCGTTTAATTAATTGTTGGCAAAATGTACTTTGTTGCCAAACCTTTTTCGGGCATTCATCACCACCAATGTGAATGTATTTTCCTGGAAACAAGTCCATTACTTCGGTTAATACATCCTGTAAAAACGAAAAGGTCTTCTCGGTCGGGCAAAACACATCGTCGAATACACCCCATTTAGTAGCCACCTGATACCCTTCCTTGGGCGAACAACCTAGTTCGGGATAAGCCGCCAAAGCCGCCAGTGCGTGACCAGGCAATTCGATTTCCGGAATGATATTGATATATTTTGTAGCGGCATATCGCACTACCTCCCGAATCTCATCCTGCGTATAAAAACCGCTATAGGGTTTGCCGTCGAACACTTGCGGATCGTAATCATCGTAATGACCAACAATCGTTTCAGTTCGGTGTGAGCCTATCTGTGTGAGTTTAGGGTATTTTTTGATTTCGATGCGCCAGCCCTGATCATCGGTCAGATGCCAGTGGAAATTATTGAATTTGTGCAGCGCCATCAAATCAAGGTATTTCTTGATAAACGATACTGGAAAGAAATGCCGACATACATCAAGGTGAAGGCCCCGATACGGATAGCGTGGGCTATCCTGAATGCGGCAGGCTGGAATGGGCAACCTAGGTGGCAGATTAGACGAGCTTTTCTCCAGAATCGGCTCCTTACCCCGCGCTCCCTGCTCCCGGCGAAGAACGTCAGGAGGCAGCAGTTGATAAAGCGTTTGGACAGCGTAGAAGAAGCCAACTGGCGTAGCCGCTTCAACCGTTACAACCTGTGAGGTTATATCCATTCGGTAACCTTCTGCACCCATCGTCGTATCGCGGAGCGGGAGAAACTGAATAAGATTGCCGGGGGGTGAAACCTTATTCAACGTACGCACCGGAACGGTCAAACCGACACTCTGGTGGAGTTGATTCGCGAATTGTTCGACGATATTTTTTAGCTCCGTATCGGCAAATGGAACCATGATGGTTGTCGTCTGGCTGACGATAAATTCCCCCGCCCGTGTTTCTAATTGCGCCGGGCGAGGAATAATGGTATATCGATCGGAGAGTTGGCAGAAAGCGGGTATGCTGGAAAACGAAAAAAGGAGAATCGACAAAAATCGCGTAAACATAACGGGACAAGGAGAGTGACTTTGGGTAATCAAATGAAGTCTTTATGTACGTACAGGTTGGCTGGAAATCGTAGCATCTATTGACCAATTCCGATTTGACGCAATAAAATGTTGTTTTTTTTAGTTGTCATTTGTACTTTTACAAACTCAGACGCCCATAAAGGAAATAGGCCAGGTGATTTATTGATCACTTTGCCTTCAAGTAATTAGTCTCTGAACCATCCATTGCTAATTATCAGACCTGAAAGTATAACGGTCTTTTAGCGAAAAAGTAAGTGTAGTTCAGTAAAGAATTTCAGAGTGCGGCTATTGAATTGGTAGGGTTGAAGTAACACAGAGGAGTGCGAAGCCGCTTTAGTATCGAGTGCCATTCAGGTCGAATGGCGGAGTAGGTAACCACCGTAACTCACTGTTGTTAATGACAAAACTGTACCGACTTGTTGCGGCTGGCATTGGCTGCTCATTACTCGTCTCCGTATCGGCGATCGCTCAATCAAATCAGCTTCTGGCCCTGCATGTGGCCGCACCCGTCAAGGCACTAGCTGAGCAACGAACCCATAAACTTCTGGAAGAAGTCCCGGTTCATTTCTGTGGCGAAACAGTCCCAACCAATCATCCTGCCATAGTTCAACGCTGGATTCGTACGCTCAATCAGCAGGCTTCATTTGCCAGCGATTTAACCGTGTTAAAGCGTCGGGCTTCGGTTGTTTTTCCACTTATCGAACCCATTCTAAAGCAATATCGAATTCCGTCAGATTTTAAATTTTTGCCCCTGCTCGAGAGTGCAGTAATGAATCGGGCTGTTTCGCGGAAAGGGGCTGCCGGTTTCTGGCAATTGATGCCACAAACGGCTCAGTCGCTTGGTCTTAGCGTATCACGTCGGCACGATGATCGGTTTAATCTGGTAAAAGCAACACACGCGGCCTGTCGATACATCAATGAATTGTATGACCAGTTGGGCAATTGGATGTTAGTCGCAACGGCTTACAATGCTGGGCCAAACTATATTCAGCAATTATCACGTCAGCATCCTGACGTTCATCCGATGGCATTACCTTATCGGGCTGCTGAAACCAAAGCTTATTTATACCAAACAGTTGCGATCAAAGAATTGCTTACCCGCCCACAAGCCTACAGTGATCGGTTAAATAGCCGACACCTTGCCGCACTAAGTGAACGAACTGAGCCAATTGCATCAACCGAACGAGCGGATATTCTGGCTTCGTTCGATATGGATGAAAAAGCGTTTGAGAAGTTGACGGCCGGTCAGGATACCAGTCTTGCATTCGTAACGGATTCGACAACGACTGTTGTCTTACTCACGGACGATGAACCCGAATCCAAAACGGGAGTAACCCCGGAGAAGTCAGAACTGCTCACAAAGGCTGAGCCCGTAATACCTGCTGAACCTACGTCACCAGTAATTCAGCTAGTAACTCGAAGCTTGAGTGAAGGCCCTTTAGCTGAAGGGCAGTTATGCATATTTCAGGTAGTGCAGCCGGTAACAATCAATGGACGTACATTCGTGGTTGGCGATATGATCCAGGCGCATATTGACGTCATCGACCCCGGTTCTGGAAAAGTCTTCCTGCGCACCGAACGAATGACCGTATCTCAGACGCAGGAGTCAATCCCCATTAGTTTGGTGGCTACCGGCCAACCCCGGCAACCCGGTGTTACAAATCCCTTCCGCTTAGAAGGCTGGCGATTGACGTGGGAAGCACTTTGATAACGATGAGTGATGAACGATAAGTGATGAGTTTGTTAGCGTCAGCAAACTCATCACTTATCGTTCATCACTCATCACTAATTAATTACCTTCGGCCCCTGCTTGTTGATTTCGGAGACGTAGGCTTCACTGGTGATACCAACCGACAGGAACGCCTGCTGCATGGCGGCTCCGATCTGCTCGGCGGTTTGGGCATCGCGGCTGAGGGCGAACATCGAAGGACCTGATCCAGAAATGCTACATCCCAAAGCGCCGTTATCTAATGCTGCGTGTTTGACTTCGTTAAATTCCGGAATAAGAATCGATCGGACTGGTTCGATAATCACGTCAACCAGTGAACGGCTAATGAGATCGTAGTCTGGAGTCATCAGACCCGCAATAAGGCCCGCTACATTGCCCATCTGGGTGATGGTATTTTTTAGCGATACTTCATTCTTGAGAATAAATCGGGCATCTTTCGTATTGACCTCAATATCCGGATGCACAAGCGTGCAGTATAAACTGGCTGGCGTTTCGATGCGAATAACATCCAGCGGCTGATAACTTCGAACCACAACAAAACCACCCAGCAACGATGGACCTACATTATCGGCATGGGCCGATCCGCAGGCAATGCGTTCGCCTTCCATCGCAAAAGGTAACAATTTCATCGTCGGCAATGGACGGCCCAGTAGTTCGTTCACGGCAAATACACCCGCTACAGCGCTGGCAGCACTGGAACCCAGACCACTCCCAAGGGGCATCTGTTTATGCAGGACAATATCGAGACCTAGATCGAGCCGATTGATCTGTTTAAGATAAGTTTGAATAGCGATACCCGCTGTATTTCGACCTGCTTCACGTGGTAAACGGCCTTCATCACCAATAATGTCGGTGATTCGAACGCCAGGTTCCTCGCTGGTTGTCAGAATAACCTGATCGCCGGGATTATCGACAGCAAACCCAAAAATATCAAACCCACAAGCTACATTGGCAACAGTAGCGGGAGCAAACACACGAATAGAATCCACGATAAAAGAAGGGAAAACAAAGCGCAAAGGTAAGCATTCAGCCTGGAAATCAAGTTTGCTGAACCACTGATGCCGAAGCGAGATGTATTACCCTTATTTTATTCGTATGAAAGCAGAATGGCAGCCTTCAATACAAGGAGGAGATAAGGTAAGCGTGTCGTTGCGCACCGTAACCCGCTCGAAATAAGTAGCATTATTGGTAGGAGCGTAACGGATATGAACTCCGTTGGCAGTCGAATCCAGGCTAAACTGGGTATAAGATTGGTAGCTTTTTAATTTATCACCCTGCGCCTGAATCTTACCATCAGCAGTGAAAGTCAATGTTTGCTGGGGAGACGTTGGAACCTTGTCGACAATATAACCAGCGCCCGGCGAATACCCTGTTTCATACAATAGCCACGTTCCGGCCAATCCTTGTCCACGAACGGGTTGTACGTCAGAATTAGAGTGACAAGTAATCATGGATACCATCAGAAATAACGAAATGAGATAGTTCATAGCTGTGTTGTTTCTTTATATGACCCGTAAAGGCAATAAATAGTTGGAGGATACCTACTAATTTACTCGGATACAAATAGTTATAAGTTGCTTATAGATATGAGGATAATTACTTATATAAGGTTGATAGATTTTGTTGATTATCAATGATTTGTAAGGAATAGTTGCGAGGTTAATTTTCTATTAAAAATGCCACGCTTTTGGGTATGTCGGCGTATGGCTTTTTAAAACCAACAAACCGATTTGCCTAAACAATAATCCAATGAAGAAATTGATTGCAACAGGTTGTGTGATTGCCGCTTTACTGGTAGGATACGCCTGTACGAAAAGCTCTGACCTTTCTCCAGATTCGTCTGACGCATCGGCGCGGGCAGGCGCTACGACCAGTGGTACAGCTACTGGCCCACATTCAGGAACTGATTCTCACCCACATAGCGGAACGGGTGGTCCTGGCGGTCCGAAAGCAGGGCCACCACATAGCGGGACGGCTACACCACCTCAAAATGGAACAGGTACTCCTCCGCATAGTGGAACAGGCGGTCCTGGCGGCCCTCCTCCAGGCCCACCGCACAGTGGCACTGCTACTCCACCGCAAAGTGGTACAGCTCATCCAAAACCTCCCAGACCTCATTAATTGAGGAAGTACTTTAATCAAAAAGCCAGATCCTTTTCAGGATCTGGCTTTTTGATTAAAGTATTTGTCCTTCTAAACGATGTGAAGAATCTCAAGCTTGACTATGAGGGAATTGTGAGGTTCTTCAGTTCGTTCAGAAGAACAAACAAATAAGTTGGTTATTCACTAAATAGTTGATTCCAAACACTTTTCGCCTTTTCCTTGGCTACTTCGATCTGGAGGGCTGCTTCGGCTTTTAGTTCATCTAATTTGGCCTGAGCAGCGTCGAGCTGTACAGCGGCATCGGCTTTAAATTCGTCGAATTTATCTTCGGCTACATCTGATAATTCGTCGGCTTTGGCAGCTGCTGCCGAAAAAACGGTTTCGGCCTGCGCTTGTAAATTGGCCAGATTCTCAGCCGTAGAGGCTTTTGCTGCTTCAAAATGTTCGGTCGCTTTTGCTTTCAGACCTTCTATATCAATGTCTTTTCCAAACTCCTGCGCCTGGGCAACCAGCTTGTCTTTTAGCTCATCGAGCTGGGCTGCGGCTGAGTTCAAGTGCTGATTAGCTTCTATTTTAAAAGCTTCCAGTTTTTCGGCGGCTGTTGCTTTAGCAGCCTGCGCCTGTTCGGTAGCGCTGGACTTTTCGTTAGGATCCATAATAGTGATTACTTGTGGGCGTTGGTAACAATCGAAAGTTGACTAGAATCATCAGGAAAACCAAAAAGAAAAAGGAAGAAGGGTAAAAAGAACTGTTAGGATGGTTGAAATTCTGTTTGCTGATCTACCCCAATCGCCGGACAATCAGATTGTTTACCAAGTCGAACAGACCAGCCGGTTTTAGGGTGCGCCAGTTACCGATGTCGAGTGTACCACCGAAGTTGATGTAATAATCGAGGTGATACTTTTTCCACTCCTGCTCGATAAACTCCGGCGAATGAATAGCCGAAATCCAGCCATCTTCCACATCCTCAAACCATTCCTCATAATAACTATCGTCAGAACCGTGGAAGTTGAGAATGTTCTCGGCAATCAGAATAAAATATTTGATGCCTTGCTGAATGAGTGGATCAATAACCTGCCGCTTTAGGTACATGATGTCGTTATGGAGTGTATCGTTCCACTCACCAAAGAGTTCGATGACAACAAATTGCCGATCGTAATTGGCGAAAAGGATCTTGCAATACAGCGTCTCCGAGCCAATTTCATCCCAGAGCGGATGGATATAATAGCCGTATATCGTGTTTTCGTACTGCTGCATATTATACTCCCGTTCGTAGAACGGCGATTGCTCATCTTCCGAAGCCGTATAATATTTCTCCCAGCCGTAGAAAGGTTCTATGTCCTGCATAATCAATGAGTAAAAGAGTGAATGACCGGGCCGCCGGAGCGATGAAAGAGCGAATGATTAACACAAATTTTCACTCATTCGCTCCGCTTTGGCGGTCCGATTTCACTCTTTAAATATAACGTCAGATTTTAGATGATTGTTGAAGGGGATTATGGGTATGTTTACGCTATGAAATCTGTTAGTAAAAACGTTCTGATTACAGGTGTATCAACCGGCATTGGCTATGGTGCTGCGAAACAGTTTATTGGTCGTGGGTATACCGTTTTTGGCAGCGTCCGTAATCAGGTTGACGCCGAACGGCTACGGGTTGAGTTTGGCCCTCTGTTTGAGCCACTTGTATTCGACGTGACCGATGCTGAAGCTGTAACTAAAACGGCTGAGCAACTGACGCAACGTCTGAAAGGAAGCGGTTTAGGTGGACTGATCAATAATGCCGGTACTGCTATAGGCGGGCCAGTTCAATATCAGCCGATTTCTACATTTCGACAGCATTTTGAGGTAAATGTCATTGGGTTAGTACAGGTTACACAAGCGTTTCTGCCTTTACTGGGTGCTCAGGAGAATCATCCAGTTGAGCCAGGGCGCATTTTGAACATTAGCTCGGTCAACGGGCAATTGGCGATTCCCTTTATGAGTGCTTATGTAGGCTCAAAACACGCGGTAGAGGGTATTTCGCATAGTTTGCGCAGAGAACTTAGGCTTTTCGGAATCAAGGTAGTGATTGTGGGGCCGGGAGCCGTTAAAACACCGATTTGGGGAAAAGGAACCGATATGAGTCCGTACCAACATACGCCGTACTATCCGGCAATTCAGTGGTTTATGAAGCAGGTAGACGAGTCTGAAGCAACAGGCTTTTCTATTGATTATGTTGGTAAGCGGATCGTCGATATTTACGAAACCGCTTCGCCCCGAATCCGATATGCAATTGTACCGAATAAGTTTACTGGCTGGCTAGTTCCTCGATTATCGGATCGACTTGTCGACTGGATTATGGGACGAATCAGTGGATTAACTCAACAGAAATAACGTATGCAAACCTTATTAAAACCCGCCTTTCAAAAAGATGAAGCCTTACTGGCAGATATTGAAGCAGCTACTAGTCAGTTGGATAAGCTTCATATTTGGTGGCTAGGCCAGAGCGGATTTTTATTACAGTACAATGGCAAACATTTACTTTTCGATCCGTATTTATCCGATTCGTTATCAAAGAAATACGCCAATTCCGATAAGCCACACGTTCGCATTTCAGAGTTAGTAATTGATCCGGCGCAATTATCGATGATTGATGTCGTAACCTCCAGTCATAATCACACCGATCATCTGGATTCGGAAACCCTGTTACCTCTGATCACTACTAATTCTCAAATCCAGTTTGTAATGCCCGAAGCGAATCGGGCATTCATTGCGGACCGATTAAAAACTGACCTTACCTGGCCTGTTGGTTTAACCGACGGGCAATCGGCTACGGTCGATGGATTCGTCTTTCATGGTGTTCCGGCGGCTCATAACGAACTGGAGCGCGATGCCGAAGGTCGTTGCAGGTTTATGGGTTATGTTGTGGAAATTGGGCCGTATCGAGTCTATCATTCGGGAGATACGCTCTGGTACGATAGCATGGTCGATATTTTGCGACCGTTTGCCGTCGATGTAGCGTTTCTACCGATCAATGGAAATAAACCGGAACGGCGTGTAGCCGGGAATCTGAATGCCGACGAAGCCGCCAGATTGGGTGTGGAAATTGGGGCTAAACTCGTGATTCCGCACCATTACGATCTGTTTGAATTTAATACGGCCGATCCCGCCGATTTTGTAAAAGCCTGCGAGCAATATGGTACGCCTTATCGGGTCATGCAATTAGGGGAAGGCATAACAATAAGTCGGTAGAAGCGGTATTTAAGCCGCTTTCATTAGTAAGCTACTATGATTATGAAAAACGTCCTGATTGGTTGCCTGCTCATTACGTCGCCGTTGCTGGCTCAAACGGATTCGGCCAGTCTGAAAAAGTTGAATTTTAAACTGCAGGTGGTTGACAATCAAATTGCTATTGGCTACGGCTTGGCGATTGGTGATGTCGATGGTGACAAGAAATTGGATATTCTTTTAGCTGATCAGAAAGAGTTTGTCTGGTATAAAAATCCCGGCGATAAAACGTCTCCCTGGAAACGCTACGTGATGGCGGCCAATCTGACACCGCAGGATAATGTCTGTATTGCCGCCCGCGATTTAGATGGCGATGGACGGGTGGAAGTAGCCGTTGGCGCAGGTTGGAATCCCGCTGAGACAAGTGATAGTACGAAATCCGGAGCGGTTTTTTATCTCATTCGCCCGCAGGACCCAACGCAAAAATGGGAAGCCGTACGATTGCCACACGAAGTGACCACACACCGAATGCGTTGGGCGAAAGTCGGAAAATCTGATTATCAGCTGATTGTTCTGCCTTTGCATGGGTTAGGTAATAAAAATGGCGAAGGAAAAGGAGTACGCGTTTGGGGGTACGCATTCCCTAAAAATCCACGCACGGCCTGGAAGCGGCACCTGATTGATTCAACTATGCACCTCACGCACAATTTTGAGATTTGGGAAGATGGCGAAAATGGATCAGCAACCGGGCTCGTAATTGCCGGCAAAGAAGGCGGACAAATTTTTGAATGGCAAAAAACGAAGTGGCAAACTGTCGACGATGAATCAGTCCGAAATGCATTGCCTATGTTGAGCAAGAATGTTGATGGTATTGGCGAAATCCGACGGATGGACAAAGGCAAACGGATTGCTACGATCCAGCCCATGCATGGCAATCTACTTCAGTTCGAAACGGGTTTTTATTCATTTCAGAAGCCTCGAAAACTTACTGATGATAAAGAAATTACATTAGTTACAGACATATTGAGTCAAGGACATGCGCTGGTCTGTGGTGATTTCTTAGGGGTAGGCAGCGATCAGATTGTGGCGGGTTGGCGCAATCCAAATGCAGATAAGAAAGTAGGGGTTCGGCTCTACAAGCCGCAGGAAAATGATAATATGCAAGGGTATGCGCTGGATGATAGCGTCCGAATGGCTTGTGAAGATATTCAAGCGGCCGATCTGGATGGTGATGGCGATTTAGATATCATTGCATCCGGCCGGGCAACACTTAACGTATTGATCTATTGGAATCAATTAAAGCCATAACAGGCTAATTGAGTAGTACGTAAATCCAGAATCAGACTACGAATGTATAGAGGGTGGCTTAGTGAACTGCCTTACCAATGAAACGCTACTTAATCCCCGCAACAATCCTTTTAGGCGTTTGGATTCTGGTCGATCTGCTGATACCAAGACACGCCGATTTACGCCGTTTTGACCCTGCTGAAGTCGCGCGGTTGGATGCTGATATGTGGCGCTCTTATTACGAACGCAAACCCGCAAAACTATTCTGGCAGTCGGCTGAATTGATTCGGACGCAGGTGCATGCGCCGTTCTGGCGTTCGTTCGTGATTGCCTATCATGCCGCGAAGGCTGCGTTCATTTTCAAAGATGGAAAAGGGAGAGCTGATTACAATAGAGCCTTACCCGATCTGGAAGCGTTTTATGCCGCTATTGCTAAACTTGGCAATCAATCGTTGGATGTACCACAAACAGCTCGAAATGAATTGGAGTGGTGGATTATTCGACGAGAACGCGAAAAGCATCCACCCATGGAATGGGCTAATTTACAGGCGCAAACCGTTGCTGATATGTATCAGATTTCTGTAGGGGATTGTATCGAATATGCCCAATTGCGTACCGATGCAATGTTATTTCGCGACCAGAAAGGAGAAGCAATAACCGAGGCCGATTGGCAAAAAATCCAGACTCTTCTGCATCAATCCTGGCAATCGTTACGGAAAGCCGTGGAAAAAAGGTAGACGAGCCTGGACTATAACTGAGTAGAATTAGGCGTGATTTAGTTGGCCGGCAATCGTGCGTAGCGCCGAAGCTAATCCTTCCAGCCGGGGAGCAATGTCGCCTTCAGAGCCCATTCGTGTGCTAAATTCCACTGTCTGCGTAGCCAGCGTGTTCAGGAGGTCGCTTAACTGCTTCGTATCTGCCTCTTTGCTAGCTACCTGATTTTTAACCTTTTCCAGCGTATCGACGATTTCGGTTGCATTTTCGGCCTGATTTAGCTGCGCAAGCCACTCGTCAATAACTTCCTTTCCGCTTTGAGAGCTTTCCTGGTTCAGATCGCTTTCCAGGACATCCATTGTTGAGTCAAGTAAGGTAGTCGATTCTGCATGTGTAATCATAGCGTTATCTGGCTAGTGAAGTTCCGTAAGGCATTTGCTAATTGCCGAAGTTGTCCGGCTGTCGTTTCATCGACAGAAGGTTCATGTGAGAGAGTGAGCGTATGGCTGGCCATGCTGAGCAGTAAGTGCCGAATTTTCTCACCGTCGTAATTACCTGTTTTCAGGTGGTCACGAAGAGTTTCGACTTCGGCCAGAACTCGTTCGGCTCCTACATCGCCGGGAAGCGCGTTAAGCCATCCCTCAAGTAATAAAATTCCCTGCTCGGGAGTAAGTGTAACATGATGACCCGTTCCGAATGCGCCTAATGTATCCGTCAGCATTCGGTGTTCAAGTGTAGTTCCAATTCCTTCCATGGTGTATGTAGTGAATTACGTTTCGTGTTGTGATTGATTAAATGAGGGCTTTTTATTGGTTATTGGCCGCACTGCGTAAAATCTTTGACAAACTTTCCAGGCCGCCCGTCCAGGTGCCTTCCGAGTTTTCGTCTTCGGCAATCGCTTGTGCTTTATCGGCCAGACTGTTGAGCAAATCCCGTACGTATTGGCTATCTGGCTGATTAGCTTGCAATGCCGTCCGCAACTCGCCAAGCTGACCTTTCAACTGATCCATATTTGGGTCGCCGGTTAACGCTTCCAGCCATCCCTCGATCAACCTAACGCCTTCTGCTGGAGAAATTAGATCATTATCGCTATTACGAAATGTACGGAGGGTGTCATCAAGCATTCCCTCTTCCAACTGATTCGTTCCTAACATATAGTTGTTTGTTTACTCTCGACTATCAACAACTTGTAAACCAGCTAACTGGCGCAGCGTCATCGCCAATTTTTCCAATTCTCTGGAAACTTCTTCCGTCATGTGCGATCCCTGTGCTACCTGTGAAGTGTATTCGGCCAGGCTAAACAGCAATTCCTGAACGCGGTCAGGATCAGGGTGATTGAGTTTTAATTGATCGCGCAGGTCTTTTAATTTCCCTTCGATCTGTTGCGTACGCTCGTTACCTTCGATGACTTTTAGCCAGCCATCGATCAGTTCAACCCGGTCGGGCGACGAGTTCAGCGTCGAATTATGATCGTCTGTAAGGCTACCTGTCAAGTCAAACAGTCGCTGATCCAGTGCATGAGAAGCCATAATTTTGGTGATTTGTTGTTAATGAAATAACCCGCTTTAGCAAGGTTTGTTTAGCTGCTTAATATTGCGATCTTCCTGCGGATAGAGCCGTATAAGCGTCACCCGTTCCGCCGGTATCGGCAGTACTATTCGAGTTCGCTACATTGGAATGAGGTTTTTGAAAATCGTCGAAAGATTCATTTTCTATAACATCGTCATCAGCCTCATCCAGGAAACGATCTTTGGGTGATCCGCCATTACTGCCTGTTGTATCATCCATATCGGCAATGGGCGTATTGGTTATATCGCCCAATTCTGAGAGATCTCTTTCAGGGGCAATTGTTTTATCTTGATTAGCCATACCGTTGAATCCATTAGTTTTGAAAAAAGAACCGACTCTACCAAAGATTGTTCAGGAGAGAGACAAGTTTTACCACCCATTATTGCGATTGATTGCCTATGGATGCCACCCGATTACAGCCCGAAATTCAATACCAGTTTGCTCGCAGCGGGGGAGCGGGTGGTCAGAATGTGAATAAAGTCGCAACGAAAGCCGAACTGCGGTTCGACGTACGCAATTCGGCTTTGTTGACTGATGAAGAGCGAGCGATTCTGGAAGAAAAATTAGCTACCAAACTCACCACTGAGGGTGAATTAGTCTTGACCCATCAGACCGAACGTACCCAATTAGCGAATAAGGAAAAGGTGACGCAGAAGTTTTATAAACTGATTGAAAAAGCGTTCGAAATCCCTAAACCTCGCAAAGCTACAAAGCCTTCAAAAGCATCCATTGAAGAGCGTATTGCTGGAAAAAAACGCAAAAGCGATGTGAAAACTAGCCGGAAACGAGTCGATTATTAGAAATCCTGAAATAGTACAGTCTATGACGTTTGAATGGGACGATGGGAATTTGGCGAAACTGAAACAGGTTCAGGAAAGTGGCCGAATTTTCTACGTCGAGGAAATAGAAAGTGTTTTTGCTGATCCGAACCAGATTGTTACGTTAACTTACAGTGATCCTAAAACAGATGAAGAGCGCTACGAAATTCGTGGTATGAGCAATCAAAATCAAGTACTTACTGTTATCTTCGTAGTGAGACAGCCAGGCGACCGAATCAGGCCGATTAATGTTTGGCGAACGAAGCAAACCAAACTAAAGGAGTATGAAAGCCAAAGGAAATAAATCGGATAAGCCGAAACGTGTAATGGTTGAGGCATCAGAAGAAGAACAGAAATATTTTGAAAGCTATCCAGACACTACACGTCTGACACTGAAAGAAGTGTTGGAGCGGAGTCGAGAGAAGAACAAAGTATTGGTCAAATAGGAATCCGGGAACTGTAACAGGTTCCCGGATTCTTTTACAACAGGTCGAATGTCGAGAAAATCAAATCAGAGCTAATTATGGAATTCAGGCGTTGCTTACTTACGGGTTATCAGCTAGGAGAGCCAGCTAGTATTGAGGAAATGTATATTACATACAGTCATGTAGCCGTTGGAAAAGTTAAAATTGGGATTGGTATAGCCATTAGCTTTCAGAATAAGGATGAATAATACATCCGATATTAGCAGGAATATGTAGAAATGCATTTGAGAAAGGAGAAGAGCCGCCTTTGCTCACGGATCAATATATTTCTGATGATGTAAAGAATGTTCCTTATCCAAAAGAGTTTAGAGAAAAGGCAAGGCATTTGCTGAAGTTTATTTATGATAAAGGTGGTAAAGATTTTATCGAAATGAAGCTTACAGCGGTAATAGATTATCCTCTTTGTTACGCTGATGATATTAATGAATTCATAAGAATTGTTGATTTTTTAGTTGAGAAGAAATACTGGCTAGAATATAAAAAGGTTGCAAATTTTGCTCTGGGAAATAAGGCTTACATAGGTGTTACACTTACTGAATCTGGTATTGATGAAGTTGAGAGAGATTTGCCTAAAGTGCCGATGGTGGGTCTCGTGGAGCAGAGGATTGATACAGGTGATGAAGCATCTGATAACCGGATTAAACACACAATTCGTTTATTTACAACGGAGCCTGTAACTATCGAAAATATGCGTTCTGCTTGTCAGGCATTGGCTTATGAACTTGAGCCGCTTCGAGATGAACTAACTAAATATGGCTATTTTACTTCAAAAGACACAAATGATTTTTTTTAAATTGTAAATCAATTTGACATACGCCATAATAAAGACCATACTAAAAATCTTGAACATCCTGAGCAGCTTGAATGGATTTTCTACACTTTTCTAAACACTATTAATGCCTACGTAAAATTGAAGCGCCGATTAGGGTAAACCCGTCAAGACAATCTCAATTTTTGATCAGTCCGAACGATAGCTCTCTAATGGGAAACAATTGCTAGAATAGGATAGGGCAGCCCACGACGACAATTGCTGCACCTCGAATCTAATAGCTTGAAGCCAGTTCGAGGCCTTTAGTTTACCGTCCGTCTTTTACCAAAACTCATGTTTGATCAGGCTCTTGAATATCTATTTTTGACTTTATTTTAGAAAAATTTAAAATCAACTAAGGGGGTTTTTGCCAGAAGTTGTCTTGCTAGTAAACGACTGACTTTTTTGACGACTCGCTCGATTTGTCACAGGCTATGCACATTCGTCCCCTGACTACTTCTGCTGATCAACAGAATTCGGCAAATCGTACGCCCGAACGGCTGTTTGACGAGGCTATCGAGCAAACGCCCGAAAAATCTGTCGATAACGATTCGGAATTGTTTATTCGGCGGGCCTTTGCTGAAAGTCCGCAAAAGGGATGTGAATTACTGTTTCGTCGCTACCATCAGGCTTTGTGTAGCCATGCTGTACGATTCGTTTATTCCCGCGAAACTGCTGAGGATTTAGTCAGTGAGGTATTCTGCCGATTCTGGAAAACCAAAGCCTACGAAAGCGTAACCTCATCCTATCGGTACTACCTGTTCCGCAGCGTTCGCAACGAAGCCTACAATTACCTCCGACTTGAATTTCAGGAACTCGATGATATTGAAAATGCCGAGACGCGGGAGACAACCGTAAGTCAGCGCCCTGATCAGGTTTTTCAATTCGAGGAAGTATTTCATCGAGTCGAAGATTTGGTTGAATCCTTACCGCCACAATGCCGTAAAGTGTTTCTGCTCAGCCGATTCGAGGGAAAGAAGTATCAGGACATTGCGACGGAATTAGGCATTTCCATTAAAACTGTTGAAGTCCACATCGTCAAAGCATTGAGCATCGTCCGGAAAGGGCTGAAGGATCATTGGCTGCTGGTGGTATTGGCAAGCTTCTTCTGTTAATTACGAACGTCTCATCAAAAGCAAACTACTCTACGCCATGGAAGCTGAAATTAGTAAGGATCTGATATTTAGCCATTTCGCCCGGAAGTCGTCACCCCTTCAGCGTGAGTTGATTGCACAATGGCTACGGGAAAAAGCGAATGAAGAACAGTACTACGTATGGCTGGAAGAATGGGAAAATCGCTATCCGCAATACCGGGCCCAATCGGAAGAGGCAATTCTTCGTTACAGCACATTTATGGTCGAAAATCCACATTCAGAAGAGGAAATCGTGCCTGACGATACAATCGTTCGTCCGCTGGAGAATGGACGGAATTGGCGACAATGGCTGGTAGCGGCTTCGATTTTACTCGTGCTAGGGTTGGGCAGTTTTGTCTTTCGAAATCAAATCCTGTACAAAACCTATCAGACAGCTTTCGGAGAAACCCATTCGTTGCAGTTGAGTGATGGAAGTACGGTTGTCCTAAATGCGAATTCCAACTTACAGGTTCCTCGCTGGAATTTTGGACGTAACACTCGTGAAGTCCTGCTTACAGGTGAAGCGGTATTTTCTGTAACGCATACGCCTGATGCGCAGAAGTTTGTGGTGAAAACGGCCAATCGATTTGATGTGGTTGTATTAGGTACGGAGTTCTCCGTTTTTGCGCGGAAACGTGGGGCCAGAGTGGTGCTGAATAAAGGTAAAGTTCAGCTTCAGTATCAGGAAGGCCAAACGGCTAAACAGGTAATCATGAAGCCGGGCGATCTGGTTACGCTCGATCCGCAGAATCATATGGCCTTAAAAACCCTCAGTCAGCCAAAGCAGCAACTGGCCTGGCAGGAGAAGCGGTTTGTGTTCGACGAAACAACATTGCAGGAGGTGGCTTATCTGCTCGAGGAGAATTACGGTTTGCAGGTGTCTATCAAAGATCGGGCGTTAGCCGAGCGCGTATTGATGGGATCGTTCCGTGCCGACAACGTTGATCAGCTTCTGCAATCCATTTCCGAATTATTGGACATTAACGTGGTTCGGCAGGGAAATCAGGTGCAAATCAAGGATCAATAGCAGACAGAGTATGTATTGTGGCGTAGGTGTATAGGATAGCTATAAGACAAGCGCCTGTTCCTCAGAATCTTTGCGATGAATGCATCCCATCAAATCAATCTGGTAACGTATGAATAACCGTATTTCTCGATAGACTATTTGGTAAATAATTGATAATCAATTTTTTGTCTTTTTCTTGGAAAAGGGTTTTTGCTTAGTCATCTTTGCCCACCAATTAACAATACTACTATGTTTTTGTCTGCTTTAACGGCGCAAGGCCGAAGCTAGTTTGACCCAAAATTGCTTGCCATTACTCAACTACTTCTGCTTCAGGACCACTAACTTATTAACCCCTCATTTTTATGATAAATCCGTTACGAAAAGCCTTGCCTATAGCTTTATTGTCGACGTTGCTGCTGGTTGGGCTTCGGCCAGGCTGGTCGCAGTCGGTTGTGTTCGCTAGTAATGTTCAGCAAAAACAGGTTGCCCCGGCCAATGTAGTTAGCCGACAACTTAAGGATGTGCTGAACGAGCTGAAAACGCAGTATGGCGCTGAGATTATGTTTGAGTTGCGAACGGTAGATGGCATTTCGGTGTCGCCCGAGAAGCTCAAGTTGAATTCGACTCTTGAAAAAAATCTGGAGACGTTACTACGGCCATTGGGCTTACGCTACAAAAAAGTAAACAGTAATTCTTATTTGATTCTGGCTGAGAAAAAGACTAAAAAAGTAGCTTTTCTCGATAGCCAGCTAGCAGAGCCAGCCAGTAATTCAGAGACGAATCCATCGAGCGATACACCGATAAAAACGCCAGCTGCCTTGACCGCGATGGGTATTCGAACGGAGGTGGCGGCAGGCCCGATTACAGGTACTGTCAAAAGCCAGACGGGCGAGACGTTGCCGGGGATCAACGTAGTCGTCAAGAATACCACTAAAGGAACCAGTACCGATGCCGACGGGAAGTACACGATCGATGCACCAGCTAATGCTGTGCTGGTTTTTTCAGGAATCGGCTTTACTACGCAGGAGATTGCGGTAAATAATCGCAGTCGACTGGATGTTACATTGGCAGGGGATAATAAGCAGCTCGATGAAGTCGTGGTTGTTGGTTATGGTACGCAGAAACGCGAAAGTTTGACCAATTCCGTAGCTCAAATTGGGAGCGAAGAAATTTCCCGGCGACCGGTTTCAAACATTCAGCAATCATTGCAGGGGCAATTGCCGGGCGTTACCGTACTTGATCAGGGCGGATCACCCGGCCGTTCGACGACAGCCATCCGGGTTCGCGGGATTACAACCTTCAATATCAATGGAATTAGTAATACAGCCGGAACCAACAATGGCTCAGGTGGTTATGACATGACTAAAAATGATGCGTTGGTGATTGTCGATGGCATTGAGCAACGTTTGCAGGATATTAACCCGGATGATATTGAAACCATTTCTATTCTAAAAGATGCTGCTTCGACGGCTATTTACGGATCGAGGGCGACGAATGGAGTTGTGCTGGTAACGACCAAACGGGCAAAAGGTAGCAAAGTTCAGGTAGATTATAATGGCTACTACGCGATTCAGAAATCCATCAACACCCCACACATGATGGGTATTGAGGACTACATGCGCATGCAGGTGGCGGCCTACACAAATGCCGGTTCAGCATTGCCCGCCCGATTTACGGAGCAATCGATTCAGGCGTATGTAACGGCTACGGATCGCGAAAAATACCCGCTCCCGAACACCTGGTTTCAAACCGTTCTACAAACCGCACCTCAGCAAAACCATACGCTATCCGTAGCGGGTGGTGGGGAAGCGTTGCGTACCCGGCTGAGTTTACGCTATCAGGATCAGGGCGGGATTATCACGAATTATAATAGTAAAATCGGCGAAATACGGCTGAATACGGATTATACGATTTCGCCTAAATTACGTGTCAACGCTGACCTGAATTATCGCTACAATTATTCTCAAACGCCTGCTATTGACCCAATTAATTTCATTTTACACGGTTCGCTGTGGGCCGTTCCGAAATACGCGGATGGTACCTATGGGCTGAGTACGCAGGGAAATAACCCGATTATGTATTCCGAAATCAGTGGGCTAAACAAGCGATTTGCCGATTATCTGGTCGGTTCGGTCAAGGGAGAATGGGACATTGTGGATGGACTGACGTTCTCGACTCAACTGGCTGGTCGGGCTTATTATACCCAGGAGAAGAACTTTGCCAATTCGTATGTGAATACGGACAAGAATACCGGTATCGTTAAAACGGTCGCTAACAATACGCTGAATGAAGTTCGGAATACCTTGCGAGAGTACACCTTGATTAGCTTACTGACGTATACCAAAAATGTTGGCGATCACAATTTCAAGGGACTGTTAGGCTATTCGCAGATCGGGAATACACAAACATTTCTAAACGCTTACCGCGAACGGTTCTACAACAATGACATTCAATCAATTGGACAAGGCGCTAACGATGGTACCAAGAGCAATACGGGGAGCGATGCTGTATATGGCTTACGATCGTATTTCGGACGGGTCAACTACGATTACAACGGGAAGTATCTGGTCGAAGTGAACGGCCGTTACGATGGCTCGTCGAAGTTTACTGGCGAGAAACAGTATAGTTTCTTTCCGTCGTTCTCGGCTGGCTGGCGGCTATCGAAAGAAGCGTTTTGGGAAGGTCTGCAAAAAAACGTTAGTGACCTGAAACTGCGTGGTTCGTGGGGTATAACGGGTAATCAGTCGGTCGATCTGTACAGCTATTATGCATCGCTGAGAGCAAGCGGTTATGACTTCAACGGAGCAGCTGTGCAAGGCTATCGGCAAACGAATCTGGCGAATACGAATCTCGGTTGGGAATCAACGACACAACTGGATTTAGGTCTGGACGCATCGTTCCTGCGGGGACGTGTAAACCTGACCGTTGATTATTACCGAAAACTCACTAGTGATATTCTGCTGAATCTGGATATTCCGGCGACGGTGGGTTTGACGGCTCCACCGCAAAATGCTGGTTCGGTTGAAAACAAAGGTTGGGAATTTAGTCTGAATTATCGGGGTGCGAAAAGCTCGTCAGGATTCCAGTATAATCTGGGCGGTAATTTCAGCATCAACGAGAACAAAGTCGTCGATCTGAAAGGAACGGGACCGTATCTGTTAGGATCGGATATTGACCCCCGATACATCATTGCGGTTGGCTTACCAATCAATGCTCTGTGGGGGTACAAAACGGCAGGACTATTTCAATCGCAGGCCGAAATTGACGCCTACAAAGCTACCTATGCGGCCAACACCAAACCGGGTGACGTGAAATACATCGACGCCAACGGCGACGGAAAAATCGATGCCAATGATATGACCAATATTGGTAACTCGTTCCCCAAATTCACGTTTGGCATCAACTCGAATTTCTCTTTCAAGAATTTTGAGCTGAGCTTGTTGTTTCAGGGAGCGGCCAAAGTAGATACGCGTCTGGCGGGTGCACTGGCCGAAATGGGCAATCAGGAAGGGTTTACCCACTCAATTTATACGAATAACTACTGGACACCCGACAATACGGGAGCACGTTTTCCCCGGCCCCTGAAATTTGATTTGCGGAACGTGGCTACCTCAGACCGCTTGATCATCGATGGGTCGTATATCCGGTTGAAAAACATTCAATTGGCGTATTCATTGCCAATCGCCCTCGCCAACAAAGTACGATTGAATCGGATTCGGGCGTATGTGTCGGCGACTAACCTTTTTACCATTTCAAAATTGAATGAGTGGAATCTGGACCCCGAAGTTGGTTCAGGTCGGGCGGTGTATTATCCGCAAACGTCGCTGTACACGCTTGGCCTTAATCTGAACTTCTAATCTGCCCACTTTTCAGACTGAAATCACATGAAATCAATTCGTCATACAATACAATTAACTCTTCTGACGCTTGGTATTGGCCTTACATTTACTGCCTGCGACAGGGAATTACTGGACACGGTTCCAAACGACCGGCTATCAGAAAGCTTATTCTGGAAAACCGAAAACGACGCTCGGCTAGCAGCCAATTCGCTCTACACGGATCTCGACAGTACCAACATTTTCAGCTGGGATGCGCTGACAGACATCGGGCACGTCAATCAGCCCTTCGACTTACACGCTTATGTTGAACTGGGGCAATACGATGCTACGAGTTCGCGGATTTACGGCGAATGGGCAAAAGCGTATAAAGGGATTCGAGCGTGCAATTACCTGCTGGAAAATATCGATAAAGTGCCATCGACCAATACGGCACTGATCAATCAGTTTAAAGGCGAAGCGCGGGCGCTCCGGGCTTATCAATACCTGAAACTGGCTAGTTTATTTGGCGATGTTCCGCTCGTGACTACGGCTATTTCGTTGGATGAAAGTCGGGCTTTGGTGCGTACGCCAGCGGCACAAATCTGGGATTTTGTGGATAAAGAACTGAGCGACGCTTCGGGTCTGTTGCCTGCAACCTATACGGCTGTCGACAAAGGGCGTTTTACGAAAGGAGCTGCTATTGGCCTTCGGGCGCGGGCCAACTTGCTGGCTGGGCGTTATCAGCAGGCAGCTGATGCGGCTGATCAGGTAATCAAACTTGGTATTTACGGGTTGAATGATTCGTATGAGAAGTTGTTTTCCTACGCGGCTGAAAACAACAAGGAAGTCATTTTAGATCGGCAGTTTATTAAAGACACGTATCCCGTAAACGTGTTTGCCTACATGGGGCCGTATAGCCAGAAAAGCTCCAACAGCAACTTCGTTCCCACAAAGCCGCTGGTCGATATGTACGAAACTACATCAGGTAAGCTCATTACCGACCCGACAAGCGGTTATGATCCAGCCAATCCATATGCCAATCGTGACCCACGACTCAAATTCTCTGTTTTCCTGACTGGCGATGTATTGCCCAGCGGTATTACCTTCCGACCTGAACCGAACAGCGGAACCGCCGATGCCGTTGGGAACACGTACATTGCCTCGACGACGGGTTTCAACCTGAAGAAGTACATCAATACCGACGATTACGCCAATCCGGGAAACAATGGTATTAACATCATTTTGCTCCGTTACGCTGAAATTCTGCTGACCTATGCAGAAGCGAAAATTGAGTTGAATCAGCTTGATGCGAGCGTGATTAATGCCATCAATGCCGTTCGGAATGGACGGGCGGATGTAAAGCAACCAGCCATCAGCAGCAACGCTACCCAGGCTGAATTACGGGCTATTGTTCGTCGGGAGCGGACGGTTGAGTTGGCTTTTGAAGGACAGCACTTGTTCGATATTCGTCGCTGGAAAACTGCCGAAACGGTATTGCCAGGGCCAGTTTATGGAATTACCTATAAAGCCGCCGACGGAAAGCTTACGACAGTACAGGTTGTTGGCATCAATCGGACGTTTGATAAATCGCGTCATTATCTTTGGCCCGTTCCGCAAAAAGAACGAAACCTGACACCAACACTCTCGCAGAATCCGGGCTGGTAAAGTGTTTCCCTTCAAGGTGAATTTATGTCATCCTGACGACAGGAAGGATCTCAAAGTATCCTCTTTTGAGAGTTAGGAAATTGTAAGATCCTTCCTGTCGTCAGGATGACATAAATGAAAAAACGATGGCTAATCGACTAGTTTAAATATTAATAAAACCATTCTCCATGATACATATTCCTCAACGTTCGCTTCGCCTGATGGTTGGCGCCATTACGTTGGTTAGCCTGGGGTTACTCGCCAGTGCCTGGATTAAGAAACCTACTGCCATTCCGCCGAATGTCGTTCTGTTTTTTATGGACGACATGGGCTATGGCGATTTGTCCGTAACCGGTGCGCTTGACTACACAACGCCCAACCTGGATCGGATGGCTGCCGAAGGGTCTCGATTCACAAATTTCCTAGTCGCTCAGGCCGTTTGTAGTGCGTCGCGAGCGGCTTTATTGACAGGCTGCTATCCAAACCGACTGGGTATTTCAGGCGCATTAGGCCCCAATTCACCCGTTGGCTTAAATCCGAATGAAGAGACGTTAGCTGAATTGCTGAAAGAAAAAGGCTATGCAACCGGTATTTTCGGCAAATGGCATTTAGGAGATAAAAAGCAGTTTTTGCCGTTGCAACAGGGTTTTGACGAATACTATGGCGTGCCCTATTCACACGATATGTGGCCACTGCACCCAGCACAGGCTCAGGCAAAATACCCACCCCTGCACTGGATCGAGAATAACGAACCAAAGCAGGAAATCAAGGATCTGGATGATGCCAGCCTGATTACCTCTACGGTTACTGAAAAGGCACTTTCGTTTATTCGGCGATATAAGAATAAACCATTCTTTTTGTACGTACCGCATCCGTTGCCACACGTGCCACTGGCGGCTTCGGCTAAGTATAAAGGCAAAAGTGCACGGGGTATTTTCGGCGACGTAATGACGGAGCTGGATGCTTCTATCGGACAAATAATGGCGGAGTTGAAACAACAGGGTTTGGATAAAAATACGCTGGTCATTTTCATCAGCGACAACGGTCCCTGGCTCAATTATGGCGATCATGCGGGTTCGGCAGGTGGTTTTCGCGAAGGAAAAGGAACGTCGTTTGAAGGAGGACATCGCGTACCTTGTCTGGTTCGCTGGCCGGGTGTCGTTCCGGCTGGTCGGGTTAGCAATAAACTCCTGACGACGATGGATATCCTGCCGACGGTTGCTAAAATCTGCGGAGCGCGATTACCCAAACAACGAATCGATGGTATCGACTGGCTTGCCTTACTGAAAGGTGATAATTCGGTAACTCCGCGCGATCATTTCTATTATTACTACCGAAAAAACAACCTGGAAGCGATTCGGCAGGGCGATTGGAAACTCGTATTCCCACACCCCGGACGCACTTATGAAGGATTTCTGCCCGGTCAAAACGGCAAACCCGGCCCCAGCACCGAAACGCACGAGATTTTGGGCGGTTTATACGACCTTCGACGCGACCCCAGCGAACGCTATGACGTGAAAGAGCAGCATCCAGAAATTGTTGCCAAACTCGAAAAACTGGCCGAAGAAGCCCGAGCCGATCTAGGCGATGATCTACAGAAACGCACCGGAACCAACGTCCGCGAAGTAGGGCGGATAGCGAACTAATAGTCATCTTCCACCAAAAAAGCAGGATCGTAGGTAGCGTTACCTACGATCCTGCTTTTTTGGTATATACCAATCATGGATGTTTTGTTAGGATAAAACAATTCAACTATAACTAAAAGCTGTTTAAACTTTTGTAGTATGATGAACGCATTTTCGGTTTTTTTTGCCTCTTCTGCATGGGTCATAGCTAGCTTTTGGACAATGCCGGTAAAAAAGAGCGTCCAGCTGTTTGATGGAAAAACGTTTCGGGGTTGGGAAGGCGATACGGTAAAAACCTGGCGAATCGAAAACGGCACTATTGTCGCCGGAAAACCGGATGAGATGGTACCGCACAACGATTTCCTGTGTACGACCCGCGAATACGCCAACTTCGTGTTGAAGCTGAAAGTGAGGCTGACAGGTACGAAAGGATTTGTCAATGCAGGTATCCAGTTTCGGAGTAAACGATTGACCAAACCTGCCTTCGAAATGATCGGCTATCAGGCCGATTGGGGACCTAAATATTGGGGTAGTCTGTACGATGAATCGTGTCGGAACGTAACGCTCGTTCAACCCGACTCGATAAAAATGGCGAAATGGCTCAAGCTAAACGATTGGAATAGCTACGAAATACGGGCTGAAAATCGTCGGATTCAATTGTACGTGAATGGTACCCAAACTGTCGATTATACCGAAAAAGATGTGGCCATTCCGCAGTCGGGATTAATCGGACTTCAGATTCACGGAAACGGCGTAACGCAGGTAGCTTATAAAGATATTGAGATCGAAGAACTTCCTTGACTCGTATGAAACAAACGTATTGGATTGCTACGGTTGGCATTTTGTTGTCGATGGTAATGATGACGGCGTATCAACGGACTGATGATAAGCAGGAAGACCCGTTCGAAACGCCCCGAACCGTCAGCCAGAAGCCAACTACGGTGCCGCTATCACCCGAAGCGAGTCTGAAAACGTTTCGATTGCCCAAAGGGTACCACCTCGAACTAGTCGCCAGTGAGCCCATGATTTCGGAGCCCGTAGCGCTGGCCTGGGATGGCAACGCTCGGCTGTATGTAGCGCAGATGGAAACCTATATGCAGACGGTGCTGGCCGATGGACAAGACGAACCCCACAGTCGGATTATGCTGCTGGAAGACACCAACGGCGACGGGAAAATGGACAAAAGCTCGGTCTTCATTGATAAATTGCTGAACCCCCGCGCCATTCTCACGGTCGGAAAGGAACTGCTGGTTAACGAAACCAATTCGTATGATATTTACGCCTATCAGGACACGAACGGCGATGGAAAAGCGGATAAAAAAAGACCGGTTTTTAAAAGCACCCGCAAAGCGTTTGGCAACGTAGAACACCAACGGAGCGGTCTCGATTGGAACCTAGATAACTGGATTTACGAAACCATCGACCCCATTCGCTATCGGTACAAAAATGGCTTGCTAAAAGCTGATACACTGCCCTTTGCGGCTGGTCAGTGGGGACTTACGCATGACGATTATGGACGCGTATTTTTCAGCCGGGCAGCTTCGGGGATTGCGGCATCGGGTTTCCAGATCAATCCGGCTTATGGGCAGCTTGATTTTCCCGATGCGTTTGAAGAAGGTTTCAATCGCGTATGGTCGGCCATAAAAACACCGGATGTGAACGGTGGCGCCAAAACGCTACGGCCTGATAGTACGATGGAATTGTTTACGTCGATCTGTGGGCAATCCGTTTTCCGTGGCGACCGTCTGTCGAAAAGCATTTTTGGTGATTATATCGTAGCCGAACCCGTTGCGCGGGTAATTCGCCGGGCCAACATACAGAGCAAAGACGGGAAAGTGTTGCTGTCGAACGTCTATCATCAGGACGAATTTATTACGTCGACCGATATGAACTTCCGGCCCATCAACACGTATACTGGTCCCGATGGCTGTTTATACATCGTGGATATGTATAGAGGAATTATTCAGGAATCGACCTGGGCGCAGCCGGGCAGCTACCTTTACGACCAGATCAAGAGCAAAGGGCTCGACAAGAACGTAGCGCGCGGACGGATATATCGGTTGGTTTACGACGGTATGAACCCTGGCTCCGCTCCGAGAATGCTTGATGAGCCTACCCCGAAACTCGTTACGCATCTGGCGCATCCAAACGGATGGTGGCGCGATAATGCCCAGAGAGAAATCATCATTCGCAACGACAAATCGGTGGTGACTTCGCTGAAACAGATTGCCTCTGGCAAAAAGGGGCCGCTGGCCGAGTTGCCTTCGACAATCACGCAAATGCATGCCCTGTGGACGCTGGAAGGATTGGACGCTATCGATAAAAACCTGCTACTGGTTACGCTGAACGATGCCGATCCGAACATGCGAAAAACGTCGGTCTGGCTCAGTGAACCATTCGTTCGGGCCAACGATGGGGTAACGCTGGCGCAACTGGACTATTTGAAAAAAGATACCAGCTACGACGTATTGGCGCAGCTTTTACTATCGCTGAACTATAACCAGTCGGCGAAGGCGCAAGCTACCCGACAGGATATTCTAGCCAGACACCCCGACAATGTAGTTCTTTCGGGAATCGAACGGACGATTAAAAAAGCTGAAGAAGCCCGGAAAATCGGTAATAGCAAACTGGCCGCGCTGAACGCCGACGACCGTAAGCGCGTATTGGAAGGCCGACAGATTTTTACGTCGCTGTGTGCCGCTTGCCATGGTGCACAGGGGGAGGGAACGCCCACCAAAATTGCCCCACATCTGGCCGGAAAATTCAAATTGCTCGAAAACCGCGACGAGGTCGTCAAAATCATGCTGCATGGCTTGACTGGTCCGGTCGATGGGGTTACGTATCATGAACTCATGCCCCCAATGGGTACTAATAGCGACGACTGGATTGCGTCAGTATTGACGTTTGTTCGGCTGGAGTTGGGCATGCAGAGCTTTCCGGAAATGTCGTCAGGCTACATGAACAACTTCGTGATCGTAAAACCCGAACAGGTGAAAAAAATACGCGAGCAAACCGCTGGTCGCGAAAAACCCTGGACCTGGGATGAGTTGATTAAGGAACGCGATCTACTACGACAGAGTAAAAAATAATACAAATATCTATGTCTGGAAAACCAAGGCTATAGGGCTGTTTTCGGTCTACTCGCTGTCTCTACCGAATACGGTAACCAGATGTTCTGGACTAGGTTTGCGCTGGGCCGTGAACTGACTTACCAGTACATACGCAATAAAGGAAGCTAGAAAGGCCGGGAACACTTCGTGGATATCGCTCAAACCTTCGTAGCGACCTCGTACACCAAATCGCCAGATAATATTGACGACGATACCGGCTATCATAGAAGCTATTGCACCTAAATCGGTGCCCCACCGAAAATAGAGCCCGCCGAAGATGGTTGGGAAAAAGCTGGCTACATATACCGAACCCGCAAAAGCTGACAACTCTACCACATCAGCAGGTGGAAAAATGGTGAAGTAATAAACGATGATGCAATAGAGCAGCATCATAACTTTGGTGCGGGGAATGATTTTCTCCACAGGCATGGGTTGCCACACATTCCAAATGTCTTTGACGAGCGTGGTGCCGACCACTAACGTTACCGATGCCAGGGCAGCCATACCCGCAGCAAAAAGACCCATCAGGCAGATACCACTAATCAGCGGATTGTTGAATTTTTTGAGCATGAATCCTACCACTTCATCGGTATTGTTGATGAGTTGGGCGGCTTCTTCGGTAGTTACCATTCCGTGTACCAGTGCTCCCAGACCCATCACGCATACCAGCGAAACCCCCATGAAAATCGGTGTCCAGGTCATGGCGAATTTCATACCGGCTTTGTCTTTCACGGTATAAAACCGAATCAGGAGTTTGGGCTCAGAAATCTGTTTCATCCCAATCGACAAGCCGATACCGACGATGTACGTAAATGAGGTAAGTTGCCCGAACGTCACCAAGCCATTGCCAATAGGCGTACCTTTTTTAGAAACGTGGTCTACGAGTGCAATTTTCGCCATCAGCGCATCATAGCCACCTACGTAGATGAAGGGTAGCGATAGCATCACAATCGCTACGATAAACATTAGGATACCCTGAACAGCGTCGGTCCACATAATGCCATACATGCCACCTGCGATGGTATAAAAGCAGGTGAAGAACAGCATAAACGCAGCGCCGTACGCATACGGAATATCAAGCAGCGACTGAAGCAAGTGCGCACAACCTTTCGCAATACCGGTCATGTACCAGATCGTCGCAAAGAGAATAATCACCGCCGACAACACCCGAATGCTCCGCGAGAGCTGACTCTGATAGCGCAGTTGGAAATAATCGGGAACTGTAAACGACTTGAGCCGAATACTCTGGTTCCGCATTCGGGGACCTAAAATCTGCCAGGAAATAATGCAGAAAACCGCCCAGAAAACGCCCACCCACGTCCACGATAATCCATACCGGAACGATTCCCCTGCCTGCCCAATATACGTATTGGTGCTAACGAAGGTTGAAAAGAACGCCAGTGAAACAACCCAGCCGGGAATACGGCGATTGGCCACGTAATATTCACCGACGGTTTTGCTGGCCTGTCGTTGTAGATACCAGCCGAACGTGATGAGTAGGATCAAATATACCACCATGCAAAGCAGGACGGTCGCGTGTTCGGAGAAATAGGTCATTTGGGTTCGTCCTTTACATCGATATCTATGAATTGCACGGCGATGGCGTTCAGAATCATAATCACGATGATGAACCAATAGGGAAAAGCGGTCAGGAAATCCATCGGTTAGAAGAGTTGTTTTAGGTCGTTTTTCGTCACTTTACCCATTGCATTACGCGGTAAGTCAACGACAATCCGGTACTGACGCGGCACTTTATAGGCGGGCATTTGGGTACGCATCCAACCGTTGAGTTCTGTTAAGTCAATAGCCTCTTTGGTTACCAGTACGGCTCCTACCGTTTCGCCCCATTCTTCATCGGGTAAGCCAATTACCCCGCAATCGCCAATGGCCGGATGGGTTCGTAGCACCTCTTCAATTTCGAGGGCCGACAGTTTGTAGCCACCTGATTTAATGATGTCAATCGAACTGCGGCCCAGAATTTTGTAGCTGCCTTCGTCGAAGACAGCGACGTCGCCCGTCCGAAACCAACCGTCATCGGTAAACGCTTCTTCCGTAGCCTTTGCGCGTTGCCAATATTCCCGAAACACCGTTGCCGCCTTCACCTGAATCTCTCCGGGTTGACCTTCTACCACGGGATTATTTTCGTCGTCCACCAACCGAACATCAACACCCGGCAAGGGTTGACCAATGTGCCCCGGAATACGTTTTCCACGATACGGATTACTGATCGCCATACCGATTTCGGTCATTCCGTAACGCTCAAGCAATGTATGTCCGCTGACTCGTTCCCATTTTTCCATTACTGTTACGGGCAAAGCTGCTGAACCAGATACCATCAATCGGAACGAGCGCATAGTTTCTGTAACCGCCTGCTGTTCAGTTTCGGGCAACGCTTCCCAGTAAGCAATCAATTTGAAATAAATGGTTGGAACGGCCATGAATAGGTTTATGGCACCTCGGCCGAAAGCAGCAAAAATAGCTTCAGCCGAAAATTCGGGCAGAAACTCGCAACAAGCACCTGCCCAGAGCGCACAACTGACTACGTTGACTATGCCATGTACATGATGGAGTGGTAATACGCAGAGGATATGATCGGTCGATTGCCATTCCCAGGCATCGATGAGCGTTGTTATCTGCGCATCGAGGTTGGCGTGTGTAGTGACCACTCCTTTCGGTAGGTTGGTCGTACCACTCGTATACAGAATCATAGCACCCTGCGACGGATCGACATCAGGTAGGTCAACTGAACTACTGCTTTCCGATACCCCTAATTCAATAAAACGAATATTTCGCGTCTCGGCAATGGGACGGAGTACGTCTGCGTATCGAGTCGAAGCCACAATAACTTCAGTAGCGGTATCGTCGATGACGTATTGTAGCGAAGCGGGCGGATACGACGTAGATAACGGAACGGCAATGCCGCCCGCTCGCCAGATTCCCCATTGGATACGCACATAGTCGTAGCCAGGTTCAACCATGAACGCGACTCGGGCTTCGAGCAGATCGTGCTGATCACTCAGGAGTTGCTGCCCAAACTGTGCAGAGTCAGCTAGAAGTTGGGTATAGGTGTACGATTGACCACCGGCTAAGATAGCCGTATTGGTGAGGTGACGATGCGCCTGCTGGACGATATTGATCATAAAACCCATTTTTTAGCCCACTTCTAATTGAGTTGAATAAGCTAATCGCTGAAACGAACAAAGGCTGTGCAACTCCCTGGGTCTGTGTCCTCACAGACCCAGGGAGTTGCACAGCGCTACCATCCGGAAAAGGGTCTGTGAGGACACAGACCTGGGGAGTTGCATAGGCCCAGGGAGTTTGGCGATTGTTTGGTCAATTCAATTAAGGATGAGCTAACTGTTATTACAATTCCCGAATCTGGATGTTTTTGTACCAGACGCGCTCTTTCGGGCTATGATTCTGCAAGGCGATTTTTCCTTTGGCATGTGCCGTAGCGTAGGGCCAATTGGCAAATTTGCTCTTGGCTACCAGTGTTTTCCAGTTGTCTGAACCATATTCGTATTCGACAACTTTTTTGCCATTCAGGTAATGCTCAACGTGATTTTTGTTTACAACAATCCGGCCTTTATTCCATTCGCCTGGTGCTTTTATCGCATTAAAATCCGACGGTGGAATCATATCGTAATTGGCACCCGACATCTGCGTATCTTTTAGTTTATATGGCTTGCCTTCGCCATCCAGATACCCTTTGTCATCAATCACTTGATACTCAGGACCCGACATATAGGTCGATTTAATATCGGGGCTATCGATGATTTTATAGACAACACCGCTGTTGCTGCCTTTGGGAATTTTGAAATCAAACTCCAGTTCGAAATTTTCGTATTCTTTGTCCGTCACCAGATCACCACCCGTGCCGTCGGGTGTGATAGCGCCATCTTCAACGTACCAGCCCACAACGCCATCTTTATGGTAGCTGTGCCAACCTTTTATAGCCTTACCATCAAACAACGAAGTCCATTTAGGAGGAGCCGCAGAGGTGGCCACAAGGGCTATTAGACAGTATAGAATTTCAAGGGGGAGTAATACTTTCACGGAGCGAGGTATTGTTTTCATGGAGTTTAGAATTTTGAGTTAAAGGTATATAAAAAGAAAACGCGGTCAGAAAAGAGCACATTCTTCTTCTCTGACCGCGTTTATTTGTCAAGTTAGTTTGCCTAGGTAGCCATTTCGCGGGCGGCTTCCGGGTCGTTGTATTTCCGGTCGAGGCCCTCGGTCGATTTCTGATCAGAACGATCCGGGCCTGAAATCATATCCTGAGCCTGAATGCTGCTTTCGTCGGCCAGTTCGCGAGGAAGTTTCTCTGCTTCTTCTTTTTCTTCTGGTCGTTCACCCGGCTGATTCTGCGCTTTATCTTTCGCATTAACGTCATACGGACGAGCCGAATCGCCTGTATCTGGCTCATCTTCCATGCCTTCTTCTGTACCGGGTTTCGCCTTCGAGCCCTCCTCCAAACCTTCGTAGTTTGTCTTCGCTACGTAGCCATCCGGTTTTGGGCCATTGGTTGGAATGACTCCGGGGCCAGATGTTGTGAACGTTACCGTTTGCGAATTGACTTCATGCGAGCGATCTGGTTCGCTGGGCTCCTGAATTTCGGGTACGGCTGGCTTAGGGGTACCAGGTAAATCAGGAATTTCAGGACCGGGTACGGGAGGTGTCGGTGGCGTTTCGGGAATGCCAGGAACGGGTTGCATCGGATCGGGCGTACCGGGTGTTGGCGGAACCATATCACCGGAAGGATAGCTGCCAAATGGCTGATCGCTACCGATGTAATTCCAGCCGCCGAATGTATTCGTTGGCGTCGATTTATTCGTAGAATTATCGGGTTCATCTTCCGATGGCAAGCCTGTATTTACTGTCGAACCCGCATCTGGGTTGCCCGTAATATCAGCTACGGCAATCGGATCGTTGGGTAAAATAGTTTCATCGACTCCCTCACCGACGTATAGCGAAGCATCGGAATTTTCATACGTTTTACCACGCGATGGATCGCCCTGAACGGTCCGTTCTTCATCGGAACTATACCGATTTCGAAGTTGTTCGTCTACGACATCGTCTTCTGTGTCGCCGATGGGCGTGAGTTTACCATCAACGAGCTTAACCATATTTGTTTCGCCCTGATCGGCGCCATATTTGGTTTCTGCGTTTTCGTTCGAAACCATGTCGGCCTGCCGAGACTCGTTAAGGGCTGATAAATCTTCCATGACTATTGTGGTTTAAGTTGTATTAAAAACCACCGAGTCTGGTAAAGTGTTTTGGCTGCTCTACTTGAGGGCATCAAATAAAATTTCAGCGGGATGTTGTGCTTTCCGGCCCGTTCCGTCTTTAATCTGGTGGCGACAACTCGTTCCCGCAGCCGAAATAATGGCATCTTCAGCCTGACGAACAGCCGGGAAAAGTACCAGCTCGCCAATCTGCATCGAGAGATCGTAATGCTCCGCTTCGTACCCAAACGAACCCGCCATGCCACAGCAACCCGACGGAATCAACTGAACATTGTAATTCGCTGGAAGCGAGAGGGCTTTTTTGACCGGAATCATCGACGACAACGCTTTCTGGTGGCAATGTCCGTGTATTTTTACCAGTCGCGATTCGGTCGTAAATAAACTAGGATCGATACGCCCGGCTTCGATCTCCTGCGCAAACCATTCTTCAAATAGAAAAACGTTTTTCGCAATTCGGAGTGCGTCTTCTTTCAATTCCGCTGGAACCAAATCCGGGTATTCGTCGCGGAACGTCAGAATGGCCGATGGTTCCAGACCAATCAAGGGCGTTTGATCGGTGATAAAGTCTTTGAATAACGTTACATTCCGAATGGCAAGCTCTCGAGCGTCGTCTACCAACCCTTTTGATAGATAGGTACGTCCACTTTCTGCGTGTTCCGGAATCGTGACCGAATAGCCCAGCCGCTCCAAGAGTTGAATAGCTTTTTTCCCTACCTCCACATCGTTGTAATTTGTGAATTCATCACAAAATAGCATGGGGCGCGGGGCATGGGGCATGGGGTGTAAGGATTGAGGCAAGGGGCTCGAGGAAATAGAGTCAGAGGAATTCTCTACTTCTTTCGATTTGCTGTCGACTCGTTGCCCCATGCCCCGCGTCCCATGGCCTCTGCTTTTTACCCATTGCCGCAACGTAGTACCTGCCAATTCGGGCATCGTACGGTCAGGGTGAAAGCCGACGGTTTTATTAGCTAATCGACGTAGGGTAGGGGTGTGGTAAATAGCGTTATAAGCCCAGGGCGCAAGGCTTGCCAGCGACATTAATTTCGTGAAATTCCCAACCAGACGGGCCCGTAACGGAATGCCATTTGCCTTGTATTTCTGCTGGGTGAATTCAGCTTTCATCCGCGTCATATCAACGCTCGACGGGCATTCGGCTTTGCAGGCTTTGCAAGACAAACATAAATCCAAGACGTCGCTAACGGTTTCGAAATCATGGTCGGTGGGGGCCTGTGTATGGCTGTAAAAATTCCGCAAGATATTGGCTCGTGCTCGTGTTGTATCGCGCTCGCGCCGGGTAGCCATATAGCTAGGGCACATTGTCCCGCCCGAGATGGCCGTTTTTCGGCAATCGCCAGAGCCAGAGCATTTTTCCGCCAGTTCGAGTAAACCGCCGTCTTTCGAGAAATCGAAAATCGTTTTGGGCTGCGGAATTACGACATCGGCTTCCGAGCGCAGAAACTCATTCATCGGTGGTGTATCGACCACCTTACCCGGATTGAACGTATTATGTGGGTCCCAGAGGGCTTTGACTTCTTTACATAATTGGTAGTTTTCGGGGCCGAGCATAAACGCAATGCATTCGCCACGCAATCGTCCATCACCGTGTTCGCCCGATAGCGAGCCACCGTATTTTTTAACCAATTGCGCTGTATCCATGAGCAACGCCCGAAACTTCGTTCGTCCTTCCGAAGATTTCAGGTTGATCAGTGGTAACACATGAATTTCACCAGCACCGGCATGGGCCGAATATTCTAGTCGTAACCCGTGTTGCTCCCAGGCCATCTGATCCAGTTCATCGATATAATCTGGCAAGTCGTGAACGTCAACGGCCGTATCTTCAATAACATTCGCTGGTTTTTCATCGCCGGGAATATTGTACATGATACTGAGTCCGGCTTTTCGCAACGCCCACGGCTTTTTCGTTTCTTCATCAAATAGAATTGGATACGCATAGCCAAGCCCTTTCTGACGAAGTGCATCCACAAAATCCTGTGCCTTCTGCTCGACGCTATCAACAGTATCATCAAAAAACTCAACCATCAGAATGGCTTTTGGATCGCCCTCAACAAATGTGCGATTCTTAGCCTGCTCAATGTTTGTTTTGGTCAGTTGAAGAATATAATCATCTACCAGTTCCGACGCAAAACAGCGATGGGCCAACGCCACCAGATTAGCCTCCAACGATTGCTGAATCGTAGTGAAATGGGCGCAGACAAGCGCTGTTTCCTTCGGCGGCAACGGCAGTAAGTTCAGTTTCGCTTCCGTAATAAAGCAAAGTGTACCTTCGGAGCCAGCGATAAGGTTGGCGAAATTGAAATGGTTCACCTCATCGGAACGCCGAACCGCCCCAGCCCCTCTCCTAAAACAGGAGAGGGGAGAAAGTTGGGGACTTGTGTCCTCCCTCTCCTGTTTTAGGAGAGGGGCCGGGGGTGAGGTCGTCTCAAAAAACTCCATCAGCGCATCCAGCGCATAGCCTGTATTACGTCGGGTGACGGTTGGTTTGGGGTAGCCTTCGCGGATGTGTTTTTGAATGTCAGGTTGCGAAAGCCAATCACGGAATTGGACGTATAATTTTTGTTCGAGCGGACTTACAACATTTTCTCCCCGACATTTTGCGTCGAATTGCGCTTGGGTAAGGGCACCAAACGTGACTTCAGCACCATCGCTCAGAACGACTTTTACTTCGAGCAAATGATCGCGGGTGGTGCCCCAGACGATGGAGTGAAGACCGCAGGAATTATTGCCAATCATACCGCCAATCATGGCTCGGCTGGCGGTTGACGTTTCTGGCCCGAAAAGTAATCCGTGTGGTTTCAGGAATGCGTTTAGATCATCGCGGATGACGCCCGGTTGCACGCGTACCCATTGCTCTTCTTTGTTGATATCCAGAATGGTCCCGAAGTATTTCGAAATATCGACTACGATGCCGCTACCCACTACCTGGCCTGCCAGCGATGTTCCAGCTGCACGAGGAATCAGCCCTAGCTTATGTTGCTGCGCAAATCGGAGTAGTAATTTGATGTCGGCTACTGATTTGGGCAGAGCGACGGCAATAGGCATTTCCTGATAGACCGACGCATCGGTTGCATAGAGGATGCGCTGGGCTGTATGTTCAGAAGATTCATCAAAATATAAATCACCTTCGAACGAAGGCAACAGATTGGCAAAGGGCGGTTTTTGAGCTAAAAGGAACATAGACGATCACGTATCTAAACGTTCTGTAAAGATACGGAAACCGTATGTAGATTATGGAAATAGATGTTGTCAGGCATCAATCGACTAAACACTATTGCTATGAAAACGCGCCGGACCTATACGCCAATCCGCATTGATTTTACGCCCTTTGTTGATACTGCCTTTTTGTTACTTACCTTCTTTATGCTAATAAAAACAATACAGAAGCCTAATCAAATGAGGGTTGACTTGCCAGATGATAACGGCTGCTTCGAAAGCTTTCCACCAGCGTCGGCCACTTTATTTCTTCTTGGAAACAATAGAATTGGCTTTTTGACCTACCAACGTGACGGCTCAAATGCTGAATTTTTAGAGACGGGTTATTCTTCAGAAGGCCTCAGAAAACAATTGATGTATCTAATGCCCGATAAACGTACTGTTGTGTTGATTATTCCAACTGTACAATCAACCTACAAAAACCTAGTTGATGTGTTCGACGAACTGCAAATTCATGGCAAAATACGATTTAGATTAGCCTATGAACTGACTTCAGGAGAAAAAAGCCTCTTGCAAAAATATGAAACGTATAAAGCGACGAATCCGAGTGCATCCAAATTGATTCGTATGTCGCTTTATAAAGGCGTATGGGATTATATAGCAGACCTTAAAAGACGAAAAGTCTGAACGTCGCGCAATTGATTACTACTTACTTCTACCTGATTGACTCCGATCTAGTAATCGTTTTAGTCGGCCACCGATATAGCTACCTACAAAACTTAAAATCATCGAGCCATAAAGCCCAAAGTTTTCAAGTTCGATGTTGAACGAATTTGTGGGGTGTTCGAGAAAAAATGTGTAAACGGTCCAGATGGTAACAGCCTGGATGACAGCTAGAAACCAACCTTTTCGTGGTTCCAGAAAGCCGAGTGTGGTAGCGAGGAGCGTTGCTACCAGATAGGGCAAGTGCGCTGCTATGGCCACTTTAATGCAATACAGCAGTAAAATGCATCCCAGCAACGTAAGGACTATATTGACCAGAAGTCGCCGATCGAAGAAAGAGGAATTCATTTTAAATGTATGATGTATGATATAGGATGTATGATTTGCAAAAGCACGAACATACATCCTATATCATACATTATACATTCCTTACTGGTTCACATACACGCTGCCAGCAGAAGCCGAAAGCGTTACAGGAATGCCACCACCGTTCAATGAGCCTTTGATGTGATTTTTATCGGTGTCGCCACTGAAATTGTTCAGCGGAACTTTGATATGGTTGCCGCTTAGGTTCAGGCTGATGCCTTTATCGAGAGGCATTTTTACGTGGATGCTGCCGGCGCTGGTTGACAGACGAACAGGGCCAGTTAGTTTGCTAATGCTGACATCGACACCACCCGCGCTGGTGCTGGCATCAATGCTACCCGCTACATTCGCCAGGCGGACAGAACCGCCCGATGTGCCTGCTTTTATATCGCCTTCGATGTCTTCGCCATGTACACTACCACCACTGGTTTGCGCATCTACGTCGCCTTTGAGATCGGCCAAACGGATGCTGCCGCCCGATGTATGCAACCGCATTTTACCTGTCGATGATTTGGCTTCAATTGAACCGCCTGATGTTTGTAGGTCGAGTTGACCTGAGCTTCCGGCTTTGCAGCGATCCATGTGAATCGAACCGCCCGATGTTTGTCCATTGATATCACCGGCAATATCATCCATGTGCAGGCTACCTCCACTGGTACGGAATTTTTGTGTACCTGTTAGCGCGCTCAGATGGATGCTACCGCCTGAGGTACGTAAGTCGGTGGTAACGTTGCGGGGGGTGTAGAATTTGAAACCAATGCTTAGTGAGCGCTTCCAGTTGTTGTCGTTATTTCGGCGTTTGGCAATGGCGACAATCGTACCGCCTTCCTGCGTAATACTTACTTCGTAATCTTTCAGTCGTTCTTCAATTTCCTCTTTGTCCAGATTTTCGTTGCCGTTATTGCCCCGAACGTACATTTCGACTTTGGCATTCATATCGGTGCCACCTTCGATGCTCAGACTACCGCCCGATGTTTCGGCACGTACAGCGTTAATTTTCCCCGAAAAGGTTTTGACCTGGTATGGCTCCCGATCATCAGTAGGATTTGTTGCAAAAGAAGTCAGTGAGATTGTGGCTACACCGAGTAAGGTCAGGAAGAATTGATTCCGTTTCATACGATTTGTTTTTATGTATATGTCTCAAAGATGCGTATCCGAGAATGAGGGTTGCATCTGTTTATTGCCTTTGTCTAACAAGAAGCTATTCAGCAATTAAATAGATATCGACAAGCACTGTGCCAAATGAGGTAAATGGCTAGCTATCAAGGTTATATGTTTAGTAGCAAAGGCCACACGTGTCCGCCAACGGACATGCGTATGTTCGCTCACGGACAGTAATTTCGTGCAGGATGCAATAAAAATCTTACCGAATTGTAATCTCGACGCGCCGGTTTTTAGGTCGTTCGCGATCAATAGTATTATCGGCGATTGGGCGAGTGCCTCCGTAACCTTTTGTCGTAATGCGATCATCCGCTATTCCGTGACGCGTCAGGTAATGAGAAACAACTTTGGCACGATTCTCCGACAAAGACAGGTTCAGTCGTGGATCGCCGACGTTGTCTGTATGACCCGCTATGTCGATTTGCCAGGTTGGATTGATTTTCAGAACGGTTACCAGTTTGTCCAGCTCCGTCGATGATTCGGGCAAGAGTATGTAGCTACTCTGCTCAAACTGGACATGGTTCAAAATGGCCGACGAACCTCGTTTGAATTCTGTTTCTAATGAGACTGTCGTATCACGAGGAACTATGGGTTTTACGATCGGTGGAATAGGAGTAGGCTTTTTTACGGTAAGGGTTGGCCGTTTTTGGGGAATCGTTTTTATTGACTTCGGAATAACCTTAGCTGGAGGAACTACATTGATGGGTGGGTTAGACTCTCTAACCAAGGTAAATCGCTCTTCTGGCATTGCCTTCTGGAAGAAATACTTGGCAGGTATTAGTTCGCCACTTCGGATAAACCGATCGATATAGATGGTTTTCTTATCGGGTCGCTGCCAAAATAACTGAAGCTCACCGCCCATCATGTCGTTGAAATAATCTACCCGCAAATCATACAACTGCCCAGCTTTGAGGGTGATCGTACCTGTATAATGATTCGAGTCGTTCAACTGCCAGGATTCCATAACCAGTTCATTGTCTACCCAAACCCGAATGCCGTCATCGACTGTCGCATAAAATTTATAGGCACCTGAGACAGGCGCTAATAATTTGCCCGTCCATCGAACAGAATAATAGGAGTGAGGAATACCACGGGCAGGACTTCCGGCTGACCAATCGAAACTAAGCTTCGGGTCGATACGTGTCAGGATTTTCCGTTTAAAATCCGTGCCGACATAATATTCTCCTTTGAGGCCTTGCTGCGACCATATCGGATGGCTCGTTAACCAGAGGAAAACGGCTAAGAGTAGCGTTATCGTTTTCATAGATAAGCTTTTATCAAATATGATGCTTTTGCCTATTGGCTTGCATATGCCTTAGTGAAAATTAAGAAGGTTTAACGGATGCCTACCTATTGGAAAACTACAAAATAGGATTCGGCTTTATAAGTAATTACCCTTAAATCGTATACAGCGATTTATCAATGAAGCCCTTAACTGGTTGAATTAATAACAATAAAGTTTGGTGAGATTTTTATTTAATTTTTAATTATATGAAGAATTTGGAATTTTATTTTAAATAAAAGCGATATTAATAGAATATAATTGTGAAATATCGAAGTAATTAGAAATATACTATTGTGATTTTCCTTTTATAGGAATTATATTTGACATACGGAATGTGTCTGTAACAAGCGCATTCGCATGCTGGCCAGGCATTCAGTGATTTTTCGATTACTTCAGGAGAAGGCCATTTGCTACAGGTCTGCTCGAGCTTTTTTTCTACGTACATAGAGTAAATACCCTTATTGCCAACAGAACCTACCGGGCTGTTGTACTAGTACTTTTTCAACCTAACTAAAAACGGAAATGCAGGACAAAAAACTACTGTTTCTCGTATTGTTTGCCTTTTCTATCCCGATGCAGCTGTTTGCGCAGAGCCGGGTTATTAAAGGAACTGTTACCTCTGGCGAGGATAATTCATCATTGCCCGGTGTAAACGTGGTGATCAAAGGCACTACCATAGGGGCGTCAACAAATGCGGAAGGAGCTTATACATTGTCGATTCCTGACAATCTGCTTAAAAATGGTGTACTGGTTTTCTCCTTTATTGGCATGAAAACCACGGAGTCTCCAATTGGCAATCAGAGTACCATATCTGTAAAGTTAAGTCGCGATGAAACATCACTTGATGAGGTGATTGTCAGTGCATTAGGGTTTAAAGAAAATGCAGATAAACGCGGTGCTACAGCCTCGAAAATTGAAGCGAAAGATATCGTTCGATCAGGTGAAACGGGGGTAATCAATGGGATGTCCGGTAAAGCGGCTGGCGTTCAGATTACAAAATCGGCTGGTGACCCTGGCGCTGGTTCCTATATCCAGATTCGCGGACAGAATACCATTACAGGCACTACCCAACCGCTGGTTATTGTGGATGGTATCCCGATCAGTAACTCGACGCTGGGCGATGGGGTGGCTGGCGTTACGCAACAGTCGCGCCTGAACGATATCAATCCTGAAGACATTGCGTCGATGCAAATTCTGAAAGGCGCTTCGGCAGCAGCTTTATGGGGATCGCGGGCGTCCAACGGCGTAATCGTTATTACAACGAAAAAAGGCGCAAACAGCGATAAAGTTAATATCTCTTTTAGCTCTACGGTTTCGTTCGATAAACCCAATTTGCTGCACCCACTGCAAAGCAATTACGGACAGGGATCAGACGGAGTCTACAATCCAACGGTTGCCAACTCGTGGGGGGATAAAATCGCGAATCGGGCCGGGGGAGAGGATATTGTTAATATGAATGGTGCTCGTTTTGAGGCTTACAGCGGAAAAACATATTACCCTATTCTTACCAAAAACTCGAAGGAAACGTACAACGACATTCGGAAAGATCAGGTTTTCAGAACAGGTACGTTCATCGACAATAATCTGTCAATCAGTGGTGGTAACGAAAAAGGAAATTTTTACCTAAGCTTTGGTGATCTGCGCCAGAAAGGGATTATCAACGGCCAAAGCGATTACAATCGGACCACGCTTCGATTCAACTCTGAACGGCGCTTCAACGATATTCTTAAATCGTCGACCAACGCAACCTACGCCCGGACAACCTCAAACCGGATTCAGCGAAGTAATAGCGTAAACGGTCTGTACATTGGTTATCTCCGTACCCCAACTGATTTCGACAGCCGCGATTACAAAGGAAATTACTTCGCGTCGCCAACAGCCAGCGCGGTTCCAAACCGGCAGCGTGCGTACCGAAATTACTTAGGGGCATTAGCGAATCCGATCTATAACGACCCCATGTGGGCGATCAATGAATTGACCAATTTTTCGGAAGTAGACCGATTCATTATGAGTTCTGAATTGCTCATTACACCCGCAACCTGGTTCGATATTACCCTTCGAGGTGGTCTTGATGCGAATACCGATCACCGCATCACGAATTATCCGGTAAACTCGGCCGCAAACAGTGGTTTGGGAAGTTACGAGGAGAATATCTACAAGGAATCCGAAATGAATGGTGACGTAATTGGTCGCATATTCAAGGATTTTGGCAAGAATATTACGAGCACGCTGATCGTCGGTTTCAACATCAATGACCGGAAATACCTCAATCTGGGCGCTACGATGAACACGTTCATTATTCCAGATGCGCCCGCCAACTTTGGTAACTCGCTGGTATCCAACGATGCTCCTTACCGGACAACCACGAATCGACGGATGGCTCGTCTGTATTCAACTCTGAATCTGGGCTTTTATAATCAACTCTACGTCAATGCGTCGCTGGCTGGCGAATCGGGCTCGACGTTCGGTAGCCAGACAAAATCGACATTCTACTATCCGTCTGCTGACGTCGCCTGGCAGTTTACGCAACTTCCCATTTTCCGGGATAACCCTGTGTTGTCGTTCGGTAAACTGCGTGCTTCCTACGGTACGGTGGGGGTGCAGCCCGATGCGTATCGGAACGCAACGACCTACGTAAATGCGTCGTTTAGCAGCTGGGCCAATTCACTTAGTGGCGCTGGATACGGTAATGGAGCCTATGTGCGAAGTTCTACCCAGGGCGATCCATTCCTGCAACCCGAACGGAAAACCGAATGGGAGTTAGGTACCGACCTCCGTTTCCTGAACAACCGGTTGACAGCTGGCTTCACCTATTACCAGAACGAAATCACGAATTTGTTGCTCAACGTAGCCGTGGCTGGTTCGACGGGATATACCTCAAAATACACCAACGCGGGTTCGATGACCAACAAGGGTTGGGAGGCAGAGCTTAACTTCAATATCCTGAATAAGAGTGGATTCAACTGGAACGTATTTGGTAATATAAGCCGCAATATCAATCGGGTGACGAATCTGGCAGGAACGGATATCATTACGCTGGGAGGATTCAGTACGACGGCCAGTACGGTGGCTAAAGTGGGTTATGCCATGTCGTCGCTTTATGGCGGTACGTACATGCGTAAGGAGGATGGCTCACTGAACCTCAATGCGAATGGTTTCCCACAGGTTGCTTCGCAGTTTGGGGTAATTGGCGATCCAAACCCGGATTATCGGGGTGGTTTCGGAACAAACCTGTCCTACAAGAAACTCTCAATGAACCTTCTTTTTGAAACGTTTCAGGGCGGTGATTTCTACAATGGAACGCGAGGAACGCTCTATAATTTCGGTACTCATGCCGATGTGGGGAACGACGTGACACTGACGCAGGATCTGAAGAACTATGCAGGTAAAACCATCGCGTCGGGAAGCACGGTTCGGGGGAATATTCAGGATTTTGGTGCCGGACCAGTACTGCTCGATCAGTCGTATTATACGTCTATTGGGGGTGGTTTCAGTACCCTTGTCGAACAGTTTATTACGGATGCCAGCTGGACTCGTATTCGGGAGATTTCGCTTGGTTATTCATTCAGCTCACCAAAGTTTCGCCAGAAAACCAAGTTGCAGTCGATCGACGTAACCGTTACCGGCCGTAACCCGGTATTGTGGACGAAAATGGTTGGGGTCGATCCCGAAACGGCCCTTAACGGAGCCAGCAACTCGCGCGGACAGGACTATTTCAACAGTCCGAACACGAAGTCATTGCTTTTCAGCATAAAAATCAATTACTAATTACCACGAAGAAGCCATTTTTATGAAACGAATATATAGATCAGTTTTCGCCCTGGTATTTGGTCTCCAGCTCTTCGCTTGCTCATCAATTGTCGAGAATCTGAACGTAGATCCAAACAACCCGACCAAATCGACAGCCAGTCTGTTGCTAACCGGTACGGAGATTGCCAACATGGCGACTCAAGAGGGTATGGCTAGTCGTTTAACAACCATCTGGTCTGGCTATGCCTCCGGGGCCGACCGGCAATGGAAGGATTATTATAATTATAACGTATCGGCGGGTATCTATGATGGCGACTGGAATCTGGTGTATCAGGCGACGAATGCCAATGCACTTCTCGCTATTGAGCAGGCAACCGCGCTTGGTAACCGGAAAATGGTAGCCATTGCCAAAATCCTGCGCGTCAATGCACTCGCTACGGGTACGGAATTATGGGGTGATATTCCGGTGGATCAGGCAGGCGACATTGCTAAATATCCTAATCCGGCGTTCGAAGCCCAGGCGACTGTTTACACAAAGCTGCTGGCTTCGCTCGAAGAGGCTATTACCGATCTGAAATCGGGTGTCGGTACGGTTACGACAGAAGATATTCACTTTGGGGGCGATGCGACCAAATGGACGCAGGTTGCCTATACGCTAAAGGCTCGGTTATTGACCGATCTGAAGAAGTATGATGAAGCCTATATAGCCGCTCAGACGGGGGTCAGTGTGTTTGCGAACTCTTTGTATGCACCACACGGTATCACGGCAAACGTAAACCAGAATTCGTATTATTCCTTTCTGGTCGTTAGCCGTACCGGCGATATAAATGCTGTAGGCGCGTATAACACGACGATCCTGAATCCGACAAGTGCTACGTACAGAGGTAATTCGAAGACCATCGAGACGGCCCGATTCCGGTTTTACTACCTCGAAAACGGTATCAATACGCCAGGTAAAATTGAGCCAAATACGTCGGGAGCAACGGGTTTCTTTGCCCAAGGTGCTAGCTTCCCGCTTATTACTTATCAGGAAAATAGTCTGACATTGGCGGAGTCGGCTTTACGGTCGGGAAAAGGATTTGACACTGCTCTGGGACATTTGAATGCGTACCGGGCGTGGATGAATACCGGGGGTAATATCAACTCGACCTATTTGACGGCTGGAACGTACAAATACGATCCCTATGTAGCGGCTGATTTTGCGGCTGGTGGTATTGAAAATGCAGATGGCATTACAGCCAATAACGCTCTGTTACGGGAAATTTTGCAGGAACGGTATGTGTCATTCTACGGACAACACATTGGCTGGAACGATGAGCGCCGGACTCGTGCTGAGGCCTATGGTATTAAACTAACACCGAACACGGGCACACAGCTTCCCTGGCGATTCATTTACCCACAAAATGAGCTGAACTCAAATCCAAATGCACCCAAACCGGTACCAGCTACCTTTGAAGCACTGGCGATTTATAAATAGTTTGTTTGAGGTCCGTTCCGTGGTCTGTGTCCTCACAGAGCATTCGCCCGGATGGTTTTGTGTTGGCTGGCGCACAGGTGGTCTGTGAGGACACAGACCACGGAAAACGTCAAAACTCAGGCTCCAACCCTCAAACAGTTTCCAAATACACGAACGGCCAGTCAAGTTGACTGGCCGTTCGTATTGAACAGTAAAGTTTATCCATATTAATGACTCCTTAGAAGCGTTCGCTGCTTGACAAGATCTTCCTTCTTGACAAACGTGATGGGAACAAAGTCATCCGTAGGCGAGCCAATGTAGTAGAGTGTCCAATCCTGGTCGTATCCGGCTAGCATCTGTCGAATGCATTCGACGCGGTCGAAAGTAGGGACGATGCAATCACTCCAGTAGAACAATTCAACGCGATAGTGCAGCGCCTGTTTCTGCCCGTTGATGGTCACGTCGATTTCGATTTCCTGCTTTCCAGGCATCGAAGAAATGGGGATGGCGATGTAAGACATAGTTGTAGGAAAAGGAAAATTGTTAAAACTATTTTTTGCTATTCAGACCGCAAACTATCGGTTGGATTGGTCAGCGCTGTTCGGTATGTACGCCAGCCAATCGTTAAACCGCCTAAAAGCAACATCGTGCCAAAACAGGCACTTAACATACCCACACCGACCGTAATGTGATAGGCGAAGGTCATTAAAAAGAAACTCGTTGTCAGATAGCCTAACGGCAACGCAATGGCCCCGGCAATCAGCAATAGCTTTAGGAAATCCCACGATAACAGCCAGACAACCTGATCGACACGAGCACCCATCACTTTCCGAATGCCCACTTCTTTTCTGCGCAACTGGGTCGTGTAGGTAACCATGCCCAACAGTCCCAAACAGGCAATCGACAACGCAAAGCCGAGTAATAATCCCATAAAGGAAATATCGTCGGTATGGCTGTGCCGATCAGTCAGATAGGTGTCGTACCAAACACCTTCGAAGGGTTCATAGGGATTCATACGTTTCCAGACCTGGGCAACGGCCGTTTTAACTGCTTCGGGATTACCGTCGGCAACTTTCACGTTCAGATACCGAAAGCGGGCGGGTTGATAGCGAAGCACTAGCGGACGTAATTTCATAGCCATCGTCGTGAATTGAAAATCCTTCACAACCCCCGCGATCTGGACATCTGTACTATCGTTTAGCCAGAGTGTTTTACCCACAGCCGCTCCCGATTCGCCCAGCTTAAAGGCACGAACGGCTTCTTCATTAATCAGGACAAGGTGCGACGCAGAATCCGACACCGAAGCTGGCATATTCTGACCGGCCAGGAGCGTCAGGCCAACAGTAGAGAGCAGTTGCGCATCCGTCGAGAAAACATCCGTTATTGTGGAATCGCCCCCGGTTCGCTGGTTGTATACCAGCTGCCAGTCACCGCCGTGATCGCCAAATCGAGCCGCTGTAGCCGATACGTGTTCTACGCCCGACAGTCGATTCAGATTATCCGCTAATCGGTTAGCGGGCATGCCATTCAGAGGGATCGTCAGTACATTTTTACGACTAAATCCATAATCTGCTGTGCCCATATACTGCTGCTGACGAGCCATGCCAAGCAACGCAATCATGGCAAACAGCGAGATAGAAAACTGAGCCACGATCAGCGCTTTACGAAGTGTAATTCCTCGAAATACGCGTATCCCAGTTTGGCTCCGTAGTACCTGGGCGGGTTCAAATTTGGATAACACGCGAGCAGGCAATACACCTGCCAGCAAGCCCGTAATAATGCTAAAGAAGATGAATACGGTCCACACACGCGGGTCCTGTTCCCATTCGACTCCGCCAATCAACCATTCTTGTACGAATGGCATCGGTTTGATCAGTTGGAGCATACCATACGCCAGCCCCAGGCTAATCAGCGACAGAAAAGCCGATTCGCCCATAAATTGGCCCATCAGTTGCCAGCGTAACGCGCCAGAAACTTTTCGGATACCCACCTCGCGAGCCCGGCTGAGCGAACGGGCAAGGGTTAAATTGATGTAATTGAAAGCTGCCAGTAATAACGTCAGTAAGCCAACACACATCTGCACTTCCAACTTGCCAAGCGAGGGTTCAAACGTTCCGTTCATCAGTTCTTCGCGGGCGGGCGAAAGGCTGGCTAATGATTGGCTGCGGAATGTATAGCCTTTCTCGTCCTTGAACGTTACGCCTTTGGTCATCCGACCGGCTAATGATGGCAAAACACCATCCAGCGTTTCGGCAGGTATGCCCGGCTTTAGCGATACGTAGGTATAGCCTCTTGCATATTGTTTCCAATCAGTTCGTGAACGTTCCCAGGCAACGCCCGAATACGACGCCATCGAAACCAGCAAATCGAAATTAAGATGGGTTTTGGTTGGTGGTTCTGCAAAAACGCCGACAACCGTTAAAGCTCCCAGATCAGGATGCTCCATCCGTTTGCCAATCGGGTTTTCAATACCGAAAAAGCGTTCGGCTGTTTTCTGCGTTAGTACAACCGTTTTCGGAGCAACCGCTGGCTGACCTTTTCCCAGACGAAATCCGAATACCTTAAAAAAACCGGGATCAACGGCGCTATAAACAGTAGGTAATTGCTTCCGATTGGCCGTAAAGTCGCCATAATTGCGAATTACCCGCGTTGCTTCTTCAACAAACGGGTATTGCTGCTTTAGTACATCGGCCAAGGGTATAGGCGACGTGGCATACCCTTTCTCGCCGTTGTCTCTGAACGTTACGTCCGTTAGAATGCGATATGTACGATCAGGATGGGGATGAAATGAATCGTATTCAAAAGCGCCTTTAATCCCGATCATCGCCAGTAGGCACACCAACATGCCCGACGCCAGACCAAACACATTGATAAAGGAAAAAAGTTTGTGTTTCCAGAGATTACGAAAGGCAGTATGAAAGAAGTTCGTTAGCATATTATTCAGACCGTAATGAGTTTACTGGGTTCATTAGTGCTGCTTTAATACTTTGGTAACTCACTGTTAATAAGGCAATCGCAATAGCGAGTAGACCCGCCAGCGCGAAGAGCCACCATGAAAGATTCGTTTTATAGGCAAAATCCTGTAACCAGCTATGCATGGCATACCACGCCAAAGGGCAGGCAATCACAATAGCGATCAAAACCAGTTTTAGAAAATCGGTTGAGAGTAGGGAAACAATGTTGGTCACCGATGCACCCAGCACTTTCCGGACGCCGATTTCTTTTGTTCGGCGTTCGGTCGTAAATGCGACTAATCCGAATAGGCCCAGACAGGAAACCAGAATGGTCAATCCTGCAAAGACGTTGAATAGCGTAGCCATCAGCCGATCTTTACGGTACTGTTTGTCGAACGAGTCATCGAGAAAGCTATACTCAAACGGATAGTTTGGGTAGTGACTTTGCCAGATCGTTTTTACAGTTGGCAGATCGGCTGGTTTTACGTTCACCATCACGCAGTTTGTCGGGAACGTGTTGTAAATCATCACCAACGGCTCGACCAGATTGTGCAGCGATTGGTAGTGGAAGTTTTTCACGACACCCACAACACTCCCTTTATGACCGAAACCATCTATGGGTTGACCAACACCTTGCTTCCAGCCAGCCATTTTTACAAAAGCTTCGTTAACCAGAAAACCACCTTTCACATCAGCCTGCGACTTGATTGACAAGTTTCGTCCTGCTTTAAGCCGCATGTTTAGTACAGGCACAAATGACTCATCAACAAACAGGTAATTGGCCATCAATTCCCGCTTCTTGCCATTCGACTGGATATTGGTCGACGCCATCGCCATGGCTCCATCCGACAGGCCAGAGCCAAGCGTTACGCCTTTAATTTCACTACGACTTTTCAGGCTATTGGCAAATGCTTTAGCACCCGCTCGTGCGGTCGAATCATCGGGCAAATACAGGCTCAGCACTTGCGATTTGCTGAAACCGAGATCATACTGCCGCAAATAATCCATCTGCCGATGAATGGCTAATACGCTGGCAATCATGCCCACGGCTAGTACGAACTGAAAAACAATGATCGATTTCCGAAGCCAGATACCTTGCCCGTAACTGGTTAGTTTTCCTTTCAATACATCAACCGGGCGATAATTCGACAGGACAAAAGCGGGGTATAAGCCACCCAATAACGTAACCACGATCCAGGTGAACGCAATCATCGGGGTGGCTTCACGCCAGTTGATCGCTATCTGAATGGAAAGCAGCGTATTGAAAAACGGAATCACAAACTGCATCAGCGAAACGGCGCACAAAATGGCGATTCCACTCAGTAGCCCCGATTCGAATAGGAATTGCCGGACGAGTTGACTGTATTGAGCACCGGCCGCTTTGCGGATACCGACCTCTTTCGACCGTTCGGTGGCTTTAGCTGTGACTAGATTGATATAATTCAGCAGGGCAATCACCAGAACAAATACGGCCAGAAAGGCGAACAAATAGCTGTATTGCTTATTGCCTTTAGGCGTGTCTTCTAGTTTTCCCTGACTGTAATGAACGTCTTTTAGTAATTCAACCGGGAAAGTAATCGAGTAATTTTCGGCACCGGCTTTTTTCAATTCAGGACCCAGCACATTTTTCGAAAGTATAGCCAGTTTCTTACTGAAATTGGCCAGATCAGGTTCTTGCTTGAACAGAACAAACGTGTAAGCCGCAAAATCTTCTTCCAGCCAATTAGTTGTTTTATCCGGTTTTCTGGACAATAATGCGCTGAACGTTAGGTCTGTATTGCTGGGTAGATTCTCGATAACGCCTGTAATCCGGTACGGCTGTTTGTTAATCTCAATCGATTGATTCAGAATATCGGTTCGCCCGAAATAAGTATTGGCAAAGCGTTCGGTAACGACGGCAGAGGTAGGATTGGCTAACGCCTTTGCTGGATTTCCTGCCAGAAAATTGTAGGAGAAAACGGAAAAAACATCGTTGTCAGCATAATAGACATCGCCCTGGCTGACCAGTTTATCCTTTGTTTTGATCGTGGCCGCAGTGGGGAAAAAGCGAACCGCCGTTTCAACTTCTGGGTAATCGCGTTTTAAAGTCGGGCCTAGCAGTAGCGGGTCTGAAGCTATAGCCAGCGTTGACTCCGGTGTTTTCATCTCAGACGTTACCCGAACAATCCGGTTTGCCTTGGGATGATAGTTATCGTACGAAAATTCATGATCGACGTACAGGGTCATCAGCAAACAAGCTGCCAATCCAATCGCCAGACCACCCACATTCAAGCCGGAATACAACTTATTCCGCCAGAGATTTCGCAAGGCTATTTTTAGGTAATTCCTTAGCATAGGATTGGCATGGGGCAGAGGGGTAAGGGCATAGGGTATATCCTGGCTTTTATTCTGGACGCATGCGTTTCTGTTGATTCGCTCAAATATTATACCATTGCTTTTAAGCGTCTGATTTTAAGATTGTTACCTTTGAAATTTGAACGGATTCCGTCCGGTATCGGACGGAATCCGTTCAAATGCGGACAAGAGATAATGAGCAGGTTTCAAGCGCAAAATCAGAACTGGAAATCTGGCCTGATCGTACCGGGAAATATTCTTATAGAAGGATGTTTGTGTTAGATCAGGCTTTTATCATCTTTGCGTTTACAGGGTAGAGAATGCCTATTCTGAAATTAGTTTCTCGTCTGCTAATCATCTCCCTTATTTAAGCGTCTAAATCGAATGCGCCCACCATCTCTAGAAGTACGCAAGCAACTAGCTCATGGCCTGGCCGGAGTGATTATCATGATTAAGGGAATTGATAAAGCTGAGCACCATCATACTATAGCCGGGGGAATTTTAATTGCATTTGGCCTCTTTGTGTTCGTGCTGACGATCTTTCACCATCGCTTAGCCAGGTATATCAAGAGCTTCGATAGCCTGGTGTTTTTCGTTGAAGCCATAGTGCTGGGTATAGTAAGTGTCTTGTATTTTCAGGATGGCAAGAAGGCTCTGCCCATTGCCTATGGGCTGGCTACTATTGGCTATTTGATTGCCGCTTTTCGGCTTTACCGACGAACCGGCCAACACAGTCACTAGCTTTTACGCCCATAAGCTACCCAGCCGACTAATATTTGCGATCAAGTACAATTACCTTTTCAAATGATGTCCTATTCATTGACGTCTACTAATGCCTGGGCCATTATTTTACAGAACAAACGTATGTTTAAACATTTTCTTTTTGTTGGAGGGCTGTGTACCGCCATCCTGGCTTGTAACCCCGATCAACCAGTAACTCCCCAACAAGCGAGTGAACCCATTGACTCGCTGATTACGCTCAAGCTCATCAGTAATGTTTCGGATGGCAAACCGGCCAGCCCAACGATTACCATGAAGCTCCCCCGTTTCGACGCCCTTGTTCGGCTGAGTCACACACCAGCTGGTCAGCTCGATAGAACCGTAGGTAACTGGTATAACAAATCCGATGCAGGTACGCAGTATCTCTATAACGACCAGGGGCAACCGATGGGGTCAGCTTCGTTTCCGCAAGACAAAATATGGGGAGGACATACATTCTATTACGAGTATGCCGACAACCGTATTTATCGCGTTTACACCAAAGTGTATGAAGGTGAACTGGCTAGAGATTTTATTTATTTCTTGAACGAACTGCACTACGACAATGGCCGACTGAAGACCATGTACTTGTATTACCTCAATTTAGCCAAGGGCGAAGCCTATTTCAATGGCATAACTGATTTTGAAACGGATCCGCAGGGGCACATAACGGCAATAAAGGATCGAAGAGAGAATACTGCTTACCCTGTATTTACCTGGAAAGGCGATAATATTATTAGCCGTCAGGATTACTATGGGAATGGCACTCCTATAGGTTTCGGCTATACCTATACGCACGATGATAAGGTTAACCCGCTGAAAAAGCTTGAATTACCTTACAATCCCGTCAGTGCTAACAATGAGTTGAGTGAAACGGTCCGCTATACCAATGTGGATATGACCAGTTACACTAATTACGAGCTGAGTTATAATCCATCTGGAACTTTATCGAGTAGCATCATGGTACAACAGGGGACTTCTATTCCTCGGCAGCCACCGGTCTATTATTTCTATAAATAGACGACTTATCCAGCAACCGAGCTACAGATTCGGTTGCTGGATAATGATGAGTACCCTATAAAAACTCGTGATCAATCTACAGGTTATTCAATAGTATTTTACTAGTTTCCCAGATTCGAACAAGAATAACCTGCTTGCCGTATGAATGTAGCGCTGGCAACACCCTCAAGACAGGTGTTAAAGGCCCGTCTGGCCACCCAATTGATTTTTCTGGTTTGCGGTCTGGGCATGTCTAGTTGGGCGCCGATGGTTCCCTATGCAAAAGACCGATTAGCTCTGAACGACGCCAATTTAGGTTTGTTACTACTGCTGCTAGGCGGAGGAGCCTTACTGATGATGCCCATTTCGGGTATATTGGTGAGCCGTTTCGGGAGTCGAATTATAATGGCTTGCGCGGGGCTGGTGATGGCATTTGCGCTACCGCTTCTGCTTATCCTTTCGTCGACGCCAGCTATGGCTATCACGCTCTTTATTTTTGGCTCAAGCATTGGCACTATTGATGTCGCAATGAATGCGCATGGTGTACAGGTGCAAAACCTTTATGGAAGGCCGATTATGTCGTCTTTACATGGTTTGTTTAGTGTAGGTGGCCTATTCGGGTCGCTGGGTTTAGGCTTTCTGATCAAGCTGGGATTCAATCCGATCTGGGCTATTGTCAGTATTGCCGGACTGATGATCGTTATTACCTTAACCCAATATCGAAACCTGTTTCCTGCCGATGTTGAGCGACGGGCTATTGCTCAATTCTCTACTGCCGAAAAGCCTGAGTCGGGCAATCAGCGATTCCAGTGGCTAGATGGCCGTGTGTTATTTCTGGGTTCCATGTGCTTTGCTGCTTTTCTTGCCGAGGGTTCTATCCTCGACTGGAGTGCCATCTTTCTGCGAGATACAAAAGGGATGCCATCGGAGCTTGCTGGCGCAGGTTATGCAGCCTTTTCGGTTGCCATGGCGATCATGCGATTAGTTGGGGATAAACTGGTAGCCCGTTTGAATGCCAGAACGGTCGTAGTAAGTGGTAGCTTGATGGGCGCTATCGGACTGGTTATTGCGGTCTTAAGCCCCTGGGCATGGGGAGCCTTACTTGGCTTTGTGCTAATGGGGCTAGGAGTGGCTAATATCGTCCCTGTATTCTTTAGCGAAGCTGGGAGATTACCCGGTATTTCGCCAACAGTAAGCCTGCCGGCGATTACAACTATTGGTTATGCCGGACTCCTTGCCGGACCGGCTTTGCTAGGTTTTATCGCTCACCATTTTTCCTTATCCGTGGCGCTATACTTCGCGGCCTTGCTGCTATTATTGGTCGTGGTGAGTTATCGGATCAAAGGCAGGGCGAACTAATACCGCTTGAACCTTTACAGTATATTCATCTAGGTAACAACAATGCCCGATTGTCGATGGCTTTGGCAACCTGATTAGCTAGCGTTGTGATCCGGGAAGCGGTTGTGCGGTCGCACTCGTTGGAGAGGACGACGATTCCCATATTCAGTTCAGGGTAATTTATGCATAGCGAACTGAAGCCGGGAATGTTACCATCCTGCCAGATAACCCGGTTTCCCGACGATTGCAGCATCTGCCAGTTTAGTCCTGCCGAATAACTGTTTCCTGATTTCCAGGTTGGCTGATGGGCTAATCTGGCCGTTTCGGTTTGCTCGGCGACGTTCCATTGAATATAGTGGAGCATGTCGGCTACGGTTGATTTGAGGGCACTGGCAGCTTGTAGTTCATCCGGGCTATCGGGCATCAAAATACCATCGCAATCATACCCTTTCGCCAACCGATTCTGCACCGATGGAGTCAGCGTAATCCGGGTGTCATTCATGGCCAGCGGTTGGGCGATTTTCTGCTGAACGAGCTGCTCAAACGTTTTGCCATAAATCCGCTCCAGAATATACCCAAGCAATTGAGCGCCTGTATTGGAATAGCGAAACGTAGTGCCGGGAATCGTATCGAGTTTCACCTCGTGTAAATCAGCGTAAAAATCCGCGCGCGAATATGGGCGTAGTAATTCCATAGCCACTGCTGATGCGGGTGTATTCGTATTATTGAAGGCTTCCGGGCGATTGGGCAACAGAAACGGTAAGCCCGACCGATGATTAATCAAGTGAAATAGCCGAATGGGTTGCCCCTGATAGGCCAGGTTTGGGTAATCACCGGTCAGGTACTTACGAACATCATCATCCAGCTTTACCTTTCCCTCTACGACGGCTTGCGCCAGTAATGCACCGGTAAACGTTTTGGTAATGGAAGCAATTGGATAAACTGTGTGGCGGGTGGGTAATTGGTGTCGACCTTTTTCTACTGTACCATAATTGTAGACGTACGTTTGGCCATCCTTAAAAATGCCTACTGAAAGCCCTACAGCCTGAGGTGCCGCCATGAACTGTTGCGCCACGCGTTCTACCACCGAATCGACCGACGTTTCGAGGGGGTTATCCGTCGATGCTTTTTCGGGGAATTTAGTCGGTACGATAGTCTGCTTTGAATGGACAGGCTCCAGCACGATCGTTACGAGCAAAAGAGCTATTGTAAGCCAGGCATTCATGGGATCAGGTCGATTAGAGGATTTCGTCAGATAACCAGTAGATGCAGGTTGACCTAAACAGGTTGCGTAGGCTAGATTTAGTTTGGCGTTCAAATGCACTGTTTGAACGCCAAACTTGAAACGGTTACTTCGCTTTGCGGACGTAGATATTGCCGTTCATGTTCTTCATCATGATCTCACGGCCACCACCATTGATTTTGCCTTGTACCCAATCGTCGATACTTACGCGGTACATGCCATTCTGATTCGTCCGATTCACTTTTGATTGCCCCTTGTCGATGTCAATATCAAAATCACTGAACATATCGCCCCGATCTGATTTGAGTTTCACGTTCATTTTGGCACTGGCCGGGAACGTTACATCGACATTGCCATTTAGGGTCGAGAAAGCCATTGGCGCGTCGGAGTTTACACTTTTGAACGTAGCGATCACTCCGCCATTTACCGTATTGGCCACTGCCGAACCGCTGATATTGGTCAACTCAATAGTGCCGTTTACGTTATTCACCTCCAGTTCGCCTGATACGTTTTCGACGTTGATTTGGCCATGATTGATCGTACTGATGCGAAGGTTAAATTGTTGTGGTACTTTAATCGTCAGATCAATTGTCTGATTGGTTGAGTTCGCATCAATATTGACGGTATTGTTTTTTTCGCGAGCGCTCACGTCAAGAGGGTTACCAGCGTTGATGCGTTTCATGCCCGCCGACGACCGATCGCTAGGGCGGTCCCGATCATCGTCATCACGTCGACCCTTTCGACCTCCACTAGACGCAATATCGATCACAACATCTTTACCACTGTAGCCGACTACGCTGATCGAGCCATTTATTAACCCTACCTTTAAAGAACCGGGTTTGCCAGGGTCGCTCAGCGGCACAACCAATTGTTCTTTTACTTCATTCTGAGCAAATAATGCGTTGATGGTGAATAGACTGATCAACAGAACTCCAATTGTCAATTTAATCGTTTTCATTAGGATTGTTTTTTAATGTAAATGCTTCCGTTTAGTGTTTCAAACTTGAATGTCTTGCCGCCACTACCAATGCGGACGGCGGTCGTCTTGTTGATTTTGTAGGTCGTACCGTTCCCGTTTTTCTGCTCTGTTTTCACCGCTTGCATGGGTATCGCTTCCGCATTTGGGAAGTCGGTGAAGAAACTTCCGTGCATGCTTTTGAATTGCAGATCGGCCGAGAGGTTGGCGGGATACGTTACCCTGATTTCGCCATTGATTGTATGGTACGAACAGTTATCGGGTGGACTAGCCAGGTACGTGACATCCACAGCTCCATTCACCGTATGAGCGCTGGTCGTGCCTTTTAAGTTGGTCAGCGCAATGGCTCCGTTCACGTTATTGACCTTCAGTGCGCCACTTACATCTTTCACCGTAACGTCACCGTGATTGACGGTCGAAACGGCAAGATTCATGTAATTCGGCACTTTCACCGTGAAATTGAGGGTGAAGCTATAATCCACATCGCGGTCGTTGTTCCAGTTGTTGCGGTTGCGATAGCGCCGGGGACGCGTATCGTAAGGTTCAGCAATGTATGCGATAACGCTATCACCTTTTTGCTCCATCTGAAGCTGAAACTCTTTCTTGCCAAATTCCAGATCCTGGGCTGTGTTGGCCGATATTGTTTTATCGACTTCAAACACAATCTTATCGCCTGAATAACCCTCAACTTTCACAAAGCCGTTGAGGTTGTAAATGCCCAGGAAACTGCCTGTTGTGCTTTTAGAAACCGTAAATTCTTTGGTAATGTGCTCTTTAAATTCCTGAGCGTTGGCTGGCAATTGGGCACAAGAGAAGGCCAACCCCGCCAGCGCGGAGATTAGTAATAGTCGCATAGTTTGTTTGGATTTAAGGGGTTTGTGTATTTTCCCGACTCCCGTGTCTGTGTCCTCACAGACACCCACCCGGAAGGAAAGTGTTTGCTGACGCGCAGGTGTCTGTGAGGACACAGACACGGGGGCGGTTTCTTGTCTTTTAATCAAATCAGGATAACTCCCGGATGCTTTGCTCAATTTTACCTTTCACCAGATGGTTGGTATTATCGTCGTGGAGCAATTGCCGGAGTGGTTTGATGGATCGTTTTTCCTGCAACTTCACCATCACATCGGCCAGCGCTGACTGTACTAATGGGGAATCCTGTTGCGTAATGGATTGGACCAAACCTTCCCGAACTTTCGGATTATCAGCCAGTTTCGCTAGAGCTTCCAGCGTCACCAGACGTACGTTCACATTGGCATCGTTGTTTAATGTTGTCAGCAGGGCGTCGACGACTTTACCGTCGACTTCACTAATTTCTTCCGTGTAACTTACTGCCCGAAGCCGTTCAGAAGCCGCCGGATTTTCGAGCAGCGATAACATCATCATCTGGCGCATATCCTGAACCTGCTTCGACAACGTATCGACCTGTTGCTGATAGGCTACCGTGGGCGCGCTGGAGCGCTGGAACCAATACCCGGCCGCTACGCCAACCACCAGCAAACCGATACTATACGCCAGACGAAGGGCATTGGCTGGTGTCCAGAGCCCCCGAAGTTTCGCTAACAAATTCTCGAAAACGCTTGGCTCTTGACTCGCAATGGTTTCTTTGTAGGTATCCAGCATGGCGTCGAACCGTACGCGGGCCAGCGGACTTGGTTCAGGGGTGGGCAACTGCCCCATCATTTGCCAAAGCTGCCGAATGGAGGCTGCATCTGCCTCACAGGCTGAGCATTGGGCCAGGTGCGCTTCCATGATGACTCGCTCAGCATCGGGCAATTGATTGCTGAGAAATTCAGTCAGTTGCTCCTGAGTTTGCTCACAGTTTATAGGCAGTTTTTCCATTTTCAATCGTCAAATAAATCTTCCGTAACTCATTCATTGCGCGGTGTACTTGTACTTTTATGGCGCCTTCCGTCGTGTTGAGTACCCGCGCAATCTCTTCATATTTCAACTCCTGAAACCGACTCAGTACCAGCACTTCGCGGTTGTCTTCGCTTAGTTTGGCCATGGCCCGGTGGAGTGTTTCCAGTTCCTGATTTTTCTGAAACTGTTCGTCGGCGGTTTGTCCACCCCCAATTTTCTCGGCTACGTCGGTCAGATCATACTGCTGCGACGACCGTTTGTTTTGCTTGCTGTGATCGACCAGTACATTGCGGGCCAGGTGATACATCCAGCTTCTGAACTCACCTTCGCCGGTAAACGTATGGCGGTATTTCAGCATGCGGTAAAAAACCGTTTGAACCATATCCTCGCTGGCTTCGCGCTGCCCCGTCATGTGAAACAGGAACCCAAACAGCGGTCGGTTATAACGCTCAAATAGTAAGCCCATCGTATCGATACGACCTGCTTTTACCTGTAGCATCAGGGCATTATCTGTTAGCGCGTTCAAACGAAAAGTGACTGGTTTAATGGATTTTGAACTGGAAACTTCGCGAATTCAGCAAGGTTACAGAAAAAATGAAAATTTTTTTTCTGGCATAGGGGAAAGGGCTGAGGATCAGCTGAATTGCAGCTAATCAGAACAGTAAACAATGGCAAATAGTCGCTCATACCCCAACCCCATGCCCTCTGCCCATAACCCCTTATGCGTCCATTTTCAGCGATTTGACGGGATCGATTTGAAGCGTTTGCCAGAGTTTTAGGAGGATCGTGAAAAAAGCGACCAGCAATACGCAAATGGCCGCCATGATGATACTGCTGGTTGACACGCCGTTATTGATTTTGAAGACGCTATTCATGAGTGAAATTGCCAGGAAATACCCCATAGCGCAACCTATTACGGTAGAGATAGCCAGAATCCAGACGTAATGCTTGTGCAGAATCCAGCCGACTTGAACACCTGTAGCTCCCAACACCCGACGAATGGCGACTTCGCGCATCCGTTTGATCACGTTGAGCGATACCAACGAAAACAGACCTGAAATCGCTAGTAAAGTAGTTACCAGCGAAAAAACGCCCATTGTTTGGGCAATGTTTGTCGAAACGTTTTCGGCTTCAGCAAGATTGTTGTCCAAATAAAACCCGTCGAAAGGACGGTAGGGAAAAAGGCGTTTCCAGGTTTTTTCAAGATCTGTAAATACCTGCTTCTGGTTTCTGGCGTTGACACGAGCGATGAAATAGGTGTACTTGCTGGGCGCTACTGGTCGAATGATAGCGGGTAAAATGGGGCTGAACGGGTTGCTAGTCATGAAATCATGAACGAGTCCGCCAATTCGGTAAGTGGTTGAATCCAGCCGGATTGATTGACCAATCAGGGATTTGCCATCCCCGAATTGACGGGCAAACATTTCATTAATTAACACCGTTTGTGTAGGCTCATCGCCCTGCAATGGAAGCAGCGGTTGGCCCTCGCGGAGCCTGATCTGGAGCATTTTGTTGAAATCATCGCCTACGTTAAAGACGAGCGATTCGTGGGGTTGGCTCTTGAGCGTGACAGTCGCCATCGTATAACTATACCCCGGTAAATGTTGAGTGCCGCTCATGGCTTCAATATTCGGAATGTGTTGGGCTTCTGCCTTCAGTACACGCCAGTTCGATTCGTCATATACGTTTGCTCCGATGAGATTATGTCGGTCGTAACCAATGTCGGCGGTGCGATTGTACTCGGCATTCTGCTGAAAACTAATACCTGTCACCACGGCCGTGAGCGAAATAGCTACCTGTATGCCCATCATCACGCGGGAAAAAAGTCCCGATCCACCGAAACGAAGCGTTCCTCGAAAAATATTCGCCGGGCGAAAAGCGCTAACGTAGAAAGCAGGATACGATCCGGCCAGAAGCGTTGTAAAAGCAAATAAGCCAAGTATATACGTGAGCAGGACCGGATCGGTATAGTCGATTGTAAGCTCCATATACGACCACATATGATTGTACCAACTGACAACCGGGAAAGCCAGAATCATTCCCAGCATGACGGAAAGCCCACAAATGATAGCCGCTTCTGCCAGTAATTGAAGCATAATTTGCGTTTGCGTACTCCCCATCACTTTTCGAACGCCCATTTCGCGGAGCCGACGATTGCATACGGCAATGGTCATATTGGCAAAATTGAGGGCCGCTGTCAGAAGAATCAGGATTGCCATGACCAACGTACCCCAAACGGCAGCTGGAGGTAATGACGGAAGTAATCGGTTGCCTCGTAAATCCCTTCCTTGAAGGGCTACATTGGAGAGAGGTTCCAGCACAAACCGATTCACTCTCCAATCCGGGCTGGCAGCTCGCTGAGGAGCTATAAAAGAAGCTAAAGATGACTCAACCGATGGTTTATCCATTGGTTGACGAAGGAGCAGAAATACCGCATCAACACGATATTTCCAGTCAGTGTAGTCAACAGCTTTACCCGCATCGACCTGATTGTCTAATTGAGTCAGAAAATCAAATCGGATGCTGGAGTGCTTTAGCTGTCCATCGACTACTCCTCTGACCGTCAGTGTTTTTCTGTCGGGTTGGTCAGCATAAACGATTAGTGATTTGCCAATTGGGTCCTGATTGCCAAAATATTTGGTAGCAATTTCCTTTGAAATCAGGACAGAAGACGGATCGGAAAAATCGGTTGTACCGTTAAGGGCATCAAAATCAAAAACCCGGAAGAAATTTCGATCCGCAAAATGAATCTTTTCATTGAATATGTTTTCTCCCTGCTTCACCACAGCTTGTTTCGACGCTAGCCGAACAGCCATTTCGACACCGGTGACCTGCTTTGCTTCATCGGTCAACGGCGATGGACATACGCCATAGAGCGAAGAGTTCTCAGCACGTATACATTCGACCCGAACGATTCGATCTCGTTTCGTATGCCAGTCATCGTATGAATGGGCATAACGGTAATTCAAAAACGTCAGGATGCCAAAACTGAGCCCTAACCCAAGGCCAAGTACGTTGACGATTACGTACCGGATGTTACGCCGGAGGTTACGGAGGGCAATTTTAAGGTAGTTGCTGAACATATGGATTAGGATATAGCGAAAAACAAAAATGCCCGAAACAAGGCCAAAACCGTGCTTCGGGCACCATGCACCTTTCAGTGCTAATATACTATTGATTCCCGGTTTTTATACCAAAGCTGCGTTCAGTTTCTCGGATGATAGCCTGTTTTTCACGCTCACTTTTTCCAATCACGTTCGCTGTTCGTTCGATCACCAGCTCTTCGCCATCTTTCACAAACTTATATTGCATCCAAAGCCGGCCATTTTCTTTATCTTCCTTTACCAACACAGACGATGGATTTACTTCGCTGGGCGAGAAAGAAGGTTCTGGCGTAGCTTTGGCTTCTGCATCAACGTCATAAGTTTTGTTGTATGATCCACCGTAAGTCTTACCATAAGAACTTGCTACGGCTACCTGTTCAGCGCAGGGTTTATCGTCATTGTCATCACTTTCGGCTTTAGCACTGCCCCAGCCTTCCGACTTTTTTGCTTTCCGTTTTTCGTGCTTTGTGCTAACGGCAACGGCCATTGACTGTTCATTGAAGGCTTGCTCCAATGAGTCGACGATGCTGGTTTCCAATGCTTTAATAGCACTGGCTTCCATGTCGATCACATCGAACGAACGGTTATAATGGATTGAGCGGCCAGGCTGATCCATGTCAACACGAATACGAAGATGCCGACCATCGGTTGAAATGTGTTTGCTAGACGACCGTTGTGCAAGTGCACCGAAGCTAACTGCAACCAAAAGGAGTGTAGAGAGCGTTTTCATGAATCGGCAGAAATAGGGAATAAAACTAAGTTAAGTAAGTAAAAATACTCTCTGCTATCTTCATGCCAACTGTGTATATTGTTGATTTGCAATAAGTTACTAATATATGAGCAAATCAGATGTCCGATAACGGACAAATTTTGTACGGCAGTGGACAAGGGGCGAATAGCATAGGGCTAAAGAAGTATTATTGCATTTACCCCATGCCCTATGCTATTCAGACCGAAGCGACTTCACCGGATTCGTTAGGGCGGCTTTGGCACTTTGGAAACTGATGGTTAGGAGTGCAATGCCAATCGCGAGTAATCCTGCCAGCGCGAAGAGCCACCACGCCATGTCAATTTTATAGGCATATTCCAGAAGCCAGAGGTTCATGCAATAGTACCCGACAGGAATGGCAATGATCATAGCAACGACAATCAACTTCATGAAGTCTTTTGATAATAAGGCCATTAGACTTACAACCGAAGCACCTAATACTTTTCGGATACCGATTTCTTTGACGCGTAATTCAGCCGTGAACGTTGCCAATCCGAAAAGACCCAGGCACGAAATCAGGGCCGCAACAAGAGCAAAAGCATTGAACAGCGTAGCCGTTCGGGCTTCGGTTTTGTAAAGGCGGTCGAAGGTTTCGTCCAGAAATTTATATTGCAACGGACGGCTCGGAATCAGGTCGGTCCAGACGGTTTGAATTGCTTTCAACGCTTCTGCTTCTTTACCGGGCGCAACTTTTACGTAAAGACCACTTCGCCAGCCGGGTTGATTAAATATCACCAGCGGGTCGATCTTTTCGTGCAGACTCTTGAAATGAAAGTCTTTTACAACGCCTAACACAATCCCTTTTCTACCCTGAAAATGAAACCGTTGACCAACGACAGGTTTTCGCAGATTGAATTTCCGGACCGCTGTTTCATTCAGGACAACATTCTCTTCATCCGCCGTATTATTTAGCTCGAACCAGCGGCCCTGTATCATTTTCAGGTTGAATAATTTCTGATACGAAGGCTCTACTGAAATCTGACCGACCGTGGGCTGAAAATCCGCTGGGCGACCATCCCAATCGAGACTACCACTGTGCGAACTGGTGATTTCGACAATATTCTGGCTGGCAATCGTCGCATCAAGAATACTCGATTGTTTTAAGAGCCTTTCTTTCATCACCGTCGGATCGACTTTTGGTTGAACTCGCCACGGAATGGTCAGGGCCACGATATGGTCGCGGTCATAGCCCAGTTTCGTATTTCGGATGAATCGAATTTGTTGATAAACAACCAGCGTAGCAATCAGGAAAATAATGGAAATGGTGAACTGGACAACCACCAGACTTTTCCGAAAGATACTATTGGTGGAGCCCATCACATTAAAACCTCGGATGGCTCGGACGGGCTGGAATGAGGACAGCAGGAGAGCTGGATAAATCCCTGTCAGGACGATAGCAAGTAAGGTTGTTCCGCCTAAAACCAGCCAAAGGGAAGGGGAGGTAAATTGTAGCGAAAACGTTTTGCTGGTCAGGGTATTGAAAATCGGCAGTAAGCTGTAAATCAGTGATAAAGCAATGCATAAAGCCGCCAGACACATTAGTATTGACTCCAGCATAAACTGCCCAAATAACTGACTATAACCTGCGCCAATGAGTTTTTTAACGCCTACTTCTTTGGCTCGAACACTGGCACGGGCCGTAGTCAGGTTTACGTAGTTGATACAGGCCATCAGCAGAATAGCCAGCCCCATCGCCAGAAAAATATACACCGTTCGTCGGTCGCCCTGCTCTGCATCAGCACCGTATCGACTAATGGTATCAAAGTGCATATCTGACAATGGCTCCAATTCGAGTGTAATGCTAGTATCAGGCTTACCCGTTTTTTCATCTTTTTTATCCTGACGAATAATCTGCGTAATCTTTTGCTCTGCCTTTTCTACATCAGCATCTGGGCGAAGAACTACGAATGTTTCATAGTTAAAATTATTCCAGTTGTTGTCGTTTTTAACTGCTTCCGGATTGGCAAGGTGAGCCGCAAGGGGAATCAGGCAATCGTATTGAAAACTGGAATTGACCGGATTGTCTTTTACAACCGCCCGAACGACATAGTCCAGCGTATCGATGCGTATGAGTTGGCCCACGGCCTTCGCCGATCCAAACAGTTGATCCGCTTTCGATTCGGTCAGCGCTATGCTCCGCACGTTACGATTGAAATCCGTCAGACTTCCATCGACAAGGGAGTAATCGAATACCGAAAACCAGTTTTCATCAACGCAGGCCGCTTTCTCTATGCGGGCTAGCTGACCGCCAATCTTTATAGTTAAGTCAGGCCAGAACGGGCGTATTATCTGAGTTACCTGTTCAATATCAGGTAGTTTTCTTGCCTGATCGGCTAGAGGTAAAGGTGTGGTTGACCAATGCCATGTTTCTTCTTTATTGACCTGGTTGTGCGTAATAATTGCATGCGTTCGATTCGCTTTCTGGTGATAGGAATCAAAGCTCAACTCATTCTGTACCCACAGCAAAATGAAGACAGCTGCCACCATGCCTACCGCGAGGCCTGTTACATTCAATAAACCAAAGATTTTGGTTTTGAGTAAATTACGAATGGCGAATCGAAGCATAGGAGATAGGGGTTAAGAGGCATGGGGTACTAATGCCCCATGCGATTTATTCGGACCGAAGTGATTTTACGGGGTTTACGGTTGCCGCTTTGATACTCTGATAGCTTACGGTTAAAAAGGCAATGACAATGGCAAGAATGCCAGCCAGCGCAAAAATCCACCAGGATAATTCGGTTTGGTAGGCGAAGGAGCCTAGCCATTTATCCAGCGCCCACCAGGCTAACGGCGAAGCGAATAGTAGGGCTATGATAACCAGTTTCAAGAAGTCGGTGGAGAGCATGCTTACGATGTGCGAGACACTGGCACCCAGCACTTTGCGAACACCAATTTCTTTTGTGCGTTGTTCGGCTGTAAAAGCAGCCAGAGCGAATAAACCGAGGCAGGAAATCAGGATAGCGATGATGCCAAAATAGTTGACCAACGCGCTGACCTGCTGTTCACTGCGGTACATATTCTCATATTCTTCGTCCAGAAAATGAAAATCAAACGGGTAATTCGGATTAAATTCTTTCGAAATTTTTTCCATGTCGGCGAGCGCCTGACTTGTTTGACCTGCTCTCGTTTTTACGAGCAGATAACTCGTATTCTGGTAATTAAAACAAAGGATTAAAGGCATTATCGCCTGATGCAGTGATTGTAAATGGAAATCTTTCATCAACCCAATGATTCGGCCTTTCCCCATCCAGAACTGCACCTCTTTCCCTACCGGATCTTTCATGTTCATCATTCTGGCAGTGGCTTCGTTAATGATATAACTAGATGAATCAGCAGGGCTATCCGCGCGGAAATCGCGACCATCGACTAATGTAATATTCAGTGTTTGGGTGAAATTACTGCCGACGTACATCGCCGATGCGTTAGAATTTTGATTCGGATCTTTGCCGGGCCAATTTAGATCACCAGATGAACTTTGGATATTGACGGGCAGCGAACCGGCTGTGGTAGCGGAGGCAATACTAGGCTGGCGAGTTACTTCCTGCAAAAAGGCATCGAATCGTTTGGCGTCTGTAAATCCTTCAATAGGCCAGTAAAGAACATTTTCGCGGTCGAGACCAAGGTTTTTTGTCCGTAAATAGTCCATTTGTTTGCCAATGGCCAGCATTCCAACGATCAGAAAAATCGAAAGGGAAAACTGGAATACTACGAGTGCACGTCGGAAAAAGGCCGGACCTCGACCAAATTGCAGGCGACCTTTCAGGATCTTAATGGGTTGCAGCGATGAGAGGAATAAGGCTGGATAACTACCTGATAAAAAGCCGGTAATAAGTACCAGACCTACCGTAATCAGCCAGATAATCGGATCGGTAAGATCAAGCGATAGTTGCTTGCCAAACAAGCTATTAAAAGGCGGCAATACATACCAGACTAATAACAGAGCCAGTATCGCGGCTACTAAACTTGTTAAAATCGACTCGCTCAAAAATTGCCCAATCAGAGAAGCTCGAAGTGCGCCCACCACTTTCCGGACACCAACTTCCTTGGCTCGAGTTGCCGACCGGGCCGTGGCCAGGTTCATGAAATTGATGCAGGCAATCAGCAGGATAAACAGGGCAACAATGGCGAATACGCGAACGTACTCAATCCGACCACCAACTGGTTTGCCGTCTTTATAATCGGCGTACAGATGCAGATCAGTGATTGGTTGCAGTGATGGACGACCATCTTCGAAATTTTTGCCACCGTATCGCCCATAAAGGCCTTTCATCGCCAGTTCTGCCTGGGCTATCGTTGTATGGGGTTTTAGCCGAACGTAGGTGTAAAAGGAATTATTTCCCCAGGTTTTCATCCAATCCTGCTCTTGTACTTTCCAGTTAACCAACCAGTCGAATTGTAAGGATGCATTGTGTGGAATGTCTTGAATAACAGCTCCCACAACGTAGAATTTTCCGTTGTCGAGTTGAAGCGTTTTGCCGAGAGCGGAGCCTTTCGGAAAGTATTTTGTGGCGATTTTTTGGGTAATAACGATCTGATTTGTCTGACTCAGGGCGGTTTTCGGGTTTCCGGCAGTCGCAGGCAGATCGAATACGTCAAAAAAACCATCAGTAGCGTAACGACCTTTTTCCTTCGCCGATTTTTCACCGACTTTGATCAGCAACTCTGGTCCATAATTGACCTTCGTAACGGCAGCTACTTCTGGCACATCTTTCGCAATCACTTCCTGCAAGGGGCCAGGCGTAACCGAATTAGTCCCGATTTCACCCGTAACCGGATGCTGAAAATTAACCCGGACAAAGCAAATGCGGTCGGCATCGGGGAGAAAACGATCATAACTCAGTTCGTCCTTCACCCATAGGCTGATCAGTAAACTACAGGCCATGCCCAGTGCCAGACCCAATATGTTGATTAGCGAGAAGAGTTTATGCTTCAGTAAACTTCGAATGGCGATTTTGACATAATTCGATAGCATAAAAGATAGGGGTTAAGGGGCATGGAGCAAAGGGCTCGGGGTATAGGGTAAGGTTTTGGCATAGTTGATTTTCCTTATACCCTAAGCCCTCGGCTATTTATTCAGACCGAAGTGATTTGACTGGGTTGACAAGAGCAGCTTTTGCGCTTTGTAGGCTGACTGTTAACAGGGCAATAATGAGCGCTAACAGACCCGCTACAGCAAATATCCACCATGTAATCGGCAATTTGTACGCGAAATCCTGCAACCATTGATTCATCGCATACCAGGCAATGGGTGTGGCAATGACAATGGCGATAATAACCAGTTTCAGGAAGTCTTTAGAGAGCATCGTAACGATACTCATGACCGAAGCGCCCAACACTTTGCGAACACCAATTTCTTTTGTGCGTTGCTCTGCGGCAAAAGCGGCTAGTCCGAATAGACCCAGGCAAGCGATGAGTACAGCCAGAATTGTGAAAGTCAGCAAGACTTCGCCCTGCTTCTGCTCCGCTTTGTATTGTTTCGAAAAATTTTCATCCAGAAAATGAAAGTCAAGCGTGCTGGACGGATCGAACGTTTTATATATGGATTGGATGTAGGACAGGGCTTCCGTCGTTTTTTCAGGCTGAATTCTGACGTAGATATTGTCTTTATCGGCTGGAGCGGGCATCTGCAAGACTAATGGCTCTATTTTGTGCTGAAGCGAATACGTATGGAAATCCTGCACAACGCCTATAACACGGGATTCGGCGGTATGTCCTTCATTATCAATATAGTATTGTACCCGTTTACCAACGGGGTTTTTCCAGCCGAGTTGTTTTACTAGTGTTTCATTTACCAATACCGCGTTTTGCGAATCACTTTTGAAGGACTCCGAGAAATTACGACCGCTCAACAGCTTGATTTGCATGGTGTTGAGGAAGTCCTCGTCAACCTGAAATCTCTGAACGACCTGTGAGGTGGGGGATATGGCTCCGTTTTGCTCGAAGAACATCCCATTGCCGCCAATATTGTTATTGCCGATGGGGTTGCTGGCTCCCGACGTTCCCTCAATCAGCGGACTACGACGCAGTGCTTCTTTTAACGCATCAACTCGCTGGCGAACGTCGCCATTGTCGATATGGAATGTAAGCACTTGCTCTTTGTTGAAGCCCAAATCTTTGGTCATCACGAACTGCATCTGTCGATACACAACGACCGAGCAGGCAATCAGCGCAACTGTTGCCACAAACTGAAAAACGACCAACCCTTGTTTGAAAATAATACTACCTACCTGACTGCCAAGTTGTCCTCGCAACGCCGTTACTGGGCGGAAACCCGACATGCGTAAAGCGGGATAAATACCACTTAAGAGACCAATCGATAAGGATAGTCCTAAAACAGTAAGTAACGTAGTTGGCAAACTCCCCAGGGTCAGCGATTTATCGGCCATCTGATTGAAAAATGGCAAAGCGAAAACCACCAATACGGCACTAACTATACCTGCCAGCAAGGTCATCAGCATCGACTCGGTTAGGAACTGACCAATTAGTTGCTGCCGATGCGAACCAATGGCTTTGCGAACGCCCACTTCACGAGTCCGTTTAAGTGCGCGAGCGGTGTATAAATTCACGTAATTAATGCAGGCAATCAGGAGAATCAGAGCGGCTACGACCGCGAAAATGGATACGGTTCGCGCGTTGCCATTCGGGCTGATTTCGTAATCGAGGTGTGAGTTTAGGTGAATCGACGTAAGCGGTTGAAGCTCCATCCGGTAATCAATTCCTTCACCCATTTCTTTTCGAATGTACTTCTGAAAGAAACCCGGTAACTTGGCTTCCAGGTTTTTAGCATTGCTGCCTTCGTTCAGGAGCAGATATGTATAGAGTTCGAACGCTTGCCAACCATTGGTGAAATTCTCCGGTAGTGAGCGCAGTGCGTGGAACTGCAAATGGGAATTAGTTGGGACGTCTTCGATAACGCCCGTTACCGTGTTGGGGAAATGGTTACTGAATTCAATAATTTGTCCAACGGCTTTGCTGGCATCACCGAATAAATTTTCGGCCAGACTTTTGGTCAAAACAATGCTTTGTGGTTTGCTCAGCGCAGAACCAGGATCACCGTATAGGAAAGGATACGTGAAGACGTCAAATAAAGTTGGATCAGCGAAATAGATGTCGCCTGCTTCTATTTTTTTATCCTTAAATGTAATGGTTCCACCACCTTCGGGATGAATACGAACGGTTTTTTCAACTTCAGGATAATCAGCTTTGAGTGCCGCTGCAAACGGTGCCGACGTGGGGGCCAGCTTCAGATTGCCACCCGGCCATTGGGCATAGTGCACAACCCGTACAATACGGTCGGCTTTGGCGTGGAAGCGGTCGTAGCTCCATTCATTGAGTACGTATAGCACCATCAGCCAGACCGCAGCCATGCCAATGCCCAACCCGATTACATTAAGACCACTGAACAGTTTGTTTTTCCAGAAGGTCCGAATTGTGATTTTGATGTGATTGCTCAGCATAGCCTAAAAGGTTGACGTTCGAAGTTAAGAAAACAATCCAGAGCCGTAGACGACTACGTTCTATTTATAAACGCCCAAATGCCATACCAAATAGATAAACTATTGATTATTAGTAATTTAAATTGTGGCTCATACATAAATTGTCCGCAAACGGACGTAGTAGCCGACCATTTGCGGACAAGGTATAGAGTAGAATACAGAGACAGGATGTATCCAGATGATACGGTCCTGCTATCAACTGACCATGCAGGATGAACCGACGATTTTTTGAGCAAACCCATTGATTTTGTACCACTTCGTGCTAAACTTGAAGAGCAAACCAGCCGAATGTCCGCTACCTCTTGACGCGAACAGGCTGACTCCCTCTTTTCCATGCCTAAACCCATGAATCAATACCGCAGTGGATACTGCCAGTTGCTTGTCGTTGCCCTTTTTATGCTGCTTACGTCCGCTTTGCATGGGCAGCATCCATTACGGTTTGAACACATTGGTACGGCACAGGGTTTGTCGCATAATCGAATTTTCAGTATCTATCGAGATCGGCAGGGGTTTATGTGGTTTGGCACAGGCGACGGCCTCAATCGCTACGATGGGTACACGTTCACGGTTTACAAACCTGATCCCGGCGATCCGAACAACCACATGGCCCACAACACAGTCTGGGATATGCTTGAGTCGAAGTCGGGTGAAATCTGGTTTGTTACACCCGGTGGAGGACTACACCGGCTCAATGAGCAAACGGGTCGGATCAACTTCTTCCGTGTAGAACGGCGTGGATCGAATCGGTTTGCGCCGTACGACATCTGTTACACGATGATGGAAGACCGGCAGGGCTTTTTCTGGATTGGTTCAGAAGGAGGATTAGCCCGCTTCGATCCCCGTACGAAACAATATAAACTTTACGATATACCCGTTGCGCAGGGGGGCGACGATCGGGTGTGGACTATTCAGGAGGATCGGTTCGGGACCTTGTGGATCGGCACCTCCAACGGGCTGTTTACAATGAACCGACGTACGGGGAAATTCAAGCCATTCTACTTTGGTCCCGGTCCCACTGAAGAGCAGCCAAGGGTCGAGTCGATGTATCTGGGTGCTGACAATAGCCTGTGGATTGGAACCAAATATAAAGGGGTTTATCGTTTGCTACCGGGGAAAGAATCGTTACCTGATCGGAACAACGCAACAACCACATACGCCCCAACAGGGCAGGTATATCTGACTAACCTGGAAATATTGCCGAAGGGCCTGGGAGAAGATGAATACCATAATCTGATGGTTGGAACAAGGGGAGGGCTGTTTCAGCTCGATCCCAAAACGGGCAGCTATGTCAATTACCAGGAAAACCCGACTGTTGCAAGCTCGTTGAGTCATAACGTGGTCTGGGCGTTGCTGGCCGATAATCGGGGCACATTCTGGATAGGTACATCAAACGGCATCGACCGATACTCCATGCGGGCGCCCCAGTTTGCTTTCTATCAACCCATTCCGGACCACAATGCAACACCCCGTTCGGAGAACAACGTGACCATGCTGTCGGCCGACCGGCGGGGGAATATCTGGTTCGGTAATCCACTCCGTCCTTATGTTGAGGGCGTATTTCGCCTGAATCTGTCCGATAATCAATCGTATCTCAGCCACACTTCACAACCCCTCGCACCGGGTCTGCTGATACCGAAAAATTTCGTTGTAACTGCTCCTGCCGATATAATTTCAACTATTCATTGCGACCGGGCTGGGCGAATCTGGATGGCCACTCCATCGGGATTACACATCATGGAGGCAAATGGTCAGATTCGGCAGTATCCGGCAGGCTTTCCTATCACGAGTATCGACGAAGACAATCAGGGGAAATTATGGGTAGCTGGTCAGTCGAACCTGGCTCAGTTCGACCCAACCAATGGCCGGTATACACTTTACCGAATTGATAAGGATAATCCCATTGGCAAGGGCGGAGGGCAAGTCAACGACGTACTGGTGACGCGGAAAGGGGATGTATGGGTAGCGGTGGGGGGAATAGGCCCCTGCAAACTAGACCTTCGTACGGGCCGGTTTAAGAGTTATCACCCCCCTTATGTCGAAACACAGAAAGTGTTTTATAGTCGGGATCCGCTGGCGCTTTGCGAAACGGCCGACGGAGCCATCTGGGTGGCTACCAACATTGGTGGACTATTTCGCATCGATCCAAAAATGGCGACCGTTTCTACGTTCACTATCCACGACGGGTTGCCCGACAACCATGTAGTTGCCCTTATTACCGACCCGGCAGGAATGCTATGGATCGCTACCGGTAAAGAGTTATGTCGACTGGATCCCGTGACGCGCAAACTTCGGGTATTCGACGATCAGGATGGGCTGTTGAGCCAGATCTTCACGGGTGCCAGTACTCGCACACTTACGGGCGAACTAGCCTTTGGTTGTACAAATGGGTTTGTTGTGTTTCGTCCATCGAAAATGGGCGGTAATCCCTACAAACCACCCGTTTGCATCACGCAGGTTCAGATACTGGATTCAATCCGTCTGTTTCCACAGTCGCCCCTGACGTTGGCTTACCACGATAATGTAATCTCGTTCAACTTCGTGGGACTTAACTATATAGCGCCGAAAAAGGCCCAGTATGCTTACCAACTCGAAGGTGTAAACGGTGAGTGGGTATACTGCGGAACCCAGCGCACGGCTACATATTCGTTTCTGGCACCGGGCGACTATGTTTTTCGGGTAAAAGCGTCGAACAACGATGGGGTCTGGAATGAGGAGGGAACCGCAATTCGGCTGATAATTCTGCCCCCCTGGTGGCGTACATGGTGGGCCTATACTCTCGGTATTATGCTGGCAGTTTTGGGTATATGGGCACTGGTTCGTTATCGGTCGCGGCAACTGCTGCAGGCCAACCAACTCCTGGAGCGTAAAGTGGCCTTGCGTACGGAAGAGGTGATCCAACAGAAGCAGGAAATCGAGACCCAACGCAACCACCTCGCCGACGCCCTGACTGATCTGAAAACCACTCAGGCCCAACTCATTCAGAAAGAAAAACTAGCCAATCTGGGTGAACTGACGGCCGGTATCGCCCATGAAATTCAGAATCCCCTCAATTTCGTTACGAATTTCTCGGAGGTTAGTAGTGATTTAGTAGATGAACTGAAGCAGGAAGTACAGGCAGGAAACACCGATGATGTACTAGCCATTGCTGATTACCTGACGCAAAACCTGCAAAAAATTCAACATCACGGTGATCGAGCCAGCAGCATTGTGCGAGGTATGTTGGAGCATAGCCGCCACGAATCGGGTGAGAAACGGCCTACTGACCTCAACGCCTTAGCCCAGGAGTACTTAAAAATTGCTTACCACGGTCTGAAGGCTAAAAATAAGACGGAATCTTCCGACCGATTCAATTGTGAGTTAGTAACCGACCTTGATCCTAATGTAGGTGACGTAGATCTAGTGCCGCAGGAGATCGGACGAGTGTTATTAAACCTCTATAACAATGCTTTTTACGCCGTTTTAGAGCGACGTTCCAGCGTACAGGCTAAACAAAACGACTCGCCTGATTATATTCCCAGGGTGGAGGTTAGCACAAAACGGCAGAAAGGACAGATCGTGATTCGGGTTCGGGATAATGGCACGGGCATTTCTGAGTCCATCAAATCCAAAATTTTCCAGCCATTTTTCACCACCAAGCCTACTGGAGAAGGAACTGGTCTGGGGTTATCTCTGAGCTATGATATTATTACTCAGGGGTATAAGGGTTCTATTCGGGTTAATAGTGTGGAAAACCAGGGCACGGAGTTTATTATTGAATTACCTGATTTGGCCGTACCAACTCAGAAATTATGACAACATTTGCCCCGGTTCTTGGTGGAAACCCAACCACATATGCATGGAAGAAATACAGTCAGCCCCCCTACGTACAAAGCCACACTTTGTTATTCTGGATGGATTGCGTGGGGTAGCTGCCCTGGCCATCGTCATCTTTCATTTCATGGAGTGGGTGTATACCGATCCCGGCCGCAATTTCATCGGTCACGGATTTTTGGCCGTCGATTTTTTCTTTTGCTTATCGGGCTTTGTTATTGGCTACGCCTATGATGACCGAATCCGGGGATTGGGACTCGCAGCCTTTTTTCGATTACGCTTGATCCGCTTACACCCCCTGGTAATTCTGGGATCGGTAATAGGGTTGCTGGCGTACCTGTTCGACCCTTTTGCGACTCAGCCCGATTTATCGGGTCGGGCAAATCTGTGGCTGACGTTTGGTTGCTCACTATTCCTCATTCCGCTGCCCATCCTGAAAGAGCGGGCTTTCAATCTGTTTGGTTTTAATGCGCCAGCATGGTCATTATTCTGGGAATACGTTGCCAATATTCTCTATGCTCTTGTCTTGTATCGGATCAGCCGACGCTATCTGTCGGTATGTATTGTACTGGCCGCAGCAGCGCTCTTTTGGGTTAGCTATCAGGCCGGTAATCTGTTAGGTGGTTGGTCGGGACCAACCTTCTGGGATGGCGGTGCCCGAATCGCCTACTCGTTTCTGGCCGGGTTATTCATTTACCGGTCCAACTGGATTCTAAAGAATCGCTTTGGCTTTGCGGGTATGGCGGTGCTGCTTATGCTGGCTTTTCTCATGCCCTATACGCAATGGAACTGGTTGACTGAGCCGATCATTGTACTGTTCTATTTCCCAACTTTAATTGCAGCTGGAGCGGGTGCTACGGCAACGCCTGGACTAAAAAAACTGTGTGTGTGCCTGGGCAAACTTTCTTACCCGCTCTACATGACCCACTATGGGGTTATGTGGATTTTCGGTGGCTATTTAACCACTCATAAACCAGATGTCCTGCACCTGTCCCTGATTGTGGTCACTGGTGTGATTTTACTTAGTGCATTCGCCTATCTGGTCCTACGGGTATATGATGAGCCCATTCGACGTTATTTCGCCCGGTGAAAAATCAACGTGATTAAGAATTAGGTATTAGGTAGCCTATTGGTATACAATAATAATATGCGGATAACTTTTAATACATTTTTAATAATATAGTTCTAATCGGCTCTTTTTGGCATAAAGACTGCGTGATTCAAAGTATCTTTGATAGATACTCAATGTCGTTGGCACCTCGTGGGGAAACCTAACCAATTCATCCATCGCCTTTTCTGCCTGTTGATGGCTTTCTATGTCATCAACGTGAGTATTGATGCGCCGGATGGGTACGTAACTCCGAACAGTAAGGGTGAGTATAAAGAAGATCTGTCCGTCAATGAGGTAGAAAGTATTGGCGAATGGTTGTTAGAAGGACTGTTCGGCATTCAAAATGCTGTTCCTGAACACGACGAATCGGATGAAGAGGAGGATCAGATTTCTAAAATCTTCTTCGACTGGTCGCTTCCCGCACCGGTTATCGCCTATCAATTTAATACAACTGCCGAATTTCGGTTTTCGGCATTGCTTCCCTACAGAGGTGTGATTTACGGCTCAACTCCCGCCCAAATCAACACACCTCCGCCCAAATCGGCTACTATTTTCGCTTTACTGACCCTGGCATGAACCCATGATGGGGATACTAGGCCTGCACTATGCCCTGGTTTAGCCCGTGGTTAGCCAGCGGTGCGTTGTTCTGTTTACTCTGATTTCCATTTTTATTTCTTACTAAACTATGCTTATTCAGAGACTGACCCGCGCTCGCCGGGTCCGCTTGATGACGCTTGCCCTGTCGGTTTCCGCGGCCATTGCCTTGCTTATGGCCTGCTTCAAACAACCGCAACAGGAAAGCGCTAAAACCGAAACGTATCCCGTAATCCAGCCCATTGTTACGGATACGCTCTATACCAAAGAATATGTAGCTGATATCCATGCCGTGCAAAACGTAGAAATCCGTACGCGTATTGAAGGGTATCTGGACCGTATCTATGTCGATGAAGGTTCCTTTGTTCGGAAGGGGCAGCTGCTTTTTGCGGTTAATAATCCCGAATACCGGGAGGAATTAATGAAAGCCAAGGCCTCTCTAAACAATGCGCTGGCCGAAGCCAAAGCCGCCGAAGTGGAGCTTAAGAGCGTTTCATTACTCGTCGATAAAAAAGTAGTATCCTCCATCGAACTCGAAAAAGCGCAGGCTAAACTGTCAGCTTTGCGAGCGAAGATCGACGAAGCGCGAACGGCCGAAAGTGGTGCCACCTTAAAACTGGCCCTCACCCAACTACGGGCCCCGTTTGACGGCGTCATCGACCGGATTCCCAACAAAGTAGGCAGTCTGGTGGAAGAAGGTACGCTGCTAACTACGCTATCGGACAACCGACAGGTATTTGCCTATTTCAACGTACCGGAAGGCGAGTATCTGGACTTTGTAACGGCCAAGCAGGTGGTGAAAGATCGAGATGTGTCGCTGGTGTTAGCCAATAATCAGCTGCTGAGTAACAAAGGCAGTATTGAGAAGATCGACGGACAAATCGACAAAAGCACCGGAAATATTGCGTTTCGAGCACGTTTTGCGAATCCTGAAAATCTGCTCAAACACGGTTCCAGCGGTAAAGTGCGCATGAATCAGACGGTGACGAATGCTTTGCTGATTCCTCAGAAAGCGGCCTTTGAGTTGCAGGATAAGCAGTTTGTGTTTGTGGTTGGCGCTGACAATAAAGTGCAGATGCGCAGTTTTATCCCCAAGTACCGATTACCACAGCTCTACGTAGTCGGATCAGGTTTGGGGGCTTCAGATCGCATTTTGTACGAAGGAATACAGACGGTAAAAGAAGGGGATACTATTCAGCCCCAACTGGTATCAGCTCCTCAGATGATGGCCCAACTAGGCCATCCATAAACGATAACCGAAGCAACCGTTATGTTTTCAAGATTCATCGAACGACCGGTTTTAGCCATCGTTATTTCGCTCATTATTACGCTTTTGGGCGTGCTGGCTATGACCCAGCTTCCCATGACCCAATTCCCGTCGGTGGCGCCACCGGAGGTAAACGTGACCACTGAATACACGGGAGCCAATGCAGAAACCTCCGTCAAGGCTGTCATTACACCCCTCGAACGGGCCATCAACGGCGTACCGGGCATGAAATACATGTCTTCCGATGCGACTAATGATGGCGTCAGTGTGGTACAGGTCATTTTTGAAGTAGGCACAGACCCGGATGTGGCGGCTGTTAACGTACAGAACCGCGTAGCCGCTGTGATGGCTGAATTACCTTCGGAGGTGATCAAAAATGGGATCAAGATCGCTAAGGAAGAAAACTCCATGCTGATGTATCTGAACATCTTTAGCGACAATGACCAGCTGGACGAAAAGTTTCTCTACAATTTCGCTGATATCAATGTGCTGGCCGAGCTGAAGCGAATTAAAGGAGTTGGCTTTGCCGACATTATGGGTGCCCGCGAATACGCCATGCGTATCTGGCTCAAACCCGACCGAATGCTGGCCTATAACATCTCGGCCGACGAAATCGTCGAGAAATTGCAGGAACAGAATGTGGAAGCGGCACCGGGCAAATTGGGCGAAAGTTCTGATAAACAGGGGCAAGCGCTGCAGTATGTTCTTAAATACACCGGTAAATACACCTCGGAAGCGGAGTACGGCAATATCCCTTTACGCTCGAGCACGAGTGGTGAATTACTTCGCTTAAAAGATGTCGCCGATATTGAGTTTAGCACAACCTATTACGATGTCGTTTCCAAACACAATGGGCGACCTTCTGCAGCTATCATGCTCAAACAATTACCCGGCTCCAATGCGAGTGAGGTGATTGCCGGGATTAAAGAGCGCATGGCGGAGCTTAAGCAAACGCGATTTGCTTCCGGAATGGACTACGAAGTCACCTACGATGTATCGCGCTTTTTGGACGCATCGATCCATGAAGTAATCAAGACCTTGATCGAAGCCTTTGTGCTGGTGGCGCTGGTGGTGTTTTTGTTTTTACAGGACTTCCGCTCTACGCTTATCCCGGCCATTGCTGTTCCTGTAGCCCTGGTGGGTACCTTCTTTTTTATGCAGTTGTTTGGCTTCTCGATCAACCTGATCACACTCTTTGCGCTCGTGTTGGCAATCGGTATTGTGGTGGATGACTCGATCGTTGTTGTAGAAGCCGTCCATGCGAAAATGGAGCATGAAGATTTATCACCCTGGGAAGCGTCCAAAATAGCGATCAACGAAATCGGAGGAGCCGTCGTAGCGATTACCCTGGTAATGACCGCCGTATTTGTTCCCGTCACGTTTTTATCAGGGCCCGTCGGTATCTTCTTTCGACAGTTTGCGGTGACGATGGCCATTGCGATCCTGATTTCGGCTGTCAATGCGCTGACACTTAGCCCCGCTCTTTGTGCGCTTATTCTCAAGAACAACCACGGATCGCACAAAACCGGATTATTGAATCGTTTCTTTTCCGGATTCAATTCGGCCTATAATCGATTGGAAGGGCGCTATCAGCGGCTGCTCAAGGTCATCATTAACCGGCGCGTAATCACCTTTGGTGTATTGGCTGCGTTCTGCGTCGGCATCGGAGTGACCAGTTCGTTGGTTCCCTCCGGATTTATTCCCAACGACGATCAGGGAACGTTCTACGCTAGTATTACTACCCCAGCCGGTTCTACGCTGGAGCGGACTCGTACGGTTGTTGATCAGATTCAGCAGATTTCTAAGCGCATTCCAGCCATCAAATCCGTATCGTCGTTGGCGGGAAATAATATTCTATCCGATGGAACGGGAGCTACGTTCGGTACGTGTCTGGTTAACCTGAAAAACTGGGAAGAGCGAACAGAATCGGTGGATGAGGTCATGGACGAGCTGGCGAAGCAAACTCATTCCATTAAGGACGCTAAAATTGAGTTTTTCCCTCCTCCGGCCGTACCGGGTTACGGCAACGCCAGCGGATTTGAGCTGCGCTTACTCGATAGAACTGGATCGGGCGATTACAAAAAAATGGAATCCGTTGTTCGGCAGTTTGTACAGGACTTAACCAGTCGACCTGAAATTGAGAATGCGTTTACCATTTTCGACGCCAGCTTCCCCCAGTATCTGCTCTATGTCGATACCGATAAAGCGGCTCAGAAGAACGTATCGGTTGGTAAGGCCATGCAAACCCTACAAACTTTGATTGGATCGGAATATGCCACCAATTTTATCCGGTTTGGGCAGATGTACAAAGTGATGGTCCAGGCCCTGCCGGAATACAGGGCTCAGCTCGATGACCTGCTGAAACTTTACGTGAAGAATGATGAGGGAGAAATGGTCCCATTTTCGGCTTTCATGCGGGTCGAGCGGGTGTATGGACTGGAGCAGGCAACTCGGTATAACATGTACCCGTCAGCGGAAATAAACGGTCAGGCGGCAGCAGGTTTTAGTAGTGGCAGTGCAATTAAAGCTGTTCAGGAAGTAGCCGCGACCAAGCTACCAAAAGGGTATGGAATCGACTGGGCCGGTATCTCGCGCGACGAAGTGCAATCGGGTAATCAGGCCGTGTACATCTTTTTAATCTGTCTGGTATTTGTGTACCTGATTCTTTCGGCTCAGTATGAAAGTTTTCTGTTACCACTTCCGGTGATCCTTTCGCTGCCAACGGGGATTTTTGGTGCATTCTTTTTTCTGTGGCTAACGGGACTGGAAAATAATATCTACGCCCAGATTGCGATGGTCATGCTCATTGGCCTACTGGGTAAAAATGCGATCCTGATTGTTGAGTTTGCCAATCAACGCCGAAGCGAAGGCTTATCGGTGATAAAGGCAGCCATGGAGGGAGCCGTTGCCCGGTTGCGCCCCATTCTGATGACATCGTTTGCCTTTATCGCCGGTCTGATTCCGCTTTGTATTGCAACTGGTGCGGGAGCGGTCGGGAATCGGACGATTGGAACGGCAGCCGCCGGGGGTATGCTCATGGGAACGCTCTTTGGACTGGTCGTTGTGCCGGGTTTGTATGTTGTCTTTGCCAGTCTCGCTAATCGCCTGGGACGAAATCGCAATCGACATCCAACGCATTCTACCAGCACACCAGCTAACAATATCCTGCTACAAGAATCTCTTCAGTAACGAGACCGACCATTCAAAACGATGCACCGTATTGTTCTAATTGTTGTGTTAGTACTCATGCTTGTACTGAACAGCTGTAAAGTCATGCACTCACCATCGACCAGCCCGCCCGTGACGGTACCTGATACCTATGTGGGCACTAAGACTACGAGCGATCAGGACTCAGTCGGGATTGGTGAGCAGCCTCATAACCTGTTGTTTCAGGATTCTACATTAATCGCCCTGATCGATACCGCGTTAGTGCAGAATCTGGACCTGAAAATAGCATTGCAACGAATTGAGGTGGCCCGCGCTACGTTCACCATGAGCCAGGGGGCGCTGCTTCCTCAGGTCGATGCTGTTGCTACGGCGGGTGTAGATCGCTATGGCCGGTACACGCAAAATGGCGTAGGTAATTTTGATACAAATTTGTCGGATAACGTAGCCGGTCAATTGCGTATCCCAAACCCGACTCCTGACTTTTTTGTCGGATTCCGCGCGTCGTGGGAGATTGATCTGTGGGGTAAACTTCGGCAGCGTCGGAGGGCGGCCTACCTGCGCTATTTAGCTTCGGAGGAAGGGCAACATCTGGTACAGACAGCGCTGATTGCTGATGTGGCCCGGTTGTATTATACCTTATTAGGGTTAGATGGTGAGCTGGAAATCATTCGGGAGAATGTCGGCCTACAGCAACGCGCCCTCGATCTGGTTCAGATTCAAAAAACAGCGGGTCGAGTTACGGAACTGGCGGTACAGCAATTTCAGGCGCAGTTGCTTAATACACGCGGTCTGGAAGGTCGGGTACGGCAGCAAATCGTAGAAGCTGAAAATCAGATCAATTTATTGTTGGGACGCTATCCGCAACCCATCAGACGAGGGGCATCTATTCGGCAGCAATCCTTACCAGCAACCCTGATCGCCGGAGTTCCTGCACAATTGCTTCGTCGACGACCCGATATCCGGCAGGCGGAGCGGGAACTAGAAGCGGCTCACGTAGATGTAGCTGCCAGTCGTGCCGAATTTTTGCCTGGCCTTACGCTAACTCCTTATTTGGGGCTAAATGCATTTCGCCCTGGTGTACTAATCAATCCAGCTTCCGTCGCTATAGGCATTTTAGGGGGTCTAGTAGGCCCTGTTTTTAATCGGCGATTGCTGAAAGGGAACCTGGCGATCTCGGAAGCCCAGAGCCGCGAAGCCTATTTCGCCTACCAACGGACGGTTTTGACTGGCGTCAGCGAAGTAGTAACGAGCTTAAAGGGGTTAGAAAATTATGGGGCGGTAGCCAACTGGCAAACGCAGGAGGTGACTATTCTTCGTCAGGCAGCCACCACATCGGATGATCTATTTGCTTCCAACTACGCATCGTATTTAGAAGTGATTACGGCCCAACGTTCCGTGCTGGATGCCGAACTGGCGCTGATGAATACCAAACAGGCTCAATTTCAATCGTTAGTGGGCTTATACCGCGCTTTAGGAGGAGGCTGGAAATAAAATTCTTGGTTCTGCTGCTTGATACATCACGCAGCAGAACTTTACTAATAGCGTACAGAGCCTAGAGACTATTCAGAAGCTGCTGCAGTACCCAGCCGGATACTGACATAAGGAGTAGACCCAAAACGGCCGATCCGACGCCGGCTATTGCTGTTTTGCGCCAGGTGAACTTTCTGGGATTTTCCGGGAGAAACCGTATCTCCATTTCCTGGCCGATCCTAAAGCTTTCCAGCAATAATCCATCCTCTGACTCAATCTCATACCATTGTCCATCAACCTTATACGAAAACAGGGGGTGGGTATGTTCAACGCTATGCTCCCCATGTGAGATATACCGCTGTAAGCCAATAACTCGCCCTATGGTCGATTGTCCTCGGTGGCCCAGAGCGAGGAAAAATGAGATGGTTTGATAGCCCTGGTAAAGAAGATAGGCACCAAGGGCAAAGAGTAATAGGCTAGGAGGTAAGCAGGCACCATTAATGTTTAGATGGGTTTCCATACGTGCTGACTGGATTAGATGAAACGTATGGCAAAGTTGAGGCTAGGACTGATGCGGTAAAATCGAGGTAAACCTGTATTTATGGTCTAGGAAGCCCTGTATTTTTATCATCCAGTAATAAAAAGCGCCAAGCAGATCTGTAGCCAGTTGATTATATTACCCCCTTATTCCATAGACATCTTACTAAGGCATAACTAATTGCAATGTTTGATTACCAATCCTTTTTTCTGATCAATACGGATTATGGCTACAATGTCAGATTGTACTCCAGCGAAGAGGTTGTTAGTGAAAAAGCAATCGAAAAAGCGTACGAACTGGCCGAGAAAAAATTTGTTGAACATCGGGATATAGAAATTTCACCGCCGGGAGGAGTCTGGACCTGGTATTATGAAGAAGAATGTATTGACGTGTTACAGGGATCTTACGGAATTGTCTATATGGATGTTTGGGTACACTTTGATGATCTACTGCCGATTACTGATCTGGAAGAGCGCCGAAAGGCTTTTGCCCTCAAATGGGGGGGAAGTTGGTAATGTCGCAATGACATTCAAACGCTGTATCATGTAGTGGAATAAATAAAGGGAGGATAGTTAGTTATCCTCCCTTTGAAAACGCTAAGCCAGTAAGAACGCTATCATTGCTCATGACCAACTTTAGCATACCGGGCATCGTCGAGCTGCGATTGGCGAGGAGGTTCGGTTGACGCCAATGAGCCAGTGGGCAACTGATAGATGCCGGGGTTCTGATGGTAAGCCAGTGCCTGGGAAACATTTCCTGTTTCTTCGTAAACCAGTTCACCCATTTGTAGCGACTCATTATAAAGCTTCAGTAGCAATCGATAATGATTGACCGCTTCCCCTGTGCGTTGGGCGGCCTTTCGCATTTTTCGGGTCAGACTAGCGATACGGCTGTCGCGGCTCATTCGCTGAATGACCAGCACCGTCAGGTTTCCGAACAGTATGCTCATGCAAACGTCGATAAATGCGATAAAGGTTGGCAACCAGGCCGCCCAATGGCCACTCTCCCCGCCGGTCTGGTAAAGCATTACGCTGATATAAACGTGAAATCCAATATAGATCAGCGTAGCCAACAGGCTGACCCACCAGTTGGTGGTCAATCTTCGACGGCCAATCGCATCCATTTCCTGCCCATAGTTGAAATTTAACCCTTTGCTGGCTATAAAGCCAAACAGACAGAGGGCCAGTCCGAGCCCAAAAGTAAAAAGGGGTGAATCGCTGATTGTATCGCCAAAGAGGATTTCGGCCACAGCAGCCCCATCGGTATTGGTCTGAAAAATGACCAGCAATACCAGAATCAAGACCACGATACCGACCGTCAGTGGGGTGGCATGGTGGTGCTGCAATTCCGGGTGACGGCTTATAAATTGGCTTCGCTCTTCAGATGCCTGGGTGTAGAGTCGGCTATAGTAATTAAACAGGCTGGCATGGTGATCAGCTCTATTTTTGACTGTCATTACATCGAAGAGATTGATTTGAGTTGTCATGACTGTATTGGGTTAAATTGTGATCGATAGAATAGCATCGTCGAGTGTGGCATGAATATGCACTGGCTGCGATTTACTGATTGCGTTTCGCAGGTTTTGCGTTTTTGGGCGAACCAGATGAACCTGGTTTGCATCGAGCGTTACGGTCCGAATCGGTACGTGACCCTGCCGGGGTAGTTCCTGGTCGCCGTCCGTAATGAGCAGTACTCGCCTGGCATAGGTCTGGTACCGTTTTTCGCTGGCGATCGTCTGCATAAGGGCCAGGGCTCCATCGATATCCGTGTAGGCTTCATGAGATGATTGCTGAGTCATCACCATCAACTGATGAATGAACCGATCTCGCTGGGCGCGATGCTCGGCCATTAGCTGTTCATTCGCTCGTCGAATTTTCTCGCGTCGGGGTGGAATACCAGTAACAGGCATCAGAGTTGGGTAAGGAGCAACACTAGCTTGAAGGGGTTTCTGGATCGCTGAATTACTCTGGATCATCACCACATAGACCTCGCCACCACCCCGGCGAGCCATTCGATCGTAGAGCGAATCCAGATGAGCCGCTGTGATGGCATAATAGCCTTTAGTAGAGGCCGAAATATCATATCCAACCACAACAATCGTGGGCTGCGAGACTGGAATGGATTGGGGTATTTGATCGCAGGACACAAATACCAGCGTTAACAGGCAGTAAAGAAGTAGTATGGGCATATTCATAGCTATTTGATAAGCAAGAGTGAGAGCAGTCGGGACAGTTGGTTAAACTCGACCCCTGCTTCTAACTGATTATCCTGAATGAATACCCTCCTGAGATAGCTACCTCAAGAAAACTCTAACCATGGAGTGCTTTTGAATCAACTGCCTGTACGTATGTCTTCTATTTAGTGGGGTTTACCGATGGTTTTATAAGTAGCTCGATGAAAATACATTAGCTTATTTTTTGTCATGCTGACCGGTCAGCATGACAAAAAAAACGATGCAGAGTACCCTGATTTCTAGTTGAATACTTAGTTAATAGTGGTTTAGAAATAGCGTTTTAAGTACATAGATTTGAAAAAAAAGGAGCGATTCGAGCTCCTTTTTTCTGCGCAACTTGTACGAAACTAGGTGTGGATGGAACCGGAAAGTATCGGTATGAGTAGCGCAAGTTCTTATTCGAAAACGCCTGTTCAAGGAAATCAATTAAAGGCGTATTCAGGCTGTGGTTAGTAATCCCCTGTTTTCCTGGCCACTGTGCTTCACAGCGGCCAGGAAAATCAGTTGGCTCAGATCACTTGCCCATTCGCTAGGTGGTAAGTGTATTCCCAAGTGTCATCAATCCAGCCAATGATGGAGCTATTCATCTCAGAGGGTAGTGTCCAATCGATGGCTTTATGGGCGCTGCAACTGGCTGTTTCCTGGGCCCTTGTAAGCGCAACAGATTCGTCAATAAGCAACAGTTCTTCCATGACTTAACCTGGTTTTATACCTTCTATAGATATACCGACCTGATTAAGGGCTGTGAGATGGATGTTTCGATTTTTCAGAGCAATAGGAGCTGCGACTCAATCATGTACTGATCGGTAATACAAACGAAACAACTTATTGCGACGCGCTGATGGGAAAGTTATTGACGAACTGGCCTTAGCATTTCGGTGATCACGTGGGGCTGGTGCCGATAGACATATCGGAACTGGCGGACAAGCAGCGTTGAGTCGAGATGGAGTATCTGATATGTCATCCGATCCCCTTCGTGATCAATTGTATGAAGATAGAGTGAATCGAGCGGGCCGGTGAGGCTCCAATCTCCCGAATTCAGTATTGTATCAGCACGGGGGCGGCAGGAGGTTGGCCCTTCAGCAAACAGGTAGTGGCCATGTGAGGCAAAGTAGAGAATATCATCCCGGTCGCAATCGGGCCGAATGGGGTCCAGATTTGATAGTGGTGTGGTATGGTGTGGTAAGCGAACCGCCGGATGAATCGTTTGGCAACAAACGCGCCAGGGACGATCCGTCAGAAATTTTCTGGGGGCATCTAAAGCAGGGACTTCATCAAGATCCTTGCAGCTACTCAGTATCATTCCTACCACACCCATTACTAGAAAGGAGCGTAAGAAGCTGTTCATACGGTCAGCATAAAGGATTGGTTTCGGTGTAGAGCCAGGGGGCCGTTGTGCAGCCAGTTTAAAAGGTCATTTTTGTTGAGGCAGGTTAAACCCACCCGTATGAGCGGTGTGTGATCCAAATAAAGCAGGAGAGCTAACATGATGATAACCGTTTTATGAAGTTTCTAAAAGGATTATCGTTCTGGAAAGCTGGCTGAGATATACCCCGTTTTATTTGACTTGGTATTCTGTCCGATCAGGTAGGATATAATGGTATGAGAAAATAACGTACTGAATCTGATTCAATAGCTTGTCGGTCGGCCGAACTTTTCCATCCAGAACATCTTGTAAGTTTATTGGCTCGCTGGAGAATACAAAAGCGTTTTCTTCAAGGCCAAAGGGAGGGCTAAAACAGGCAATATCTATCGTGTTGTTACCCCGGTAGCTTGATTGAACAACTAACTCGCGCCCAAGTGAGTCATAAGCGGGACCTCCTGGTTTTTTGGTGTATTGATCAGGTAAAATATCAAGGTACTGGACGTATTGATTCGGTTTAGCTTCTGTCGTTTTAATTACCAGACTGGACTGAATTGTGTCAACTACGAGATGGTCCTGATAGACAAATGTGGGTTTGTTTGGCAGGATTTCGAGCAGATCTATTCTCCTCCACCCCTCATCTATTTTATCATAACACGACTTGAGAGAGATTGTGTCTTTTAGTTTAATCATTTTTCCGCTAACCCATCTGGCTTGTTGCTGGAAAATGGAGATAGAATCCCGACGTTCTTTGCTTCGGAGAATCTGGTATACGACTAAACCTCTCAGCTTTCGAAGCACTGTTTTGTCATCCGAAAGGGACGTACAGCCGTTTTGACTGTAGGGTAAGCCAGAGGCACAAAGCGTATAGGCTCCTGACTGGTCCGGGCACGTCAGGCGAAGCTGCGCTTCTTGAGGTGTTTGGGTAAGGGCTACCCAGTGGTTCAACGCAATGCGTAACGAAGCTGGAACGGATGCATCGGCGTATAATCGCAACGTAAGCGAGGGTCGGCGAACGGAGAGGTTTACCAGTGAATTGGCTCTGTCTAACTGAACCAGTGCATGGACATTGTCGGCGGCCACGACAACGCCTGAGACCACACTGTTGCCCGCGGTATCGGCAAACTCAACCACCTGCCCCGGCGCGAAACCACCCGCCATACCGTCGTTAATGACGACTAGATTCTCGGGTACAGTAGCCTCATTGGGACCGCGGGTGCGTCCACTTCGAGTTTGCTTTTTGTTCCAGAACGAGTCAAAGAGCTTGGCGAAATTTAGTTTGATTAGGGTTAGGTCGGTAACAAATTGAGTGAGTTGGTCAGCAGGCGTGATGAACCCTCTGAAAACAGGCAGGCGCTTATCGGAATCCTGCGACAGGGCCGGGTTGTAATATGGATTGACTTCCGTTTGCTCATCCTGCCGAATATCAACAATCATATCACACAAATCTTCGTAGGTAATTCCTGTCGACAATCGGTCCAGGGCTTTGCTGAAGGGATATAGCAACGCGCTGGTTGTTCGTTCATGATCGGTATTTACTTTGTAAGAGTCGTCCTCGGTGGACGAAAAATAGAATAACTTTCCCTGTTCTTCGGGCCTGCATCCTGGATTAGGTATAGCCTCGTCAGGTGCCCATCGTTGAGTAATTTTTAGTTTACCTTCATTCCCCCTCATTCCCGAATAGGAGTGGCAGCCGGGTTGTACGACCACCAAGTGCCCCTGAGAACCAATGTTACATCGAATTTGGTCGTAATAAGTTGCCAGCTCGTCGTCGATGAGAAATCCGGCAATATAGTCCTTCAGCTTAGATAGATTGGTTTTTCGGAGTGATTCCAATTCAGCCTCTCCCATGCTTTTAGGGCTATCGAAGGCCACAAAGGCTTCATCCTTCAGATCTACTCCAAGCGCAGACGGAACGGTCGTCTTTTTCTGTTCATCGCCATTCAGGTCAGGCACCTGCTCGCCATGAGAATCAAGCACAATGGTTACGATAGCACCCTTCTTTCCCTGTAAATGCTCAATGAGCGAGGCCAGTACCTTATGGATATTCTGGATGGTAGCCTGTTGATTTTTCAGCTCCCGATAGATTGTAAACTTCTGCCGTTTCAGGGCATCTCGCACCAACTTTAGTCCACCGGCCGTTACAAGACTATCATGGTTCTTGTTCAGAAAGGTATCAATGTGTATGAGCAGAGCCACCTTATGCGGGGAAGCTGGCGTCTTTTGCTGTTTTAAACGTTGCTGGCTCACCACCTTCTGCTGGCTATAAGTCAGTTGGGCAAAGCCAATAAAAAGGGCAAGTAGTAGAAAAAAGCGTGTATACATAACAATCGGGTGTTAATGGTGTGGCGACTATTCGACTAGCACAAAAGCAGCCCATTTGAAGGGTTCATTCCTGTATTTGACTCGATACGTAGCCTGAGTGGACTCGAAGGCTTTTCGCACATCTTTCTGCTTGCTCAATTGTTCATAGAACGTAATCATGAATTCACTGGTAGCCTCGTCTGCTACATCCCAAAGGCTCATCAGTAGATAGCGCGCTCCGGCCAGTTTGAACGACCGCTGTAGTCCAAACACGCCTTCGCTGTCATGGATAACACCACGGCCCGTTTTACAGGCTGCCAAACATACCAGAGAAGTGTGCGATAGATCCATGTCTGCTACCTCTTCCCCATTTACAATTCCCTCATGCTCGCCCAGCAGACGCTGACCTGAACGGGTAAAGTAGTTGGCGCAAGCCAACGCCAGACCTGATCGCAGCAGGGGGCGGTCTTTACGTTGGTTCTCATCCAACGAGCCTGCCTGGGCAAGTACCTGTGGTTGTGGATCAGCTAGGAAGAAAGCATGGCTTGAGACATGTAACACACCGAAGTTTTGGCCAGAGAGTGCTATAAACTGATCTTTGGATGCGGCTTGTCTTCGGTATAGTTGGACTTTGGGCCAGGCGAGTTGTTTCTGCAACTGATTCAACTCCTTGGTACTGTATTCGAGATCGCTGAACTCCTCTTCTTCACTCCGCATTTTGGGGTTGCGATGAGTGGGTTTTCGAGCTGGACGGATCGGTAGCATGGTTGGAGTAACGAGTCGGTCAGGATTGTTTCCGTAGTCGATATCGCCGAAGATGTGAGCCGAGAACTGACTGGGCAAGGGAGTATAGTTGTTACCGACTTGAGCAATCAAGCGGGTACTAAGAACCTGACGCAAGCAGAGGCTATCGGAAAGGTTGGCGGAGGCTCTAAGGTGGGGCAAGGCGGCAAAAGCTACCTCATGAAGCCGACCAGCAGGAGCGAAATACACCGTATCGACTCCCTTCAAAAGGCTATCCAGCGGTTGCCAGATAAGCTGGGTAAGTTGCTGACCATTAGTGAGCTGAGTACTGCCTGAGTGAGTGCTTACACCGATAGGACCTTTTGCCGATCTGTTTGCGCGGTAAATTTCGTTCACTTTCTGGTCAATGTCCTTTTTCGTTGATGCATCGAGGAGTTTGGCCAGTTGACGTTCATCGAAGAGCGAAACGAGTTTGGGTTGGCTATAACCAGGACGCAGTACAAAGGCGGCATACAGAGTGCTGTCGGTCCATTTTTTGCCATTCTGATACTGGAAAGCAACAAATTCGATGGCTGCCTCGTTTGGCCGGAGTTTTTGCTGAACCTGCGACCACTTAATCAAGGCATTCTGGCGGAAGTCGCGGAATGCTTGGGATTGGCGGATGAGTACCTGTTCAAGCGAATCAGCACGGGCTTCCAGGGTAGTTGTGCTCGTCAGTTTGTCTGCTGGGGGAATTCGCTGGGCGTTGAGGGCCGTACGAGCTTGCTGAAATTGTTCGAATACCTGCCGAATTTTTGGATCAGTATTATTGCTAAGTGTTCGCTTGAGGTGCTGGCTGGCGTTGAGTAGGAGGCCATTGTGAAACAGGGCATTATCATACGCCCATCCAACCGAACTGGGCTGATCATGGTGGCGACGAAAGGCAAAAGAGTAACTCTGGGTGAATAGACTACGATTTGCCTGGGTATAGTCAGCTTGCTGGATAGAAGACGTAAAGGTGAAGATTTGCAGGAGGTTATGCTGATTAATAAGCAAACACTGTTTAAAAAAGAGTTCCGCTTTTGCATACTGACCCATCGACTCGTATAGGCCTGCCAGATTGCTCAACGTGATAGCATAATCAGGGTGTTGGTTGCCTAGTTTGGTTTCTATAATTGCCAGGCTTTCTTTATACAGGGATTCTGCCTGTTTATACTGGCCCGTTAACATATACAGCAAAGCCAGATTGTTCTGGGTGATAGCATAGGAGAGGTGCTGTTTGCCTAGGCTGGCTTCTATAATTATCAAGCTTTCTTCATATAAGGGTTCTGCCTGTTTATACTGGCCCATTAATCGATATAATTCTCCAAGATTATTCAGAGTCGAGCCATAGGAGGGATGTTGGTTACCCAGGGCGGTTCGCTGAATGTGCAAGCACTCATTATACAATGGCTCCGCCTTAGTGTACTGGCCAATTGATCGATACAGGTCAGCTAGTTTGCTCAGGGCGCTAGCATAAGAAAGCTGTTGCTTTCCCAGAGAGGCCTGTATAATTGAAAATCCCTCAACGTATAAGTTCGTGGCCTTTTCGAACTGTCCTAAGAACTTGTAAAAATCTCCCAGATCGTTCAGTAATGAAGCATATGAGGGATGTTGCTTTCCTACAGAAGCTCTAATAATTGCCAAAGCTTCCCGGTACGACAGCTCTGTTTTTTCATACTGCCCCATGAAGTTGTACAAGCTCGCCAGATTGCTCAGGGTGGTAGCATAGGAGAGGTGCAGCCTGCCATTGGCGGATTCTGTAATTGCCAAAGCCTCCTTGTATAAGGATTCTGCCTGTTTGTATTGCCCTATCGACCTATATAGACCTGCCAAACTGTTCAAGGTAACAGCATAGTCGGGATGCCACTTGCCCAGATTAGTCTCTATAATCGCTAAGTTTTCCTGATACAAGGTCTTTGCCTGTTCATATTGCCCCATACGCTTATATAGAGTGGCCAAATTGATTTGGGATATAGCATAGTCAGGATGTTGCCTGCCTAAAATGGTCTCAGTAATCATTAGAGCTTTCCGGTATAAGGGTTCTGCCTGTTTATACTGGTCCATTTCCCAGTATAAAAGCCCTAAATTATTCAGTGTAGTGGCATAATCAGGATGCTGTTCGCCCAGGGTTGCTGCTCTGATTGACAAGGCTTTCCGATATAAGGGTTCTGCCTGTTTATACTGGCCAATCGACCGATATAAGTCTGCTAGATTGTTCAGAGTAGTAGCATACTCTGGATCTTGCTCGTTCAAATAGGCTTGTTGAATTCGCAGGCATTCCTGATATAAAGAGTCCGACTTTTTATATCTGCCCATCCAATGGTACAAGTCCGCGAGGTTCCTCAGGGTGGTAGTATAATGAGAATTCTGTTTCTTAAAGGCCTTTTCCAGTATGATCAAGCTTTCATGAAACAAGGGTTCCGCCTTCTTGTATTGGCCCATCGAACCGTATAGATAAGCCAGGTTGTTCAGGGTGGTAGCATAGGAAGGATGTTGTTTTCCAAGGGTATTAATCTGAATGAGGAGGCACTCCTTATACAGGGACTCTGCCTTTTCATAGTGACCCATCTTATGGCTCAAGCCACCCAGACTATTCAGAATATTGGCATACTCATTGTCAGTTTTACTCACCTTTTCACCGTAAATAATTCGCCTTTGTTCAATACCCAGGGCTGCTGTCTCATAGCGTCCTTGTTGTTCGAATGCCTGAACCAGAGGAAGAAGCTGATGAAAGTAAAAATATGATAGGTAGTTATAACGGGGGTGCGCTTTATTCAGGACAATCTTTTGTTCCAGAAGCCAGCCCACGATAGCGGAATGAGACTCGCTTATAGCAATGGCTACCAGGTTGCCCTTACCTACCTCTAAATCGGCACCCCATTTGGCCAGATACCTCAGCACTTCCAGATGTCCACGGGCAGTCGCCCATTCAGCTGGCGTCCAGCCGTCATACTTGCCTGTTTTGTAATTATATTCTGGTTCATTGATGGGTAGTTTTAAAGTTTCGATCAAGTATCGCAGTAGAGGTAGTTTGTTGAGTCCGACAGCCAGGCCGGTCAGATTGCCGTAATAGGTGCTGTTATCAACGCGGATTATACCACGGCATTGGGTTCTTGCTCCGTGTTGGATCAGTAATTTTACTACGGAGATATCGGCTTTATAGCAGGCCCACATCAGGGGCGTGGCTCCCAGTGAGTCGGTAGTGTTTGGGCTGTCTCCAGCACTGAGTGCGGCTTGCACGGCTTGGAGATTGTTCTGCTGGATGGCCACCAACAGGCGAGGTGCAATCTGAGCAGTTGCCTTGAGGGTGATTAGTAATAAGACAGGAAGGGTTAGTAGGGTGTGGCGCATGGATAAAATTGTGTCAATAGAAAGATGAAAATAGCATTTTTTACTTTCCTTTAGGTGTCCGGAGAATTGCTCAAAAAATATTTTTTAACCTCATCTCACAACGCTTGCTTCGAGCGATATATTTATGAAAACCTCTGTAATGAGAGGGAAGATCGTTATCAGGTGATGTACTATTAAATCCATGTATCAGCATGCAGACAAACAATAACCAGAATCCGCTCTGGGAGCATTGTAGAGTACGCACAAAGGTTCTTGAAACTGGGAAAGCCCTCAGGGAGGCTCAGGACAAAGAAGCCGAACTACTTACTCTTGACTCGAAAGCCGATAAAGCCCTCAAAGACGCCCGTGCTGAGGAGGCTAAATTGCTTTCTAAAGATCCGGACGGTACGACAGAGGCCTACCAAAAGGCGACAAAACGCGTTCAAGCTTTGAAAGCTGAAAAAGCTCGCACCACAGCCGACGTTAAAGCGATTCAACAACACGTGGGTGCATTAGCACAGGGTGTGAAGCAGTTGGAGCCGCTCTGGAAGAAAGCCTTTAGGTTGCGCAATCGCCTTCAGGGGGTAAAAGACACTGACGATAAGGCAGACGAACAGCGTGCACTAGATCTGAAGTCGCTGAAAGAGTCGTACCAAATGGCCGATCAGCCGCTCCATCACCTTATTCGGGCGGGTTTTATCCTGTTTCATAATCCAACAACGTTTGTCGATATTACACAGGTTGACAAGCAAAACACAAAAGCCCCCAAAGATGCCAACAGCCTCATCGCCGATTTTAAAACGCAAATTGATGGGATTCGTGACGACCTGGCGATAGCGATTGAGCTCTGGCAACAATTGGAAGGCATTACCGATGAAGAGGCTTTTGACGCCCTGAAACAGGAGAATGAAAATGTGGTTCTCGACCTGGCATACCTTTTGGAAAACGTATATGCCTCCCCCACCATTCTACGGAAGGAGCAGGAGCGCGCTGACAAAACCAAAAATCGGCTTGAATCAAACGGTAAAATCCCTGCTAAGGCAAAAGGCGTTCTTGAGCTTTCGATCGAGTTCTTTCAGAAGAGCAGCCTCGAAACACTGAAAAAGCTAGTGGAGTCAAAAATCAGCGCTATGAAAATTGCTCTGGCTGATCCATACGTCGCTGCCTTTGAGCAAGCCATAACAAGGCCCTATGATCCACTTGAACTCAAAGATAGCATCCTGTGCTTTCGTTGGCGATTTCTTCGGGAGGGAGAAGCTATGGTTAAAGATTTTGATCGATTAAAAGAGAAAGCGCTCCTGCGCCAGAATATCAACGATGCCGCCGAAAATGCCAACATCATTAGTAGCGATGCTGCCGGGAAACTTTTTGACATTCTTCGGAACGGCACTTTTGAACCCCAAAAGAACACTTTTGTTGACTCGGTGATGGCTACACTTAATCAGTATTCAAAACACACAATAGTTGATATGCAGCGCGAACAGCGAGACGCTCGCACAGAGAGCTCCGGTAATCTGACCACGCTCCCTTCGGTCCGAAGACAAGTTCAGACTAACTTAGAAGACGATTCGGGCAAGTACAGGTTCAAGGATGTTCCTATAGACGATTTTACCAATAAACATGCTACATTATTGACGAGTTGGCGGGATAAATTAAGTGACTCTCTTAATGAAAAGGGCATGAATGCCTTTTTGAACTATGCATACAGCATCAGCCCCAAAGAAAAAGATACTCCAGAAGAAAAAAACTATCTGGAGAAGCAAAGCCATCTGAATGATGTTGGATATAATACCTATCAAGGACAGGTTCGCGACGGTGGTTATAAAGCTGTAAACTTATTTAATAGCTTGTTTTTCAATAGAAAAACAAATAGCGGACTAGCATTTATTGGTAAGAAAAATCAGAAATCAAATGTCTTGATTAGTGTTGCCAGAGAAGATGGAGAACCGATTTTACTTTCGTTTCCGGATGAATTTCGCTCGGATCAACAAGTAAAGGCCTCGCTATCGGAAAAGGATCTTATCCTCTATTGTGTGCTTGAGACGATTCAGGCCCAGGAACACATTTTAGTTGACATTTTGAACGAGTAAATTATCCATTAGAATTATGGCACTTTCAGAAGCATTAAAGGAGAAGCTCCTTCTACATATAAACGGACAGGAAACCAGAACCCAAAAGCGGGAATTCTGGAAATTACTACAGGAAAACACCGAGTTTGCACAAGCCTATCAGGCACTGCGATTAGCCCATGACGCACACGACCCAGGCGGTTACGAAGCGTTGCTTGTTAAACGGTTTGAAGAGGCAGAAGCCCAGGTAATGGTGACTCCTGTAGTGGAACCGCCCATCAAACCCGTACCAAGCTGGTGGGAAAAGATAGGCTCGCAACTCAATATCTGGTTGGACGCTGCCGTCGAAAAACTCCAGATGGTATTACAACCACCAGCCGCCCGGTTAGCCTTTGCACTGACCACTGGACTGGTCATTTTTGGGGGAGGTAGCTATATGTATCAGGAAACTCAGTATCCTGACAGAGCAAAAGGCAATTTTGGGAATGCGTTGAACACGCAAGGGGCATTAACTGCACCCAATGAAAATAAAGAAATCTGCTCGGCTGAACTCAAAGACAAGTTCTACACCTATGAAAGTAAAACAACCTCGGCCACAATAGACGAACGAATAGGCCAATTGAACCAACTGACCAGCATTCCAGAAACCTGTCGGGCCTATTACCTTGGTCGGGCTTATTTGTGGAAAGATGATTATCCGGCCGCCATTGAATCCTTCAAAAAAGTACGTTCTTCGCCTAATGCCAACGCGCTCACGAAGGACATGGCTACCTACGATCTGGCCTTGTGTTATCTGGTAACAGGAGAGGAACAAAAATGCATAGATCTGCTGAATAGCCAGTCAAGCTGGTCTGACCCTTACTTTGCTGGGATAGCTGCCGATTTGCAAAAAGAAGCAACGTCACGTAAAGGCTGGTGGTAGAAAGGAACCATACCAGGGGATTTGCTTACGGAGTCAACTTTCAGGAAGCCTCCCGTTTGGGAGGCTTCTTTTACAGAACTTAAGTAGGAATAAATATCAGTAAATACTACTCCACTAATACGAAAGCCCATTTGTAGGGATCGTTGGGTTGGTTTTTACGATAATCCGCTTGGGTGGCTTCGAATGCTTTTCGTACATCCCGACTCTCGGACAGCTTCTGATAAAAACGACTCATAAACTCGCTGGTTGCTTTATCCTCAACATTCCATAGGCTCAATATCAGAAAGCGTACACCCGCCAGCTTAAACGCTCGCGCTAGGCCATATACGCCCTCGCTTCTGTGGACTTGGCCCAGGCCGGTCCGACAGGCTGCCAGGCATACTAACGACGTACGCGATAAGTCCATCTCGGCTACTTCCTGCGCATACAACAATCCCTCATCGACCTCACTGCCTGGTATTTTTGGATGTGTGGCTCGGTTGGCTCCGGCCAGGGCCAGTCCTGTTTGGAAAAGAGGATTGATTACCCTGCTATCCCCTTGCAGTGCCGTTTTCTTACCGGATCGCCCACTCGGCTGGCTACCAGCGGTATTTCGGCTAAAGGTATGGGTCGAAAAATGGAGCACATCTACTGATTTCCCCGACAATGATTTTACCTGAGGCTCAGAAGCAGCTTTTTTCCGCCAGACTTGATCAACACTCAACCAATGAAGCTGCTGTTTAAGATTGTTCAATTCCTCACCACTATGCTCCAGCCAGGGGAACTCTCCTGTGTTGGTTTTAGCCTGGGAAGCAGCAGACTGGGCGCTTGAGGAGATGGGTGAGTTATCGTAGTCGATGTCGCCAATGAGTTGTGCGGAGAACTGGGCCGGAAGTTGGGAATGGTATGTACCAACCTGAGCTAGTAATCGAGTGCTGAAAAGTTGGCGGAAGGTGAGGCTGCCAGCCCGCTTTGGGTTTGGATAGCGGAGGGCAGAAAAAGCTACCTCATGGAGTCGGCCAGCCGGGGAAAAATACACTATATCGACCCCCTGCAGGAGGGAGTCAAGGGGTTGCCAGATGAGCTGGCTTAATTCCTGACCATTCGTGAGTTGGGCCGATTCATCTTTAGAGTTTACGCCAATAGGTCCGGCACGGTAGATATTGTTAATTAAATCACCTGGTTCCTCTTTTTTTTTCTGGGGCGGGGCATAATCTAAAAGTTTGGCCAATTGGCGTTCCTCAAATAGGTGTACCAATTTAGGTTGGTTATATCCAGGTCGGAGTAAAAACGCAGCATAAAGTGTGCTATCCGTAACCTGTTTATTGGAGTAACGAAAGGCCACAAACTCAATAGCGGCCTCATTACGGCCGAGTCTCTTCTGCACTTGTGGCCACTGGATCTGGGCATTTTGATGGAAGTCGCGAAACGCCTGTGACTGACGGGTGAGGATCTGTTCGAGCGAATCGGCTTTCGCTTCAAGCTGGGGCAAGCCAACCTGTTTTTCAGCCGGCAAACTCCATTGCGCATATAGCCATGTCTTTGCCTGTTGAAGCTGTGCAAACGTCTGACGGATAGCAGGATTGGTGCTTTGAGCAATCGTACGGTTGAGTTGCTGACTGGCATTCAGCAATAAACCGTTGTGAAACAAAGCATTATTATAAGCCCATCCTGCCAAATCAGCTTGTTGTCGACGGTGTCGTAAGGCAAACGAGTAGCTAGACGTAAAGACTGCTTCGTTCTCTTGCACATAGTTGGCCTGCTGTGAGGACGATATAAAGCCGAAGGTGTTCATCAGGTTCTGTTGATTGATCTGGTCAGCTTCCTGAAAAAAAGGAAAGGCCTTCATAGGCTGGCCCATGTTCTCGTATAATTTCCCCATATTGTCAAGGACCGTTGCGTAATCAGAATGTTTCTTTCCCTTCGCATTGGCTACGATGACTAAAGCTTTCTGATACAATGGCAACGCCTTGTCGTACTGGCTCATATACCGGTACAACTCCGCCAAATTGTTGAGAGATTCACCATATTTGGAATGGGTATTGCCAAACGTTTTTTCCCGAATTGACAATGCTTTTTCAAATAGTGGCAGTGCCTTTTCGTATCGCTCCATGATCAGGTACAACATAGCTAAATTGTTCACGACCTGGGAATAACCGGGGTAGTTCTGGTAATTCTCCATGATGGCAAGAGCCTCCAGATATACTGTCAGTGATTTCTCGTACTGGCTCATTCTATGATGTAATAGGCCGATATTATTGAGCACAGTTGCGTAATCGGTCGGTTTCGTGTCTTTGAAAGTAGCCATAATGCCTAAGGCTTCCTGATACAGTTGTAACGCCTTCTCGTGCTGTTCTATAAGTTGGTACAGCTCTCCCTGATTGTTGAGAATACCTGCGTACTCCGGACTATTCTTTCCTTTTGAATTGACAATAACGACTAAGGTTTCCTCATATAGTGTAAGCGCATCTTCATACTGACCTACAGCTACATACATCAAAGCTAAGTTACTGACACTAGCAGCATAGTCAGGATGAGCAGTTGATAAGACTTTCCCTCGAATGGTTTTGGCTTGCTTGTACGACTGTATAGCATTATCAAATTCTCCCACCAGGTAATAGAAACCTCCTAACAAATGGAGGAACATGGCATATGTCTCGTCTTCTCTCTTGAACTCTTCCTTGTAGTAATCACGCAGTTGTTCAAACGCTAATATGGATATGCGAAAGCGTCCCAAATTTCCGAGGACAATCGCACCCGCAAATAATTGCTGTAGATAACCGTCTTTCACCTCGTTAAAACGAGGGTGTTTCTTGTTCAGAGTGATCCCTCGTTCCAGCAAAATACTTGTAATGGAGAATTTATTATGAGCAACGGTCAGCACCATCACATTACCCTGTCCCACCTGCAAATCGGCTCCCCGCTCGGCCAGGTAGCGCAAAATGTCGGCATCGCCCTTTGAGGCAGCCCATTCGGCCGGGGTCCAGCCATCATTTTTTTTCGTAATAGGATTATAACCTGCCTCATTGACCGAGAGTTTGAGGGTGTCCACCAAGTAGCGCAGCAAGGGTAGTTTGTTCAGCCCGGCAGCGATGCTAGTCAGGTTGCCGTAATTAGTGCTGGCATCGACGCGGATGACGCCCCGGCACTCGGGTTTGGCTCCGGCCTGGAGTAGGATCTTTACCAGCGGAGTGTCGGCTTTGTAACAGGCCCACATCAGGGGCGTGGCTCCCAGCGAGTCGGTGGCATTGGGGTTCGCCCTGGCCTTGGCACTCAAGGCGGCACTAAGTGCCTGTGGGTTGTTTTGCTGAATGGCCAGCAGGAGTTGGGGGTTGATCTGGGCGGTAGCGGATAGGGTCAACAGCACCAGACACAGTAAGTGGAGTGGAAGAACCTTCATGGTATCAAAAAGGTAAGTAGTTCCTAAAGATAGTATAATGCACGTTTGTCTGGCTGTAAAATAGCTAACCTAGACGGATAACTATTTTACAGCCAGACAAGGAGACCAAGAAGACCGCAGGCTTAAAACTTAACGGCAAGTCCAATGCGCGAAGGAGAAAGGCCCGAGTAACCTAATTCGAGAAAGGCACCAACTGTAGGAGTGAAATAGTACTTACCGCCCAGGAAATAATTCACAAATAAGCCACTGCTGTAATCATAGCCGTATCCGTAACGGGAGTCATTCCAGCGAAAGGACCGATACCCTAATCCAGCACCAGCGTATAGATCAACCTTCTGCGTATTGAGGTTCAATATCCGGTTGACATGATACGATCCTCTTACCCCAATATACGTTGAGGTGTATCGCCATTGGTAGTTATTGTAGTAGTAATCTCCGTAATTTCCCGCGTTGTAATCGATCTGGGCACCAACGCTGAAGTCTTTGTCGATACCTGCTTCATACGATGCGCCAATTGGCGTACCATAGCCATAATAGCTGGCTAAACCGATCCCGACTGACACTAAGTTATCTCCCTGATGATAGCCCAACCGGATGGGTTTGGGCTTCGCTGGCGTGTAGGGTCGGGTCGGGGGTGGGGTGTATCTTGGTTTGGTATTCTGTCCGGTATAAGGTCTCGAAGGTCTGCCGGTTTGGGCGTACGCACCTATAGACGCGCCTAAAAGTGTGAGGAGGGCCAGGGGTAATAGTAAATATTTCATGTGTGTATTTGTTTTGAGGTTGACGTTTTTTTGAATCCGCCATTCGTTATTTTCTTGGCTTATAGTATTTCATGGCTTCAGGCATTTCTTTTTGTAAATCCCGAATCCGGCGTTCGTGCGATGGATGCGTAGATGTAAATTCAGGAGGATTTTGACCGCTGCTCCCCTTGGCCATCCGTTGCCAGAATTTGACAGCGCCCTCGGGATGGTAGCCCGCCATCGCCATGAATATTAGACCCAGGTGATCGGCTTCTGATTCATGTGTCCGGCTGTGAGGAAGCGCCATTCCGTACTGGTATGCTATCCCGGCGGCCTGTAGTAAGAGCAGATTCGTTTGGCGCTTTTGCGGGGGCGATAAATCATTTATGAGTAGCTGACCGCCCTGCATCAGCCCGTTGGCAATAAGCCCTTCACTCAATCGTTCGGCACCATGAGCAGCAATAGCGTGCGCGATTTCGTGACCCATTACCGCTGCTACTCCCGATTCGTTTTGGGTATACGGTAGAATTCCTGTATAAAATACAACCTTACCACCAGGCATACACGTAGCGTTTACGACCTGTGCGTTTTGGATCAGGTTAAATTCCCATTGAAACCCTTTGATTCGGTTGCCAAAATTGTGGCTATTGAGATAGTTTTCCATGGCCACCCGCAACCGATTGCCTACTCGTTGAATCATCTGGTAATCAGCACCGCTACGAATCACCTGGCTTGCATTTAATACTTTCTTATATTCGACCGCACTCAGCGAGTTTAACTGGTCGGCACCAATCACGATAAACTGCTTGCGGCCTGTCATCGGAACTTTCTGACAGGCCGCAAGCAGCCCAATCGTCAGCATCAGCAACAGCGATTTTTTCATGGTTATTAAGTGAGATTAACTAGTTCGAGAGGATAGATTTAAAGCTTTCGGAAGTTGCCATAACGTCCAGATAAATTGAGTGTATAGGTTCCCGGTTTTCCACTGACTCGCCCAGGATATACCTTGATCAGATAAGTAGCTTTCGCCAGATTTTTGCCGAGCAGATGATTGCTGTTATTCGCCAGTACTGTGTAGGTAAGCGTAGTTCCTGAGCTGTTTTGCAGATCTATCTGGCAGACTGTTTCCGACGAAGTCAGCTCGATGTCTAAAGGCGAGGTATTGGGCGTGAGATCAACCGAATAGATATCAGCGGAGGTTTTGTTGTCCCACGTACCTTTGACAGTCGTGAATTGTGACTCAACTCGCTGAAGATTTTGGACCTTACCGATCAGTCGTAGATTATACGTTCCAACGCTACCCCGCGTAACAGTAGCCGCCATTACACTATAAGTGCCCTTGTTTAATTTGAGTATAACGTATTTGGAACGATCGCCAAAATAAGAGGTGTTTAATGGCTGGCCGAGCTGATCATACACATACAGAGCAACATCCGTGTCGGGTGACTCCAGTTCAACATCAACGGTAAAATTATCTTCGGTTACCTCAAAAGTGTAGAAATGGTTTTTATAGGTCACTTCTTTGCCACCACCGCCCAAAGGCCCCCAGTTTTGGGTATTCGATTGTAGTAGCTGCGATTCAACCCGCTTAAGATTGGCTATCTTTTTCCCGAAAAGGTTCATTTGATAGTCTCCGATGCTACTTCGTACATTGGTACCCGCCATCACTGTATAGGTGCCTTTCTTAATGGCTTGTAAAAGAAATTGATAGCGGCTACCGGTTGCGGAGGCCACTTGCTGACCTAAGGCATCGTATATGGTGAGGGCAATATCTACATCGGCCGATGATAGCTCAACATCTAGTGTTGTGTTGTCTTCACTAACATCGAACGTATAGAAGTGATTTTTAAAGGTTACTTCTCGGCCCCCTCCCCCAAACGACCCCCAATTTTGGGTGTTCGATTGCAGAATAAACGATGGAATAAGGTCGGCCCCCGCTTTAGTACCAAGTAGGCTGAGCGAAAACTTACCGACTGCTCGCCGATCTGCCGTAACCACAATACGATACTTACCGGCGTTGAGCGAATAGTTGTTTACGCCTACACTCCGACCTCTACCCTGCACGTCGATGAGCTGGCCGAGTGGATCAAACAGGGCATACTGCACATCAATAACATCGGATGTTAACTGGATGGCCACTGGCTGATTACTCCCTTCGATGTCGAAGTTATACTGAAAATTTTTAAATGATTCGTAGTTTGCGAAACCTCCTGCTCCTCCTCTTGCCTGCGTCCATTCGCCGGTTATTGGCGCGTTTGGGTCAACATTTTTCGGAATCGTAGGGCCGGGCGGAGTGTTTGTCTGGGGTGTTACAAATTCCCGTTTTACGGTGCATCCCGCCAGTAGTGAAAGGCCAATTAAAAAGCCTATTGATTTGATTGTCATGGTTGTGTGTGTTTGAAAAGCGATCAATGAGAAAAGCCAAATCCCAGACGAACCCCTGCGTACTGCATAGGTTCGACACCATATTCAGTTTTTAGTGATTTTGATGGAGTAGCAGCCCGGTAGAACAAGCCAGCGTCAAGATGTACCGTTCGTCCCAGCGGAATGAGGCAACCTATTGCTCCTCCGTAGGTTGTTTGGAGGCCATCGAAACTAACCTTGTTTTCGGCATCCTGGATGGCTACCTGAAGCCAGGCGGCTCCTCCCTGGGGCATCAGGTAGAAACGACTTCCCAGCTTTACGCGGAGATGAGCTGATGCCGAGAACTGCGATGCGGAGGTAGAATAGGTATAATAGGGTAGATCGCCTGGGTTTTCAACCAAATTTACCTGCGTTCTCCAGGTTGAGTACCCCAATTCCGCACCCATACTTATTCCGTTCGTCAGCCAATAGTCTACCTGGGCTGAAGCACCTCCTCCGAACGTATGGCCATATCCGTTTGGGAGAGAGGACCACACCTTACCACCCAGCATCAGCGTTGGTAAAGCGTTTATCTGAAACGAAACCTTTTTTGGGGTCGGCTCAGTTGGCGGGGGATTACCCTGTTTCTCAATGATTTCGGTTAAGTCTACTCCATGGCGGCTTCCATCAGGATACGTAATAAACTCGATATCGTCGACTGACACTCGTACTACTGGCGTGGTTGAATTTACCCTATAGCTGATCGTTTGGTTGTCATTACTTAATAGCACGAACGTAGTCTCTATACGTTGACCGTCTTTGCGATGTAGTACATAAGTCTGGTTAGTTAATGCAAGAAATTTCAGTTCAACCCGTCGGTTAGTTGCCCGGCCCTGTTCGGTTTGATTGGACGCTACGGCACCCGCCTGCCCGTAGCCCATTGCTTCTATTCGGTGGGAGGCAATTTCTTTTGTGACAACCAGGTAATTTCTGACCGCGTCGGCCCGGCGATGCGAAAGCTGACGGTTCGACAATGCATTTCCCGTATTGTCGGTGTAGCCACTAATCTCAACCGTCAGTGCAGGTATCTTCACCAGAAAGCGGGCAATAGAATCCAGATAGGCATATGATTGGGGAAGTACCGCGTTTGAGCCTGTATCGAAAAAGATAGGATGAAGCCTGATAATTCGTCCCTGAATCGACCTGCCTTTTTCCAGATCGGCTATAATCTCGTCGAATTCGGATATGCGTTTCTGGGGAAGAGTAGAGAGGGTTGGGGGCTTTATAGGAGGGGTAGGTTTCTTGATAAAGCTGACCACCTTCCCGTTGCTGTAAACGATATAGCTAACGGCGGTTTTGTTGATCCGGTAACTTGCCGTTCCCGCCATGTTTGTGTATCGAATAACAGCCGTGTCGGCACCGATGATCCGACACGAAATTCGACGCTCGTCGGTTTTTACAATTACATCGGGTTTTCGGGGTTGAGCAAAAGTGACTAGTGTAATGCCCCAGCACATGGCGAGTAGTAATCCAAAAAAGCGTCCCGTTTTTAACAACGCAGCAAACACGGAATTCTCTTTTCGTTCGAATTGGCTGAAGGTTAGCTTCAGCCTACTTGCCCTTGTTGGAATCGGACGAGAGGAGCCCCGCGACAGATTTTGACAATTCATCATAATAATCCGGTTTAAGCCAGTGGAAGGCTGTGTACTGGATTATCCGCTCACGAAGAGTTCCTGAGATTGGATTTGACGAAATATTGACGCAACTCTCACTACTTTTTCGTTCCTGCACAATTCGTGGGGCTACAGGATTTTCGGTATGCAACTGCAACTGATTGGCCTGGGATTTGTATGCCAGTCAACTATAAACCAGAGAAATGGTGAGGTATTCCCAATTACTATTGTATTGAATTTATCTTAGCCGCACCGTAAAACTAAGCGCGTGATAAATTCGGTACCGTTTAACTCACGATTCACTGACTCACCACCAATTATAGAAATGAGCAACCAGGACCAACAAAAAGAGAGTAAGCCCACACCAGAGCCAATCGTTGTTATTGCTGTTGACTTTGATGGCACCTGTGTAACCCATGCGTATCCCGAAATAGGGATAGACTGTCCTGATGCCGTAGAAGTGCTACGGACACTCACTGCCAATGGGGCAGGATTGATACTATTTACCATGCGACACGATCACTATCTGGATGAAGCCGTAAACTGGTTTGCTGACCGGAACATTCCCTTGTATGGTATTCAATCAAATCCCACGCAGGCGAGTTGGACGAGCAGCAACAAATGTTACGCTCACTTGTATATTGATGATGCTGCAGTGGGGTGTCCGCTGACAGTTGACAGAGCCTTGAGCAATCGACCTTTTGTCAATTGGATTGCTGTAGATCAACTCCTACAGAAATATTTCTGGTATACTGAACCACTGAATCCAATAAAAACAGTAGCCAACGATAGACTCGACCCCTGATCAAGCCAGATTCTAGTCTTGACCAGCATTTTCAACGCTTTTACACCGTTGCCTAATGTGAGTTGGTCGTTTACGGTTGATTGAGTAGGTTATAGCCGAATTGGAAGATAACACTTCCAATGGTGTGGATAGAAGCGAGAAACGCCCCGACTATTAGTTAGGGCGTTTTTTATGTTACCAGAATCGAGTTTGTCCGTCTAAGTATTGTTTTTCAAGCTTCTTCCACAATTGATAAGCCCCTAGTCAGCAACGGCGGGGGCTTGTTTTGTTTAGTAAGGTAGTCCAGTTCTGCGCTACACTAAATTGGTCAGATTTTGGTTCGGCTATAGTCCCACTTATTTGTTCAACCAGGCACCTGTAAAAATCGTGTAGGTTGAAAATTATCCAGATTTAGGAGCAAATCTTATTTTTGAAAACCTTATCTTTCTTCATCAGTTTTCTGAAGGTACTCAAAAACGAAACAGACATGAAAATCATCAGATGGTATTCGCCAGGGGGCGAAGCAGAGCAAGGAGGAAACACGGCCGATGGCAAAGAATCAGCCGAATCGCATGAACCGGGTAATACGCCTTTAGCGGATCAGGAAGAACTGCCCGGTGGCTATATTCACGGACACGCCGAACCAGACGAGGCCGACGAATAAGTCAGAAGCTTCAGGTATTGAGCTTCCATATAAGGTCATCCCAAATTCTACCCGGCTCTCAACGAGTCCGGGTTTTGTTTTAATCGAGAACGAGAAAAACACCCCTTTCTTTCCCTGACTTCCTGGCTACATTCGCGCTACTCGTACTATTCGAGTTACTGTAAATGGTGCAACTAACTATCTACGTAAAGGTGGGTAATTAACTATTATTTGCTGACTTAGGAGAAAGAAGTATGAGTGAGGGAAAGCGATTTGTTTACAAAAAATTTTACATGATGGAGACAAGCCTTTGCTGTTAGTAGGGGCTTTGTCTTTAACCGGGTGGTTTATTGCTCCTCAACAAGATTTTTTCTTTTTTTAAAGAGTTGAAGTGGGCTGCCATTATTGCCAATTACAAACCAGCCTGTACCATCCTTTCGAAGAAATTGGACAACTGATTTTGCTTCCCTGTCAATAGTCAAGCCACTATTGTTATTTACAACAAACTGGCCATGCCCATCACCTAGTAGAAGCGTTCCTTTCGACGCATCCTGCCAGCCACCGATAGTTTCCGAAGCGTAGGAATTCCCAACGAGCAGCGCGTCTTTATGTCCATCCCGATTAAAATCATCGACCAGAATACCGTATACGGGTGCAAATTGGGTTTCCTGCGGCAGGGGATGTCCTTTAAACTCACCACCACCAACATTCTCAAAATACATCGTTCGAAATTCAGTCGCCTTTAGGTGATAGGCTGATTTCAGTTCGTCTTCAGTAAAAGACTCTTTGAACGTCGTATTTGCATACGTATCGAAATTCGGAAAACGGCGTTTCATGGATGGAATTTGCGCCGTCAGCAAATCGCGGGTTTGGCGTATCCATTGCTGATCACCGTTGTAATACGTTAAGATCGGGTCGATACGTCCGTTTTTATCAAAATCGGCGGCAAATAACTCAACTGGTTGCTCAGGCGAAGTCTTGTATTTGGTATTAAGCCCTAGATTCCCAGCCATCAAGTCCATATCGCCGTCATTGTCAAAATCGGCAGCAACAAGCGTGTTCCACCAGCCATCTGAATGAGCAAATGAGTGCCGCAACGGATGTTGAATAGGCGAATGAATGAATTGTTCACCTGTATTCTTCAAAATACAAATAGGCATCCATTCGCCACAAAGGGCCAAGTCTTGCAATCCGTCTTTGTCGAAATCAGCCCAGACAGCGGACGTAACAAGCCCAATGTTTTGTAGTTCGGGAGCGACCTCTGCTGTTACGTCGATGAATTTACCCTTATCATTTCTGAGCAGAAAACTTTTGGCGGGCATCGGGTAACTGCCCGGTATCAGTCGGCTTCCCCGAAACAGATCGATATCACCATCATGATCAAAATCACAGGCAGTAATGCATGAACCACTACTATTGATACGTGGTAAAGCCTGACTGGAAAGTGTAAAACGGCCTTTCCCATCATTTACATAAAGTCGATCCTGGTAAGCGTCCGACGGGCCGTTTGCGTGACTTCCCCCACTAACGACGTATAAATCCTGGTCTCCATCCTGGTCGGCATCGAAAAATAAAGCACCTGTATCTTCCTGATTCGCATTTTTCAGAAGTTCAGCTTTCGTAAAGCGACCGTTTGATTGCTGAAAATACAGATAACTTTTCTGCCCAAAATCAGAGCCAATGTACATGTCTTCCAATCCATTTCCATCGACATCAGCAACGGCCATCGGCGGTCCATTCTGCGAGTGTTTATGCGGCAATAAAGGCGTCTGCGCAAAGTCGTTGAATTCACTCTCAATGTGGACATAATCCAATCCAGATTCAGCGGCTGAAACTTCCTGAAAATAAGCAGGCGTCGAAACGCTACGTTGCCTATACCTGCCAACAGGCTTATAATCAATACGTAGCAATTGATTCGGTTTTACATTACGTAGCATCTGATACGTGCCATTATTCCAGATGACCTCCACAGAATCAATTACCGACGTAGCACCCAACCCAAAATGCAGGTAAGGCTCTACCGATGATACGTATCCCCGCGTCGGATTGAACTCAGCCGTTTGCGTACGATTTCCGTAATACACATTGACGCGGGTTCCCTGCGATGGATTCCGTTCGAGAGTTAATCGAAGCCATGAATTATCATGCCCCTTACCTTCTGTCCTCTGCTCCGAGCCATTTTCATACACAAAAGCCTCATCATCAATAGTGTTGATCACTACGTCCAGATCCCCATCATTATCTAAATCAGCGTAGGCGGCCCCGTTTGAGAAATTTGGTGCTTCGAATCCCCATTGTTCTGATACGTCTTCAAACGTTAAACTCCCTTCCGCCCCCCGATTCCGATAGCAGAAATCAGCCAGCTTTACGTCTGGAAGCTCCATTAGCTTTTTGTAAGCTTTTTTATTTTTCTCCTGCTCATCGCCAAAACCACCGGCGTGTAAATCGGCCAGATAAGCGGTAAAATCCAGATTCGTTACGTCGCGCCGATAGCCATTGGTAATCAGCAAATCACGGTATCCATCATTATCAAAATCAGCAAATAATGGCGCCCAGCTCCAGTCAGTTTTATCAACCCCCGCGAGTTGGGAGATTTCGGAGAAGGTGCGTTGCCCAACGCCCAACTGCAACGTATTGCGCATGTACTGAGGCTGGTAGCCCATTTGCAAATCCATATGAAAGCGGTCGTAATTGTAGCCGGGCAGCATCATTTTCTGCCGCTGATTCGTATTTGGCAACATATCGACGACCATGATATCAGGTAGCAGATCGTTATTGATGTCGGAAATATCGACGCCCATTGCGTTGTGCGTCTGGTGATTCAGATAATCGGCTGCGCGGTTCGTGAACGTACCATCTTGATTATTAACCCATACCAAGTCATTCGACAGAAAATCATTGGCACAGTATACATCCTCCCAGCCATCGCCATTCAGATCCGCAATCGCAATCCCCAGCCCATACCCTTCCGTCAAGATGCCAGCCTCGCGGGAAACGTTGGTGAAATGGCAGGGGGTAGAGGGCAGAGGACGGAGGGTTTGAGGAGTAGGTAGTAAATTGCCCTTAGCCCCATGCCCATCATTTCGATACAGCCGATCATTACTTGGTGCTTCGCCGTTTACCATCTTGGGACGGAGCGCGTTGCGGTTATAGCGGTCGAGTGCGTTAGTCAGTACGTAAGCGTCAAGGTCGCCATCGTGGTCATAATCGAAGAAAGCGGTTTGGGTGCTGTAACCCATGTCGTTCAGGCCGTATTCGCGAGCTTGCTCCTGAAATTGGACCGGATCGCCTTTTTTCTTTGTCTGGTTGATAAACAGCAGATTAGCCCGTTTGGTCGTGTCTTTGTCGTAACCGGCTACGCTCACATAGATGTCCTGCCAGCCATCCTGATTCAGATCAACGACCGTAACGCCCGTACACCAGGCATGCGTTATTACACCCGCCGATTCCGTTACGTCCTCAAAACTGAGTGGCGTTTCCTGGTTCTTTCCTTTACTTAGATATAGCCGGGAAGAAACCTGATTCCCCGTAAAGAAAACATCCTGCCAGCCATCGTTATTGAAATCACCAATGCCGACTCCACCGCCATTATAGAGGTATTCAAAGCGCAGAATATTCACCGAATCCGATTCCTGAATTCGGTTGTTGAATGTAATACCGGTTTGGGAGGAAGGAAGCCGATGGAACAGTTTCGGAGTGGTTGATTTATGCCCAACGGCCCAGGCCAGCGAAGCCGCCACCGGAATCAGAAGCAAAAAAAGTCGTTGCATGAGTCAGAAGGGATTTACAGTGACCCACGGTCGATAAATTGCATCGGAATGCGAACGATCTGTTTCTGGTTGTGCGAAATGATGTTCGCCAGATTCCATCCAATCGTTGCTACGTCGGTTTTGATCACCGAAATACCGCCACCCAGCACCGCTTTGTAACTGGCATCGTTGAACGATACAATGCCTATGTCTTTGCCCGGTTCTAACCCCTTTCGACTAGCTTCCTGAATTGTGGTTATAAGATCGTCATCATCCACAAGCAGATAGGCCGACCCACGCTGCAACGGAGCCTCCCGAACGTCGTCCAGTACCTGACCATTCAGGTTATGGGCTTCTGTAAATTCCAGGAAGGCGCTGTACCAATCGGCCGGAATGTATTCGTTGTCGGTTGTGACGAAATTCAGCGTGTGATAGTTACGGAAAGCAGCCGCATTCGCTTCGAGAATAGACCGAAAATGTTCCCCGCAACCGAAACGTACTGATGCACAGTTTCGCGGAGCCGTTGCGGTTGAACCATCCAGAAAAATGAGACGATCCGATGGGATTTTCTTCAGTAGGTCGGTCAGATCGCAGATTTCGCCCAGATGGTGCGGCATCAGTACGAAGTAATGATAGTTTCCAGCCTGTTTTTCAAGTCCATCCAACAAGTAATCGCGCTGGTATTCGTAGGCGTAAATATCGACTTTGTAGGATTTGCCCAGTTGTTCGCTAACGGCTTTAAAAATAGCCCGATTCGTTTCGCTGATTGTGCCCGTCAGGAACAGAACCCGTTTGACAATTTTACCATGCGAAATGAAAAATCCTTTACGATATAAGGACGTAATGTGGCCGCTTTTGAGCAGGTTGCAATACGCTTTTTCGACTGTAGCGCGCGCCAGATAATACTCGGCACTGGTCTCGTTGATGGACGGCAATCGGTCGCCGGGTTTGAAAATGCCCGCTTCAATCTGGGCAATAACGCCGTTGACAATCTGTTGAAATTTGGGCGTTTTTCCGTTTTCGTCAATGCGCAAAAAAGACTCATTTCGCAAAGCAGTTCCCCCAATCATAATCGGTTCGGTTAGTTGAGTTGTTGACTACATCCAGCCGATACCCAACACCAGCAACAGCATGATCAGCAGGACAATCAAAGCTTCGAGCAGATAGCTTTGATTGGTGCTCATTGTCTGTCTGAGCTTGCTGTAGCAGTGCCGAATTATTCGGGTAAAGGCCATAACTGATGCCGAAACGAAAGTAGACCGATGGAGAAGAATCAACTTGGACGATTTGCGCAAAAACTTGGATAATAATTGCAAATAGGCTTTCTGGCCATCTTTTTTATGGAAACAGCCCAGATACAGGGTGTCTGGGCTGTTTATTCTAAACCTAATGTATGCAATTGCACTAGGTCTCTTACCAACCTAATTTGAAATCTTCCCTGTTGCTGTGTCCTCACAGCAACTTATGCGGTAGATAATGTATTGCTGACGCATAGGTCGCTGTGAAGACACAGCAACGGGAGGTAATGGTTTTCGTACATCAATACCCCGGATTCTGCTTGACATTCGGATTTAGATTCGTCTCGATGTCGGGAATGGGGTAATACAGATTTTTTTGTACGTTGAAAGCTACATCGGTACGTGCCGAACTCCAGTTAAAAGAAGCCAGATTGATTTTACCGGCCATGTGCCAACGACGTAAATCAAGCCAGCGCCCACCTTCTTCACCCGCCAGTTCACGCAACCGTTCGCTCATGATCCAGTCGAAAATTTTGGCTTTGTCGGTTTCAGCTGCCGCAAAATTGGCGGGCGACGTACCGCCTTTCACCATTTCGCGGGCGCGGGTACGTACCTGATTGATTAGACCAATGGCTTCGGTTGTCGAACCCCCTGATTCCAGGATTGCTTCAGCTTTCAACAGCAGTACGTCGGCGTACCGAAGAATGCGCGGATTATTAACCGACGCTACACCCGACTGCGATTTCTGATCCCCGGTATGCCAGTATTTATAAAAACTCAGCGTTTTAGTATCTAACGTAGAGGCAATTCGTGGATCTCCAGCATCGAAAGCCTGTGCTAACTTCTGAGTAGCAATGTAAGGCGCTTGACCGCCCAACTGCGAACTATTTTCGTACCATCCCCAGAACGCCGACGTAGAGCCTACGCCATTCCGCTGGAAATCATTAGCCAGCCAAACGTTATCGAAATCGGGCTGCGAAGCCTGAAATTCGAACAGCGATTCCGCATTATTTTCGGTTTTGACATCGAAATTATCGTTGAAATTCGGCACCAGACTAACACCAGAAATTTTGTTAAACGCGGCAATAGCTGCCGTAAAGTCAGCCGCAGCCTTCTTCGCGGACCCTCTGAATACCAATGCCTTTCCTAACAATCCATTGGCCGAGTTGCTAGTCACACGTCCCCGGTTGGCGGCATCCCAGGTGGCTGGCAGTAACGTAGCAGCATCGGTGAGGTCTTTGATTGCCTGATCGAGCAATTCGGTATCTTTTGAGCTGGGTGGCGTAATTTTGTCCGGCGTCTGAATTCGCTCGGTGATCAGGGGCGCCGTACCGTAGTAATTCCAGAGCAGAAAATTTGTGTATCCGCGCAGAAACAGCGTTTCACCCCGAAGCCAGTTTTTCAAATTAGCCGTTTTGATAACGCCATTTTCTGCATCCAACTTTTGCAAAGCTGTATTCGCCCGGTTAATTAACTGATAAGCAATCCGATAGAAGGCTGCGTTCTGCCCCGTTGATGGCTGCAACGTACCGAAAATTTCGAACGCATACGTACCGGTAGACGTAATGTCATCACCCGGCAATTGCCAGAATCCGTGAATCGGACTATTAGCATTAAACCAGTAGTAATCAGTTAGTTTAGCATATACACCCAGCACCGTTTTGTTAAAATCAGACTCTTCGGTGAAATACGAAGCTTCAGTCGGCGAGAGCGGTTGCAGGTCGAGGTTTTTTTCGCTACAACTTGCGTAGAATAGTGTCGTGAAAACGACGGTCAAGACAACGATTATCGAATATTTTTTCATGTTCAGGAATTAGAAAGTGGCCGAAATACCCATCGTGATCGAACGTACCGGCGGAATCAAATCAGTGCCGCCCCGGTCAACATCTTCAGGATCAAGGCCTGTCCAAGGTGTGACGACGAACAGGTTCGTAGCGCCTACATAAGCCCGCAGCCCATTCACGAAGCCAAGCGAGCGAGTCAGTGAAGCGGGCAGTGAGTAACCAAGCTGCACGTTTTTCAGCCGCAGAAACGCGGCACTTTCGACGAAACGATCCGAAAAACGATTATTTCCGGCGGGGTCCGAACGAACGGCGCGGGGCATTGTGGTCGATGGATTTTGTGCCGTCCAGCGGTTTAGCGTTGTCGTCCATTGGTTACTGCCCGCACCACTCATGTTTTCTCCGGCAGCTCGCCAGCTATTGTAGCGATACACATCGCCAACACCCTGGAAGAAAATCGACAGGTCAAAACCTTTAAAACTGCCGCCTAGATTAAATCCGTAGTAGTATCCTGGAATGCTGCTGCCCAGGAACGTCCGGTCGTTGGTATTCACTTTGCCATCAGGCGTTTCCGAACGTAGCTGACCAGCATCTTTCGGATCGCCATAGACGTCCTGGAAGTACATGTCTCCCGGCGCGAAATTGTTGTTGTTGATGGCATCCGAATTCTTCGCTTTCCAGGCATCTATTTCGGCCTGGTTCTGGAAGATTCCACCTTTCTTATACCCCCAGAGGTAGTTCATCGGCTGACCCACTTCGATACGTCCGTACTCGTTGCCAAAGGGCAGGTTCTGGAATGTCGATTCAACGCGGTTTTTTACGGTAGTCAGGTTACCGGAAATGTTGTATCGGAAGTCTTTGCCAACCGTACCATTATAGCCAAGTTGAAACTCCATCCCGCTGTTACGCACCGACGCAATGTTCAGGATCGGCTGGTTCTGATTACCCACGCTGGCGGCCAAGTTCGCAGCCTGTAAAATGCCGGATGTCAGACGGTTATAGTATTCGACCGTAGCCGTCAGTTTTCCTTTTAGGAACGATCCGTCAACACCTAAACTGGTCGTTTTGCCGATTTCCCACGTCAAATCCTGCACCGGAAAATCGGGCAGTGACGTACCGTTCAGCAACGTACCGATCCCGTTTCCATTTCCCGAACCCAGCGCATAATCGGGCGCATCGGAAACGAGCGAGAGATACGCAAACGAACGGGTTTCCTGATTACCCAATTTTCCCCAACCTCCACGAATTTTCAGGTCGTCGATAAACGTAGCGGTTTTCATAAACGGCTCAGCACTAATCCGCCAGGCCAGCGAAATCGCCGGGAACGTACCCCATTTGTAACCCGGTGCAAACCGCGATGCCCCATCCCGACGTACCGTCGCATCGACGTAGTACCGGCTGGCATAGTTGTAGCTCACCCGACCCAGATATCCCTGCAACGCGTTTTGGTCACGAAACGAACTGACATTGGTGTAAGGCTGTATGTTGGTCAGGCTGCGAAATTCCAGCTGTGCATACTGAATCTGCGACGCGCCCCCCTGCAAAAACTCATAGGTGTATTTCTGATCCATCGCGTTCAGCAGCACATCGACATTGTGATCGCCAAACGACTTTGTGTAATTGATGCTGAATTCTTTAACAATGTTGGCATTGCGCGAATGTCGTTCGCCATACGTTCCTTTCGACGTACCATCGCCCACAGAATACGGATTTCCCGGATTTTGCAGGAAAAGATAATTATTGACCGCTGTCCAGTCGTTACGTCGGTTATAATACCAGTCTACGCTGAGTGTGCCTTTGAATTTCAGCCCTAAAACCGGCTCAACCTGCACAAAGGCGGTGCCGATATTCCGCAACAACGTGTAGGTCCGGTCGGACGTAGCGACCATACCGTAAAGGTTGTTATTCGTTTCCGGCCCCCACAACAACGTAGTGGCATCGACCACGAAGGGCGGAATCGAGGGCAAATACTGCGGCCGCGACGTAACGGGCGTTCCTAATTCGGGATTTGGCTTAAACGTCAGGTTTACCGAAGGCGCATACCCCAATGGACCGTTTGGATCGTAAATCTGCTGCCAGGGCGACGTTTCAGCCGCGTATTGCAAGGCACTGGGCGTATTGTCAACCGCTTCCGAATAAGCCAACCGATACGTTAACCCCGTTGACAGGTATTTCGATACTTTCGTATCGACGTTTGTAGCCAGCGAGTAGCGCTTTAAATTGTTCTGGATCAGTGGCCCTTCGGTATTTGTGTAGCCTGCCGACACGTAATAACGTGTGGCATCATTACCACCCGAAATCCGAAGGCTATAATCTGTGTTTGGGGCGTTTTTATTCAACAACGGGGTTTGCCAATCAGTGGTGGGTTTGTTACCTAAATAGGCCGCATTGGTAGGGTCGAATTGTGCGGGTAAGTTCTTGGCTTCGTTGGGATTATTGGCGTAAGCCTCGCGGTAGAGCGACACAAATTGCGGTACGTCCAGCATGCTCAGCTTCTTCGTTACGTTCTGAATGCTGTGTGAAACGGATACGTCGACTTTTGGCGCACCACGAGCTCCTTTCTTAGTCGTAATCAGGACCACACCGTTTGCGGCCCGTACACCATAAATAGCGGCTGCCGACGCATCTTTCAGCACCGACATCGACTCAATATCGTTGGGGTTAATCATCGATAATACGTTCACATTTCCCCGAATGTCGCGCGTGACCGAACCACTGGCATTGTCGGTTCCCGAACCATACTCCGTCAGCGGAATGCCATCCACTACGTAGAGCGGCTCCGCGTTCCCGAATGTACTAACCCCACGAATGCGTACCTGCGGACGAGCCAACGGACTACCGCCCGGTGTCGATACGTATACACCCGCCATCCGGCCCTGCATGGCCAACTCGGGTGCCTGCGCAACGCTCTTGCTGATTTCTTTGGATGAAACTGTCGAGATGGCTCCCGTCAAATCTTTTTTCTCCCGCGAGCCATACCCAATTACGACCACTTCGCTCAGCGAACCTTCTTCGGCGCTCAACGAAACGGTATAATCGCTGGCGTTGGTAATGGGGACTTCTTTTTTAACGTAGCCGACAAAGGAGACGACGAATTGCTGTGCCGAATTAGGTGCCGACAGACTGAAATTACCGTTGGCATCACTGGTTGTGCCCTGTACCGAACCGGCTATGACGATGTTGGCACCCGGCAAGGGCGTGTTGTTGCCCGCGTCAAGAACCTTCCCTTTTATGGTTCGGGTTTGCGCGTAGGCGCTACTGAAACTGAGTAGCAAAATCACCGCCATTACCAGATTTCTGGAAATAGAGTAGGGTTGATTCATACGTGTCGTTGGGATAATATTTAGCTTCCTGACACGAAAATTGGTATCATTAAAAGATACCTTTGTCCTATTCTGTCATAGGTATGCACATACTTAAGCCACTTGTCATTTTTCTTTTTCTGAGCATACATGCTTACAGCCAGGTCCCGTTTGAGCACCTGACTACGGCTGATGGCTTGTCGCAGAGTACGGTATGGGCGATTGTGCAGGATAAAAAAGGGTTTATCTGGATGGCGACGTCTGATGGACTTAACCGATACGACGGCTACAGTTTTAAAGTCTTTCGTCGACAGCCGGGCCAGAAGAATAGTTTGCCCATCAGCAACATCGCAGCCCTTTACGCCGACCAGCATAACACGATTTGGGTAGGTCCACGTAACAATGGCCTCTGTCGGCTTCGTCCCGATGGCGAAACATTTGATCATTTTCCGCTGCTAGCGCCAGGGGAAGATGAAAGTCAAGTAAGCATTTCCTGTTTTGCGGAAGCCGATAATCGGCTTTGGATCGGTACGGCAGAAAAGGGGTTATTCTATTATGATTATGCTACGCAAAAAGTAAGTCACTATTCTGATGGTCGAATCGGTACGTCGGTTACGGCGTTGTATCGGGGTGAAGCCGGGCAAATGTGGATTGGCAAAAACCAGGGTACCGTACTGGAATTTAACCCTGGAACGGGCGAATTGGAGTTATATTCCATCCCCTTTACAGCCGACGTAGCAGCGCATCACCGTTCTATTAATGTCATCAAAAAGGACCATTTGGGTCGGTTTTGGGTGGGCACAAATGGGCGTGGGCTATTTCAGTTTGAGCCCGATTCGAAGCAATTTCGGCAGGAATTTATTAAGTCGGGTGTCTATGAAACGGTCAATGTCATCACCGATATTGTCGATGATAAATCGGGAAATCTATGGGTATTGACCGATTACGGGGCATGGTTCTACCCGCATGGAAATTCTGATCGGAAACTATACTTATTGCCCGACAGCGAAGATAGTCACAGTCTCAGTACACACGCCTTAAAACGAGGGCTTTGCGATGCCGATGGCAATCTCTGGATTGGTTCCTGGCAAGGCGGCCTTAACATTCGCTACGCCCAGCCCGAGCGGTTCAGTTCGTTTCGGCATGAACCCCACAATCCGCAGAGTTTGCTGGCCGACCGGGTTACGGCTGTTACGTACGATCGATCAGGAAATCTTTGGGCAAGTTCCATCAAAGGATTAACGGCCATCTCGCCTAACCGACAACAATTTCGCCGGTTTACGTCGGCCAATTCCCCGTTGAAAGCCAACGATGTTAACGTACTGTTCCGAACGCCAACAGGCAACGTACTGATCAGCACCTGGACGGCTGGATTTTCACTATATAACCCTGATCATAATCGCTTTACGTCGTTTTTGTTGCCGGGCAAAAGTAAGTCGGTGAAGGCGTTTACGGCTTCTCAAGATGGACGTATCTGGGTTGGGAGTCATGAACGGGAACTGTATCTGTTCGATGAAAAGACTGGTCAATTAACGCCCGTAAGGACGAGTGCGTTAGCGCAGATTTTTCAAAAGTTTGACCTCAACGTATTGCTTGAAGATGCGGCAGGGAATCTGTGGATCGGCACATACAATTCCGGCCTACTACGCTGGAATCGAAAAACAGGGCAGGTTCGTCATTTTTCAGCTAGTGATAAACCGGCTACGCTGGGCAGTAACAGCATTACGTCTCTCTATGAAGACGAGCAAAAACGACTCTGGATTGGTACGAACGGCAATGGGCTTCAGTTATTCGATGCCCGTACCGAAACATTTCAGTCATGGACAACAAAAAGTGGTCTGGCAAACAACTTCATTGCGGGAATTATTGGCGATGAGCAGCATAATCTTTGGCTATCGACCAACGGCGGCATTTCGTGTTTCAACCCGACAACGCATGCCATCGAAAATTACGACCAGAGCGACGGACTGATTGGTAAAGAGTTTTTACCCGATGCCTGCACACGACTCCCGTCGGGCGAGTTGGCATTCGGAAACATGCAGGGATTGGTTGTTTTTTATCCAAAGCGCGTTCGGGCGAAAACAACCCCGCCATCCGCCTATCTTTCTGACTTAAAGCTCTTTAACCGCCCCACCAATCCAACTGATACTGATGCACCGACGCATCTGGATATGACCGACGTAACGAAATTAGTTTTCCGTCCTTTTCAGTCGGTTTTTACTATCGATTTTACAGCTTTGTCGTTTCTGCCGCATCGCAACATTCGGTATGCGTATCAACTGGTAGGTTTCGACACTGATTGGAACTACGTTGGTTCACAGCGATCCGCTACATATACAAACCTGCGCGAAGGCGATTATCAGTTTCTGGTCAAAGCGGCCATTGGCAATAGTGCGTGGAGTCAGCCGAAAGCGGTGCAGATAACCGTGTTGCCGCCCTGGTATCGGACGTGGTGGGCGTATCTGTTGTATGGATTGCTATTAGTGAGCGCACTGCTGGCCTTCCGCCGAATTGTAAAAATTCGGGAGCAGTTAAAAGCCGATATACGGATCAAGCAATTGGAAGCCGATTCCATTAAAGCGCTCGATGATGCCAAAACCAGTTTCTTTACGAATATTTCACACGAATTCAGGACGCCATTGACGCTGATTCTGACACCTTTAGATAAACTCATTTCAGAACCTACTTTTGGCGACCGACTTCAGCACCAATTCCAGACTATTCAACGCAACGCCCAGCGATTGCTACGTCTAATCAATCAGTTATTGGATTTATCGAAGCTGGAAAGTCAGAGTTTGTTGCCCGATATTAGCCGCAACGATATTGTGCCGTTTGTCGAACGTATCGTTCATTATTTCGATGAACTGGCTGAGAGTAAACGCATCACACTGTCGTTCAGAAGTAATTTCGATACGTTCGATGGGTATTTCGATGCCGATATTGTTGAGAAAGTCATTTATAATCTCCTCTCAAATGCGTTCAAGTTTACCCCACAGAATGGAGAAATACGAGTTAACCTGATGTTAATTCCAGCCGAAAAAAGTGTACGTATTACCGTTACCGATACAGGAATTGGTATCTCTCCGGAAGCGCAGATGCATATTTTCGAGCGGTTTTATCAGGTGGCCGAACAGCATACGCAAAAGAAAACGGGTAGCGGCATTGGACTGGCCCTTACCCGCGAACTAGTTGAATTGCACAAAGGGAGCATCACCGTCGAAAGTGCAGAAAACGTGGGCACTACGTTCACTGTTACGTTGCCACTCGGTATGCAGGCTTTTCCGCCGGAATGGCTTTCACAAACAACGGAGTTGCCTACGGAAGCAATTCAGCCATTGCTACCCACTACGTTGCCCGAGCAAGTCACTACGTTACCCACCAAAGCTTTACCGATTTTGCTGGTGGTTGAAGACAATGAGGAACTTCGGCAGTATCTGAAAGAAAGCTTTTCAGGAATGTATCACGTACTAACCGCAGCCAACGGCCAGCAGGCTATTTCGCTGGCACAGAAGCACATTCCCGATCTGATTCTGTCAGATTGGCTCATGCCCGTCCAGGCCGGGACCATCCACTCTGGACCCGAACTAGACGGGACTGAGCTGTGTCAGGCAATCCGATCCAACGAAAAAACGAGCCATATTCCATTTCTGCTACTGACATCACGGGCGGCTAACCAGAGTCAGATTATGGCCTTTGGAACGGGGATCGATGATTACATGACTAAGCCGTTTAACCTGTCGATTCTGGAAACGAAAATCAAAAGCCTGATTCGAAATCGACAGTTGTTGCGTGAAACCTGGCAAAAGAAAATACTGGCTTCTCCATCTGATATCCAATTGCCACCGCTGGAAGAGCTGTTCGTCCAGAAAGCCGTTGCCATCATCGAATCCCACATCGATGACGCCCATTTCGACGTAGAGCAACTGGAAGAAGCGATGAACATGAGCCGGATGCAACTTTATCGGAAATTAAAAAGTGTTCTGAACGTATCGGGAGCGGAATTTATTCGGCAGGTACGTCTGAAACGAGCCGTTCAACTCTTGGAAAGCGGACATTACAATGTATCGGAAGTAGCCTGGCAGGTTGGTTTTAATGATCCCGCCTACTTCAGTCGCTGTTTTAAAAAAGAGTTTGGCAAAGCCCCGCAGGAGTTTTTAGCGAAATCTTGAGAGCTAATCACTTCAACGTTGATAAATACGTTACTAAGTCGACCAGTTCCTGTTTTGAAAGCGCTTCGCCAAAGGGCGGCATCATGGATTGGGGCGCTTTGACTTTCGACTGGACATCGGCTTTACGTATCGTCTGTTTAACGCCACCCGGTAGCTTTAAAACTACTTCATTACTCGATTCACTATCGAGAAGACCCATTAGCTGGCCACCATCTCGGGTGTGAATCTGATACGTTTCGTAGCCGTAATTAATCCCTTCGTCAGGGTAGAGAATGGCGCGGAATAAGCTTTCTTTGGAGAGTTTCGCGCCAATTTTCGATAATTCAGGGCCGAACAACGCGCCGGATTGCTGCACGCGATGGCAAGGCTGGCAGTTTTGCGCAAAAATCGTTTTCCCTTTACTGGCAACGCCGTTTTCGTGAACGAGCAGGTACACAGGTGGTAAGGGTTCGCCGTTTTTGCCGGCAGGTTTGGGCAGATAATCAGCGGCTTCGCGTTTGATTTCGTTTCGGTAAGCGCTAAATAATACGCTGCTGGCGGTCGGTTTCAACACGTCTGGAAACGCTTTTTTCTTCACTTCATCAAGCAAGGTACTTTCACCAACCCAACTACTTCCCAGCAAGCGCGTCGCTGTTTTGCGAAGTTCTATTGGGCGTGAATCGTCCAGCATTATTCCACTTAATAATGCTAGTGCATCAGGGCTTCCATTGCCTTTGAGTGCTGTCATGATCGCTTCAGCAGTTGTATCAACATGCAGTTGCTGTCGTATAAATTCTTTCTCACCGAATTTCCATAGCAGTTGCATGGCTTCAACACCGACCTGTTGAGAGGCACAGCAACGTACCAGATTGAGTAGTTGATCCCGTTTATCAGTCAGGTGAAATTTTTCGACCAGATGGACGTAGCTTTCGGTTTGTCCTGCCGTTGCCAACGCCGTCTCGAGCGCCCGATTCAGCGTTTCGTTACGTACTACGTTGCTTCCATCCATGTGCTCCAGCGCCAGCCGTTGAATATCAGAACGTGGATCGCTAAGCAACGAAAGTAATACGTCTTTTTTGCTACCCGATCGGTGAAAATCGAAGGCTCGAAAATAACGTAGCGTTTCGGCTACGTTGGGGGTTTGTCGGATAAGTTGCCCCAGCAATGGCAAGGCCTTTGCCGAACGAATGCGCCAGACAATATCACGCCCAGCCGGAGTATTCCAGCTTTCTCCAACTTTCCGTTGCCAGGCGTCGAAACAAGCATCGGCGTTTAGGTCGGAGCCAATGCCGAGGGCTTCCAGATACCAGCGGTCGTTGCCCGTATGCTGCATTGCCAGCCTTGCCCACGACTCAGCGGCTTCTGGTGTTTTGAAGAAACGTAGCGCAATGGCCCACTCCCGACGAACTTCGGGGGCCGGATCATTCGCTAACGCGGCACACAACGAAAAGGGAAAGTTTGTCAGTTGCCGAGCCGCTCGCAAAGCTGCGATACGTATATCAGGGTTTGCGTCACGTAATGCTTGTTTTAGATAAGAATCTCCCGTTGAGGGCAATTGTGATAGTAGCCACAATGCCCGTGCTCGCCAAACCAGATTCGTCGATTGATACAGTTTTTGCAAACTAGTTTCGGCTTTACTACCCATTTTTTGCAGACTTGCCCAGGCTTTCCGACGCGCAGCCCAATTCGGATTTTTCAGCGCTTCGGTAGCGGATTCGGGCGTATCGAAGCGAAGTTTCGGTGAATGATACGTTGCTTTACCGCCATAACTAACCCGGTAGATTCGCCCCTTATTCGCATCAGCGGCAGTGCCTCCGCCGATGCCGGGGTCGTACCAGTCGGCTACCATCGCTGAGCCATCGGGAGCCACACTCACATCGACAGGACGGAACCACTGCTGGCTGCTTTTCAATACGTTATGAATAGTGGCTTTATAGCCAGCACCCTGTTTTTGCGTTGTGTAAGACCGTACTACATTGTATAACGCTTCTGCGTGAAGCAGCTGATTTTGATACAAAGCTGGAAACTGACTGCCCTCGTACACGCACAAACCCGCTGGCGAACCAGCACCCGTAATCAGCATGGTTGGAATAACGCCAGGGTCGTTCTGATGCCAGTGTCGTTCGGGAACGGTTTTCTCCAGATTGGTGCGCGACGCGGTCCAGGCGGCTCCGGTCATTTCATCGGCGAAACCGTAGTTGCCGTATTCCATTACGTAATCAATACGAACGGATTGGTTGCCGTCGTCGTCATTGTCCGACACCCAAAGATTGCCGAACGAATCCAGCGTGGGCTCGTAGTGATTGCGAAAGTTATGGGCGATGGTTTCCAAATGGCTACCATCGGGATTACAGCGTAGAATCAGGCCGTTACGATATGGAGCCCCTTTGCCATGTACGGGATTGCCTGCTACGTCGAGGACAGGTTTCCCATGCCTGTCGCGCACCTCACCACCGTTGTTTCCCATCGAAAAATAGAGTTTACCGTCGGGTCCCCAGAAAGGTGCGTGGATGCCGTGGTCGCGCTGGCCAAAACCTGAAAACAACGTATCGATACGGTCGGCATGATCGTCGTGATTGGTATCGAACAGCATTAGCATGTACGGAGCCTGCGCCAGATATACGCGATCTTCGGCCAGCAGCAAACCCATTGGCGATTTCATGCCCGGATGCTCAAAGAAAACGGTACGTTTATCGGCCCGACCATCGCCGTTTACGTCTTCCAGAATAACAACCTTATCGCCTTTTTTGTCGAATTCAGCGGGTGCTACGTCGTAGTTATGCGATTCGGTTACCCAAACGCGTCCGCGTTCATCCACGTCCATATTGGTCGGATTCGTCACCAGCGGTTCGGCGGCAAACTGCTGAACCATAAACCGGTTGGGCACCTGCATCGTTGCCAGCGCTGCCCGTGGATCGTGTTCAGGCAATATACTGACGAACCCAAAACCAATGCATACAGCTACGATAACACCTATCGATATTCCTCTCTTCATACACCCTCTTTCGCCAGCATATCGGTGGCTTCCGTGTCTTTATATTCCTGTGTCAGCTTTTTTAAGTCTCGTTTTAACTGACTGATAATTGCCCCATTTTTAGGATTGGCGTAATCATTTTTCATTTCGTCAGGGTCATTTTTTAGATCGAAAAATTCCCAGGATTCGCCGTTTCCGTAGAAATAAATCAGTTTGTAGCGCTCCGTCCGAATACCAAAATGCGCCATCACGCGGTGGTCGTAAGGGTATTCGTAATAGTGATAGTAAATGGCTTTTCGCGATTCGGCAGGTTTAGGCAAGGGCAGAAACGATTTTCCCTGCATGTCGGCGGGGATCGATACGCCCGCCGTTTGCAGAATCGTCGGTGCGAAATCGGTATTGACGAACAACTGTTTGGTCCGGGTTCCGGGTTTGAGTTTAGGCGGATAACGGACCAGTAACGGCATATGAAGCGATTCTTCGTACATAAACCGCTTGTCGAACCAGCCGTGTTCGCCCAGATAAAATCCCTGATCCGACGAATACATAATCAGCGTGTTCTCCTTCATGCCGTGCTTATCCAGATAATCCAGCACACGCCCTACGTTCCGGTCGACGGATAAAATACAGGCCAGATAATCGTGCATGTAGCGTTGAAACTTCCAGTTGTCCAGCGCTTTACCCGTCAGATTTTGCTCTTTAAAAGCCTTGTTGATTGGATCATAGTACGCTTTCCATGCCTTGAGTTGAGCCGGATTCATGCGTTTGATAATCGGCATGGTATCGATGTCAACTTTCAAATCGAGGCCGAGCCGCATGGTGGGCGTGGCAATCTGCATATCCTGATGCTGAGCGGCTTTACGACCTTCGTACGTATCGTAAAAAGTAGCTGGCATCGGAAACGTTTTGCCATCAAACGCGTGTAAATCTGTGGTGTCGGGTTGCCATTCGCGGTGGGGCGCTTTGTGACCAATGACCAGGCAGAACGGTTTCGACGTATCGCGACCGCTGTCGAGCCAGTTCAGTGCATCGTCGGTAATTACGTTCGTCGCGTAGCCCTCTTTCCGAACGGTTTTGCCATCCATTTGAATGAAATTCGGATTGTAGTACAGCCCCTGGCCGGGTACGACTTCCCAGAAATCGAAATATTGAGGAGTAGCTTTCAGGTGCCATTTTCCAATCCATGCCGTTTGATAGCCAGCCTGTTGCAGGTATTTCGGAAACATAGCCTGACTGGCGTCGAACGTTCCCTGATTGTCGCGATGGCCGTTCATATGGCTGTATTTTCCCGTCAACAACGTAGCACGGCTGGGCGCACAAATCGAGTTGGTGCAGAACATGTTTTCGAACACGGCTCCTTCGCGCCCAATCCGGTCGATGTTTGGCGTTTTGATATACGGACTACCGTACGCACTGATGGCTTTCAGCGCGTGGTCGTCGGAGAAAATGATAATAATGTTTGGCTGTGAGGGCGCTACGTCCTTGACCGGAATCCGGCTAAAGGCTGCAAGGCCAATTAGTGTGACTACGCCGAAAATGAGTTTAGTAATTCGAGTCATGGCATACCTTATTTTAAGACAATGTCACCCGTTTGGGCATCTAAAAGTAAGGTAGATCCGCGTTCCAGCGGAATCGTTACCGATTTTCCACTTTTCAGCCGTAGCGTTCGCATGCCGCCATCTTTGGTATGCAGCAACAACAGTCCAGAATTTGCATAGGTGAAATCGTTACGTTCGTTGTAAATATGGCAACCCGCCTTCCGGAAAATTTCCCGAAAGCCATCGGTTCCGTTGAGTGGCACTCCGCAGAAAATCGACGTGAAATCCTTCGTTTTTTTGCGAGCCATAATGACCTGCCTGCTCGTCTGTAACTCAGCCAATGGCTCGGCAGATTTATCATTTATGGTGATGAGCGGCTCAACGGGACCGCTGAATTTATAATCATAAGCCGGTTTTAGGAACGTAACGGCCGGTGTTTGTTTGCCGTCAATACGTTCCAGATTCATGCCCGTCAGTGATTTCACGAAGGCTAAATCGAGTCGTTCGCCATTCGTATAACCCGTCAAATAATTCCAGACGATGGTACGTCCGCCTTTCGCTACGTTGTTTTGAATGTAGGTTCGCTGCGCATCCGTCAGCTTGTACACATTCATGAAAACCACAGCTTTATACTGCGCCAGATTGACCCGACTCAGATCGAAATCATAGACATGATCGCCGACTGCGCCGGAACGCATGGCCTGCTCAATGGAGTGATCCAATACGTTTACAGTGATGGGCAACGGGGCTGATTTCAGGTAATAAAACACATCCTGACTCCAGACATAGAGCACATCAGCTTCAGAATGATACGGAACGGCAAGTCGCTTCTCAAACAGCTCTTTTTCGGCTTTCATAGCGGCCAGATACTTTGGATCGTCCCACCAGCCGAAGCCTTTCTGTGGACCAAAATCATAAAACCAGAAGCCAATGCCACGCATCAGGGGCAATAGCGCACACCGCTTCATGATGTTCGCATACGTAGTGTCGAATCGTGACGTATAGCGAATGTTCTCAAAATCATTTTTGTACAAATAACCGTTGTCGATTTCGTCGAACCAGAGTTTGCCGTGCAGCAGGGTCGATTCGATGATTCCGCGCGAATTGCCGGAACCACCCGCTTTTCGGCTGTCGGGCCAGTACGTTTGTGGAGCCGATAAATAGTCGATGTAAGGACTATCGAGAACTTGCTGTATAAACAGATGACCACCAACGGTTTGGCGATTGAACGTCATGTGCAGGTAACCGTAGAAAATGCCCGTAACTAGCGGCCTTGGCCAGTTCTCTTTTGCCAATCGGCAGAAATAAATAGCATCGTCAGCCACGACTTGCTGCTGCGCGGTGAAGTAATCGATGGTACGTTGGTCCTGAACGGGGTCTTTGAAAAAACCGTCTTGCGTTTTGAGACGCTCCGTTACATTCGGCACTATTGCATTCTCGAACGTAGCGTTTGGCGATTGCCAGGCTTTTTGAAGCGCAGAAACCGTTTTGTATTTGGTCTTCAGCCAATTGCGAAAGTAATTCGTCATGGCCGGACCGGTATCGGGGTCGTGTTCGATAAAGCCCCAATAATGCCATTCGCCGTAAATGCCGCCTGCTACGTGCATACCGATCAAGGCGTTGCCTTCAGGCGTTTTCGAAAGTTTTTGGCACAGTTCAACTAATTTCTGACCGGATTCCTGCTGCCAGCGCGTTGATGCCAGACTGGCTCGTAAAGCTGCATGAATGTCGTGTTCTTCGTTGTGATACGGCGGTCCTGCCAACAATGTTGTATCGACCGGCGTATCAGCGTATTGCGTGCATTCTTCCGGGTGTGCCTTGTTCCACCAGAAAGGCGCATTGACGTGGATACGTAGCACGACACCCGCATCCGGACACTGGTCGAGGACACCCCGTATTTGGCGTTGCGCCTTTCGAATATCAAGTGTATCGGCGTTTTTGTACCAGATATCTTCGAACCACAAGTCGACTTGAAACAGCCGAAAGCCAATCTGACAGAAGTTATTCAAATTTCGGGCAGGCACTTCCTCCCACGACCACCGTCCTCCGTAAGCATGAGTCAGCGCGTAAAACGCGGATGCCTGAGCTTTTCCGTTCACAAACAGCGTTGGCCGGCCGTTAAACGGCTTGATATCAGCTGATTTGGGCGACTGAGCCAGCAGCGATTGACAGCAAAAAAATAAGATTACAATGTAGATAAACCTCATCTGTAATTGACTACTTCGATTCGCCGTCATTTCGTTTTGGTCTTTAACCAATCCATCAACTGTTCCTGATATTCGCCAAGGTAACTGTGTTCAACGCCCTCGATTTCTTTCCACCACAGCTTTACGCCCGCCTTCAGAAAGTCATCTTTTAGTTTACGATTCTCTACGTTCAGCCATTCCTTTTCACCCCAAACCATCCAGACCGGCATATTTTTAAACTTGGCGGCATCATCATAGGTCACGTTTTTGCCGAGTGCTGCCGAATACAGTCCGACAGCGGCCCAACGGTTCAGTGTCTTCTGAGCGATGCGGAACGTACCACCGCCCCCCATCGAAAAACCATAGAGATACTGCCGTTTCGGATCGGTTTTAAATTGCTTATCAAAATCCTGTAGACATTCAAAAATGTCGGTTTCCGCTACGTCGCGATAGCCTTTATCACCCCGTCCCCAGGGCAAAATCATGAACCCTTCCCGGCGGCTCATTTGTGCCGTAGCACCCGCAGCTTTTGGTTGTAAATAGTCATAAAGCATGTGCCAGGGCGGGTTATTCGTTCCTCCACCGCTGCCATGCAGCTCTACGTAAAATGGAAAATCAGTTTTCTTAGCGGCAAAACCCTTTGGCAGAAATAACCAGTAATAACTATTTTTTCCATCGGCCCTGGATTTGAAAGCCATAATAAGCGGTCTTGTTCCCTGAAGGTACGTTTTCCATCTGGCCCCTTCGCTCTGAAAAAAGGCCAACGTACCAATAGCGGCTTTAACCTGTTTATCGTCAGGGCGTAACCCGTGCGTCGAATCGAGGCTTATTAGTATAACCGACTCGAAATGGCGTTTCAATAGTGGATTTTTCTCGTTTGCCGCCAGCGTCCGTACATGAGCAACTAACTGCTGTATCTCAGCCCGATCACTTGCCAGAGGTAATTTTGCCGTTTCAGTAGCATTATTTGAGGTAGCAGACTGAGCATAAGTGACATAGCACGTAACCGCCATGCCGAGCAGCAGAACGTATTTTTTAACAACAAAAGCGAACGTATTCATCCGATTCATAAGATTCCTTTTGCAAACAACGTGTCCAGTTTGGCTTACTTGTCCTGCTTTATCCTGACTATCGACAAAGCAGGACAATGACCTGACCGGAATCATCTTACTTGCCGCTCATTCATTTATAGTCCATTAAGAACTATGAAATCGCTTTGTAAAGCCCTTCTACTTTCTGCATTTATTATTAATTGTTTATCTACCAGTTTTGGCCAGCAGCCAACTCAATTTGGCAAAGGGACGGATGAATATGGTACGTTCTTCAACAGCCTGAAAGATCAACTTATTCATACTCAATACCGAAAAACGGTTCACTTTGGCGGCAAGGAACGAAAACAGTTTGTGCAATGGATTCGGGATCACGTGCATGTAATGAAAGCCATGAAATACCTGGAGCCGGATATCAGTACGTTCTGGCAATTTTTCATTGAGCAGCAAACGTCCGAGGGTTTGTATTTTGATTATTACTACCCCATGGTGGCGCGCGAAAATCACCGGCTCAACCTGTTCGAGAAGCGATACTGGAAAGTATTTGCCCGAGATACCATTCAAATGCACCGACTGCCGGTTGAGGCCGATTTGGAATACCTTATGGTGGAAGGCGGGCATTACATCTGGCAGGCAACCGGCGATACGTCGTACATCAAAACCTGGATTCCCCGAATGGAGAAAGGGATTCGGTATTCCATGACTGATCCGCTACGTTGGTCGAAAAAATACCAGTTGGTGAAACGGGGATACACCCTCGATACGTGGGATTTTATGCAGTTACCAACCACGCGGGCGGAGTACGTAAAACAGGGCAAAGACGTACAGACCGGCATTTTCAACATTGATGAGAATACGCCAATGGGTATTATGCATGGTGACAATAGCGGTACGTATGCGGCCTGTCGGCAACTGGCTCAACTTTATACGGCTTTAGGGAATTCTGCCAAAGCAACGTACTGGGCGGAGCAGGCCGATGGCATTCGCAAACGCACGAATGACCTTTGCTGGAATGGGAAATACTACGCGCACTTTGTTGCGGATGATCCTATCCCTTCTTATCTAAAAATGGATCAGAAAAACACGCTGAGCTTGTCGAATCCGTATGACATCAACCGGGGATTACCGACAGGTGATATGGCTCAGTCAATTATTCAAACGTATCAGGGGCTGAAAGGTAAAAATGTAGAAAATTCGTTTGCGGAATGGTTCGGCGTTTACCCGCCCGTAGAGCCCAGTTATGCGGATTACCTGCCGGGTTCTTACATGAACGGGGGCGTCAATACGATTGTCGGCGGAGAATTGGCCAAAGCTGCTTTTCAGCACGGTTTTGAAGAATACGGCGTCGATATTCTGAAACGCATGATCAAACTCAATGAAAAACACGGCGGCAAACTTCCTGTATCCTATAAACCCGATGGTACGGTTGATGAAGGCATTCCCGATAACTGGGGGCAAGCGGCTATTATGAGTGCGATGATTGAAGGATTGGCGGGTGTAGTCGATCTGGGCCATTCGTTCGAGCAGGTTGAACTGGCTCCCCGGTGGTTGGCCACTGGTAAAAATGAAGCGGATATAACGATTGCGTATGGCCCATCGGGAAAATTTGTGCATTACGATTATCAGCACAGCCCGCAACGCAAAACCATTAAGCTGACCATTGACGGAGCGTCTAAACAATATAATCTCCGCCAGCTTCTGCCAGCAGGCAAGCGCTTAAAAAGACTGACAATTGATGGTAAAGCAAGTGCGTCGACGCTCGAAACAGTGCGTAATAGTCAATACGTTCTGGTAAAGGATATACCCGGCGGAAATCATTCGATTGAATTGAGCTATAAATAATGAGCTGGGGCGTATAGACGGATCACAATGGGGTAGGGAGTTCTACTTCTACCTTTTAGTGTAAGATGGCTCCTTCGACATTCGGGGGAAATTCTCTCGAAATAGTAGCTAACGACTCAATGCCTGATTTTAGAGAGAGGTTTGGATAAACTTTTTCGTTTTCCGTTGAGCAGGATAGGCCAGCAGTTAAGAGTCCCACTGAGTAGATTAGTGAGTGTCATGCCAATAACGTGATTCTGTATGGCATCCCTTTTAGAGGCTAATCCCTGGCTCCGTTAACAGAGCCAGGGATTACGTTTGCTTTATGGTTTACTAATTCGGACGGTCTTATTACCTCGTAAACTACTGACCCGTAGCAACAGTACGCCCGCCGGTTGTTGACTTACATTGATTTTGTGCTGCTCGGTTGCCTTCGCCTGTTCAATCCTGCGTTTGGCGATCAAATACCCCTGCGCATTGACTACTACCAGCGATAAGGACTGACCTTCTGCACCCCGAATCTCAATGTCTATTTCATCGTTTGTCAGCGGATTCCCTAGAACGACCACATCCAGTTTAGTCGCGTATTCCATCGGTTCACTAGCTGCCTGGCGCGCTCCAACAGCAGACGTGTAATAGTTAGAGTGAAGTTTGCCTGAGCTGAAAGGCCGTCTGGATCAGTAGCTGTGAGAATGAGAGGAAAACTACCCACCTGAGAAGCAATACCACTGATGGTATTACCGCTAAAGGTTAGCTGTGTTTGGCTTCGTTGGCGTTAGTTTGGTGCTGGATAGTTTGATTGCCTATCAGAAAACACGAAGCTGGATAGCACGTACAGACACCGTTTCGGAATCTGGACACTTGAACAGGGGTTGGGTAAAGAATGGAATGAGCAAGTCCGGCAAGCCTGGCAAAGCTGCTACGAGGATATAACACAAATCATGCTTGAGAAAGCGTAAGTATTTGATTGCCTTTGCATTTATCATGAATGGCATCTTTTAATTTGTTGACGCTGACACTATTGCTAAGTTCGTTATTTCTTTTTGGTCACTACCCTCACAATTTAAGTTGATAGGGCTCTAGTCTTAAGGTATTTACGTTTGTCCAGTGCCTAAATCAGCCCGAATCTGTTACCTATATAGGGTTGGCTAATTAATCTCTCGTGCAGGATAGGTTGAGGCTGGCACTAAGCCGGTATAAAAAACGGCCAAATTGGGTCGGAATCAATTCCTTATCAACACGAGTTCGTTATGAAATTTATCCTATGCTTTCTGCTCACATCTGTTGCGTTTGCGCAGATACCTTTGCCAAATCAAGCCGTTTCTCAGGTGCATAGCGATAGCTCCCTGCGCACTCAAACAACGGCGCAACAATATGATTTTTACTACTCAGCTAAACAGGCGGAACGGCTTACTCAGATGAGTGCTGTTGGGTATACGCAGGAAGACCGGATCAAAAAGAAACGGTTTCGAGACAGAATTTTCACTGAATTCGTGCTAAAGGGGCGAAAACCTGATGATGGATTTGACGACTATACGCTAATTGGTTCGGGAATATTAGCAGACGTAAACTCAAATGAAGAGTGGTAATCAGTATGGCGACTTCCAGGTATAATGCAACTAGTATTCTTGAAAAAAGTTGATTTTTTGCTTAAAAGCTGAATTAACCTGTAGATTGTATTGTTTTTCTTATAGAATACTGGTTGAAAGATTCCCTGGTTTTCTATCCTATATGTTCGAGATGTTTGTCGGTGATGTGGTGTATTATGCCACAGCCGACCAAGTGTTAGCGAAAGATAAGATTAAAGCTATTTATAGTACGAAAGTGAAGGGTAGGAGTAAGCACATGTATACCCTTTATAATGGTCTGAGTAAGCTAGAGAGTGAGTTATTTCTGAGCCTTAAGCTGGCAAAAGATCATTTTGAGCGCAGTAATATCAGCCTGAAAATTCCGAAAGGATTTGAAACGGACTAGTCATCTGCCCCACCTATAAGCTATAGCGTGGGGCTTTCATTTTGCCTGTAAAATGAGAGGGCGACGATCAAGCTGCGTTTCCTGTAGGACTAGGATAGTTGGATGAGTACACGAGTACACCTAACTATCGGTCTGGGTGGGCGAGCAGGAGCAAAAAATTACCGAATAGCTCTTACAACAAGGGTAAGGTAACGCGAAATTCGCTACCCGTGTCCTCAATAACGGGAGCGGGTCGACCCAGCATCTGGTATTTGGAGATAATGTTGCTCAGGCCTATACCGTTGCTCAGCGCCCGTGTGGGCTTGCGCTGTATGTTGTTGGTGACAATCAACTGATTGTCCTGGTTGGCATACAGGTAGATGGTCAACGGCTGCTCGGGTAGTACAATGTTGTGCTTGACGGCGTTCTCAATCAGCAACTGGAGCGTCAGGGGGGGAAGTTGCCGGTGTTCGTTGCCGGGCAGAACATGCGTTGTTAAGATAAGCGAATCGCCGTGGCGGGTTTTAAGCAGGTGATAGTAGGAGTTAAGAAAGTCCAGCTCCGCCGACAGAGGTACCAGTGGAGAATCGTTACAGCGGAGCAAATACCGGTACACCGAACTCAATTCCTCGCTGAACAGTTCGGCTTTCTGCGGATCTTCGCTGATCAGTGCAGTGAGCGAATTGAGGCTGTTGAACAGAAAGTGTGGATTGACTTGCTGGCGTAGGGCATCTAATTCCGTCTGCATTTTCGCCTTCTTGAGCGCTTCGGCATCCGTTAGAGCTAATCGATACAGTTTTAGGTAGTAAATTACTTCATAGACGCCCCCAACAATAAAGGCAAACGAAATAGCCATGACGATATGCGTCACGTATACGCGAATTGTTGGCGGTTTAACCAGGCCCGTTGGGTCAATTTGGCTGAGGCCCCAGGTCTCGATAGGCTGCATCAGAGCAGTCAGCACCGCATAACCAACAAACGTAAGCAGAACACGCCGGCCGGTATTGTCAATTTGAAAATAGTTGGCTCGTGCCTGGAACACCCACCAGCGTAATAACTCCCACACAACGCCAGTCGTTACCAGTCCCCAGCTGAAGGTCAGCCATACCAGTGGCCAGGCAAAGCTGTACTCACGTATGTAGAAGTACACAAATGGTAAAACCGCCACCGGCACACCAATGATCCGAAACCATTTGTCGTCTGGTTTAGCCCGTTGTGGATCGACCGAGATTATTGTTTGCACGCAGAATCAACGCTATAAGCTACTATGCTAAAAATACGAACTTTTGCTGATTGCCAAAGATAGATTATCCGAAAGTCTATTGATAAAATGGAGCTAATTTTCGCCTTTCGTTTCTATAATGTTGCGATGACTGCTGAAAATTTGCCAGTATCAGCAACAGCCCACATCATAATGTTGTTGCCTGAAGACAGTCGCTGCTTTGATATCCAACCCGTGGAGCTATCACGGGGTCTTACTCCCTAAAAGACAATACGATGAAATGGTTATGTCTACTTCTTCTGCTGGTGTCTTGTCATCAAGATGAGCTTATTCCCAATACCTGTGGTGTAACTAATCCCCTTCAGGATCTGCCCTGGCTTAAAAAGCTAAATCAGAATGATAATTTGGGTTCCAGCATCGTCCAGGGTACTTATCAGGGTCAAACTGTGTATGCCGTATACGGGTGTGGTCGTTGTTTCGCTGGGCCCCATGTCGCGCTTTTTCGATGCGACGGCTCATTGATTTGCAGTGGGCTTGTATTGGATACATCGACTACTAGCTGTAATCAACTTGCGCTGACTTTACAGGATAGAAAGACCCTTGTTGAATACGCTCCCTAACGCCCGTTTTAGTGCTGACGAAACGTGATAATTGGGCACACCCGATAGTTGCCAAATGCCATTGGTAATGTCTGCTTTGATAGCCGCTTCATCAATGACCCAGTAACCATTAAGTATCTGATTGGGGTCGACAATCTCAACTGTCCACTTCATTTGCACCCCTTTGTGTAAAGCTAGCCTGGTATTAAAACATTCTTCTTTGACATAAGGATGGATTAATCGAGTGATAACTAAAAAACGAAATTAACTACCTTATGCTGCAACGATCTGGTCAGCCCAAGGAATTCGCCCCGAATGATGGTTCATACCTAACGGGCAGTCTGCTTGATATCAATGGCGGCAACGCCTGATTTAATTTGTCAGGGGTGTGCACCGCTGGCTACCAATCGTTTTTGCTTAAACAAATGGCTAATTTAACCGACCAACCCCTATCGCTGTGCTGGCTTCGGCGCGATCTGCGTCTGGAGGATAACGCAGCGTTGTATCATGCCCTCAAAAGTGGGCAAGCTGTCTTACCCGTTTTTATTTTTGATCGCCTGATTCTGGACCCACTGGAGGATCGGCAGGATCGGCGGGTGAGTTTTATTCATCAGCAGCTGCATCGACTCCATGCGCAGCTCGTTGCTATGGGATCAACCCTTTTGGTGTACTACGGTGAACCTCTTGCGGTGTGGCAACAGATACTCGAAACCATGCCAGTAGCCGGCGTTTTCACCAATACCGACTACGAAACGTACGCTAAAGGGCGGGATAAGCAGATAAGCCAGATGTTGGCTGAAAAAGGAATTGGGTTTCATACGTATAAGGATCAAACTATTTTCGAGGGCGACGAAATTCTAACTGGAAAAGGGACTCCCTACACCGTTTTTGGGGCTTACCAACGGAAATGGAAAGCAACGATGACAGACTTTCATGTTCGGTCTTATCCAACAGGTCGTTATTTTTCGCACTTTCATAAATGCTCGGCCCGATCCATCCCCAGCTTATCGGCCATGCAGTTTAAGGCCGTCAAGGAGAACTTTCCACCGGACCATGTTACGGACACCTTGCTGCACCATTACGCCCGTGACCGGGACAAACTGGCCCTACCCGGCACAACGAAGTTAAGCATCCACCTACGCTTTGGTACCGTCAGTTTTCGGAAGCTGGTTCGACAGGCGCTGGCGGAAAGTGATCGGTTTCTGACCGAGCTAATCTGGCGAGACTTTTATTTTCAGATTCTGGATCACTTTCCCCATGTAGAACATAAACCCTTCCGACCGGCCTACGAAGCCATACCCTGGCTGAATCGTGAGGAAGACATTGTGCGCTGGCAGCAAGGGCAAACGGGGTATGCGTTGGTGGATGCCGGCATGCGGCAACTGAATCAGACGGGCTGGTTGCCTAATCGCGCCCGGTTGAATGCCGCCAGTTTTCTGGTAAAAAACCTGCTGGTTGACTGGCGGATTGGAGAGGCTTATTTCGCTCAGAAGTTGCGTGACTACGATTTGTCGGCAAACAACGGCAATTGGCAGTGGGTAGCGGGTTCAGGCAATGATGCTTCGCCGTTTTTTCGGGTATTTAATCCTATCTCGCAAGCTAAAAAGTTCGATCCTCATGCCGACTATATTCGCCAGTGGGTACCCGAATATGGCACACCGGACTATACAAAGCCGATAATTGACTTTGCCTCCTCTCGCCAACGAGCTATCGATACGTACCGGAAAGCCTTACAATCCGGATAAGTGAAAATTTTCATCTCCGTTTTCACGTGTAGCAGGTATTAAGGTTGTGGGAGCGCTGGCTTACGCAAAGTGGTAAGCGTAGCCATGCCATCTGAACACAGTTAGGATTAACAATGGCGATGTTGAAGTCAATAAACGACTGGCCTAAAATTGGTATTCATCAGTAGACGCTCATTTTCGATGGAAACATACGAGCCTGCAAAGAAACCGGGCGTTTTCTATTCTGACTTAGCCGAAATACATAATAAGACGGTAGTTGGAATTGACCTTACGGGCTCCGAGAAAAAGAAGAGCGGCTGGGCTACGTTGACGAACGGGATAGTGGCTACCCGGACCATTTCTACTGATCTTGAGTTAATCGAGACAACGATTGGACAAAAGCCAGCCGTCATTTCTATCGATGCGCCACTATCCCTGCCAGCAGGCCGGCTCAGCGTGTACGATACGGATCCAGGTCGTCAGGCATTTGGTATCCAGCGGGAATGCGAGCGAACCCTGTTAAAACGGGGAATAAGATCTTATCCGTGCCTGATTCGAAGTATGCAGAAGCTGACGGAACGGGGCATGCTACTGGCTGCTGAATTTAGGAAAAGAGGATTTACCGTCATCGAAAGCTATCCGGGAGGTGCCCAGGATGTGTTAGGAATTCCTCGAAAAAGTAAAAGCATTCCCCTCCTGGTAAACGGATTACAAAGCTTTGGCTTAAGCGGCTTATTCGATCAGAAAGGAGTTTCTCATGACGAACTGGATGCAATTACTTCAGCGATCGTCGGTTGTTTTTACCTCGCTAATCGCTACGAAGCGTTTGGCAATGAAGTAGAGGGATATCTAATCCTTCCTAGTCTGAATGGTTGATAACCAGTAGTCTAGGCTGAAATAGTTCCTGGTGATATACATGTTTTTGCCAGACAGGCCGATGAGAAAGCAATTCTGAACAGTCTTAATTTTAGTTTTCACAGGCCCTGCTTCTTATAGCATACGAAAAAGTAGTATGTTTGACTTTAAACATACTATCGTATTGATGTAATGGTGAAGCAACGTGTATTGGAAAAACTGGAAATTCTCTCCGATGCCGCAAAATACGATGTGTCTTGCGCGTCGGGCCAGAGCAAACGAGACAACAAAGACAAAGGATTGGGTGATTCAAAAGGCTACGGCATTTGTCATTCCTTCACTGAAGATGGGCGGTGCGTATCCCTGCTGAAGATTCTGCTGACCAATCATTGCATTTTTGACTGTGCCTACTGTGTGAGTCGCAAAAGCAATGATGTCAAACGAGCCGCTTTCACCGTCGAAGAAGTGGTTGATTTGACCATTGGTTTTTATCGCCGGAATTACATCGAAGGGCTCTTCTTAAGCTCTGGTATTTTCGATAATCCAGACTCAACCATGGAACGCTTAGTGAGAATTGCCAAAAAGTTGCGTCTTGAGCAAAACTTCAACGGCTATATTCATTTAAAAGCCATTCCAGGGGCTAGCCAGGAACTAATGAACGAAGCTGGTCTCTATGCCGACCGTCTCAGCGTCAATATAGAAATGCCCACCGAGCAAAGTTTGAAGAAGCTCGCTCCCGAAAAAAATCACCAGGATGTGCTTCGGCCTATGGCGTATTTAAAAAACCAGATTACTGGCTACCAGGAGGAAAAGAAGCGAATCCAGACGGCGCCCGTCTTTGCGCCAGCTGGTCAGAGCACTCAGATGGTGATTGGCGCTTCTCAGGAAAGTGACCGGGATATTCTGGCAATGGCGGACCACTTCTATCAAAAAATGAAGCTGAAGCGGGTTTATTATTCGGGCTACGTGCCGATTAGTGAGGACAATCGACTGCCAATAATTGGTACGCCCGTGCCTATTATCCGCGAGAATCGGCTGTATCAGGCAGACTGGTTGCTTCGGTTCTATGGCTTTGCCGTCAAGGAGTTAGTGGATGCCGAACAGCCTGATCTCCAACTCGATATTGACCCAAAACTAGGATGGGCTCTCCGAAATCTGGACCAGTTTCCGGTTGACATTAATACGGCTGATTTAGAATTAATCAAGCGGATACCAGGTATTGGTGTTCAAAGTGCGCAGAAAATTGTTGCTGCGCGTCGCTTCCGAAAACTGATGCCTGAGCATTTACAGAAAATGGGAATCGCTTACAACCGAGCGCATCATTTCATCGCGTTCAGTCATCCGTTTGCCCGGCAAATTGATTATACGCCCTCGCAACTCAAACAGTTGATCTTAACCAGACAGACAAGTAAATACAGCCCTGGTTTCTCTCCCCAGCTAAGTTTATTCTGACCGGATGACGTGTATACTATATGACGGAACGTACGAAGGTTGGCTAACAGCCATCTTCGATATTTATGACAACAACCTGGGGGATGTTGATTTCGCTACAAATGACGCATCTTCCGTTTCGTTGTTTGGAACACCGTATCGGGTTGCCACGGATGAACGTAAAGCGAAACGGGTATTGACTGGGTTGCAAAAGCGTTTGTCTGCAGCAGGGGTCGATCGACTGGCTAAAACGTACCTTTCTGAGATCGACCGGGTGGAAAATACCATGCTACAGTTTGTCCGTCATGTATTTGCGAGTTCTCAGAATATTGAAGAGGATTATAGTCATCCGGCAGTTTGGGCGGTGAAAACGGCTGCTCAGCGAGTGAACCGGGAAGCGCATCGCATGGAAGCATTTGTTCGGTTTAAGCTCACTAATACCCAATTGTACTACGCTATAATTGAACCAGATTGTGATGTAATTCCCTTAATTACGGCTCATTTTGAAAGCCGGTTTGCGGATCAGCGTTGGCTTATTTATGATGCCAGGCGCCGATATGGTATTTACTATGATTTAGAAACCGTGGCAACCGTGGCGATTAATGGTCAAAATGAACAGTCTAATTCTCAGCTGATTGTCGAGATTAGCGATGAGAACGAGGAGTTTTATCAGGAACTATGGCGGCATTATATTAAGAGTGTGACAATAGAGGCTCGTAAGAACAAGCGGCTTCAGCTACAGCATATGCCCAAACGGTATTGGAAACATTTGACCGAACAATTGCCTGGTCAAGGTTCTCAGTAAAACGGAGCAAAACTGTACTAGTCCAGCACCAATTTTTGACAGGCACGCAAACTCTCCTTATTGATTAAATTCACTTTTTGTTAATCAGATCGGTTACTAAAAACTCTTCTTTACCTATTGATTGTAAACGGTCGCTACCTCGGCAACGAGTACAGGGTAAAGCTTCAGCGATGATCATAAACTAACAATCTGCCTGGCTATACTGAACAATGACGAAGAACAGCGGGTTGTGTGGCTTACCAGCTAATCAATGCTCCCGTTATGCAAAATCAAATCGCAACCTACTTACCTAGTCCCCGCCCGGTTATTCTGATTGTCTACCGGAAAGAACCCTATCAGTACCTAGCCGTGTTTGTCGATCAAACTCGCCAGCAGGCAGAAGAGCTTTTTAAACAAAAGTATCCGCTTGAACCAACGGCTAGTTATGAGGTAAAAGAATTTCAGGATGTGGAAAGCTATTCGGTCACGGAAGATGGCAATCTGCTGGTAAATGGCAGCTACAAGTAAGAATGTTCACCAGTCGTAGATTGGGGCGTAAAGTACGAAAATTAGTACCCTGTAATCAGACAAATGGCTTTGCCCCAATCTCAAAAATGGCTCCCAATGAGACTGCATAAGGTATCTGTAATCGGGACGTTTACTGAAACAGAAATACACAAACTGGTTCACAATTAGATAAAAACCGGCCATCATCGGCATCCGCAACCTTTGTCGATTCTCCCTAATTGAGATGCCTGAATTCTAGGGGAGTCAGGCCCGTCTTGGCCTTGAATAAGCGCGAAAAGTATTGAGGATAGTCAAAGCCCAACGAAAAAGCCAGCTCGCCAACCGATTTATCCGTACCTAATAACAACGTCTTGGCTTCTTCGATCAGATAATAATGAATACGATCCTGAGCGTTCATTCCCGTTTCCTTTTTCAGTAAGTCACTTAAATAATTGGGCGATAAGAAAACCTGGTCTGCCAAGTACTTCACGCTAGGCAGACCTTGCTTAGTCAGGTCGGCCGACTGGAAATAACTTGTCAAGATCGTCTCAATTTTAGTAAGCAGATCCTGATTCGCTGTTTGTCGAGTGAGGAATTGTCGGTCGTAATACCTTGTGCAATAATTGAGTAACAGTTCTATAGTAGACACGATCAGCCGCTGACTGTGCCGGTCAATGTTTTCCGACAGTTCAGCATCAATCTTCTGCACTAGCTGGGCCAGATTTTGTTTTTCCTTGTCGGATAAATGCAGGGCCTCGTGCGTCTCGTAAGAAAAGAACGAGTACTCTTTGATGGTTTTGCCTAACGAAGTGCCTCGGATCAGATCAGGGTGGAAAAATACGCCCCAGCCCCACATGGCCACATCTAGCTGGGTGGGCTCGTCCAGGGAAATGACTTGTCGGGGTGCGATACAGATCAAACTGCCGTCCTGAAAATCATAGGCCTGCTGACCGTATTTCATTTTATTGGGGCAATAGTTCTTAAACATCAGCGCGTAAAAGCCCAAGGTAACTTTCAGACCTGAATTGAACTGCTCGCTGAACTGAGAAAAGTCAACTACCGCTCCCAAGGGATGCTTCACATGCGCTTGGGGAAGTAGTCGGTACATGTCGGAAATCGTTTCGAGGTGAATGATGTTGCTCATAGCTTATACCTGGCTCATGATTAGTTTATCAAAGGCTCGATCGCCTAAGTAGGTTCGCAGCCAAACCAGGGGCTTGGCCCACAGTCCGACTCGGTATCGGGTTTTGGGCTTATTGGTCGTCACGATTTTCGAGACTGTATTGGCAATAACTGCGGCTTTCGAACCGCCCCCACTCGCATAGGTTTTTTTTGTTGAGACGACCAATTTATTAGTCAGTTCAGCGTACGCTCCGGCGGAGGAAAACTGGCCAAGACTTTTCAGGACTTCATCGCTGAAATCGGTTAGGATGATGCCTGGCTCCAAGACCACCACGTTAATGTTGAACGGAGTTAATTCCAGCCGTAAGCAATCGCTTAATCCTTCAATGGCATGCTTACTGGCATGATACCAGGCGCCCATCGGCGTGTAAATCTTACCACCCATCGAGGAGGTATTGATAATAGTGCCTGACTGGGCTTTGCGCATGTAAGGTACTACTTTTTGGGTCATCGACGCCAGGCCAAATAAGTTTACCTCGAACTGCTTTCTGGCCTGCTCCATAGGAATGTCTTCGACTGATCCATAGAGACCATAGCCAGCATTATTCCATAGCACATCAATCTTGCCTTCTTGTTGGATGAGGGTGTCTACTACCCGTTGGATATCGGCTTGGTTAGTCACATCTAGTTGGATGGGATATCCGCCCATTGCTTTTAGGTCCTGCATTTGCTCGATACGCCGGGCCGCAGTGTAGACGGTATGGCCTTCTTGAATGAGTTTTTTGGCTGTTTCTTTACCCATGCCTGAACTGGCTCCTGTAATTAAGATGACCTTTTTCATGTTGGCTTCGTTTTTAAAGTACACCACAAAGGTCTACAGGATTGATCAGGGAGACTTAACACAAAACCGGGTTGGTTGTATACGAATTCTCGTTTGGAGAAGTACCCCCCGCGCGAGGATATCCTGTTTTTTAAATCTTGTTCCCAGCGATAGGCTTGCTAGTTCGTAATTGGATTTTGCCTTGCCAACCCTAGCTCCTAGACGATTAACCATGTTTCAAAAATTCTCTCGAAACCCTGATTTCAACATCTATCCGAAGTAATCATAGAGTATAGTGCGTCTAACCATCTTCTTCGATCAGCAATGTCGTTGCATCCATCAAGCCATCCTATTCATCAAGGTCTTTTTTCGGTTTAACAACGCGCATATCCTGTCATCGAAAGGAAACGAGCTACTAAGACGAAGGAGTGATTATGTATCTGCCCTGTAATTCGGGCGTTTCGAGAAATGCCAGGCACCCAGGAAAGCATTTTCTATGAACCACAAGTCTCTTCTAAATGCAAACGAGTACCTCGAAATAGTCATTTTCAAGGTACTCGTTTGTCCTGAATGCGTGAGTTAGTTCCCGCCAATAATGATTTCGGCTATCTCACGTTTTGTATGAAGATCCCAATGCGTTTGGGCCACTTTGTCGACATGTATGGTTGGCATATCTTCAGGGAAATCACCTTTTGAGCCGATGCCCTCACCGATTACAATGGCCCCAATTGATACGATACCCACGTAAATATTATCCTGACCCAGATCTTCGTGAAGCAAACGCGCATAATTTAGTAAGGCGCCAGCAGCCACGCCAAAACTGGCCGTAGCAACGTTCGGACGCTGGGCGGCTGACGCCGTGGTGAACAGGATACTACCCGATTTGCGCTCGAGCATGTGCGGAAGCACCGTTTGGACGGCCGTGACGGCCGAGAGCACCTGAAAGTCTAAATGGTATTGTTCATTGGCAACATCAATGTTTCGCGGGGTCCGCAGGGTTTCCCAGGCAGGCGAAGGACTAAACTCGAGCACATCGATGGAGCCATAGGTGTCGATTACCTGATTGAGCGCTTGCGTAAGGCTATCTCGGTCCAGAATATCAACCTTGAAAATGCCTGCCGCAATGCCCTTGGCTTGCAGTTTGCTTTGGAGCAGGGTCAGATTCTCGGTATTTCTGGATAATAGGGTTACGTTGTAGCCTTGCAAACCAAATTTTTCAGCTATTGCAAGCCCGACACCAGGGCCAGCACCGATAATGGCGATTGTTTGTGCCATAATAAGACTGTTGGAAGTGAGAACTACGAAAGTTGGGTATTGGCTTTAGGATGAAACAGTTGCTGCCAGGCCCAATATGAAACACTGGCAGCGGCAAGAATCAACAGGGTAACACCCCATTTTTGAGGGCCGCCATGGGTGGCCATCAGGGTGTAGGTTGCCCCCATGAAATAAAAGATAAAACCGAAATAGGCTGCTTGCTGGAAACGTCGAAGCGCGGGAACCAGAATAGTAATGCCGCCGACCACTTTAACGACCCCGAAAAAGGGCATGAAATAATCGGGTAGTCCTAGCGATCGGTTGACCTGGACCAACTGATCAACCTGAAGGATATTGAAGATACCCGCTAGGCCAACCAAGGCCAAAAATAGAGTAGATAGCCAATAGATTTGTTTTACGTGTCTGGTATTCATAATGGATTGATGGTTGACAATTGTAATGGGTCTAATTTGCTGCCAATGAAGATTACTTACAGTCCCCCTCTGGGGTGCATACCGCTCCTTCGATGATGTTTATTGGCTCACGTTCAGTCTGCACCCATTGCTCATAGGCCGCGGCTAGTGCCTGAGCGAATCGGTTGGGTGGTTGAGCACCGCTAACCGCCTGGGTTTGATTGACCACAAAGAAGGGCACACCGGTGGCACCCAGTTGTCGTGCCCGATGGGCATCCTGGCGAACCTCATCTTTATACAGATCAGATTGCAGCACCTGCTTTACTTCCCCTGGTTGCAGTCCGACCTCTGTGCTCAAGGCCAGTAACGTTTGGTGATCGCTCAGTAAGGCGCCTTCGGTGAAATAGGCCCTGAAAAAGCGCTCTTTCAGTTCATTGGTCAGGTTGTATTTTTTTGCCAATTGAATGAGCCGATGGGCGTCTAATGAGTTGGTGATCTTTGCCTGATCCAGTCGGTAATCCAGACCCGCATTTTTGGCGGTTTGCACCAATGATTTATGAACTTGAATGGACCATTCACGCGTTTGCCCTTTCAATTCGGCCACATAGTCATAAAAGCTTTTGTTGGGTTGATAAGTCAAGTCGGGGTTAAGCTGAAAGCTATGCCAGACAACCTCTACAGAGTCCTTGGCGGGAAATTCAGTGAGTGCTTTTTCGAAATTTCGCTTGCCGATATAACAAAAGGGACACATGATGTCACTCCAGATATCGACGCTCATTTTTGCGTTCATGTTGTATATAGTTTTGTGATGAAAAGCTTGTGGTGTCGACGGCTGACGAACGGCTAAAAGGCTCAGTAATAACCGGATCCTATTAAGGTGTATCATGCGCTAATTGGTAGCAATCGCCCATTTGCTTTCTTCACAAAAGTACGTACGTTTGATAACCGAAAGTTATCAGTTACCCATAGGTAATCAGTTACCTTTTGGTAATCAACCAAGCAAGCTATGCCTAATTACACAGATTGTTTATCCGCTTTGATCCCTATTAGAGATGCGTTGGAAGTAGTGAACGGAAAATGGAAACTACTGATCTTAGTGTCCATCGGGGTGGGCAATCACCGGTTTCGTGAAATACAGCGCAGTATTCCCGACCTAAGTACGAAGGTGCTAGCGAAGGAGTTAAAAGACTTAGAAGAGAATGGCTTGATCAAACGTACTGTTGAGGATGGCTACCCTGTTCTGATCACCTATACCACGCTGCCTTATGCGGAAACCCTGGGGAGTGTGATCGAGGCTTTGAAGAACTGGGGTGTACAGCACCGGGAGCATATAATGGGAGCCGTGTCCTAACAATCACCTGGTGCCCCGTAGACGGTGGTGAATGTATTAAAAACCGGCCTGTTCAGATCTTTTTACGGCGCTTAATTGAATGCTTTTGAGCTGGATAAATCCATGCTACTTTCGACCTGTACGTAAATCGATTCATCGTCTAATTTAACTAATTCAGGACACTCTGATTGATACGTGATATCTGGGAAACTAGTGTGTGATTGGGGCGCTGGATCGGCCAGCAACCATTGACCTTTCGTGAGCCATGATAGACCAACAGCTGCTAACGCGATCCATTCTAACCAGAAAACCGGTTTGTATTCAGTTGTCCAGGAAAGTACTCGTTGTTCTGATTGGGCATCTAACCAACCAGGCTTCGATATGGCTACAATGGTAAATACGATGATAGAAATAATAACAGCACAAATGCGATACAGACGATTTCGATTACGTGCCTGTCTGTGCATTTCAGCCTTTTGCGTAAATAAATAGAACAGGACAGACATCGTCAGCAGAAAAAATGCGGCAAAGGCTTTATGGAATTCTTCGCCCAGGGCATTGGGATGATAAACATGTGTACTACATCCGTAAATATCCTTTGAGGTAGGCAATAGGGCCACCATAATTATGCAGATACCAGCAAAACGGGTAGCAATAATCTCGCTGACAGTACTGCCTTTGTAGAGGAATAAAAATAAGCCCGTAGTATATAGTAGGCCAACAAAAACGTTGCCCATAGTCGTGTAATAATAATGACTAATGGATGCCAGTACGATTGTGCAATTGTCGAAGGCGGCTGAGCCCGCGATTAGCACAAGAGGAAGTAACACACTGAGCACACCGAGCACTCTCAGCATTCGAAATTGGTACATGCCTACTTTATCGGAGCCAATAAACAGGTCAGTAGTGATATAACTCATCCCAATGAGCTGGTTTGATTAATTGAGTAGCTCAAAGGTAAATTCCAGAAATAAGCTGCACCGGGAAAATGTAGTGAACGACTGTTGCGTGTATGTGAATGCCGGAAATTAGTCAGTCGTCTTCGTTTACTGAATTTCATCTGCTCACATACAAACTGTAGTCATTCACTACATTTTTCAGCGTGCCTTTCTGTAGCTCATATACCTTTGAGTCAGTCAATTAACAGAGGCTACTCCCATGGATACTGTATACTGCCATCGTTCAAACTTACTCGTAACGATTAGTCTGATTTTCACGAATGTCTGTTCATCCGACTATGCTATAAGCACCCCTTTAGGTTTTGAATCCAAAGGGAATACTCATTTGGTAGCTTATTTACCGGCCAGACAATACCCAATAAGCATCCATAAAAGTGGCGTTTTCGACGCTTCATTGTTGAAACCAAATGGACAGTCTGGGTATTTAGAGCGGATCGGAAACTGTAAACTATTGAGGATCGCAGCGCTATAGGTATGAAGTCGACTTATTTAACGATCGCCTTCATTTTCTGCTGGACAATAAGCCACCCTAGTCCATCTATTGGTCAACCGGATGGTTTGCCTGCTTCACAGTTTAATGCAAATAAGCATACCCTCTTGATCGAAAAGAATGGTCAACTGAGTCAACTGGCTGAGAAACGGGGTGATTTTAAGCAGGCTTTGCACTTTTACCGGCTTCAGATGGCTAATCGGGATAGCGTGTTTATCGAAGCCAAAAATCGACAGTTCGCTGAACTGGAAACGCGTTACCAAACCCGCCGGAAAGAAGAAAATAGTAAACAACTTGCTGCTATTGATGCCCTTCAGAAAGGCCAAATGTGGGCCGGAGGAAGTAGCCTTATCCTGATGGGTTTATTATATAGACTGCACCGTCGCGTTCAACTTGGCCGAGCTAGAAATCAGTTACAAGCCGATCAACTTGCCCTGATGATGAATGAATTACATCATCGGGTCAAAAATAACCTGGCCATTGTCTCCAGCCTGCTCAAACTCCAGTCCAATCGACTCGAGGACGAAAAAGCCATTCAGGCTGTGCGAGTGGGCCAGCAGCGGGTGGAAGCGATGGCCCTGATCCACCAACGCCTGTATCAAACCGATATCCTCACCACCGTCAATATGCGGGAGTATCTGAGTGATCTGGCCCAGAGCCTGATGCAGGCCTATGACTACCAAGCCAGCGAATTCGACCTGCAACTCAACATCGAGCAGCAGGATCTGGATGTGGATATGGCAATGCCGTTGGGGCTGATTGTCAACGAGTTGGTAACCAATGCGTTTAAATACGCCTATGGCAACCTGGCCGACAAACGCCCCCTGTTGCGCATTGACTTACGGCCTGAAGCAGTTGCCAGCCAGTCGATTATGATTTTGGAAGTGCAGGACAATGGTCCTGGGATCAATTCGGTCGACTGGCAGCGCAAGGGGGCGAAATCTTCGTTTGGCAAGCGGTTGATTGCCTCGCTGAGTGAGCAGTTGGATGGGGAGTTTGAACTGCTCAAACAGAACGGAACCCTGTTCCGTCTACGGATGCCTCATATAAAGTCCCCGGTACCAGGAAAAAACAAGCCTTTAAGCTTTCTGAGCATAAAACGGCCGTAATCTGACATGTTATGTTAGTAGGCTGATCGTACTATCTTTCTTTACATTCTAGGTGCAAAGAAGTATTATTACGATCTGTTAGCTGCACATGCGAAAATCACTTTCTGCTACGCTACTTCGGATTTGCCAATGGCTTTTGTATGGGTTTAACGGGCTACTGTATACGTCTGTATATGGTCAGTCGGATAATAAACTTGTAGGCTGGCCCCCACTTCAGATTATTGGCGTAGAGCAGGGCTTACCACAGGCGTTTGTTTCCGGTGTGGTTCAGGACGATGCTGGCTTTATCTGGGTAGGCACACTGGGGGGAGTCGCGCGCTACGACGGTCGGCAGATGCTCCCTTTTTATCATCAGCCCAACAATCCGACATCGCCCCGCAGCAACATGGTTGGCTGGCTGGAACGAGGTGGACCCAATCAAATCTGGCTACGCTACAACTCCGGGCAGATCGACCGGATGGACGCCCAAACGGGGCAGTGTCAGCATTTTACGCAGTTAGAGGACAGCCTTCGGGGATTGTCTGGTGACCGCCAGTTACACATCGACCGTCAGGGGAATATGTGGGGACTAATTCTCCACCAGGGAATTTTCCACTATAATGTTCGGCAGAAGCGATTTACTCGATATCGTCGGGCCACGCACGGTCTGGTTAGCGATACCATTAACTCGCTTGCTGAGGATCGTCAGGGCAATATCTGGGCCGTAGCTCCAATGGGAATCAGTCAGATTCATGCGTCCGGCCAATTGGTCAAATCAGCACACTTCATCGGGCTAATACCAGGACTCCGGGCAATGTCCATAAACGACGAACGAGTGCGGGCATTCGTGCGGCCTAATGGCGAGATTATGATCAATAATCAAACGCACCTGCTGTTTATTGACCCCAAACGTATGACGATCCGGTCGGTTGCCTTTGCCTCCCATAAACTCGCCGTCGATCAGCCCCTGTTGAGCCAGGCCGATAATGGTACAGTATATCTATTAGCCGGCGGAACACTTTATCAGTACAAAGATGGAGTAGGAATAACCGAACTTTGGCACTATCGCTCACTGTATGGCAATCGTCATGGCGGACTTCAGGAAACCAGTTTGTGGCTAGACAAATCGGGCGTACTCTGGATGGGTGCCAATACCAAAGGCCTGTTTCGGATCGATGTGGCGGCTGCCCGGCTAGAGGCTTACCGGTATCAGAAGGAATTTTGTACTGATGCGCTGCAAACAACTTTAGGCCTTAACCTGTCCAGTTTTTTTAAATGGCCTTTCGACAATCCAAAAACGGCGTCCTCCTATTATTTCCGGACGAAATACGACCAGCAGGGGCAATTATGGATGGGTATTGGCCACGAGATAGGCGTCTATTCGTTCCAAACGCGCACGTTTAAACAGCTTCCCAATCTGGATACTCCTCAATCGAATGGGGTCACTCCGGATTATTTACTTCGGGGAATCGCTGTTACTGCCGATAAACAGGTTTGGGCGCTATCGTCAACAGGAACACTATATCAGTATGATTCGCCTGGTCGCCGATGGCAAACACCCTTTGGGAAGTTAGCCGTTGAAGCACTGGATCTGGTGGCTGATACGAGCGCCTTCTGGGCGACAACGATGGCCAATGGACTACTTCGGTACGATGCCAGAACTCATCGGTGCCGCGCTATTCATTTTGATCGCCAACCCGGTAATAATACGGACGAATCCCTGCTAAATCTGCATCAGGATGAGAAACATCCTGATTGGCTATGGATCGGCGGGTATCGGGGATTGATCTGGTTTAACAAGCGGACTGGTCGCTATCGACGGTTCACTACGGCAGAAGGGCTACCCAATAATACAGTTTATTCCATTCTACCAGACCGACAGGGGTATTTGTGGTTGAGTACTAATCGGGGCCTGTGCCGCTTCGATCCGGTTACGCATAAAACGCTCAACTTCGGTCTATCGGATGGGTTGCCTGGCGAAGAATTCAATCGGTTTCATCATTTGACGCTGCCCGACGGTCGGTTGGCCTTTGGTGGAGTGGAAGGCTGGGTATTATTTGATCCGACTCAACTCAAAGGAGATACTATTCGGCCCGATGTGGCTATAACCAGCCTGAGTATCAATAATCAACTGGTCGATTCGACGGGGCGTCCTACTATGCTGCCACAATTATTCAACACCTTGACTACCCTGCAACTGGCTCATGATCAAAACTATCTGACGTTTGGCTTTGCGGCCCTGAATTATCACCAACCTGAGCGGGTAACGTACCGATACACGCTTGAAGGGTATGATAATCAATGGACTACGACTACGCTTGCTACGGCTAGCTATACACAACTACCGCCGGGCCATTATACCCTGCGAATCGCAGCGACGAATACATCGGGCTTGGCAAGTCGACAAGTTCGCCAGTTAGCCATCACGATTTTACCATCTTTCTGGGCAAGCAACTGGGCGTATGGGTTATATATCGTACTGGTGGGTTCAGTTGGTTGGGGGGTGTTTCGAATGCAGCGTACACGTATTCGCGACCGGCAGGAACTGGCTCTGCGCGATCGGCAGGCTGCCGAATTGCGCCAGTTAGATGAAGCGAAAACCCGATTTTTTACGAACGTTTCGCATGAGCTACGGACACCTCTCACGCTTATGCTTGGGCCGCTAAACAGCGTGTTGAGTCGTAACCGAGTCGAGCCGCAGGACGAACAGTTTATTCGAATGGCCGATCGGAGCGCCCAACAACTACTGGAATTGGTCAATGAATTACTGGATCTAACCCGGCTCGAAGCGGGCAAACTGGATTTGCGTCCTCAGACTGTCCAGCTAAATGGGTTGCTACAGCAATGCCTGGAACCTTTCGTTGGACAAGCCCAGCAGCAAGGGATCAATCTAACGCAGCAAGGGATCAATCTAACGCAGCAACTAGTCACCCCCGACGACCTTTTTGTGGTTATCGACGCGACGAAACTTAAGCGAGTTATTCAAAACCTGTTAGCCAACGCATGCAAATTTACGCCTATGGGAGGAATGGTTTCTTTGAAGGCTATCTGTCACGGGAATAGATTACGTATATGGGTAACCGACACTGGACGAGGGATTGATCCCATTGATTTACCGCACATCTTCGACCGGTACTTTCAAACACAGCAATCCAGTACCCCATTGGAAGGTGGTACGGGCATTGGGTTAGCACTTTGTCAGGAACTGGTGCGACTCATGCAAGGGACTATTCATGTGGAAAGCACACCAGGGCAAGGCAGCTCGTTCTGTGTCGACTTACCCTTGGCGGTAGCATCCGGCGAAGTAGTGACTAGTGAAGAGCCGGAGTCGAATCAACACACTATACCAGAAACGGGTAGGGGGTATCGTACAGAAGACAAAGAAATCGAATCATTCCACAGGCAAGTTGGTCAGACGACTGAATTAGACATTGTTCTACTGGTAGAAGATAACGCAGAACTTCGAACCTATCTGACCGCGCTATTGACACCGGGATTACGTGTAGTAACGGCCGCCAATGGGCAGGCAGCTCTTCATCGACTTGTCGATTTGCCTCAACTTCCGTCCCTCATCATTGCCGACATTATGATGCCGATCATGGATGGATTTGAATTACTGGAAACACTGAAAGCGCACCCGACTTATCGAACGATTCCCGTAATTATGCTAACGGCCCGAACGGAGGCTGCCGATAAACTTCGAGCATTGCGGCTGGGAGTTGATGATTATTTACTGAAGCCATTTAACGAATCTGAACTCACGGCACGTGTCACAGCCCTGCTTCAGAACCGACGCAATCGACAGATAGCCTTAGACGATCAACCACTTGAACCGGAAGAAGAATTACCTGCGATTTCGGCCGATGAACAACACTGGCTGGAAAAACTCGAAGAGTTAATGGCCGGTCGGCTGGGGCAGTTTGATCTGAATGCCGACGAACTAGCCGACGAACTAGCCATGACCAGACGAACCTTATACCGAACGATCAAGCGACTAACTGGCCTGACGCCGGCCCAGTACATGGCTGAGGCTCGTTTTCAGGAAGCTCGACGGCTACTCGAAACCCGACAAGTGTCGTCCGTGAAGCAGGTAGCCTACCGAGTCGGATACCGGAAGGTTACTTACTTTAGTCAGGTCTACCAGCAACGATTCGGTAAAAAACCGATAGATTATCTGAAATAAGGATGGGAATTACATGTGTTGGCACGCTAATGGCGCTTTTTGGCACACAAGTGAAGCAAGGTCTCCATTAATTTGGGCGGTATTTTTAGTCTCTATACCTCTTTTGGGCTCATGAAACCATTCTATAAACTCTCGGCCTTCCTGCTACTTATTCTGTTGCCCAACGGATTATACGCCCAACTAGGATTGCTGCCTGCTTCAGTGGTGAACGCGCCGGACTCCGTTAAGTTATGGACCCTGCGCCAACTTGGTGATTCGCTGATAAACGTTGGTCAGACGACGGCGTCCCGAAACGCGTATGAGCAGGCATTAGCCATGGCCAAGGAGGTCGGCAGACTCGATGATATTGGATTAGGCTACCGCTGCATGGGCTACTGGCACCAGACAACCGGCGATCCAAGCGGAGCTATTGATTGGTATCTCAAAGCATTGGAAACCTTTAAACAGAGTGGCAATCTACGAAAGCAGGCTCGAACTGCGGCTTTTATTGGATTCGCGTATGACATGATTCACAAGTTGCCCGAAGCCCGACGGTATCTACTTCAGGGTATCAAACTGGCCCAGCAAGGTGGCTATGAGAAGGAGCTTTATGAACTGTATGGCAACATGGCGAATCTCGAAGGGCAAAGTCAGCGCTATGGGCAGGCGATGGCCTATACCCAGAAAATTCTGGCTTATTATAAAAGTAAAAAAGATACGGCTACTTATTACGGAGTACTGTTTAACCTGGCTCAGCTCTATAAAAAGCAGAAGCAGTATGCACGGGCGGAACAAACGTTTCGGGACGTACTAGCCTACGCCGATAAACATAAGGACGATTATGTACGGGGTTATGTTTATGCAAGTCTTCCCGCCGTGCTGATTCCCCAAAACAAGTTAGCAGAAGCGGAAAAAGACTGCCAGATGGCACTGGCCTGGGTTGATAGTACAGGCACGTCTAGACATACTACGCTGGAAGAAATCTACGGCCACCTGAGTCAGATTTGGGAAAAACGGGGCGATTATCGACAGGCACTTTCATTTTACAAACGCCAGATGGCCAGTCACGATAGTGTGTTTAATGCGACTAAAAATCAGCAGGTGACCGAACTGGAAACACGCTACCAAACCCGTCAGAAAGAAGAAAATATTAAGCAGCTAGCCACAACCAATGCGCTGCAAAAAAGCCAGATCTGGATCGGCGGAAGTAGCCTCATCCTGATGACCATTCTGTTGGCTATATTAGCCTGGTTTTACCGGCGTATCCAGCTCAGCCGAGCTAAAATTCAGCAGCAGGCCGACCAGTTGGCCCTGATGATGAAAGAACTTCATCATCGGGTCAAGAACAACCTGGCTATTGTCTCCAGCCTGCTCAAACTCCAGTCCAACCGACTCGAGGACGAAAAAGCCATTCAGGCTGTGCGAGTGGGCCAGCAGCGGGTGGAAGCGATGGCCCTGATCCACCAACGCCTGTATCAAACCGATATCATCACCACCGTCAACATGCGGGAGTATCTGAGTGATCTGGCCCAGAGCCTGATGCAGGCCTATGACTACCAAGCCAGCGAATTCGACCTGCAACTCAACATCGAGCAGCAGGATCTGGATGTGGATATGGCGATGCCGTTGGGGTTGATTGTCAATGAGCTGGTAACCAATGCGTTTAAATACGCCTATGGCAACCTGGCCGACAAACGCCCTCTTTTGCGCATTGACTTACGGCCTGAAGCAGTTGCCAGCCAGTCGATTATGATTCTGGAAGTGCAGGACAATGGTCCTGGGATCAATTCGGTCGACTGGCAGCGCAAGGGGGCGAAGGCTTCGTTTGGCAAGCGGTTGATTGCCTCGCTGAGTGAGCAGCTAGAGGGGGAGTTTGAATTGCTGAATCAGAATGGCACCCTATTCCGTTTACAGATGCCTACCGTTCGTTGATAGATCTCCATTGCTTACTGTATAAGCGACAAATACCAGTTAATTAGATTGTTATGAATACGGATGAACGCGTTAAAATCTTGATTATTGAAGACGAGCCGATCTTAGCCATGGAGCTAAGTGATTGCCTGGAGGAAGAAGGCTACGACGTAGTCGGTACGGCCAACAATGGACGCAAAGCCCTCGACATATTTAAACGCCAACCAGTCGATCTATTGCTGTGTGATATTAATATAAAGGGTGATTGGGATGGCATTGAGACCACTCATCAGCTAATTGCGGAGCGACCTGTTCCGGTTATTTACCTGACTGCCCTAACGGATCGACAAACGCTGGACCGTGCGAAACAAACCTACCCGGCAGCCTATGTCACGAAACCTTATCAGTTGCACAGCCTTCGGACAGCTATTGAACTGGCGATTTATAACTTTTCTGTTCGCACAGCACCGACTCCTGCCAGCCAACCTGAACCTGCTTCCTCTGGCCGCGACCCACTCGGGCGGGAAACCATCCTTCAGATTAATGATTTTCTGTTTATCAAACAGAACAACCAGTTTGTAAAGATTAATATGAGCGATTTGCTGTACTTAGAAGCCGACAATATTTATACGAATCTCTTCACCAGTAGCCGTAAATATGTGCTCCGACTTACATTGAGTGCCGTTTTAGACCGTATCAGACAGCCCGAACTGGTTCGGATTCATCGTTCCTACGCGGTTAATATCAATAAAGTGGAATCCTTTAATGAAACCGAAGTGAAAATCGGTAATCAGCTTATCGCTCTCAGCCGAAACCATAAGGATGAATTTTGGGGGCATTTTATGCATCGGTAAAACCTCTTTTTAACTCGAAATTGACTTAGCTGTTATATGCTCAGTTCCTTTACCCGTTTGTTATTTAAAGTTTGGGGTTGGCGTGTCGTTGGGCCTGTTCCAACGGTGCCGAAAGCGATTTGGGTAGAAGCGCCCCACACCACCAATTGGGATTTTCTGGTTGGACTTGGTGTTCGGCCCACGATCCATATCTGGATTCAGTACTTCGCCAAAAGTTCATTACTTACCTGGTACTCAGGATGGCTATTTCGGGTAACGGGTGGTATCCCCGTTTATCGCGATAAAGCGCATAATCTGGTCGATGCTATGGTAAATGCATTCGACCAGACCGAACGTCTCCACATTTGCATCGCGCCTGAAGGCACCCGTAGCAACGTCGACAAACTCAAAACGGGGTTCTACTACATTGCGGTCAAAGCCAATGTTCCGCTTATTCTGGTTGGCTTCGATTGGCCCCGAAAGCTCGTTATTTTAAGTGAGCCACTTTACCTAACCGGCAATTACGAAACCGATATGATCCCTTTCTACGAGTTTTTTTCTCAAATACAGGGTGTCAGAAAAAACTGGTTTACACAATGGGAGCAAACAGGTGTGATTGAGGGCTAATTCCTCTTGCAAACCACTCACATATAAATTCCGGTAGTTCACTCATCCCCTGCCGTTATACACCGACATTCCCCAGCATGCGCTCGGCGATTAGGTTAGATTTGATTGCTTCAAAAAGCACAAAACACACGTAAATCATGGATCGTACGGATTTTCTATTGCGACAAACGCCCGTAGCAATCGTTGGGATGGCCTCAATTTTTGCTGATGCAGCTAACCTGGAAAGCTACTGGAAAAATATTATTCAGCGCGTAGATAGCATTCGGGAAGTGCCGGAAAACCGCTGGAAAATCAGCGACTACTACGATCCCAACCCGTCAACACCAGATAAAACCTACTGTAAAGTGGGCGGATTTATCCCCGAAATCGACTTCAATCCGCTTGAGTTTGGCCTGCCACCTAAATTACTGGAAGCCACCGATACCGCTCAATTATTAAGTCTGTCCGTCGCCAGAGATGCACTTATCGATGCCGGTTATGCGCCGGATTCGATAAAATTTGACAATAAACTTCGCGAGCGAACGGGCGTCATTTTAGGCGTTGGTGGTGGACAAAACCTGATTCTGCCGTTGAGTTCCCGGCTGGAATCACCCGTCTGGCGAAAAGCGATGGAATCGGCGGGTTTGCCTGATGACCAGATTGAGCAGATCATTGAAAAAATCAAAACGGCGTATGTTCCCTGGTCTGAGGACAGTTTTCCGGGCTTGCTGGGTAACGTGATTGCTGGTCGGATTGCCAACCGCTTCGACCTGGGCGGCATCAATTCGGTGGTCGATGCGGCCTGTGCGGCTTCGTTGAGTGCGGTCAAAATGGCCCTGAGTGAACTGATCGAAGGCCGATGCGACATGATGCTGACGGGTGGCGTGGATACAAACAATTCGCCATTCATGTATATGAATTTCAGCAAAACCCCCGCTTTTTCGCAGAAAGGGCATATTCGTCCTTTTGATCAGGATTCCGATGGGATGCTGCTGGGTGAAGGGCTGGGCATAATCGTCTGTAAGCGGCTGGATGACGCGATTCGAGATGGTGACCGGATCTATGCCACCATCCGGGGACTAGGTTCGTCGAGTGATGGTCGGTTCAAGAGCATTTACGCCCCCCGGCCAGATGGACAGGCGTTGGCTATGCAACGAGCCTACGACGAAGCGGGTTATGATGCCTCAACGGTCGGCCTGATCGAAGCCCACGGTACAGGTACGGTGGCGGGTGATTTATCCGAAATTACCTCGACCAAACAAGTCTTTGGAAAGTCGAATCTAACGCTGAATCACATTGCAATTGGCAGTGTCAAATCGCAGATCGGTCATACCAAATCAGCTGCGGGGATAGCGGGTTTGATTAAAGCGGCTTTGGCACTGCACCATAAAATTCTTCCGGCAACCATCAACGTCGATCAGCCGAATCCGCAACTGGACCTGGAAAACTCGGCTTTGTATGTCAATACGCAAACTCGGCCCTGGTTTCGAAAAACGAGTTTTATACCGCGTCGTGCGGCTGTCAGTGCGTTTGGATTTGGTGGCGTTAACCTGCATACAACCCTGGAAGAATTCAACGACGAACCGCAGGAGGATTATCGTCAGCATACACTCCATGCGATCATTTTACTGCATCAGACTAACGTATCACTATTACTTGATACGTGCCGACAGCAGTTGACTTTACTCCAATCAGAGGAGGCCGATACTCACTTAAAACGGTTGGCGAATGGGTCAAAAATCGCAAATATACCGCCGACGCATCCTCGAATAGGCTTTGTGTCTTCGTCTCCCGACGAAGCCCGTCAAAAACTGGAGCAGGTGATTTTGGCGCTGGAACGTAATACGGAGCAGGACGAATGGTCGCATCCAATTCTGGGCATTTGGTATCGAAAATCGGCGCTGGATGCCAGCCATAAGGTGGTGGCTCTGTTTGCCGGGCAAGGTTCGCAGTATGTGAACATGGGTAACGATCTGGCCTGTACTTACCCAAAGGTGCGATCGTCGTTTAATCAGGCAAACCGTTTCTTTGAAGCAAAAGGTCAGAAACCAATCACGGAAGTCGTGTTTCCCATTCCGGTTTTTTCGGATGACGTTCGGCAGCAACAGGAAGCAACCCTTCGGCAAACAGCGTTTGCACAACCAGCCATCGGAGCGCTTAGCGCAGGGATGTATCGACTGTTGGCGGATGCCGGTTTTCAGGCGAACTACTTCGCAGGCCACAGCTATGGCGAGTTGACAGCGCTTTGGGCGGCAGGGGCGCTGGATGACAATACCTTTTATGGACTCTCCAAAATTCGTGGTGAAGCGCTGGGCGCAGCATCCGCAGATAGTAGAGAATCAGGGGGGATGCTTGCTATTAAGGGCAATCGATCAGCTGTTGAGCAGCTCCTGAACGGTCGGACTGGCGTTTGGCTTTCTAATATCAACTCCCCATCGCAACTGGTAATTGGCGGGCACAAAGAAGCATTACTGGCATTGCTGGATGACGCGAAAGAAAAAGGTTATTCGGCTACGATACTGCCCGTATCGGCTGCCTTCCATACACCATTGATCAGTCAGGCGCAACAGCCATTTGCGGATGCAATTAAGCGTGTCAGCGTATCAGCACCTTCTGCTCCTGTATTTTCAAATACAACTGGACAACAATATCCAGCAGATTCACAGCAGATTAAAGAGATGCTGTCTGGGCATATCGTAAACCCAGTACGCTTCAACGAACAAATTGACGCCATCTATGAACAGGGTGGGCGAGTGTTTGTTGAGTTCGGTCCGAAGAATATTCTGAGTAATCTGGTAACGGAAATACTGGCTGGCAAACCGCACACCACGATTTCGTTGAATGCGAATCCTAAAAAAGACGCGGATAAGCAGCTGCGGGAAGCTATCGTGCAATTAACTGTACTGGGGCAGCCACTTCAAGGCTTCGACCGCTTTGAAAAAGCCTTTGAAGAGCCAGCGCCCAAACCCAAACTTTCGATCAAAATCAGTGGCTACAATTTCGTTTCCGACACGACTAAGCAGCGATACGAACAAGCTCTTGCGATACCTCCAATAAATAACCTTCCTCTTTCTGATCTCATTCCAGATACCCAAAACGACGACGAAGCTATGAATCCCCTTCTTACTCAAATCCAGTCTGATATTGCCGCTTTAAAAGACCAGCAAAACCGAATTGAAGCCTTATTGACGAATTTGCTCCAAAGCAGCAAGGCTAGCCAGTTGAATGGCTCTGCCCCAAAACCTGCCTCCACTGTTCTGGAATCGCAACCCGTTTCTGTTTCCTCTCAATTACCAGTAAATGGTATAAATGGCTATAAAAATGGCTCATACAACGGCTCTACCAATGATGCTTCTATTGTGCATCCTGTACAAGCCCTCCCAAAGGCAGAGTCAGCACCAAAGACGAGTGAAGTAGACCGCAAACATATCGAAACGAGTTTGCTATCGGTGGTGGCGGAGAAAACGGGCTATCCCGCTGAAATGCTGGAAATGAGTATGGATATGGAGGCTGACTTGGGCATCGATTCGATCAAACGGGTGGAGATTTTTGGTACTATGACCGAAGCGCACCCATCCGTGCAAGGCGTTAAACAACAGGAACTAACCGAACTACGAACGCTTCAGCAGATTGTCGATTATCTGGCTACCAAAATCACGGGTAACTTGACGACTGGTCAGGTTAAAACAGTTGCACCAACGAATGGAAATCCGTCGATCCCCGCAACCAAACCGGCAAACGATCAAGTTAGTCAGCCAGCGCCGGTTCAGGTTTCAGCCTCAACAAATAACATCTCAATCCCTACCCGGACTATACCCGAAATAGATCGAAAAATCATTGAAACAAGTCTGCTGTCAGTAGTAGCGGAGAAAACGGGCTATCCCGCCGAGATGCTGGAAATGAGTATGGATATGGAAGCTGACTTGGGCATCGACTCAATTAAGCGCGTAGAAATCTTCGGTACTATGACTGAAGCGCACCCATCCGTGCAAGGGGTAAAGCAACAGGAGTTAGCTGAACTCCGGACCCTCCAGCAAATTGTCGATTATCTGGCTACTAAAATGACAGCAGGGTTGGAGGTCGCTGACGGAAAAAAGTGGTAGAAGCCGATTCCGTCAGCATGGTTCAGACGAGCTACGCACCGGGTAAATACCCAAATGTGCCGCGCTCAGTAGCCGCACTCCGGTATCTGCCAGCACCAGACACGTTGCTAATGCCAAAGGAAGGCATAACGCTGATTATCAACGACGGATCGGACTTAACGCCCGCGCTCTGCACCGAGCTATCCCTGAAAAATCATGACGTAGTTGTTCTGACGTTTTCAGCGACGAATCATACAGCAAACCCATCCATTCCAGAGGGTATAACCGAATATGTACTACCTGACCGACAATCAGAAACCATTCGAGCCGGTCTGAGTCAATTGGCAAAACCCGTAAGCCAGCTTATCTATTTACATCCTCGACTTACGAGTCAGGTGAATATGCTAACGTTTGCAAGTACACAGGAAAAAAGCTATTTAAAGACCGCGTTTTTGCTGGCTAAATACGTAAAACAGTCCTTGACCGAAACGGTCTGGCAAACCCGCCCAGCGTTCCTGATCGTTACCCGGCAGGATGGTGCATTTGGTGCCGCCAATTCGGGACAGAATGCCATTTTAGGGGGCGGTTTAGCGGGTCTAACCAAATCGCTGAATTTAGAATGGCCAACCGTGTTCTGTCGGGCAGTCGATCTGTCGCCGGAGCTTGTCGCCAGCGAAGCCGCTGAAAAGATCCGACAGGAGCTATATGATGCCGATCAGTGTTTGACGCAAACCGCATACAATTCGGAGGGAAAACGGTTCACGTTGATAGCTGAGCCAGTGGCCGCTCTCAGCGTTCCGACGTTAGAAGCCCGGATCTCGCAAACTAGTGTATTTCTGGTAACGGGCGGTGGTCGGGGAATTACCGCAAGCTGTGTCAATCAACTAGCGGCTACATTCCAATGTACGTTTATTCTACTTGGCCGAACTGAATTGCAGGAATATGAGCCTGTCTGGGCGCAAGGTAGCAATGATCAGGCTGAGCTGAAACGGCGGGCCATGGAAACCTTGAAAGCAACAGGTGAAAAACTGCTCCCTCGGACGATTGAACGCATGGTGAGTGAGGTTGTGGCGCAACGGGAAATTCAGTCGAATCTGAACCAATTGAAATGCGAAGGTGCTACTGCCTATTACCGGGCCGTAGATGTAACCAATCCTGAAGCCGTAAAAGCCGTTCTGAGCGAGCTAGTACCAATCACTGGCCCAATCACAGGCTTGATTCATGGGGCTGGTCGGCTGGCGGATAAACGGATTGAACACAAAACGGAAGCTGATTTCGATGCCGTCTTCGATGTGAAAGTACAAGGGCTGGCGTCTGTGATGCAGGCTATCTCCGTAGCGAATCTTCGCCATGTCGTTTTATTTTCATCGGTCGCCGGATTCTATGGTAACGTGGGGCAAACCGACTATGCAATGGCTAATGAGGTTCTGAATCGATTTGCGTATCTATTTCAGAAGAATTTCCCGAAGGCGCAGGTCGTATCCATCAACTGGGGAGCCTGGGATTCGGGTATGGTCAGCCCAGAATTGAAGAAGATGCTGCTAGCTCACAAGGTCGAATTTGTGCCGTCGGATGAGGGGCCTCGCGCGCTAGTCGACCAACTAAGTACGTGGGCGCAGGATCAGGTACAGGTTTTATTAGGCGGCACGCTCCCCGTTCCTAAAGCCGTGACGGATGGTCCTTTGAGAAGCCACGTAATTCTGCGTACCATGACGCTGGAAGCCAATCCATTTCTGCGACATCACGTTATTCAGGGTCATCCCGTTTTGCCAATCAACATGGCCAATACCTGGCTGGTCCAAACCGCCGATACGCTTTATCCGGGCTTTCAGTTGTATAAAGAAAGCAATGTGAAGCTATTTAAAGGTATCGTTTTCGACGGGAATCAACCGGCAGATTTCCAGATTACGGTACAGGAACAGGAGAAAAATTCGGAGCGGATTCAAGTGTTGGTAACCATTACGAGTCCACAGGCGGGTAGACTGCCCTTGCCGCATTATCAGGCACAGATTCTACTGGTAAGTCAGCCCGACAAATCGGCTATTGAACCCTTACCCGATCGCCAAAACCTAACGCCGATCATTCGGGATGGCTCGGTGCTGTATCAGGATGGAACCCTTTTTCACGGACCTGATTTTCAGGGTGTACAACAGGTAATTACGTTAAATGAAAACGGTGCTCTCCTGCTCTGCGAACATCCGGGAGTAGCCTGGGAGCGTCAGGGTCAATTTTCGACCTCGTCCATTAATGGCTTCCTGACCGATGTTATGTATCAGGGTTTGCTGATTTGGGTTCGTCGGTTTCATGGTTGTGCCTGTCTGCCTCTGAGCACCGACTGGGTAGAGATGCCGCATAAACTGCCCTTTGGGCGACCTTTCTACGTGTCGCTCCAGGTAGTAAAATCAACCGAATTTACGATGTCTGCCGATCTCACGGCGTTCGATTCCATAACGGGGATGGTATTCCTGAAAACGCACCGGGCGAATGTGTCCATTAGCCGGGATTTACAATGGACAGCTCAGCAACCGCTAGCTAGTTAATATAATGAAAATGGCTCAAACAGGGGAAAAAATTGCGGTTGTTGGCTTAGGGGCTTTATTTCCCGGAGCGAACACGCCAGACCAGTTCTGGGAGAAGCTGGTGGCCAATAAATCAGCTATCCGTCAGGCTACCGAGGCTGACTTTGGGATTGATCCCGCCCTGTTTTTCAGCAAAGCGAAAGGCAAGTTGGATACATGCTATTCGCTTCGAGGTGGCTTTATTGATGATTTTGCCTTCAATCCACATGGCTATAAACTCGATCCACAAACGCTGCTTAATCAGGATCGATTGGGGCAATGGTGTCTTTATGTCGCTCAGCAAGCACTGAAAGACAGTGGTTACTGGGGTCATGATGTCCTGAAGCGATGCGGAGTAATTATGGGTACGCTGTCGTTCCCAACGCATAAGTCCTGGCAGATTCTGTCTGACCTATATGCCGATATCGCCCGTCAAACGGTAGAAACGCTGACTGGCGAACCCATTTCTTTACCGACGCTCTACCCGGAAAATTTGGCTAATTTTCGGGATACAGTAGTCGTCAGTACACCCTCTGCCCTGGTCGCCCAGGCTGTTGGCCTGAATGGACCACATTATTCGCTGGATGCCGCTTGTGCGTCCAGCCTGTATGCCGTGAAGTTGGCCTGTGATGAATTACGGGCAGGCAATGCTGATATGATGCTGGCCGGAGCCGTCAGTGCTGCGCATACACTTCAAATTCACATTGGCTTTTCGTATTTCCATGCGTATCCGCTCATCTCTGAATTATCGGCCCCGCTTGATCAGCGCTCCAACGGACTGACTTCTTCTGAAGGTGCCGGAATGGTTGTGCTAAAACGACTTTCGGATGCAGAACGGGATGGCGATACCATTCACGCCCTTATTGAAACGGTCAGTTTGTCGAATGATGGGAAAGGCGAATTTCTGCTGACGCCCAACCCAAAAGGGCAACGGCTGGCGTTTGAGCGAGCCTACAGCCAAACTGGATTTGGTCCGGAATTCATTGATTACCTGGAGTGTCATGCCACCGGAACCCGGCTGGGTGACAAGGTTGAATTGAATAGCATCGGTGATTTCTTCGGGTCTAACGCTCCGTACGTTGGCTCGGTAAAATCGACGATTGGGCATTTGCTGACCGCATCGGGTATGGCCAGTATGCTGAAAGTAATTCTGGGCATGAAACACCGGATGCTTACCGCTACAACGGGTATCGAGTCACCCTTGCAATCGGCAGATGGTCAGGTTAATACAGAACGCATCGTGCGTAAAAATCGAAGCTGGCCAGCCAGGGGGGAGGCCTTGCGGGCGGGCATCAACGCGTTCGGCTTCGGCGGGACCAATGCCCACATGATTCTGTCGTCTTCAACCCCAGAAAGTAAATCCCAGGCAACCGTAAGCCCTCAGCCGCCTGTACCCCTTGCCATTGTCGGGATGGATTTGCACATGGGCGACTGTGAAAATCTCGACGATTTTTACTTGTCACTGCTGTTGGGTCGACAGCATTTCCGGGAATTACCCCCCGAACGGTGGAAGGGAATGGATGCATTGAATCATTCACTACAAGCTGCTGGAATGCCTGCTATGAAGCACTTGCGGGGTGCCTGGGTCGGTGCGTTCGATATTGATCTGTTGCGGTTCAAAATTCAACCAAACGAAGCTGAGCGAACGTCTCCCCAACAAATTCTGATGCTGAAAGTGGCCGACCGCGCCATTCGGGATGCGGGCCTGGACAAGCTGGAAGGACAAGGGGCTAATGTCGCAGTCATTATCGCGATGGAAACCGAACTGGAAATCCATCATCGACTGGGACGGGGGCACATAGGTCTGCAAGTTCAGCAGGCCGTTCAGGAAGCAGGTGTTACCGTTGACGAATCGGTAGTAAATGCGTTGAACCTTGAGCTGAAAAATGCAATATTCTCTGATTATGAAGGCCATTCGATCAGTGAACACACCGGTTTTATAGGCAACATCATTGCTAGTCGCATTGCCTCGCTAATGGATTTTACGGGGCCAGCCTTCACCGTTTCGTCAAACGAAAATGGCGTGTATAAAGCCCTGGAAATTGCGCGACGTCTACTGACAAACCGCGAAGTGGATGCGGTCGTATTGGGAGCGGTGGATTTGGGTGGTGGGTTCGAAAGCGTGTTGGCTCGCCAGGCTATCCACCCCGTTCAAACGGGGCCCGTATCTATGGGATGGAATCACAAGACAACCGGTTGGGCTATTGGTGAAGGAGCAGGGGCCATCGTCTTAAAACGTGCCGACGAGACGGCAACCGATCGGGTCTATGCCCGATTGGATGATCTGGCCATTGTGCAATCGGATGTCGCTAGTCTGCGTGGAACCATTCGCGAGGAGACCGTTTGTGATGCGGCCACTCAGGTACTGAATCGCCAGCAGGTAAAGCCATCTGATATCGGCTTGCTGGAAGTTTCGGCTAGTGGTATTGCTGCTGAAGATCAACCCGAAATGGTAGGTTTATCTCAGGCATACGGCGGTAAAGACGTTACCTCACGGTGTGCGCTGGGTAGTAGCAAAGCACATATCGGTCATACCTACACGGCATCGGGAATTGCGTCCCTGATTAAAACGGCACTATCTCTTTACTATCGTTTTCTGCCGGGAGTACCCAATTGGGAAGGACCAACGTCAGCGACTACATTCGCTTCAGCTCCCTTTTACGTTCCTACGTTTTCCCGCCCCTGGGTTTTAGAGAAAGGACAGCACTCACTTCGGGCAGCCATTAACGGATTGGCCGCTGATGGTACAAGCGCCCATGTGCTTCTGTCGGAAGGCGATCATCCCAAATCAGATGATCCGTCGCCCTACTTGCTTCGGGGTGGGGAACGCCTTTTCCCGATCCGGTCGAATACGATTTCTGGTCTGATAGAGCAATTGGCTCAAATCCAAAGCATTCTTTCAACCAAATCGTTTACTCAGATTTCCGATCAGTTATGTACGAACTTCCAGGCCGAATCCGAATCGCCGACACAGATAGTGGTGCTTGTTGCATCGTCAACTGAGGAGCTTAAGCGGGAAATTCGATATTTCCATACCAACCTCGTTGCCAAACCCGAAGCAACCCTTCAAACCCCGGCGGGTAGCTACTACACGCCAAAACAACTCGGTAATACGGGAAAACTGGCGCTGGTTTATCCCGGTTCGGGCAGTCCGTATGTTGGAGCAGGTGCTATGCTTTTTCAGGCCTTTCCCGGTTTGTATGATATGCTTCAGAAACAGGGGCTTAACATGGCTGACGCCCTGGGTCCCAATCTGTATCCCCGCCATTTATTTGCTCCTGATTCGGAGGAAAAACAAGAACTACAGCGTCGGTTCCAAACCAACGCGCTGGCGATGATGCTCACTGGTGGTGCATTTTCGGGCTTTTATACCGAATTACTACAGACGTACCTGGGCGTTCAGGCTAACTCGGTGTTGGGATACAGTCTGGGCGAAGTGAGTGCAATGTACTATTGTCAGGGTATCTGGAAAACGGCTGCTATCGAAGAAAAAGTTGTGAAGGCTCCGTTATTTCGGGAGAAAGTAGGTGGCCGAATGACGCTCCTCGCCGAATTCTGGCAGCTGCCGGAAGCTGAAGCGCGGGAACGCTGGAGTTCCCGGTTAATTCATCTGCCCAACGGAATGCCTGGCTATGCGACGCTAGCCGACTGGTTCCGCCAGAAAATAGCCTCAAGTGAAAGCCGGGTGTTTCTGACATTCATCAATACAGACACTGAAATTATCATCTCTGGTGATACCGCTGATCTGGATCAGCTACTTACCCGATATGGGCTGACAGGTGTCACGTTGACGATCAACAACGTAGTACACCACGATTTTTGTCGTCAGGTAGCCAGCGAGCTAGTAGAGATGCATCGACTTGACATTCTGCAGCTGCCCGGCAAAACCATGTATTCAAGCATTACTGCCGAGCCGTTAGCTATCGACTCTGATACACTGGCGAACAACTCATTAGAGGTGTGTTGTCGCCCGGTCGACTGGCCTCGTATTATTCGAAAACTGTCGGACGATAACCACAAACTATTTATCGAAGTGGGCGTCAATGCTACGTGTTCCCGATGGATTTCGGAGGTGCTACGGGGAAAGGAACAGGCTGTTTTGCCAATGGATCGCAAGGGGGCAAGTGTTTTGCAGAGTCTGACTGCATTTGTTGCCAAACTACTTGCGCATGGTGTACGAGTAAATATAGCGCCTTTTTATACACACTCATTAACCGGGCAAGCGCCCCGCAAAACGCTGATTAAACGGCTGCGAACTGGTGGGCCACGTTTCGAGTCACTCGTGCTAACCGACGAAAATCGACGCCATTTCGCCCAGAAAAGTGGTCAGAGGGCGCCCGTGCTGGCCGAAACGCCAACCATTACGTTTCCCAAAATCCCTCAGCTAACCAGTATGCAAGTTTCCTCGTTTGCTATCGAACAGCCTCAAATCACTTATGAAATACTCGACAGCACTCCCCCTCAGCTGGCTGAAAATGGGCTGTCGAGGCAGGATTATTCAGATCCGGATCGCTTGCTTAAAAAGACGATTATCTGGAATGAGACCGATTTGCTCACGTTCGCTTCCGGTAGAATTCGGGACGTATTTGGCGAAGAATACGCCATCATCGATACCTATTCTCGCCGAGTTATGTTGCCGATGCCTCCCTATTTGCTGGTAAGTCGGGTGACCAGCTTGGATGCGACTGTGCATGACTATAAACCATCCCGAATTACAACCGAATACGATATTCCATACGGATCGACCTTTACCACCGACGGCCAAATTCCTGGTGCCGTAGCCGTTGAATCAGGGCAATGTGATTTGTTGTTGATCAGTTATTTAGGGGTTGATTTTCAGAACAAAGGCGAGTATGTATACCGCTTGCTGGATTGCACGCTGACGTTCACCGACGATCTGCCGTTTGAAGGGCAAACCCTGCGTTATGACATTTCTATCGACCGCTTTGTCCGCAACGAGCAGAATCTGCTGTTCTTTTTTAGCTATCGATGCTACGTTGAAGACCGATTGGTGCTGAAAATGGATGGCGGTTGCGCTGGTTTTTTTAGTGATGCCGAATTGGCGTTGGGTCAGGGCGTAGTCTTTACTGCGCAGGAACGCCGTCAACGGGAAACTCGCCCGCGACAATTCTTTACACCCTTGCTGGAATGTACTAAAACAGCTTTCTCGACCGAGGAGATGATGGCGTTGGTACGGGGGGATTTGGTCCGTTGTTTTGGGAACGCCTATTTTCCGAATGGTCGTAATTCATCTCTACGTCTTCCGCCCAAAGAAATCCTGATGCTGGACCGAATCACCCACGTTGATCGGCAGGGCGGTAGTAGTGGACTTGGATTTATTGAAGCGGAAAAAGATCTGCATCCTGACGATTGGTATTTCCCCTGCCATTTTCGCGACGATGAAGTGCTGGCCGGTTCGCTACAAGCCGAGGGGGGGAGCCAACTCCTGCGCTTTTATATGTTGTTGCTGGGCATGCAGCGTCTCACAAAAGATGCTCGTTTTCAACCCGTACTCGGTAAACCGCAGAAAGTTCGTTGCCGAAAAGAAGTGCCAGCCCGTGTTGGAAAACTAATTTATCAGCTTGATGTCCGGGAAATTGGTTTAGTGCCGGAACCGTACGTCATCGCTGATTTAACGATCTTGTATGAAGGACAAATCGCGGTGTTTTTTGAAAATCTGGGGCTTCGACTTCAGGAAAAAGATCAGCCTTCCTATCTGAAAAATGCCCTGAATCGTCAGGGTGGTGTGTTCGTCAAACCTGTTGATAAACCCGTATTGTTTAATGAATATCATCTGACTCAGTTTGCGCTGGGACCAGTTCATAAATGCTTCGGTGAGGACTATGCCGTATTTGAAGGGCGGGCACTGTCGAGGCAACCCAATACGGATCTGCAATTGATTTCCAGAGTGCTGTCGACAACGGGTCAGCGGTATGTTTTCAATAACAAACCCGTAATGATCAGCGAATATGACGTGCCGACCGATGCGTGGTATTACCAGCAGAACGCAGCTCCCGTGATGCCCTATTCGGTTCTGATGGAAATTGCCTTGCAACCGTGCGGGTTTCTGGGCGCTTACCTAGGCTCCACGCTGCAATTCCCGGAGAAAGATCTTTTCTTCCGAAACCTCGACGGCGATGGCGATCTACTTCGCCCAGTTGACCTGCGTGGCAAAACGATCACGAACCAGGTCTGTCTGCAAAGCCATACCGCGCTGAATGGTACGGTTTTGCAGCGATACAGTTTTGCGCTATCCATCGATGGCACCGTCTTTTACCAGGGTAATGCGTCGTTTGGTTTTTTCACCAAAGATGATCTGGCTAATCAGGTTGGGCTCGATCAGGGCATTCACGTAGCCCCCTGGTACGTCAACCAGCCAGCCGATCAACTCAAAAGCCTACGGGTGAAACTTGATTCCCTTTTTGGGCGAGTAAAATTGTTTCAGTCCGTCAATTCGGCTTCTCCACAACTTCATCTGGCTGGTAATCAACTCAATCTACTCGATACGGCACTGATTGTAAAAGAGGGGGGTAAGTATGGAAATGGCTATGTATTTGCCCAAAAAGCTATTGACCCATCCAATTGGTTTTTTACCTGCCATTTCTACCAGGACCCCGTCATGCCCGGTTCGCTAGGCGTCGAAGCGATGGTGCAGGCCATGCAGCTTTTTGCGCTGCAGCAGGGCTTAGCCGCTGACTTATCAGGTGTCACGTTCCAGCAGGCAGCTCCTCACAAAACGGTCTGGAAGTACCGTGGGCAGATTTTAGGCACTGACCCTGAAATAAGCCTGGAAATTCATATCAAAACAATTGATCGAGCGGATTCATCCGTGCTGCTAACTGCCGACGCCAGCCTCTGGAAAGGCGCTCTGCGAATTTATACCGTGACGGATTTAAGCATACGCATCGGTTAACTGCCTAACTCTTTTAAAAACGTACACCCTCATGACTGCCAGCTTACCTATCGAGTCTGCTTTACCAAATGGAATCAGTTGCCAACTGGAACGATCTGTGACGAAATGGTTTGGCGATCGCCAGGCTGTAAAGTTCGCTAAATCGGAGATTCGTCAATTGCTTGAAAACCTACAGGAGCCGTGTTTCTGGGTACGTGATGCACAAGGGCGAATTGGTGTCACAACCAGTTTTGGCACGACCGACCACGCTCAACTTTGTTCGATGGAACTGCTGGCGACACAGCCTGCATGTAAAGCCGAGCAATTCGGTGATCCTTCCTTCCGAAAGGCCTACGGCACCCGCTACAACTACATGGCAGGGGCTATGGCGAACGGGATTGCGTCGGAAGAGTTGGTTATTGCGCTGGGAAAAGCAGGTATGCTGGCGTCGTTTGGCGCGGGCGGGTTGGTGCCATCCCGGATTAGATGGGCTATCGATACTATTCAGGAAGCTTTGCCCGATGGCCCTTATGCCTTTAATCTCATTCATAGCCCGAATGAAGAAGCGTTGGAACGGGAAGCGGTGGACCTCTACCTGAAAAAAGGCGTAACGATCATTGAAGCCTCCGCTTTTTTAGGCCTTACCGAACATGTAGTGCGCTACCGTGCTGCCGGTCTTCACCGGCACCCGGATGGATCAATTCGAGTAAAGAACCGGATTATTGCGAAGGTATCACGGCTCGAAGTGGCTACGGTTTTTCTGAAACCTGCACCTGATACTATACTGCAAAAGCTCGTTGAAACCGGTGCTATAACCCCTGATCAGGCGTTGATGGCTGCTGTGGTACCGATGGCCGACGACATAACAGTAGAAGCCGATTCAGGAGGTCATACCGACAAACGGTCGCTGGTTTGTCTGCTCCCAGCGGTATTGGCCTTACGAGATCAACTACAGGCCGAAGCGCAATACGTTCATTCTGTGCGGATTGGGGCCGCTGGCGGCATTAGTACACCAGAAGCCGTATCGGGCGCTTTTGCCATGGGAGCCGCCTACGTCGTGACGGGCTCCATCAATCAGGGCTGCCGTGAAGCCGGAACGTCCGATCATGTGCGGGCGGTGCTGGCCCAAGTCAGTATGACCGACGTAATGATGGCCCCGGCGGCCGATATGTTTGAGATGGGCGTAAAACTTCAGGTGGCCAAAAAGGGGACGCTCTTTGGACTTCGTGCTCAGAAATTATACGACTTGTATAATGCGCATCCGAGTTGGGAGGCTATTCCCGAACAAGAACGAATGAGCCTGGAAAAAACCCTTTTGGGTGAATCATTCAATGCGATTTGGTCGCAGTGCCAAACGTTTTTTGCCGAGCGAGATCCCGAACAAATTACCCTGGCCGCTGATAATCCCAAACGTAAAATGGCCCTGGTATTCCGCTGGTATCTGGGGTTATCATCAGTTTGGGCCAACCGGGGGGTAGCTGGTCGCGAACTGGATTATCAAATCTGGTGTGGTCCTGCGATGGGTTCGTTCAACCAATGGGTAAAAGGCACACGGCTGGAAGCCTGGCAAAATCGGCGGGTGGCTGACGTAGCGTATCAGCTTCTGAATGGTGCAGCGTACCTAAATCGGATACAGTACTTGGCAATGCTGGGCATTCACCTGGATTCAAGCTACCGAAAAGTGGCCGTCACAGTATGAGTTTTTTGAACGCTACCAGCCTAAAGGATACTACGTCAAACTCCTTTTTTTCGACCGATACATTTACACTGGTCAAAAAAGAGCAGCCTGAAATTAGGCCTGATTTCGATTTGCTTGATACCGAAGAACAAACTCGTTACCAACGATATCTAAGTCCGCAAAAACGGTTGGAGTTCCTGACTGGGCGAACATTTCTCAAGCGCGTATTAGCGGAATACCTCGACATACCGCCCCCATCTATTCTGTTGTCTCTAACGGCCACTGGAAAACCATATTTAGGTCCGGTGGTAGGCACCAACCTACCGTTTTTTAATTTATCGCATGCCGCCGGACATTACCTAATTGGGCTCTCCAACCATCCGATTGGTGTCGATATTGAGCCGTATAGATCGATTGACTTAACTCGCTTTCGACATTTTATAAGTCCAGACGAATTTGAACAACTTATGGAGCTGCCTGAAAACGAGCGATCTACGCTATTCTTCCGGCTGTTTACCGCCAGAGAAGCCTTTTTGAAAGCGACGGATAAACGATGGTCTCTGGATGCGATTCAGTTTCAGCTGAAAAATCAGGATTGGCATCTTACCGCTCCCAAAAATACCTTTCAGTTCGCTCAGACAGACTACGAAGGATGCTGCATTACAGTCTGCACGGATTGTTGAATAGACTCTTAACCCTATATCTTTATGAAATCGCCAATTAGTATTTCAATTAAACCAGCTGCTGAACTGACTGCTGCTGAGATCGCTGACTGCTACGCGCTGATTGCCCGAACAGGTTTCCCATTTCGGCCCGGCTATCTGGAGTCGGCACATCTGGTACATAACCCAACCATGGTACTGGCACATCTGGATGGAGCGTTGGTGGGCGTACAGTCTTATTCGCTCTATACCATGCAAACGCCTTTCCGACGGCGGAAGATACCTTTTTTATACGGCGGAATCGGCTTTCAGGATATGGTCGCTGCCGGACAAGGTATTGCTCATCACATGTCGGCTCGGTATATGCGATTCGCGCTCGGTCCGTTTTGGCTGATTCGTTCCTACGCCTTTTTGTTTCGCACGCCAAATCCCAAATTAATCCAACTGATGGGGTTACAGCATCGACTTTATTTGCCGAACAATAATCGGCTTACACAGCCGCTGGTCCGGTTTGCCCAGGATTTTGTCCGAAACCAACGGTCGATCCAATATCCGATCGATGATCGACTGGTTGTGCTACCACCCGACGAAGAGCGATCGCAAACGGATATTACGGAACAGTGGCCTTTGTTATATCGGTCCTCGAAGGTGCCCTACAATCAACTGGCTTTTGATCTGAACCTGATCGGTGAGACCAATGGTCGCCAGTATTTGATGGGTAATTATTTGCTTGTACTAGGTCAGTCATCGCGTATTCAGCTATTGAAAGCCGCCTGGAAACTTGGTCGTAGATGGGCGAAAAAGCATCTTGGTTCGACTGCCCGAAACCCCAAACTGGTAATTAGCGATCCTGTATAAGCTCATTAACAAGATCAATGCTTGCCAATCAATGCTATGCAAACGGACATCCAGACTCAAACGGACATTGTGCCGTTCATTGATTACTTCTATAAGTGGGAGCGCGAAAAAGCAAATCAGATCTATCTACGGCAACCGGTAGGTGACACGTACATCGACTATACCTGGGCCGAAGTGGGGCAACAGGCTCGCCGGATGGCTACCTACCTGCAATCGCTTGGTTTGCCATCCGGTAGCCATATTGGTCTGATCTCAAAAAACTGCCCACAATGGATAATCGCGGATATTGCCATTCTGATGAGTGGTTACATATCCGTTCCGTTTTATCCAACGCTGACGGCTGACCAGTTAGAGGAACTGCTGGACCATAGCCAATGTACAGTCTTGTTTATTGGCAAGGTCGATAACTGGAACACGATGAAGACTGGCGTACCCGATAGCATCGTATCGATAGCTTTTCCCGATTATCAAACCGATCCCGCCTTACGTTCTTGGGATGAAATTATGGCGAACTTTTCGCCCATGGCCGAAAGCCCAAAAGCAGACCTTGACGAGCTGTTCACAATTATTTATACGTCGGGTACAACGGGAACGCCCAAAGGCGTCATGATCGACTACCGGTCGGCTGCCCGACTCGCCATCAATGTCCGGCCAATGACATTTCAGGAATTACCCAATGCCCGTTTTTTTTCATACCTCCCACTTTGTCATGTGGCCGAACGAACTATTGTAGAAGCAATGGGCATGATCACGGGCGGCACGGTTTACTTTGCTGAATCATTGGAAACGTTTGCCAAAAACCTGGCTGCCGCCCGACCAACGCATTTCCTCGCCGTTCCTCGCATCTGGACGAAATTCCAACAGGGCGTACTGGCCAAACTGCCGGAACAAAGGTTGAATCTGTTACTTCGTATTCCGCTGGTTTCCAATTTAATTAAACGCCGTATTCGGCAAAGTCTGGGGCTCAATGATGCTGTTCTTATACTAACTGGGGCAGCACCTACACCAACTTCGTTAATTCGGTGGTTCCGCCGATTAGGCATTCGGATACAGGAAAATTACGGGATGACCGAAAATCTGGCGTCCGTTTGTATGATGCCTGCTGATCAGATCAAAGATGGCACAGTGGGCCGCATCAATCCGGGCATGAGCGTGCGCATTGATCCGATTACTGGCGAAATCCTGACAAAGTCGGATTGGATCATGCGGGGGTATTATCGCAATCCGGAACTGACAGCCGAAACACTGATCGCCGACGGCTGGCTCAGAACTGGTGATGTTGGCGAACTGGATTCGGAAGGTTATCTCCGCATTACGGGTCGACTGAAAGATGTGTACAAGAGTTCAAAGGGTGAATTCATTGCGCCAGCTATGCTTGAAGCCGGATTTAGCGACAATCCATTTATCGAACAAATCTGCATTACGGGTCATGAGCTACCCCAGCCGATAGCACTAATTGTCTTGTCAGAAACTGGTCAAAAAGCGGCTCAAAAAGATGTTGAAAAATCGCTTATTGATACAATAAATACCGTAAATGATCGCGTACATCCCTATGAGCGAATCCGAAAAATTATCATAGTACGGGAAGCCTGGACCGTAGAAAATAATCTGATAACGCCTACCTTAAAAATCAAACGGAACGAGATCGAAGCTCGGTTTAAGCCATTGATGACTTCCTGGTATGAACTTGCCAAGATTATTGTGTGGGAGACATCTTGTCCTGATTCGTAACGGAGGTTTTAATGAACGATTTTGATTGAAGATAGCATCTGCAGTCTAATAAGACGTCCTAAGAATAGAGCATTTATATAATACGTGGTAGTTCAGGGTATCAGGAGGGGTAAATGCTATCACCCCAGTAACGAACGAATGGGTTGGCATTGTCTGCGCTGCACTGACCACTACTTGATTCGGCAGCTCGTTCCTACTACGTTTAAAATACGTAAGAATAATCGGGCGGATGCGAGACGGAGGTGCTTTTTGCCGAGTAAGCTCAACGAGTCCTTTGCGTGAAATATACCGGTCGACAGCCCATGCCTAATCTTCTTTATCTTTGTCAATGGCTTACGCAGCCCCCAAGTAGTAGAGAGAATAATTTAGTCGTTGACTAGACCGTATGGATTCCCTAGAAGCCAGCAAGAACAATCTCATTCCTCATTATCAAGACGGCTGGGCCATGTGGATCGGGGTGCCCCTGATTACAGTCTTTATACAGTATCTTACCTACGAGCAGATTACGCTCAACGGGATGTTACTCTATGAGTTGAGCAGTGATGCGTTGAAAATCTATCTGGTCTGGAGAACCATCCGATGGGTTATCGTAGCCTTAGATAATAGATTCCCCTGGCAGCGTAGTTTTCCTGGAAGGCTGCTGCTGCAAATCGGCTCAACTTGGCTACTGGGCAGCATCGTCCTGACGGCATTGGTGTTCCTGGATTACTGGCTGGTGCGCCCTTACCCCAACCAGCGCTACTTCAGCTATGACCTGGTTCTGGCGGGTATATTCATTCTGCTGGTTAATGCGATCTACGTGGGCCTTTATTTTTACCACCTATCGCTCCAAGAGCAAAGCCAACCCATTGACACGATGGCTCGCTCACCCGATACCTTTCTGGTACGATTGGGCAAACGGGACGTTTTACTGACTCAACCGGACATTCTGTGCCTATTCGCCGAAGATAAACTAACGTATCTGCTTACCCACCAGGGCCGAGTTTTCCCCCTGGAGAGCTCACTGGATAAGGTGAGTGCTCAACTGGCGGAAGCCCAGTTTTTTCGCATTAATCGAAAGTATATTATCAGCTCTTCGCTCATCGATCAGGTTCAGACAACGAGCAGCGGCAAACTGCTGGTGCAGTTGAAACCCCACCCTAGTCTGCCCGAGACACTTTTCGTTAGCCGGGCCAGAGCCAGCGACTTCCGGCAGTGGCTTCGATCTCACCATTCGTCGGTAAAATAAGGCAGGTTCGTCGGAATTGGCCTCAAAAGTTACGGAAACGGCCAGGAGTCTAGGTTGTTTTGCGGCTTCAATCAGCTTGTCAAGCCATGAACCGCATACTACGTTTCTTTGTGGGTTACTGCTCCATCCTTTCATCAGTGACACTTTTTGGTCAATCCCTATCGCCCGAGCTGGCGGCTAAAATCGATTCATCCTTTTCAACCTGGAACTCCACTCAGTCGCCTGGCGCGGTAGTGGGTATTGTTCATCGAGGTCAGCTACTTTATCAAAAATCGTTTGGCATGGCCAACCTCAGCCGCCAGCAAGCGCTGAGTGTAAACCACCAGTTCTGGGTGGCCTCGATGGCCAAACAATTTACGGCCGCCTGTGTGGCGCTGCTGGCTGAACAGGGTAAGCTGCGGCTCGATGACGATATTCGCCAGTACCTGCCCGAACTACAAACGGGCCATGATACCATACGTATCCGTCAGTTGATTGATCATACCAGTGGTTTACGCGATGGGTTTACCCTGATTGGTTTGACGCTAAAAGGAGAAAGGCATTATACCAACCAGCAGGTGATGGAAAAGTTGTATCGGCAGCAGCAGTTAAATTTTACCCCTGGCTCACGGCATGAGTATAACAACGGCGGCTACGTTGTGCTGGCGGAACTGGTAAGCCGGGTAAGCGGAAAACCGTTTGCTGATTTTGCCCAGGAAGCCATCTTTACTCCGCTGGGCATGAGCCACACCCGCTTTTATGGCCGATTAACTGCGTCCATACCCCACCTGGCCTCCGGCTATCGGCCTAGTCAAAAATTGGGAAAGACTACTTACCGAGCGGTCCGCTTTAAAGCCAATACAGTCGGCTCGACAGGGCTGGTGACTACGCTGGAGGATTTGCTCAAATGGGATCGTAATTTTTATCAGAATCAATTAGGTAAAAAGGAGCCAGCCTTCGTGCAACGACTGACTACACCCAGTCAGCTAAACGATGGGACGGTTATTCCCTACGCATTTGGGCTGGAAGTAGAGCCGTATGGCGGTGAACTGGCCATCACCCACAGTGGGTCAGATCCAGGCTATCAGGCGGAGCTGGTCCGTTTCCCTCATCAAGAACTGTCGCTAATCTGCCTGGCGAATACGACTAATTTGTATAATCTGACCGATTTGCTGTTGACGATTGGTCGATGGCTGGAGCCCTCGATACAGCGCCAACCCACTGAACCCGCTAGGGATAGCGTGCTTAAACCCATCCAGCCGTTAGCCGGCCTCTATCTTCATCCCGCCAATCAGGCTGAGGTTCGGTTCATCCGGGTAAAAAATAATCAGCTTTACGTCGCCCGATCCGAGCATGGGTGGGAAGAGCCCTTAAAACAGCGACAAGCTCTTTTATGGACCAATCAGGGTAACTATAGCCATCATTGGTATGCGTTTTCGCCTGATCATAAAACACTTTCCCTTCGCTCACGAGCGTTTGAGTCGACTCTCGAACGGGTTGAAACGGCTCAGCACACCGTATCCGACTTGAAGCGGCTCGCAGGGCGATATTACAGCCCTGAGCTGGGGAAAGTCTACCGGCTTACACGCCACAAAAACACACTACGGTTAAGCTTTTTCCATCTAGTCCATGTGCCCTTGCTGGCACTAGCCAACAATCAGTTCCTGGCGGATCTGCAGGGTAATAATTGCCTGACATTTAGCGATGAGACCACCGGCTCGGTCGCAGGTTTCACCCTTAGTCGGGATGGAGTGACGAACCTGCGCTTCATAAAAAAATAATCACCATAGTTATTGAGGGTACAGTTGCCAAGACGATTGTCAGACAAGCCGACTACACTTACTATCAAATTTGGGAGCCTTTTACGAGATAAACGTGAAGGGAAACGAAATATAGCCAAACTAACTGCGGCCCATTGCCTTAATGATACCTGTGGAAGTTGGCTGCTGTCGCAAACTGCCATTCGCACTGGCTACCTAGTCACTAATCAACGTCTCAATCGTACTGCTGTAGTTAAGTTAATGATGCATTGCAGACTTGCCAAGTGACCGCGACGGTGAACCGTGGATTTTCCGGACCCGCAACAGCGTCGCGGTGGCCTATCACCCGTGCCAGTGCCGTACCAAACGGCAAAGCGACCCAGTGATCTTCCGCGACCTAATGGGCGGCACGAAACGGACTCATAACACTGGCCTTAAGGAAGGAAAGCCTCATCTGGTGAACCCAACGGCTGCGGGTCTGGCTGATTGAGCAGCAAATTCGGGTACTGAACATTGCGGGGAGATGGGCCAATAGATTGATATCAGCGCGACTAGAGCAGTATAGGCAACTACTAGTCAATGCCTTATAGTCAGGCCATTTCGTAGGTGATACGTACAATTTCTAGTAGTTGCTGACCAGGTCCAGTCGGCCATACCACCGTGTCACCAAGCCGTTTTCCCTGTATGGCGCGTGCCAGGGGAGCCGTGAAGGCAATTAGTCCCTGGCTAGCATTAGCTTGATCAACACCTACAATGGTAAACTGCCGTTCCATCCCCGCTAATTTTCCCATTTGGGTTCTTAGAACAACTGTAGCCCCAAACCGAATGCTGTCCTGCTCCTGAGAGTCCACTACTTTAGCACTAGAAATACGCTGATTTAGATTGGCGATACGCCCATTAAATAAGGCCAGTTGCCGGCTACGCTCTTTTTCATCATCGCCGATAGCCGCTTGCCAATGGGCGCGCTCGGTTTCCAACTCAATCAGTTCAGTGCGCAGTAGCTCAAGACCTTTGGGCGTAACATAATTGGGCGTACCGGGAGGTAAAGGGGCGCGTGCCGGAATAACAACAGGCGCATCCGCCGTTTCATTTTTCAAAAAAGCACTGCTCATAAGCGACGTATTAGAGAAGCATTTAGCTCTTTAATAAAAACAGTCTTTAGCATACATTATTGCCAATCCGGATTTTGCTGAAGCTTGGGGTTGGCGTTGATTTCCACCTGCGGAATCGGGAAATATTTGTGTTTAGTCAGCGGTTTTCGTTCGGGGTAATCGGCATTCTTAACTTTTGGTATCTCGGTCAAAAACTTGCCGGTACGGGTCAGATCGTACCACCGATCACCTTCCCCGAAAAACTCCCAGGCCCTTTCGCGGAGAACTGCATCAATAAAACCATCTTTGCTTAACCCCGGCGTTAGTACTGGAATGCCCGCCCGTCGGCGAATGACATTGATATAGTCGTAAGCGACGCCTGTTCCACCGTTCTGTCTTGCCTCAGCTTCGGCCGCAATCAGAAAAGCGTCGGCGTAGCGCAGAACCGGCATATTGTTGCTGTTTGCGGCCCCGACTGATTTTGGGTCTTTAAACTTACCGAGCACTACCAGACTATCTTTGGCAAGCAACCGCGTATCGATAGCATTCTGGCGGACAATTGTTCCCGAACTGGAAACAAAACTGGTATCCAGCAGCAACCGCCGTTTGTCGATTGGGTTAAAGGATTTATAAAAAGACCGGTACATGTAAAAACCGCCGGAAGCTCCGTTCGAATAGACGCCAACGCCTGTTTGTGGGGCAACCTGCCAGGCAACCGCCGTATATTTATTAGGCGTTACGAGTCCGTTCGATTCAGCCGCAAAGATGTTCTCCGTGCGAGCCTGCGCTTTCTTCGTCACGTCGTACACATCCACTACGTTGGGAAGCAGGGTCAATCTGCCAGAGTCAATCAGTTCTTTTGACTTCGCAAACGCCAGCGCCCAGTTTTCGTTATAAAGCGCAGCCTTGGCGTGTAATAAAATGGCCGCCTGTTTACACGCCCTTCCCGGTACTAAACCTGCCGAATAATTCGGTAAAGCGGCTGTTGCTTTCGTCAGATCGTCGTATATCAGCGTGTAAATTTCAGCGAGGGGCGCTTTGGCGTTCGTGGCCCGTTCAATGGTATTGGTTGGCGTAACTTTTAGGGGCACTTCGCCGAAATTCTTAGCTAATGTCCAGTGCATCAGGGCACGTAAGAAGTACGCTTCGCCAATTACTTCCCGACGACGTACCGTATCCATTTCGGTATTGGGTACTTTTTCGAGCAGCCAGTTTGCTTTTTCAATACACTGATACGCTGATTGCCAGAGTTGGATTGGTGACTCAAAAACCCGTGCAAAACCGGTCTGTACCGAATACGTTGGCTCGTAGGTGTATAACGTAATAGACGACCGGCCTACTACGTTGCGCGGAAACATGAGGTCGCTGGCGGTTTCGGCAAGGAGCGGATAATGACCACCGTACAGATCGTAAAAACTTCCATACATGGCAACATGCGCCGATTCGACCTCGGCCGCGTTTTTGTAATAATTGTCGGTATAAATCTGCGAGAAAGGCGTTTCGTCCAGCGCACATCCCGATAAGGCTGCGAGTAAAAGGCCGATCAGTGTAAACGATACGTATTGTTTATATTTCTTCATCATCGATTTGATTTTATAAGAGCTTGTTCCCCGCTTTTTGATCATCAGAATTCAACCTGAAGACCTACTAACCAGGATTTTGAAACAGGGTAAACGATGTTGTCGACACCCACCAGCGTATTGGAACCGCCAAACGAATTAACTTCCGGGTCGAAACCTGTGTAACGCGTCACCGTAAACAGGTTGTTGCCGCTGATGTACACTTTGGCGAGGTTAATACCCTTGATCTGAGGAAGCTGGTAGCCAATCGTAATATTTCTGGCCCGCAAAAAGGAGCCGTCCTCAATGTAGCGATCCGTTAGCGGAATACGTTGGGCCAGGTTGGTTCCTGCATGTACGTATTCCTGACTCGGATTTTGTGGTGTCCAGCGATTGGTGAGGCCGCTGAGTACGTTACGCATTCCCAGCGGATTTTCTAACTGATAAGCCGCCATATTCAGCACTTTGCTGCCCTGTACACCCGAAAACAGAGCGTTTAAATAAAAGCTTTTGAACTTCAGATTGGTCGAAAAACCATAGGTGAAATTTGGTGCTGAATTGGTCAGAACCAGATCGCTGTCGTTGATACGTCCATCTCCATTTACGTCTTTCACTTTTACGCCCCCAACGCGTGAACCTGAGCCTTCGAGCACGGTTTCGCTGTTCTGATAAATTCCGTTGAACACGTAGGTCCTGAACAGACCGATGGGTTGGCCGACAACCAGCGAGTTATAAAAGTTGACATCGAATTTTTGCAGATTGTCCTGCAACTTGGTGACCTTATTCCGGTTGAAGGCAATGTTGGCCGAAACGTCCCATTTCAGTTTATCGGTTGTGATTGGTCGGGCTCTTAAGGCAATTTCCAGTCCTTTGTTTTCCAGCGAAGCAAAGTTTCCGAACACCGTCGAATAGCCCGACGAGAGCGGCAGATTGCGCGCAAAGATCAGATCTTCAGTACGTTTGGAATAAACATCCATCACCAGCGAAATTTTGTTTTTCAACAGGTCCAGATCAAATCCTACGTTTACCTGCGTACTTTTCTCCCACCTCAAATCTGGATTTGCTACGCCAGTTGGTTGCGTTCCGGTAACGTTGACGCCGTTGAAAATATAGTCGCGGCCCAGACCAACCGTTGCCAATGATTGATACGCACCAATGGCACCCTGATTCCCAGTCTGACCGGCACTCGCCCGAAGTTTTAGGTTGGAAATGAAGGCGTTATTCTGTAGAAAACTCTCTTCTGTTACGTTCCAGGCTCCAGAGATGGCCGGAAAAAGTGCGTATTTGTTGTTACGTCCAAATTTGGACGAACCGTCTACCCGGGCGTTGAAGTCGATAAAGTACTTCCCTTTGAAATTGTATGAAAGTCGGCCAAAGAACGACACTAACTCGTCTTTGGAACGGCTGCTACGTGAATCCCGTACCTGTGCCAGTCCGATGTTTTCGTTCGACGTAGCGTCTGAAGCAAAGCGCTGCCCGGTCGAATAATTGTAGTTGCTGTTATTGGCAATGTAACTGTATCCGGCAATACCACGTAGCGTGTGATGCGTCTTAAAAACGTGGTCGTAGCTCAGGATACTTTCGTGCATCATGCGGTTGTAATTCTGGTTCTGCTTCATGGCAAAGCCACCACCCCCGCCATTTGTCGAAATATCCGTGATCGTCGATGCGGCAATCGGGAAATAATAATCCAGCAAACTACCCGTAATCACGGCGTTGAAATTCGCGCGGTATTTTAAGCCTTTCAACACACTGAAATCAAAGTAGACGTTCGGAACAAACGTATTGGTGTGCTGCTGATCCAGAATTTTGGTGAACTGGAGGGGGTGCCGTAAATCCAGATATAAACCGCGCAACTGCCGGTCAAAATTCAGCACATCACCAGCATCGTCATATGCCCGCAAAACCGGTGGTGTTGCCAGCGCTAATCCGACCAGCGAATTGAGCAATCCACCACCATCGGTGTCCACCGAACCTGTAGGGATCCGTTGGTTGATCGATTTAGAAAACAACGTACTGGTTCCGATCTTCAACCAGTTTGTGGCCTGATGATCCAGATTCAGACGTAGCGAATACCGGTCGAACGACGAATTGATGACAATGCCATCCTGATTGAAATAGTTGAACGAAACCAGCAACTGCGTCTTTTCATTACCACCCGAAACCGTAAGCTGATGATTTTGAATGACTGCTTTACGGAAAATCTGATCCTGCCAGTTCGTACCCACGCCGATTGAGTCGGGCCTTGGAAACCGATTGGGGTTTTTATAGACTTCATTTTCCAGTTCGGCAAACTGAGTTCCGTTCAGGACCGGAATGGTTTTCGTTATTTGCTGCTGGCCATAATATGACTCATAGCTGATTTTAGTCTTGCCGCTCTTGCCTCGTTTAGTCGTAATAATAACAACCCCGTTGGCCGCCTGAGAACCGTAAATAGCCGCTGCCGAAGCATCTTTCAACACTTCAACCGACTCAATATCATTTGGATTTAGGTTCGAAAGTGGACTGACTTCGTTGGCATTTCCACCTATAATCTGACGGCCGCCATTGGTATTGATCGGAATATTCTGCGAAGAGTTCTGAACCTGAACACCATCGATAATATAAAGCGGTTCAGACGAACCGTTGATGGAATTCGTTCCCCGAATCCGCATGCTGATGGCTCCCCCCGGTGCGGCATTACTTTGGGTAACCTGCAAGCCAGCAACCAGCCCCTGCAAGCCCTGCGCTAAGTTGGAAGCGGGAGTTTGTAGAAGTTCAGAGGCTTTTACGCTGGTAATGGCGCTGGTTACCTCACTTTTTTTCTGGGTTCCATAACCCACCACAACCACTTCGTCAAGTGCTTTGGTATCTGGAACAAGAGCTATCTCCAGATTTGAGCGGTTTTTTATGCTTACTTCCTGCCGAACGTAGCCAATGTACGAGAAAACCAACGTAGCATTTCCGTCAGGTACCGACAGAGAAAACCGTCCATCCGTATCCGTAACAGTGCCGTGAGTGGTTCCTTTCTGTACTACGCTCACGCCCGGTAACCCTTCATTCGTTTCGCTACGTACAACGCCTTTGACGGTAAACTCTACTGGCTGAATAACAGCATTGGAAACGAGGGAAGCTTGATTAATGGTCGGTGTGGGAATTGATTCAGCCTGCCCGGAAAGAGAACTGGCGGAGGCTTCGGGAGCCGCGCTAAACTCGGTTTTCCGTGTAGAAGATTCGTTGACCGAAAAAATGAAATAGATCGTATTAGGCTTTTTATAGCGTTTATACGTCAGCCCGACGGGTTTTAGTAAATCATTCAACAGCCGATTGACGTCCGTTTTAGAGCCATCGGGTGTCGGCACCCGTAATCCTTCCACTGTTTTTTCATTGTACGTAAAGCGAATCCCGAATCGGTTTTCCAATTCTTTCAAGGCATCTTTTAATAGTTGAGTCGCCGACGCGGGTGAGGTTAAAATCGGCTTAGATTTAGACGTAGCAGACTGCTGAGTAAGCATAACCGACTGGGCAGAAATGGTACGTTGTATACTAAATAAGGTGAGACACAGGCATAGCCTGAGAGCGATAAGCTGGAAACGGTTTTTCATGAACGAATTGGCTAAGGAACAGGTATTAGCGACTGATGTAAAGCTGGTTTTCCTGACGGGTTATTTTCAGGCCATTGATTGTAGAAAGTGCGTCGATCAGGTCGTCCAGATTTTCCGAGGGCACAACGCCGGTCATGCGTTCCTGCGCGATGCTGGGGTCGGTGAACGTAACGGTCAGGCCAAATGTGGTTTCCAGTCGGGACGTAACATCGCTTAGGGACGTATTATCGAGAATCCACTGCTGATTTGTCCAGTCATTGTAGCGCTCCGGCTTCACGGATCGTTTCGTCAGCTTTTTCTGCTCGCTTGAAATCTCAACAAGGTCGCCGGGGGCCATCACGATACTTTTCTGCTGTGCACCCTGTCCCACGTCCAGCTTGACTTTTCCGGAGTTCAACACGACTTGCGTAGCTCCTTTCCGGCTTGCTACGTTGAACCGTGTGCCTAACACCTCAACATTCAGATCGTTTGTATGAACGATGAAGCGCGTCGGCACTGGTTTTTTCACTACGTTGAAAAACGCTTCGCCCGTGAGCCAGACTTCCCGCGTTTGTCCATCCTGCCAGTTTGTAGCTAGTTTGAGCGTCGAGTGCGCGTTCAGAATCACCTGCGATCCATCGGGTAGGGTGATGGTTTGGGTCTGACCATAAGCAGTTTGGTACTCGGGCGTTGTGCGTTGATTCAGGTAATACAGCAGGCTACCCAAAAAGGCAATTCCAGACAGAACGGCCGCCCAGCGTGCCCATTGCCGGGAAGACCAAAGTGACCGAATAACGGGCTGTTCGAACTGCTTTTGCTGGCGGGTCTCGTTAATCCGACTCCAGACGGTGGTTTGTTCGCCCGGATCTGGCAGGTCTTCACGGAAGTTCAGCAAAAGAACAATTTGCCGAGCTTCAGCAATTCGTTCCTGCTTCTCAGGATGCTGATCGAGCCACGTTTGCCAGAAACGTTCATTTTCGGGTTCTGGGTTTTTAACCCATTCCTGAAAATGAGGGTCCAAAGCAAAGTCTCCGGCTGAGTAATCATCGATGTGCATTCGATTCAGTTTCGGAATTAAGAGTGATTTTACTCTAATCTGAAAACTGGCCCCAACCTCATCGACAAAATGAAAATATTTTTAAAAAATATAATTTTCCGAGTAGAACGAGTCGGAGAATGAATGGTCAAACGATGGATTTAGATACTGGAATCGATAAAAAGCAGTACTAGACTAATGGGAGTAATATTCTTGCGTAAGACGCTTAACGCTTTGGAAATCAGGTTGTATGACGAATCAATATTCATCGACATAATTGAGGCAATCTCGTCGTATGACAGATTATTGTAGAATTTCAAAAAGATTGCTTCCTTCTGTCGTTGTGTCAACGTATTAAGGGCTTTCAGGATACGTTCAGTTTGTTCGTCGCTCAGTTGTTCGGCGATGAGATGGGTTTCATACGGCGGTACAAAATCAAACCCGCCCGAAATCGGGTCATTCTCGACTAACCATGGTTTTGCTTTAAGTTGATCGAGCAGCGTATACCGCATGGCTTTGAACAGGTAATATTTAATGGACGTAGTATCACTAAGATTTTCCCGCTTTTCCCATAGTTCGATGAACAGGTCATGAATGCAGTCCTGCACTAAATTTTTGTCGGGTGTAAACTTGCTGGCGTAGTTGTAGAGAATTTTAAAATACCGGGTATAGATTGCCTCGAACGCGGCTTCGCTGCCTTCCTTAAAGGTTTTCCATAGTATTGCCTCATCATCAACCGTATTTCCCCTTTTAGTCCATTCCATTCTGAGTGGTTACCAGCGAGTTAACTAGTCAGTCTACACGCTAGAATAACTCAGCGAGATAAAGAAAGTTATAGGGGAATAGAAGATAGTTCAATCAATACGTGTACATGGGCAGCGTAGTTCAGCTAACTGTGGCAATGCTAAATTCAGGCAAACGTTTGTCCAGTAAAAGAGGATTTTCTAGCTTATTCAGGCAGTGTAATAGCTCCCTTTGTTCGTAAATAGGGGGAGTAAGTCCCACTTTATCAAACGCCCCAATAAAGAAGCCGACACATGAACGCTAACGCTTCTTTGTCTTAAATAGGAGCGTTTTCTTGAGACACTTGTCATTATAGAGTTCTCCAGAAAGCTATCCGACATGCCTACCGAACACCCTCTCGTTCGTTAGACTCAAATGTCAAATATGTATTAAAGAATGGAAACAGTTCCGTGTAAATCCTACCTTCAAAACCGCCTATATTAGTCACATGACCACCAATGTATTCTTCCGCAAAATGCTTTACCTTGTTGGCTTCGAGCATTTTGCTGAATTGAAGGCTGGCAAAGGGCACATTCTTGATTTCTTCGTTTCGACCCCAATCAAGCTTTAACGCCCTTAAACTTTTCAGCCCAGCCAGATGCTTCTCAATCATATTGATCGGGAAATTGGCCTCCCATTTTCGCTTCGTCTCTTCATCCACCATCATCCGGTCGCCACTATAACTTACCGGCATTTTAGCCGAAAGAAAGGTTTTTCCAGCTTCATCCGGTGAATACGCTCGGGCCAGATTGGCCAGCGCTTTCGTATAAAATTTTGTAAAATCATTTCGTTTAATGAGGTCACCCATTATTTCCGCTTCGCTATATTGATTTCTAAATGAATCCATGTGTTTGAAGGCCGGCATATCTATACTAAAGTCACCGCCCCAGCCCAAATTACCAGGACTGAGGGCATACACGGCTCCAAACACATCCGGATAAAGCATACCAACTTTCAAAGCGCCATTGCCGCCCATCGAATGGCCGCTCAGTCCTCTACTGTTTCGATTAGCAATCGTTCGATATCGTTTATCAATATAGGCAACTACATCTTTGGCAATGTAATCAGCCCAGTTTCCAGTAAGTGTTGAGTTGGTATAAAAACCTCCGCCCAACTTCGTATCGCTGTTGGGTAGGACCAAAATCATGGGCTGGATACGACCATTACTAATAGCCGCATCCATTAACTCATGGAAACGCCACCAGGCCATCACAATGCTGTCACCGCCCATTTCCATCCCACCATGCAAAAAATAAACGACTGGATAGCGCTGGTTGCTGGCTTCATAGCCGGGCGGCAGGTAAATGGTAATCCTGCGCATAGGATCTTCTCCGGCGTGATTGCCCTGAAGCGAAGGCGCTACGAATTTTTCGATGATCAGTTTTCCCTTTTGCTGATTCTGTGCAAAAAGGTTTTTCAGAGAAAACAATATGATTAAACCGAGCAGAAACGGTTTCATGGATGTAGGATTAAGAAGACGGAATGATGATTTACTTTACGGTTGTACAGCGCTAAAGTCTTACCCTTTCAGCCCATATTTATCCATGATAGGCTGCCGCTGCTCCTCGAACATGGTGATTCCATACCGAGTATACAATAAATTCATTTTATCAGTGGCTTCTTTCGAGGTGAGCGCAACACCCCGCTTCATCAGGTCAGGAATCAGCTGTTGAAACATTTCCTCCAGGAAGTTTTCAAAGTCCTGATTAAAAAACATGTCAATAAAACGGACTGGTTGATCAGTCGCATTCCAGTAGGTATGAACAATGCCGTGCGGCCGCAGATGCCAACCGCCAGCTTTAACTTCATACACCTCTTTGCCGACCAAGACGCTGACGGTGCCCTCTTGGACAAACATAATCTCATCCAGATCTTTATGCACGTGAGGAGCGGGTCCCATAATTTTGGGGCCAACTAGGTTCTCTGTACAGGAAAATTGACCGTTGGTCTGACTGCTGCGCACTTTCACTCGGCCATCCACACCGGATGGCCCTATTTTTAAGGGTTCCGGCGAGGGAGGCAGATAAAAGGGTTTGAGTGGCCCCCGTTCCGTACTCGCTGGGGATGAGGCCAGGGACTGAGCTGACGAAGAGGATGGAGCAGTCAGGCCAGCCAGCAGGCCGGTAGCCAGGAAATGTCTACGTTCCATAACAAGAATGTTTGTTATGCAAAAGTGAAGACCTTCCTATCGTGGCTAGTGGTACAAAAACGACTTTTTGCCGCTCACCGACCTGTACACATTATTCGTGCAAGCCCAAGAGTCGTTCGGGAGCCTGATTGTCCAACTGAAAAAATGAGGGGGGAGTAAGCCCAGTGATGGCTTTATAGTCTCTGACTAAGTGCTGATAGTCGTAGTAGCCACACTGAAGGGCAATGCTTAACCAGTCTTTATGGGGTTGGGCATTTTTCATCAGAAAGGCTTTATCAAAGCGGGAAATTCTGGCCAGTTGGGGAGCGGGTACGCCCATCCGCTCTTTAAATTTTCGCTCGAATTGCCGGGGGCATAAACAGGATTGGCTGGCCAGCCAATCCATCGAAATAGCTTGTGAGTTTTGCCACAGCAGTTGAGCTACCTGATCAATACCGTGCGCATCCTTTTTAGATCGTCTGATTAGTTTTGCGACAAACACTTCCACCCATCCAATCATTTCAGCATACGAGCTGGCATTTTTTAACTGTTCGGTTACAGTCCGTATATCTGATGAAAACACAGCTTCTGCATCGATATAGGTATTCATCAGCTCGTAGGCTGGAATGCCCGTTAATCGAAATAAAACACCGGGTTGAAACCGGACAGATACAAAAATTCCTGTCCTACATACCGATTGGTCACCAGTGTATGTTGACCATGTAGGAAGGCTACAGGTCTCTTGGTTTTAGAGGTTTCTCCTGGATATTGAACGTATTCGGGGTCCCGCAGAAAAAATTCAATGGAGTCGCCGGTTTTTGGGGTATAGGCTTTTACTGGGATCGGAGCATCTGGGGGAAACTCCAGATGGACGATACCGATATTTTCGATGTAGTGACGTAACGCCGGGCTGGGCAAAAAACCTTTCAGCAGCATATCCCCTAATTGACGTTTGTCTGCTAAAGGTAACAGGTTTAGTGAATTTTTCACCAACCCGTTGCTGGCTGTTATACCTCGAATTTATCTATTCTCCAACCAATACAAAGCTGATGTAAATAAACTTATGAGTATGAGAAACTGATTTTTTGTAATGACTCAATAAATGCCTGAATAATCGATATGTATATTACTCCCCGTCTCAGGTGGGAGGGTTTTGTGCTAATATATAATCCTTAATTGTCTAACCAACCTACTTGGAAAAATGCCAGAGTTCACCTGAACTGCACCAGTAAGGTTGGCTATTTATTCGCTTTTCTAATTAAGTGACTGCCAATCAAAATACTCCAAAATGGAAAAGTTAACACGCCTAGTAAGGAGCCAATATCAATAAAATAATGTAAAAAAATATTGGCTGAGGTAACCGGAACGTTGATTACTTCATCTAGAGAAGCAGCCGGTATACGAAGATGAATAGGGCTGACAAAAATAGCATACAGCACAAAGAACATTCCCACTAGGATCAGACCAAATCCGACAATCAGACCAAACCATCTAAGTCTATTTGACACTAGCCCTGCTAATTGCCAACTGACACACATAACCCATAAGCCAACCAGCCCTTGAGGAACTGTATAAAAACCATCCGAAAGAATTTTTGGGAATATTAGTAAGGCAAAAAATGCCGTCCAGATAAGTGCGCCAATGCCTAAATATACCGTCCACTGAGCGTTTGCTGACGTTTTCTGCTGGAGAAGTCTATGTAAGGAAAATGCAGCGGGAATCATTAATAAGAACTGAAGAGCTAACCCACCGTCATGAAACCGCTGAAATACGATTGCTTCAGTTAACTTATCATTACGATACATTAAATAAACAATCAAACAAACAATGACAAGAATACCTATGATACCACTAGCAACTGCGCTCCATCCAGCCGCACGAGAATTAGCTTGATCCCTGGTAAACGTTCGCAGTGACATTGCCTGATTAGTCTAGAGGTAGGGTTTATTTTAAGTAGCTCGTTCGTAATGGGAATGAAGGTAATGAACTCTGGTTGGTTGTCTACTAAATTGTGTATCAGTTGTTAATAATTTATTTAGTCATCATTTCTTATTCATCATCCTATAATACGCCCTAATTATATGGTAGATACCTGATAACTCCTTCGTCTCACGTGGGAGCGTTTTCGCAAGACATTAATTTTTTAATAGCTGTCAAATACAATCTGTCGAATACTGAACAGAGCAAAAGTGGAAAAGACCATAATCTAACGCTTAGAAAATTACCATGGCTGCTAAACAAACCGGATAGAATGCTGTAGTAGTAGTCAGTCCCCGTACGTAAATGACACTGACGATAACTGGTTATTCGACCGCCCTGTTTTCAACCTGGTATTTCGTTGAAGAGCTACGAGTATTACTCGATGCGGGCGATGGCATAGCCCCCACCCTCTTGCAGAAGTCGCGCAAGATTGACCATATTTTCCTCTCGCACGCTGACCGCGACCACCTAACTGGACTCTTGCGCTTGAATGAACTAAACGCCCGCGACGGATTTCCAGCCGTTTATTATCCTGCTGATGCGGGCTCTATTTCAGCGCTAGAAACCTTTTCCAAACAATTTGATGGGCGAGTCAAAAAAACGATATGGCACCCCATTGGTGATCAGCAACACATTCAGCTTCGGAAAGACTTATTTGTGCAATCGGCTCGCAACAATCACGTTGTTAACGCACAACCGCATCAAATAAAAAGCTTGGGCTATCAGATTTACCAAACTAAAACTAAGCTCAAATCAGCGTACGTCGGCCTGTCGGGGGAAGCCTTGCGGCAGTTAGCCCAGCAGGTTGGACGGGAAAATCTTACCGATGAAGTCAGGACAAACTTACTAGCCTATTCAGGCGACACACCCGCCGAAAACTTTGAACAGTGGAATAATACGCAGATCTTGATTCACGAAGCGACCTTCCTCACCCGAGCTGAATTGGCTAGCTTAGAAACGAACCGGAATCAACACAGTACGCTGGAAGATGTTTTAGCGGCTGTTGCTGATCTTACCATTAAAACGCTGATTTTAGGACATTTCTCGTCGAGGTATTCAGCAGAAGAAATAGACAAGGCCATTCGTCGTTTCTGCACCGCCTTTCAGGTAACAATTCCAGTTCATCGGCTTCTACCGGGTCAAACGCATTGGGATATTTTGCGAAGTGATCCGGTTAACTAACTGGACTAGTTACTGAGTTGTTGTAGCCCTACTGGCCGATGGACAGTATATAAAAATACAACGCTTCCCGGTTGGGACAGACCCTAAAGCAGTCACGGTTCGATAATCAGTATCTCGCGGAATGGAGGGATTTGTGAGACTTCGTTTACTGTCGTTACTAATCTTTTATTCACCGACTAAGGGAATGTCCTAAACGGTATAGCTTTTGTCCCAAACCGTATTGTTCGCTTAGCGTTTAGGGCCTTATTTTAGCGTGACAAAGGCGTGGCAGTAACTAGTTTTTCTATAACCTTATAGTTAGTCGCTTCCGTCTGTTTAAGCTGATATAATGAAACCCTACACGATTGTATGTTTACTAGTTCTCACTTGTTTAAGCGGCTTGAAGGCGCAGTCAGTGAGCAAGCTATATTCCGTAAAAATTGATAGTCTTCACGCGCTCATCACTCAGCAACCCAAAGACGATACAACTAAAGTGAAATGGCTAAATTATTTAGCCCGTTTTTGCTTTTCTGATATGCAGTTCCAACGGGGGTTACTGGCAACCCGTCAAGCCCATCAGCTAGCCAATAAACTGCAGTATGCAAAAGGAGATGGCTTGTACTGGCTCACATTGGACTATTTCAACGAATATACGCTCCATGTCTATTCTTATTATTACTATCTGGCCAGGTGGTCTTATAGCGACAGAAAGCAATCGCAAGAGGCCTTTCAACTCGGCGGGCCCATACCTGATCTTCGGAAAAATCCAACAGCAAAAGCCCAAATGCTGGCGGCTATCAACTACTTTGAAACCCATCTGGATCGGGAAATCCTGGCCAACCTGCTGCTTGCTTACGTAGGCTACATTCCCCGAGAGCAACAGGCTCCCTATCTCGAAAAAGCCATTCGTCTATTCCGGGAAAATAATCAGCCAGCACTTCCCTTTTTCGTTTACAGATCTGAAATGCAGGTGTTTGAAAAAGAAGGCAAATTAAAGGAAGCCAAGAAGACTGAAATGGAGGCTCGAACCATTCTGGCCAACACAAAAGAGAGTCGCCAGAAAGCCTTAATGTATTACTTCCTTGGTCAACTATATTCGTCTCAACAGCGAAGGGATTTATGTTTTGAATTTGTTACCCAGGCCGAGAAACTACTGGAAAAATTCGGTGAGAAAGAACTACGCATTAGCGCTCTTTATCACCTGGGAATACTCGGTTACGATTTGAATTTGCATCGGAAAACCGTCGAGTATTTAAAAAAAGCCGTTGCTCTGGCCTCGGAAGATAAGAACCGAAATGCAGGTAGACTAGCCGATCATTATCTTCAGATTGCGTTCTCTTTGGTCAGCCTGAAAGAATTTGAGCAGGCCAACTACTTTATCGAAAAATCTCGTCAAGTACCGCTCGGTCAATACAATGAAAATTTCAAAAAAATTATTACCGCTCGACAATATGATGCAACCGGGCAGCTATTGATGGCGCAAGGTAACTATCAGGGAGCTTTGAAAAACTTTGCTCAAGCCCTTGCCTATGGTAACCAGACATCCGATTCGACATGGCTGGCTTCTTACATGACCTTATACAGCGCTCAATGCTATCAGAAACTAGGCCAACTCCAGGAAAGCATCAAGTATGGCAAGATAAGCTATGCCAAATCCCCGCCACTCTCTGGTCAGTACCGATTAGCATTGCTGTTGCTGGCTGAGGTGTTTGAAGAAGCCGGGCAACCGCTGGAAGCCTACAAGTATCTGAAAGAATATCAAAAACTTCGAAAAGAATCCGACCAGAAAAACGAAGCCAATTACCTGGCAGACGTGGAAATCCGATCGGTTATTGACGAAAAAAATCGACTAAAACAGGACAAACTGATTCAGGATCAGCACATCCTGGCCATCGAAAAACAGCGGGAAATCGATGGCTTAAAAGCACAGGCAGCCAATCAGTTGCTTCAGAGCAGAGCCGAACAGGCCGAATTGGATAAAAAGCTCGAAAAGGAACGACTAGAAGCTAAGGCACTTCAACACAAACGCCAGCAAGATTATCAGATCTCGCTGTTGAATCTGGACATCGATAACCAACGCAAAATCAGAACCGGGCTTCTGGGTGGGCTGGCTCTGTTCGCTTTATTTGTCGTTGGGTTAGTTCGTCAAAACCGGATCAAGCAACGCTTCAATCACACCTTGGCTACCCAAAAAGGAGAGATCGAACAGCAACGCGATCAGTTGAACTATACACTAACTGAGTTGAAAAGCACTCAGGATCAATTGATCCAGAAGGAAAAACTAGCCAGCTTGGGCGAACTGACGGCAGGCATTGCCCATGAGATTCAAAACCCGCTCAACTTCGTCAACAACTTTTCAGAGGTCAGTGCTGAACTCGTTGAGGAATTGAAAGAAGAAGTACAGGCTGGACATACCGAAGATGTACTCGCCATCGTCAATGACTTGTGCAATAATCTACAAAAGATCAATCATCACGGTGGCCGAGCCAGTAGTATTGTCAAAGGCATGCTCGAACACTCTCGCACTGAATCGGGGGAAAAACGACCGACTAATCTGAATGCGCTAACAGAGGAGTACCTTAAGATTGCCTATCACGGCTTTCGAGCCAAGGACAAAACCTTTACTTGTGAATTAGTGAGCCATTTTGATCCTACGCTAGAATCAATCGCAGTGGTACCACAGGAGATTGGCCGAGTCCTGTTGAACCTCTACAACAATGCGTTTTATGCCGTCTCGGAGCGGAATAAACAACGTGACGATCCTGATTATAAACCGGCCGTTGAGGTCCACACACAATGGCAATCTGATCGGATCTTGATCTGGGTACAGGATAATGGTACAGGGATTGCGGATTCAGTGAAGTCCAAGATTTTCCAGCCTTTTTTCACCACTAAACCCACGGGTGAAGGCACAGGGTTAGGCTTATCTCTGAGTTATGATATTGTAACAAAGGGTCATGGCGGAACGCTCACCGTGGAAAGTCAGCCAGGAGTAGGAACTAAATTTGTGATCTACTTGCCTGCCAGAAGTTAATGGCCTTCAGTACCTAAAGTGGCCAGCAATTTTCTACTGTCCCAAATGAGATAGTTTATGACTCAAACGGGATAGCCCACTCTGCTTGATCTCGTTACTTTTGACTATCAAGTACGCATTATTCGAACCCCTACTCTTTTAATCTATGCTTTCCGCTTCAATTTCTCCTACACCAAGTGTTGCGGCTACTGCCGGATTGCCGGACCACCGCCCTGTTGCTCAGACTGAGCGCATCCAAACCATCGACATCCTGCGGGGTGTTGCCTTACTGGGTATTTTGCTGATGAACATTCCGTACTTCAGCATGGCCGAACGATTTAGTGATGCCTTTAACCACAATCCAGGCGATGTCAATTTCTGGTTGGATGCATTCATTAACATCGTCTTCGAAGGGAAGATGCGCGCTTTATTCTCTATGATTTTTGGCGTAGGCATCATTCTGTTTATGGCCCGGAAAGAAAAAAGTGGCAAATCGGCAACTGGTCTATTTTTCCGGCGGATGGGCTGGCTGGTGCTGTTCGGTCTCATCGACGCTCACGTACTGCTCTGGTTTGGCGACATCCTATATTACTATGGCGTAATTGGCATGATTGCTTTCTGGTTTCGGAAGATGAAACCGGTTTATCTGGCTCTCGGTGTGCCCTTGGTTGCGATCATCGGCTTTGTGTTGAGTACGATGTTTTATCAGAATGTGCGCGATAAACGAATGGCTTTTTTAGCCGTACAGAAAGCACAGCAACAAGGACAAACACTATCCAAAGGCCAGCAGCAAATTATTCAAAACTGGAAAGAAGCCGAAAAAGAGTTCTTTCCGAACAAAGCCGAAATTGCCGAACATACCCGCAAAATGAAAGCACCGGACTATCTCACGGTGGCTTCGCGCTACCGGAAAGAGTCTTGGGACGGGCAAACCAAATACCTGATTTTTGGGATCTGGGACCCGCTCGCGCTGATGCTGCTAGGTATGGCTCTTTATAAATGGGGCTTCGTAACTGGGCAATGGCCCCGCCGACGGTACTGGCAAACTATGCTATTAGGCTACGGACTGGGGTTACCGCTGGTTACGTTCAGCTTTTACTACTACTATCAGAACATTCCAAGTTCATGGGCTTTCATTACGTATATGGAACAGCATCCTGTACAGTGGGTGGGGCTGATATACCCTTTTCAGCGAATACTACTGGTGATGGCCCACGCCAGTCTGCTTATTCTGTTGATACAATCCAGGGGAGCAAAAGGACTTCTGAACCGATTAGGAGCTGTGGGACAGATGGCGTTTACCAACTACGTGATGCATACGTTGATCTGCACGTTCGTCTTTTTCGGTTATGGGCTAAATCAATACGCTGAGTGGGAGTTTTACCAGCTTTACTTTTTAGTAACCGCCATCTGGATTTTACAGTTGATTATCAGTCCGATTTGGCTGCGCTATTACCAGTTCGGACCACTCGAATGGGTGTGGCGAAGTTTGACCTACTGGCAGCGACAGCCTATGCGCCGGACAAGATTGGTCTTGTAGGCATACAATTAGACCTTCATACAATAGGCATTGCATCAGACGGGCAATGCCTATTTTGATTCTTTCGCACTTCTTATGCTTCGTTTTTTCCTTCGTTGCCTGTTAGCAAATCTATTTTTCTGGTTGTGTTTATGCCGTGCCTGGGCACAGGATACGACCCTGGTGCTTGATACGTCCCGATTCAATTCAGTCCAACTACTTAACCTGTCCCGGATGAATGGTTGGGTATATGCGCCAGGCCATAACCCCGACTGGGCTAAACCCACTTTTAAAACAAAAAACTGGCGCAGGTTTAAACCAGCCGAGTTGTCGATTAAAGAGGCTGACAAAAATGGGAAAGTAGATGGCTGGTTTCGACTCCGTATCCGGCTCGATTCAACCTGGAAAGGCATAGCTTTAGGGCTGAGAAACGGTAGCTGGGCCGCTACAGAGGTCTACATCGACGGTCAACGGGTGGCCTCTTTTGGGAATACCGGTACAAACGGGAAGCCGTACCACGATCATCATCACCTTGATCAACTTCCAGAGCCAATCTGGTTAACGACCGGAGAGGTACATCTGCTGGCGATCCATTTGGTGGATTATGTATCTCCTTTCCTCCATTATCCTGGTCGAAAATTGCAATCAGAAGTGTTTTCGAGCCCGGCACAAGCGGTTCAGCTTACCGGGCCACGTTATTCGCACAATCTGCAGGCTGAAGTTAAACAGGATGTAGGGTACAAAGGCCTATGGTTCGGTACATGGCTTTTGATGGCCATCTGTTTCTGGCTACTGTCCTGGCTGAAATTTTCCGAAAAACGAAGCTTATACTTATTAGCCATTGGTGGAACGTTTGCGAGTATATCCAACTTCGTCCGCCTGCTGCAATTTGCCAATCCTTCCTTCGCTATTTTGTTCGGAGAAGCTTGCATCGTTGGATTATGCCTGTGGCTCACGATGGTTTTAGTATTGCTTACCCTTCGGACTATTTTCGGTTATCGTACCAATCGTCGATGGTCTACTTTATTGATTGTCATAGCCATTGCAGGAGCTGCGCTGGATGCTTATGTAGGTAACGATACGATTATTTCGATTGCCAACTTTATTGATCAAATCGTTATCATTTATTTACTGATAACCTCCTGGAAACGACTACAGGGGGCTCAGTGGGCCATTGTGGTTGGAACCTTGATTAGTGTGCTAGGCAGTACAGTGTACGCCGTTCTCGCTTTTACTGATCTTTCGTTAGCCTATGCTACTTTCCATATCGTGTATTCCGTTATCTCGCTTGGTTTTCCGATTGGATTTATGGTCTACATTGCCCTTCGGTTCAAGGAGATTTTAGCCGAAGTTCGAGCAAAAGCGGCTGCTGTTGTGCAAATCACGGAAGAAAAGCGAACGATTCTTGCCGCCCAAAACCAATTTCTTGAACAACAGGTCGAGCAACGCACGGCCGAACTAAAAGCTTCACAGGCCCAGCTCATTCAGAAAGAGAAACTAGCCAGCTTAGGTGAATTGACTGCCGGCATCGCCCATGAAATTCAGAACCCCTTGAACTTCGTCAACAACTTCTCCGAAGTGAGTACTGAACTGATTGATGAATTGAAGGAAGGTCCTTTTCAGAAACTGCCTGACGAGGAAAAAGAGTACGCCGACGAAATACTGGGCGATCTGAGCAGCAATCTGAAAAAGATTAACCACCACGGTGGGCGAGCCAGTAGTATCGTCAAAGGTATGCTCGAACATTCACGTACCGAGTCAGATGAGAAACGGCCCACCGACCTCAATGTGCTTGCCGATGAGTACTTCAAGATTGCTTACCACGGTTTGCGAGCGAAGAATAAAGATTTCAACTGTGAATTAATCACCGACTTTGATAAGGCGGTAGAGCCGATCAACATAGCACCCCAGGAAATTGGACGAGTACTGTTGAATCTCTACAACAACGCCTTTTATGCGGTTTCGGAGCGAGCCAGGCAACGTAGTGATTCTGACTACAAACCAACAGTTGAGGTTCAAACGCAGCAACAGCACAATCAACTAGTGATCCAGGTGAAGGACAACGGTATGGGCATTCCTGACTCGGTGAAAGCCAAAATTTTTCAGCCCTTCTTTACCACCAAACCCACTGGTGAGGGCACAGGGCTGGGCCTCTCGCTTTCCTATGACATCATCACCAAAGGCCATGGGGGAACGCTGACTGTAGAAAGTATAGAGGGTGAAGAAACCCAATTTAGGGTCGAACTGCCAGCTTAGTTAAACCCTAACTTATTCCTGTTTGAAAGTGATTAAAGCAGTTACAGTAGCAAAATAACCAGCAATCATAGTCGATGAATCGTAGAAACTTTCTAAAAAAATCCACGGCTACAACCGCAGGTCTTTCGCTGCCAATTGGCTTAACAGCATCTCCTCAGAAAACAAGCAAGAAAGTGGTTGTGCTGGGGGCAGGCCTCGCCGGTTTAACAGCCGCATGGGAACTCCTGCAAGCCGGGCATGAAGTAATCGTGGTTGAAGCCAGAAATCGACCAGGAGGTCGTGTGCTAACACTTCGGGAAGGGTTCACGCCTGGATTAACGGCTGAGGCTGGTGGCATGACGTTCAATGATAATTATGTCAATCTTCTTCATTATGTGAAGCTTTTCAATATTCCATACCAGTCACTAACAGCCCCGGCTATTCGGAGTCCGGTCGGAAATAGGGTCTATCACTTACGGGGCAAGCGACTTGTGGCTAATAACGGAAAAATAGATTGGCCTTATGAACTTAAACCTGAAGAGCGAGAAGGGAGTATTACCCAAAGGTACATCCAGCCTTTACTCAAAGGCGTAACCGATGTTTCCAGTTCAGATTCATTGGCAGACTGGGCTCGTTCCATTGACAATAAGACGCTGCTTCAACTTGTTGCCGAAAGAGGTGCCTCTGCCGGGGCACAAGAAATTATTCGGGTGACTAGCTGGTATTGCGATCGTGATGGAAAGGCCTCTGCGGCCTGGAATCTGTTACCACTAGCCCAGAGTATGGGGAGTAAAGATGTGTACAGCTTTCCGGGAGGAGTGGATAGTTTATCGACAGCCTTTACGGTTCGATTAGGCGAACGCATTCGCTTTGGGGCTGAAGTAGTGAGCCTACAAAATGATGCTACTAGCGTAGATGTACTAGTTAACGTAGCCGGTAAGCAAGAAAGCATTCGTGTCGATCGAGTCATCTGCACCATTCCTTTTTCCGTATTGCGAAACATCACTATCTCGCCTTCGTTATCAGCCGCTAAAAAAGAGATCATTGCGGGATTGTATTATATACCCGTTACCCGTGTTTTCCTGGAAGTAAAGAAACGGTTTTGGGAAAACAAGGGAGAGAGTGGTTCAGCCATGACCGATCTCTCAATCGGGCAAGTAGAAGACCATCCTATGATCAAAACCGGAAGAGAACGAGGCAGAGGTATTCTTGAAGCTCATGTCCGTGGCCTCGACGCCTTGCCAATTGACAAGCTGTCAAGTGCCAACCGGTTAACCTTCTGTCTTGACCAACTGGCTAAAGTTCACCCTGATATTTCCGACAACTATGAGGGTGGACTGTCAACGAGCTGGCAGCTTGACCCTTATTCACTTGGGGCCTACTCCTCGTTTCTTCCTGGCCAACTTACGGCCTGGTTGCCTGAAATTATTCGTCCTGAAGGTCGAATTCATTTTGCCGGCGAACATACGTCGATCTACTCGGCCAGTATGGAGGGTGCCATTGAATCAGGTGTTCGTGCCGCAAAGGAGATAACTAAGGTTTAAGCGGGCCTTCCCGCCCGAAGGCAAAGCCCCAAAACGTTCGGTACTAAATTATCACAAATGTCTGCTTCAACTACCCGTTACTACGCATAGCAAGATTTTACAATTTGTGCCAATTACGACTTTGCCGATGATTTACAACCCAATTTACCATACCGCAAAACGCCCGAAAATTGAAGCATCCGACGAAGATTCCTTGTCTTATGTTGAGATGCCATTTTCAACACCAAGTAAGTATTACAAAAAATAGGTTCTAATTTGTGTTACCTTTCGGTATGAATCGAGCCGAAACCATCTTAGCTGAACTGGTAGAGTCAGTCGAGGGCACCGCTGATGCCCCATCTATCTCCTACCTGATGAAAGGCAGTCAGGGGCCTGCTTATGCCATCGAGCACCAGGCCGAAGGGACTTTACGAGCCAACGACGCGACGGTTTTCATTCAGGATGCGTTGAGTCAGCACATGCCCACAGCCAAACTGATTCAACCACTTATCCTGCGCATTCGCACTAGTTCCAAATTTCCCCTATTAATGCGCGAATTGGGCGAGATTACCGAAGGCATTCAGGCGCTTGTGGGCAGTAAGCCAAGTCAGTTTCTCTATCTTCAAGACAATAAAGGCCCGGCCGGTGATCAACTCACGCTTTCCGTAGTTTACTGGTTGAAAGACAGTGAATGAACATCGACATCGTCTAGTGCTAGCTTAGAAGAATCAGCAATTATAAAGCGGTTTAGGGCTGGAAATTCAGCAATCGAGTTCCTGAATAGAGGCAAACCTAGTTCCAGGTAGTTAGGATTTGACTATTCTCTTTTAGGAGCGATTTGTGAGACGTTTATTTCTTTATATCTGTTCAACTGGAAATTTGGGCAGGGTTGACCATCAGATTTCGGTTTCAGCTGGTCAATGGCCCTGAAATCTCCACGTTGTCCTCCTTCGTTAGTGGAAGGCTCACCACAAACCAGCCTGCTGTTTCGTGGATAGCAAGTTGCCCATAGTTCGTCAGCTTGTAGCGCATCGCTAGGTTGGTCAGCCCCGACCCAGCTGTGGCTACACGCAGGGTCTTGCGTTGCAGGGTGTTAGCCACAAAAAGCCGCCCCTGTTGGGTGTAGATGCGGATACGAAGCGGCTGTTCGGGCAGCATAACGTTATAGCGAATGGCATTCTCGATTAGCGTCTGCAACGTCAGCGGAACAAGGCACGCCTGCTCCTGAGAGGCATCTACGGCTACGTCAAGTTGTAGTCCGGCCTCATACCGGGCCTGCAACAGGTGGCTGTAGGCCCGCACAAACGCCAGTTCTTCGCCCAGTGTTGTCGAGGGTTGGCTGCTGACCTGCAACAGGTAGCGAAATACGGTGGTCAACTCGTCGAGAAACTGCTCAGCACGGTCTGTGTCGTCGGCAATCAGGGCGGAGAGCGAATTGAGGCTGTTGAACAAAAAATGGGGATTCACCTGGTGTTGAAGCGATAAGATCTGGCTTTGCAACGACGAATTTTCCAGCGCCTTGGCCTCTACGGTTTCACGCTGCCACTGCCCCAGAGTATACCAGCCTTCGTAGACTGTGAAGTAAATGAAGTGGTAAAAGAGCTGGATGCCGATAGTACGGCTCAATTCAACCCCGTTGCCGAAGTATAGAAATTGCCCATCCACCAAAAAACGGGTAACATGGCGCAGGAACCAGGCCAGACCGACCAGCACCGGCAGGCAGGCCAGCAGCCACAGCAGTCGTGTGCGTGTCTTGGCCAGGCCTGGATGCCGGGCCTGAATCTGCAACACCACCCAGCGGGCAATCTGCCAGCACACCAGTCCCCAAAACAGGGCAATGGGGTCGTTGATAAGCAGTTTGTCGAGGGGGAGTGTCAGGTACCAGTCGAGCCGGAAAAAGATGCCCACAAACAGGTATAGGGCTATTGGCCCCAGCAGGCGCAGTCGTGTGTCGTTGAGGGGCTTCATCGTTCGTTGACCGGGTCGGGTTGGGGGGGGAGTAACGGCAGTTTTACCACAAACTGGCCCGTTTCTTCACAAATACTGATGTCGCCTGACCCCAGCAATCGATATTTTGTAGCAATACTAGTCAGGCCAACCTTGGTGGAATGTACGGCGGTGTTTTTGCGTTGCAGGTTGTTCTGGATAAGTAGTTGTAGGTTTTCGGTAACGATGGCCACGCGCAACGGGCTTTCGGGTAGTATTACGTTATGCTTTACCGCGTTCTCAACCATCAGTTGTAGCGTCAGCGGGGGTAGCTGGTGGTTGAGGTACCTGCTGTCGACGTCGATGTGCAGGTCGATACCCCTACCAAAGCGAATCTTCAGCAAATCGAAATACGACCGGATAAACTGTAGCTCCCGCTGGAGCGTCGTGAGTTCGGGGTTTCCCTCCTTGTAGTTGTTGGTCCGCAACACGTAGCGGTACACACTGCTGAGTTCCTCGACAAAGGTTTCGGCCTGCCGGGGGTTCTCCTGAATTAGCATCGACAGCGAGTTAAGGCTATTGAAGAGGAAGTGCGGGTTGAGTTGGCTGCGCAACTGATTCAGTTGGTGAGTCAGGCGGGTCTTTTTCACCTGCTCGTTGTGGTTAAACATCTGCTGCCACGCCTGCAATACGTATCCCCCCTCATATACGACGTAATACACGCCATGGTAAAAAAGCTGAATCCCCAGGCTGTACGTATACTGTGGCAGGGGAACCATAAACGTATCGTCTGTTGTCAGGAGCACATAACACCACCGCCGTAAGGCCCAGGCAGCATTGGCCAGCAAAGGCAATAACAGAACCATCCATCGCACCCGCCGACGAGTATTGGAGAGACCCGGATAGCGGGCTTGCAATCGCCGTACTATCCAGCGGGCTAGTTCCCAGCAAACGTAGCCCGCAATCAGGCTGATCAGATCCGAGATAGCCAGATCCGTCAGGGAGAGTTCGAAATACCAGTTCAGCCGAAAAAAGAGCGTCCCGATCAGAAACAGCACGAACGGGCCATAGATACGTAGCTTTTGATGGTTAAAAGTGCCCACAGTTGGGTAGTTAGGATGATGACAAAGATACATTACCGGCGAGAAACAGGCACGAATAAAGCCAACCAACTATCCGTCGGCAACAACTTATGGCGAAAGCCCAGCGGTATCCAACCGACCCTTAACCCAGTCAGTGCGGCTACCGGATATTGATCCTTCCCTGTTGTATAAATTATCGAAATCGACGGTTAGTCGTTGACAGGAATTAAACCAAAGCGACCAATTAAACGCCCGAAATTTGAGACTGTGATTGGATCTTCTTTCTCGCTGAGGTTGGGTAGCTGAGACAGGTCGAATTTACTCGCTACGGTCAACTACCCATTTTAGGTAGGTGTTCATTTCACCAGATCGTTTCGTCCGTCGATGCGGTTTTCAGTCAACCCCGATTGGGTATTCTACTGATAGCGATTCTAATCCAGGTAAGAATTGTCAATAACCCTACATAACGAATTGTAGTTAGTAGTCATGGTATTCGTAATCAAAACGAATTGGTAAGTCTTATAACGAATTACCCTCATGACTATTGAGAAGTTACTAACCTGGATTACACCGCTGATGCTGGGGGCGTTAGTGGGTCTCTACGAGATCTTGCATGGCTTATTTTATGTGCTGTACGGAACACCTGAACAGAAGCGAGATTATCCGCTTGAAATTGTCCTTGGCATTCCCATTATGGCTGTTTGTTTACTGGGTCACTGGATAATCCGTCGACTTACTCATTCGAATACGCGTACAATCTGGATCATAGAATCAATCCTAGCAGGACTTATTATCTATGGTTTTTATCGGTCTTAAAAGTCTGAGTTACCACGGCAATTGAAGCGAGAACAGAAATCTGTATTTACGCTGAACTAGTTTATCAATCATGGTCAGCACACTGACGAAATCCCTATAGTTATGAAATTATACGTCGTTGAAGCCGCCGAAAGTCTTGAATTACTCGAATCGCAAGTAGTTGATCGTTTGTCAAGCGGCTATGAGTTAGCTGGCGGAGTCTCCTTTAATCCCGTGGATACAGTTTATATTCAGGCTTTGTACTTGCCTAAGCTTGACAAGCAAGTCGATGCGTTGTTGAAAGAAGAGAACGTATATAATGAACGGGGCTTGCTGGATGTTTAGGCCTTCCGGACAATCCTTTTATAGGTGCCCCATGCGCTCCCAAAAAAGAGCGATTTGTGAGACGCACCATACACGGTTTGTCTCAAACAATACCATCCGAATACTTCTAATAGGGTATTGGGCAGTCAGTTAAACGAAGCTCTGAACTCCAGCGGACTCTGGTTGGTCTTGGCTTTGAAGAGCTTGTTGAACGACTGTGAATGCTCAAAGCCTAGTTCATAGGCAATCTCGCTGACGGACAAATCGGTGGTTGACAGGCGTTCTTTGGCTTTATTAATCAGCTTCTCGTGGATAAGCTGCTGTGTCGTTTGTCCGGTTAACGATTTAAGTAACCCTCTTAAATAACTTTGCGAAATATTTAAATTGTCTGAAATATATTGAACGGTTGGTAACCCTTTTACAGACAAATCTTCATCGTTAAAATAGGCCGACAAGAGTTTTTCTAACCGAACGAGGATTTGATGATTGTTAATTTTTCGAGTGATAAACTGTCGTTGGTAAAACCGCTCGGCATAGGTTAGGAGCGTTTCGACATGTGAAATGATAATAGCCTGGCTAAAATTGTCAATGTTTGAGTGGTATTCAATTTTAATATGCTGGATTATGTCGTTAATGATCGTTTTTTCCTTGTCAGATAGAAACAACGCTTCGTTGATCGAATAACCGAAGAATTCGTAATTTTTTATTTTGTTTGCCAGCGATGTTCCCCACAAAAGGTCAGGATGCACCAATAAAATCCAACCGGATAAATCATCTTCGGGACTAGCACCTGCCCCTCTTATTAGCTGATTGGGCGCCACAAAGTATAACATACCCTCATCAAAATCGTAGGTCTGTTGACCATAATATAATTTATTTTTGAAGCCTTTTTTGAGGGTGATATAATAAAAATCCAATAGCAGTCCCTGGTTTATATCTACATTATTATTGGTAGAGGATTGAAGGTCGGTGTACTCAACAATGCTTACAAGGGGATGCTCTGGTTTGGACAATCCAGACAGTTGATGAGCTTCCGTAATTGTCTTTATGCGTATCGGTTTCTTAGCTGGCATGGCAAAACACGGTTTAACGTTTCGGTAAGGTTTATTGCCCTGTCTTCTGATAATGCTTATCCAGAGCTGCCTGCAACGGAAGCGATCGCAAACGTAATCCGGTTAAATTATAGATGGCACTGGCAATAGCCGGGGCAACAGGCGAAAGGGGAGGTTCGCCCACACCAGAAGGCAGCTCCGAACTTTCCTGAATGATGACCTCTATTGCTGGTGTATCGGTAAGCGTTGCTACCCGATACGTATGAAAACTCGTTTGCGTAAACTGACTATTCTCAATAGTAGCCTCTTCATACAGCGAAGCACTAATCGCCATCATAGTAGCGCCTTCTACCTGCTGTTTCACACCAGTTGGGTTAATAATGATTCCGGCATCGATGGCTTGAACCACGCGGAGAATTTTTATTTTTTTATCGATAAGTTGCAACTCAACGATGGCCGCCGAAATGGTACCATGATCTTCGCATACAGCTATACCTCGGCCAGTAGCGTCCGCTTTCGGTTTATTCCAGCCAGCCTTTTCGCCAAGTTTCAGCAATAAGTTTTTACGACGTTGCTGCATGGCGGTGTTACCACAATGATCTAGTCTAAACTGCAAAGGATTCACTCCGGCTTTACTGGCCAGTTCGTCCATAAAACTTTCAATAGCAAACGTATTGGCAAACATACCTACTCCCCGCCACAAACCTGTTTGAAAGGGCAGATCGCTGTGCCATATTTTGGTTCTTCTGTTTGGGATAGCATAGGAAACCCGCCCCCCATGACCCGCCACCATGAAGTCGGCCCCTAAAATGGGTTTTGCCATCGGAATGGCTAAAAAAGCCATAGAACCCGTGGCAAATTCATGCTGAATGGCTACTAGTTTACCGCTTGCATCGACTTTACCACTCATAATATGATGCGTGTTGGGCCGGACATAGCCATTTTGAAACTCTTGCTGCCGGGTATACAGCAAATGCACGGGTTTATCTACAGCCTTGGATAGCTTGATAGCCTCAAGGGCATTGTGTTTATAGCCTCTTCTGCCAAAACCACCCCCTAAAAAGGCCGGTATGATCTGGATATTCTCTTCCTTAAAATCGGTTTGGTCGACAATGGACTGTCGCATAAAAGCGATATTCTGCGTAGAGGTATATAGTTTCAGGTTTTCACCTGATGTATCGGCCACGACAATGCTTGGCTCCATTGTCGCATGAAAGCCTATCGGTGTTCGGTATTCGCTGACTAGGACATCACTGGTTAATTCATCAGTCGCATTGCCTTCGTCCTGCATCACTACACCCACCCCCTGGCCTACGGTAATGGCATCAATGGCATCTTGTGTGGTGTAGTTGGGTGCAAAAGACCAAGAAGGTTTAATACTGGCAATGGCTTTTTCGGCTGCATACCTTGTTTTGGCGACCACACCAATCCAGTTTTTATCCTGAATTATGGCTAAAACACTTGGATTACTTTTAGCCAGGGTTGTATCAGCCGTTTTTACTTCGCCACCAAAGTGTGGGCAGTATAGCACTGCTCCATATACCATGCTCGGAATATCCGTATCAATTCCATAAACGGTCTTGCCTACTATCTTTTCTTCGATATCGACCCGTTTATGCTCTTTACCAATGTATTTAAATGTAGATGCCGGACGCAGGGCAGGTGTTTTTGCGATTTCCCAAGTTTTGGTCTGTTGGGCGATTTCTGCGTAACTCGCCCTATGACTTCCTGCGATTAGTATGCCATTGGCAGTGTGTATGGCAGTAGGGGGTACTGCCCACATGTTTGATGCCGCCAGTTTTAAGGTTTCCCGTAGCGTAGCCGCCACTTCTCTAATCGGTGTGTAGAGTGAGGACGTGCTGTTGCTCAATCCGGTGCCTGCGGTACTTTGTGGACCTGTTAAGGTTGACGCATGGACAACCTTTATTTTATCAACGTCTATATCCAGTTCTTCGGCCGCCAATAGGGCAAAACCGGTAAAAACGCCTTGGCCCATTTCCATCTTGGGCGACTTCAACGTAATTGTATTGTCGGCATTAACCTCAAACCATACAGTAGGATCAAAATCAGTAATACCCGCGTCAAACTTTACATCAGCAGCTAAATTGCTCAGGACGCTACGTATTTTGGATCGTCCAAAGTAAAGCAAAGCAACCGAACCAGCTATAGCAGCGCCCGAACGGGCAAGAAATTTTCTTCTGGAAAACACCTTTTTTTTGTTAGTGTTTGGTTGTTCCATCGGTTTTGAGTTTGGCTGCCAAAAGAATTGCTTTCAGTATGCGTGGGTGTGTCCCGCAACGGCAAATATTCGAGATGCCATTTTTTATGTCCTCTTCGGTAGGGTTTCTGTTGGCTTCCAGAAGGTGAGCCGCTGCCATTATAAATCCAGGTTGACAGTATCCGCATTGCGGTACCTGGACATCCAGCCAGGCCTGCTGAACGGGATGTAAGTGATTTTTGTCGGACGATAGCCCCTCAATGGTGATTATATTTTTTCCCGCTGCGAGTTGCGCTGGATACGAACAGGAGCGAATCAACTCACGATCTACATAAACCGAACAGGCACCGCATACCCCCTTTCCGCAGCCAAACTTGGTTTCCTTTAGCTTGGCTTCATCCCGAATCATCCATAATAAAGGCATATCAGGGTCGATGTCAAAGGCCTTGGCTACACCATTAATTGTGACGTTTAGTTTCATCGTATATAAGCAAGTAGGACGCTATAGCAAACGTGTTGGCGGTTAATGCCGCCCATGACAAAGCGCGTTGTTCAATTAAAACCCTACCAACCTCAGTGATGAAGTTGATGCTACGAAAGTCTCATTAAAGGAACGGATGGAGTTAGTCTAAACGACTTTTGTTGTAGCCGAAAGTGAAAAGCTACTATAATTAGCTTTATCGTTAGTGTGGAGGGAGCGTCCCGGCTAATTGCCTATATATATGCTATTTACGTTCGTCTAGTCTAAGAATTGGGCTTTGATTTCCTGCCTGAAAGCATTGGGACCAATTTCTAAACGCCTTGCATAAATCGCTTTTGCGTCTTCACCGGCTACATAATTTACCTGGTCTTTCCCATCGGTTACGGCTTCATAAACTACATCCGCTATTTGGGTGGCATCCGCTGCCACACGCATCATTTTATCTACGTTTGCAAAGAGTTTATCCTCTAGTCTTGTGTAATTAGAGGACGATACTTTGTCTAGTGAACGCCCAGTGAAATTGGTGGCAATAGCTCCTGGAGCAACCGTTTTGATCTGAATATTGTGCATGGCCAATTCAAATGACATACTTTCGCTCCATCCCTCGACCCCAAATTTGGCGGCATGGTATACGCTGTGCAAGGGAAAAGCCAACAGACCCCCCATCGAAGTCGTGCTCACAAAAACGCCAGATTTTTTTTCTCTGAAATGCGGAATGAATTCTTTTGTTACCCTAATCACACCTAGAAGATTGGTGGTAAGTTGATTGACAATCTGGTCATCGGAGAATGATTCTAAGGCCCCCATAAGTCCATAGCCAGCATTGTTAAACACCGCATCAATTTCGTGCAGGCTGATCGCTTTCGCTACCGTGTTTTTTATTTCAACCGGATTAGTAACATCGAGCGGCAACAATGTCACATTATCGAACTGGTTCAACTCTTTTTCGTTTTCCGGAGATCGCATAGTTGCGATAACGTTCCAGCCCTTCGCTTGAAATAATTTAGCGGTTGCCTTACCTAAGCCCGAGGAAGCCCCTGTAATAAAAATGGTTTTGTTCATAGAATTAACGGTTCGTATTTCCCGAATAAACGGAAGTTTTTTTCTTGTCAGTTTGATTGTACTATTCTTGACTGTCTGGCCTAATTCATTGAAAGACAGACGAAATTCACACGGCTAGCGTATTGAGGTAGGGTAAACGTAAATGAAGCCTAACCAAAGTAGTTCCAACAGGATTACTTTATATCAGTTAAACGAATCCCTGAACTCCAGAGGGCTCTGATTCGTCTTGGCTTTGAATAGTTTATTGAACGATTGCGGACGCTCGAAGCCTAAGTTATAGGCGATTTCGGAAACAGATAAGTTACTTACCGTTAAATATTCCTTTGCTTTTTCAATCAATTTTTCGTGGATGTGTTGTTGGGTACTTTGTCCGGTGAGCGACCTGAGGGCATCGCTTAAATAATTGGCAGATAGATTGAGCTGATTCGCCAAATATTCTACTGTAAGGACCCCTCTTTTTAAGCCCATTCCAGCATTGAAATACTCGCTGATGAGCCCTTCGGTTCTTGTTAATAAATCGACGTTTACCGCCTTACGGGTAATAAATTGTCGTTGGTAAAAGCGGTTGCTATATTGAAGCAATACATCTATTTGCGCCAGTATAATACCTTGTGTATGAGGGTCGATATGCTGATATTCTTCGTCTATTTTTTTAAAAATATCAATCACATTATTTTCTTCTTTTTCTGAAAGATGTAAGGCTTCGTTTACAGCATAGGAAAAGAAACTGTACTCTTTGATACTTACCGATAAAGAGTGTTTTCCTAAAAAATCAGGATGAAACAGTAGTACATAACCAGCTCCGGAAGTTTCATTGAATATATTGGCGGTTTCCACTTCAACCGATTGAACCTGTTTCGGTGCCGTAAATACCATTGTCCCCCGATCAAAATCATAATAATTTTGTCCGTACTTTATTTTCGACTGAATGTTAGTTTTTAACGAAATCGTATAAAAAGTAGTAGTGAATTTTTTCCAGAAATCAGAAGTTATGGCGTGTATTTCCGAAACATGTACTATACTGACCAACGGATGCAATGGTGGCGGAATAGACAGTAAGCGATGAAATTCAGATAAGGAATTAATGATGTTCATCTCTGCTTCAGTTTTGGAAATTATGAATTTGCTTGCCTTAATTTCTTTGCTTCCAATACAAAACCCCAAAACTGATGAAAGCGACTATTTCGATCAACAACCAGTAAAATTGTTTGGTGAAAAATCCATCTAACGCAAAGCCTATTAATCTTGCTATGATAATACCGAGTGTAATAGATAGTAATAGAGCCGTAGCTAGTAAGTTCCATGAGGCCCAATTAGTATAAGCGATCATGAATCCACCCATACCAATCAGCAACCCCCATTTTACTCTTTTTTCTATCATCTGATAAGCATCGGGGGATGTAGAAAATTTACCAAAAAAATCAGGTTTGATTGCAAATACAAGGCCTGTGGCCAGCAAACCGACGCCTACTAGTTTCAGTAAAAAATTCATTGGAAAGAATCGTAAAAGGTGAAAGCAATAAAACCTTTGTAGCGAGTGGATGGCCTACAAGCGAACCATTTGCTCTTTTATAGTACTTCAACCATCAATGCTAACTATGACATGATTTATCAAAATTCTCAGGAAAATGTAATCTATCCGGTAACATCCCAGCTTCTGTTTTTAAAGCTTACTTTTTTATGTGTTATTTTCTGATTTTCATGTTAACAAGGCAAAATTCGGAAAGTATAAAAAACGAAATGTTTCCAAATTACGGTTCGTTGTTTCCAAATAGGGGATGCTCATTAAACACCCCATTTACGGATCGAGAAACTCCCTCGTCTGAGATGGGAGCCTATCTTGAGAATAAAGCAAAAGCAATTTCCACATAAAGTACGCTCCTACACCAACCCCGAGTGGATCCTCCTACGGGTGTGGTGTAGGAGCGTACAACGCCTTTCTTAATAGCCCTTGATCACTTTCACCGTTTGAGATTGATGCTCAGTCTGTACCTTCACCAACTGTACTCCCATTCCCCAACCTAAAGGTACACTGACTCGCTGCCCATCCGTGGACCAGGCCAACCGCTGCGGGTGATCAGAGCGGCCTTGAGCATCCAGCACCGATACCTCTACCCAACTTCCTACCACCCCCCGAATTTCCAATTCTACCTGCTGGCCCTGCACTGGATTGCCCAGCACCTTCACCTGTAAAGAGGGGATGGGTTCAATGGCGGCCCGACGAGCGCCTGCGTTACAGGCCGATAGCCAGTTGTAATTATAGACGGAGGTCGTACCGCCTTGCTGAGCAATCAACGTCAACAGCGGCTGATCCGTCGATAAGGTCGGGCTATAGGGGCCGGCTTGAGTCGTAATCGTTCCATTGGTCATCGCCAGCACGAGTTGATCACCGGTCAGACCTGTATACTGAGGAGTAAACGTCACCTGCCACTGATTCCTCCCCAGGCTCTGACACCCATTCGTGGTAACGCTAACTAAAGCAAAGGGCTGAATCGGTGGAGTCGTACCGTTCACCATGAGCAGGAAGCTAGTCGTGACAAACAAGCCCTCTGGATCCACCGCTGTTACGCTGACCGGAAAACTGCCCTCACTGGTGGGCGTACCACTAATAATGACTCCTGTTTGATTTAGAGTCGAAGGAAGACCGGATACGATAAACGTTAAGGGGTTGCCATCCGGATCGGCAAAGTAATTCGCCAAGCTAAGCTGGTAAGCTTGTCCTGGCTGGGTCGTTTGGTTGGGAATACCCGCCGTGGTGGGTGGCTGATTAGCTGGCCCTACGGTACAGGCATCTAGCCAGCGGTAGTTGTAGACGGCCGTATTACTGCCTTGCTGGGCGATAAAGGTCAGGATAGGCTGGTCGGTAGGTACCTGGAGGGTATAGGGACCGGGCTGATCGGTGATGAAGTTATCGTAAGCAATAGCCAAAACGATCTTCTCCCCTGTCAGACCGCTATAAACCGGGTTGAATTTAATTAACCTTTGTCCGTTATCAGTCGGTTGACAACTGATCAGGTTGACGGTGGCAATGGCGAAGCTGTTGGGTGCTGGATTGACGGTGATACTGATCGGTTTCCAGGCAGATTCATCCTGACTATTCACCGTAATGGTCGCGTTAATGGTCAGGTTCATCACACCCGTGGCGGTGGGGGTGCCCTTGATGGATGGGGGAAAGTTTAGAAACGACAAACTTAACCCATTATCGGGTAGACCCGTTGCTGTGTAGCTCCCGCTAGGGTAGGGTAACAGGTACGGTATTGGGTACTCAAATGGTACGCCAGCAGTGGCCGTCAGACTAATAGGGGTGGCCGGCATGACGGTCAGACTAATGGGTACCCAGGCGGCCTTAGCCTCCCCATTCACAGTCGTATTGGCGCTGACGGTAAGATTCGTCACACCTGTAGCATTCGGTGCGCCGACAATCGAAGGAGGGTAGGTTTGGTAAGACAATCTCAATCCATTTCCAGGGAGCTGTGGTGACGTATAACCTGCACTATTATAGGGCAGTAGGACGGGCATCTCGTATTTAAACGGCACCCCCGCGGTAGCCGTCAGACTGATGGGAGTGGGTGGATTGACTGTGATGGTAATTGCCACCCAGGCCGACTCGATCTGACTATTCACATTTGCCGTTGCGGTAACAGTCAGGTTCATCACGCCTGTGGCGTTTGGCGCACCAACGATCGAAGGCGGATAGGTTTCATACGATAAACTCAATCCATTGCCAGGGAGCTGTGGTGAAGAGTAGATCGCATTATTATGGATCAGTAGGGCTGGTAGCTGGTATTGAAACGGCACCCCCGCGGTAGCTGTCAGGCTGATGGGGGTGGGGTCAATGAGTACCTTGGGTTCACTAAATGACTTTGTAGATTGACTTGAATCGATCTTGATGATCGTAAGCATCCCCTCCGCTTGCAAATTCCAGTGGAAAAGCAGCAATAATGCGATGAACCAACCATGTGCCCGAGACGTAGTACGTGTAGACATATCAGGAGTGTTTAAGTTTATGAAGCTTATGGTACTTCCTAATACTACTAAACTATTGGTATTGAGATCCTTATATATGATTAACCGGTAATTATTTGATTGAATAGTCAATGCCAAGGCTACCGTTTTAGAAGTCGCCCCAGTATTGAAACGGATATATGAAGCTGTGATCATGTTACATGGGAGGATTTTATGAGGATGTTCCCAGGAATAAATCTGAGGTCATATAAACGGCCTATGGTGACCTATTACCGGACAGCATTTGTTCAGTTTCAAACATTTAATCCCTATTGATCAGGGTACATTGCTAATAATCAGCTATTTAAAATAATGGCCATTCTATTGTCCAGCAAGTACTAATGAAATATACGTTGTCATCTATTTGGTATGAGTCGAACTTATCTGGGTGAGTTTGACGAGTTGGTCTTACTCGCTGTTGCCCTGCTTCAACAACAACCTACCGGGGCCTGTGGCGTCTCGATTGTCGGGGAACTTAAATAACGAACCCATCGAACCACATCCGTGACGGGGGGGCATGTGGTCTAGTATCGCTTGGAAGAGAAGGGCCTCGTTGGCTCGGAATTGGGTGGCGCTTCTATCGCCCGGGGCGGACGGCGCCAACGCTTATTCACCCTGACGGCAGCTGGTCAGCAAGTGCTTCGGGAGATGCGCTAACTCCGGATGGGATTTTGGGGTGTATGCAGACGTAAGTGCAGACTGTAGAGTTGGATTTAACGATATGACTGCGCCACCTGCCTGGTAAGCGTGTTGGTTTCTAAATGAAGAAGGATTCCTTTTAACAACGCTTTTAACTGTTTATAGCCACTGGGTTTTGTAATGAGCCCTAAAGCTCCTAATTGGTCGGCTTTGGCTTGATCGGTTCCTTGAGCAGACGTTGAATACATAAGAACGGGTATGGACTGAAAAGAAGCTTCTTGTTTCAGTTGAATCAAACACTCCCAGCCATTCATGATGGGCATATTGATATCCAGGAAAATAAGGTCAGGACGGGTGGCTGGCTGCTCGGCTAATGTTTGGAGTGCTTCCGGGCCATTGGCGGCCAGTTGACACTCCAGGGTGGTGTCAATGTCCTGGATTACTTCACAAAATAAATCCCGATCATCGATATCGTCGTCTATCAGCAACAGGCGCATTGACATGGCTTTTAAGGGGTATTGGACAGATGTTGGGTTCGGGGAAGGGTTATCGTAAAGGTACTGCCATGGTTAAGAGCACTCTCCACGCCAATCGTTCCCCCATGGCGTTCCACAATCTTTTTGCATAAAGCTAAGCCTAATCCGGTGCCTTCATACGCATCTTTGGTATGCAACCGCGTAAACGGTTCGAAAATCCTGCCAGCCTGTCGTTGATCAAAGCCGATCCCATTATCGGCGACAAGAATAGTTACCGCCTGTTCATCGGCTTCTGTAGACGACGCAATGGTGATAACTGGTGAATTCGTTAGGTGACTGAATTTAAGGGAATTATTGATTAAGTTATAAAATAACTGGTAGATCAACACAGGAATCCCTTCAATCGACGGTAATACCTGCCTGTGAATATGAGCCTGTTTGTCCAAAATCAATACTTCTAAATCCGTTTCAATCTGTTCAAGCAGGCTATTCAAATCGATGGGCTCCGCAAGCTGAGACACCCCATTCAGCGAAGAGTAAGTCAGAACGCCCTGAATCATCGATAACATGCGCTCGGCTGATTGACCAATTTTGGCAACAAAGTGCTGGGCTTTTTCGGGGAGCTCATGGCCATATTCCTCCCCGAGCCGACTACTGAACAGCTTCACCTTGCGAGCGGGTTCTTTCAGATCATGGCTGGCCACGTGGGCAAACTGCTGAAGATCCTCATTGGATCGTTGTAGCTCAAGTGTTCGTTGTCTGACCTGCTGGCTGAGCAGCTGGGAGAACTGTTTTTGCTCCGTAATATCCTGTATTACGCCTAATAAGGTGGTCGGTTTTCCCTGAGGATCATGCAGAAGCCTTCCTGTCAGCTTGACCCACCGTTCCAGTTGATCCTCACCCTGAACCCTAACCTCATAGTGCAGCTTACCGCTGCTGGCCAGCTCCTGGTGTGCCCTTTCCCGAATGGGCATGTCGTCGGGATGAATACGGGTCGCTAATTCCTGACGAGCCATAGGCTGACTCGCTCCCCAAACCTGATAAAATCGATCATTGGCCGTTAGCTCATCGGTTTGCAGCTCAATTTCGTAGGTGCCCAAATCGGCTGACTCAATCGCTAGCCGGGCTTTTGTCTCCGCTTCTTCAACGGCTTTCCGGGCCAACACCTGTTCGGTTACCTCCAGGGCGACGGCCATGACGCCCGATATCGACCCATCACTTTCTCGCAGGGCCTCATAGGCAAAGTTCACATAAGCGGTTTCAAGCCGACCATTCCGAACCAGCTTTACGGGCCGCTCGATGGCCGAATAAGGCTCTCCCGTCATATAGACCTGATCTAATATAGCCTCAAATCCCTGACCTTTAATCTCAGGCAACCCGTCAAAAACCGATTTCGCCAGTACGTCATCTTTCGACTTTCCCCAAAAGGTAAGCATACGCTGGTTGACGATGTCAACTACTTGATTACGCCCCCGAAACAAGGTCATTGCCACGGGGGCCTGGGTAAAAATGGCCTGAAGATTTTGGGCGCTTTTTTCAATCACTTTCTGGGCAGCCACCTGCCGCGTAACGTCGATCGCCACATTGAGAACTCCCTGAATATGGCCCTTTAGATCATACCACGGTTGGTAAATGAAATTGAGATACCGGACTTCCCGTTTTCCGTCTTTACCGAGAAATTCGACGGCCCGCTCCTGTTGCTCAATTGGCCTTCCCGTCTGGTACACCTCATCCAGTAGCTCGAAAATGCCCTGATCTTCCAGCTCGGGCAAGGCCTGTCGGATAGGCATGCCCGTAAAATCGACCTCCCCAAAAATTTCTTTGTTTAAGGGATGGAAAAGTTCATACCGATGCTCAGGACCTTTAAAAACATTGATCAGCGTCGGAGCCTGCATAAACAACTGGTAAAACTGCTGTTCGGTTTCGCGTCGAATTTGGTTGATGCGAATATGATTAGCCACCCGCACAATGAGTTCCTTAGCTGAAAAAGGCTTGACCAGGTAATCATCCGCTCCAGCGTCTAATCCCTCTACTTTTGCTTCCTCGCCCGCCCGGGCCGATAAAAAGAGTACAGGGGTCGATTTCAGTTCGGGGTGCGACCGTACCTGACTTAACAAGCCAAAGCCGTCCAGTTTGGGCATCATAATGTCGGCAATCAGCAGATCCGGCTTGTAGTGGTGCATTTTCGACCAGGCATCCTGCCCATCGATCGCCGTTACTACGACAAACTGCTCCTGCAATAATCGCTGGACATAATCTCTCATATCAGCGTTATCATCGGCCAGTAGCACCGTTGGCTTTGCTGACTGATCAACAGGGATTGGCTCTGCTAAGTAGTTTTCAGCGGATGTCGCTTGAAGATCAGGTGAGGGAATCCATCGTAAGGCTTCCTGAACATAGGCCGCCGATTGGGAAGAAAAGGCCTGCGTATTGACCTTGGCTAGTTGGTCAGGTGGTAAATGATCCTTGCCGGTTGGAAGCGCAATCGTAAATACAGAGCCTTTCCCGAGTTCACTCCGCACGGCAATGCTGCCCCCATGTAACTTAACCAGTTCTTTCACCAGGGCTAGACCAATGCCCGTTCCTTCCTGGCTTCGGCTATAGTCATTTTCAATTCGATGAAAGCGATTAAATAGCTTATCCAGTTGATCAGGTGGAATTCCGACTCCGGTGTCCGCTACGGCTACTTCAACCCTATGATCAACTGGCCGTATCGTGAGAGATATGGTCCCCGCTTGACTGTATTTGAAGGCGTTGGATACCAGGTTGAGCACAATTTGCTCCCACATATCCAGATCCAGATAGACCGCTTCCGATACGGGTTGGCTATCGATCTGCAACTGCATACCGGCTTTCTCAATGGCCGAACGAAAGGTACTGGCTAGCTCAGCGGTATAGGAGCCAATATCAACGGCCTGAAAGGTTGCCTTGGCTCGACCTGCCTCAATCTTAGAAAAATCAAGCAGCGTATTGACTAGCTTCTGCATGCGCAAGGCATTGCGATGCGCAACGGCAAGGCTGGATTTATAACTCGAATTAAGCTGAGGATCGGTCAGCAATTCTTCAATAGGGCCTAACAACAGGGTCAGGGGCGTTCTGAACTCATGGCTGATATTGGCAAAAAAGGTCGTTTTGGCCCGGTCGATCTCGGCTAAGGCTTCGGCCCGCTTTCGTTCGGCTTCCAAAGCAGTAATGTTGGCAACGACTGTAGCGATAGCACTGGCAATATTGTCAATAAATACCTTGTACTCTTCATCATAGCGCAGACGGGGACTCAGTCCACAGAAGAGAAATTCATCTACGCGGCCTGTGCTACTTTTCAGAGGAACCAGGACGGCTGCCGTGGGTAATTCGGCCCAGTAGCCGGTAGGTACCACCGAGAGGTATTCACTCAAGTCGGAAAGTAAAATCGATTGGCCAGCTTGACGACATTCATCAAAAGGCAACGATTTTTTTAGGGACTGAATCGTTTCAACTGAATCATTGGTGGAAGCCAAGAGTACGGGAACTTCCGAACCCGTCTGGGTATATAGGCTTGCAAATGATATATCTTTATTGAGGCCCTGCAGGTACTGAATCGCCTGTTGATACACCTGGGCCGAGGTAGCTGCACCGGCCAGTTCAATGGCCATTTGTTTTAAAAATGCGGTACGTCGTTCACTGATCACCCGGTACGTTGTTTCAATGACCGCATTGAAAACGCCTTCGACGGTTCCTGCTTCCCCATAAATCGGGGTGAACGTAAAATCGAAGTAACATTCTTCGGTGTAGCCGTGGCGCTGCATGGGAAGCAGGGCATCTTTGGAACCACCCGGCTGCCCCCGAAAGGCCAGGGCAAACTGGGGCTCTATCTGCGCCCAGATTTCGGGCCAAACCTGGCGGGCGGTTCGGCCTAGAGCCCAGGGATGTTTATTGCCTGGAATGGGCTTCCAGGCATTGTTATACAATAACTGCAACTCCTTTCCCCAGTAAATGGCGATGGGAAAGTTGGAATTAAGGCAGATACTCAAAGCCGAGCGCAGACTCTGGGGCCAGCCTTCAACGGCCCCCAGTGGTGTTTGAGCCCACCCATAGGAACGAATCATGTCACCCAGTTCTCCCCCACCGGAAAGAAATCCTTGATTACTGGTTGGCGAAGTGCCCGAAGAAGTCAGCATATAGTTGTCTACAACTCGTCAATGGATAAGGTCTAGGTCAGTGGGCTGTCAAATGTAGTGGATAAGTGGGCAGTTGGGAATTGTTTGCTGGTACAAGATACGGCAGAAGTTTAAGTTGGTAACTATCAATAAATGTTGGACTGCTCCTGCTCCAGCTACCTAGTGGAACTAACCACCGGAAGGGGCTCGTTAAGCGGGCGCTCCCCGCGCATGGGCTGCTTGATTGAGACGGTCCGTATGGGCCAGGCGAGGTGGGTCTGACGTTACTTTATTCGCAGCTGTACCCTAAGCGGTACCACAAATAAATGGCTTGAGCTGTTTAGGATTATGCAGGGGCCAACGCCCCAAATTTCGCCTTCAGCTTCTGATTAGCCAGCGGCTGCAACGGCGACCCATGCCCAAAAACCGCTTGATCGAACGGGTACTCGGCCATCCGTTGAATGCTCTTAAGACCCAGCAATCGGTCTTCGTAGACGGCGCTCCAATCCAGCCCCAGGACATGCGCACACGTATCGCCAGCAATCATTACCCCTTCTTCTTTCAGCCATAAAGCGATATGCCCCACCGTGTGCCCCGGCGTATGAACGACCTGTAGTCCACCCACGACGGGAATGATGTCGGTATGCGCTAACCGCTCATCCACGCTCACCGGGGGAATCGTTCCTTTACCTCCTTTTATGAATAGCTGGTAAATCAACCCGTTGACAAGGCCAGGGGATGGATGAATGGGGGATTGGCCGCTGGAGCCCACTTCCAGCAAGGGCGCTTCCAGCGCGTGAGCCAGTACCGGTATGCCCAGCCTGGCTTTAATCGCCGACGCACTACCGGCATGATCCGGGTGAGCATGCGTCAAAACCACTCGTTTTAGGTCGTAGGGGTTTTCTCCATGCTTTTGCAGCAAGGAAAAAATGGTAGCCATACTGCCGGCATAACCTGTATCAACCAGGGTGAGCCCATCATCTTTAATCACGAAGGCATTGACGGCCCCCAGACGCAGTTGAAACAGTCGGGATGTAATGGGTTGAATACGAGCCATAGTGTTTTTATAAACGAAACCGCGTCCCGCCCGGGACAGGAATCAGGCCTGAAGTGGCAAATAAACTGTAAAGACAGCCCCTACACCGGGTTGACTACTAACTGTGATTTGGCCTCCATGATTCTCCACAACTTTTTTGACAATGGCCAGCCCAATCCCCGATCCACTGTACTGACTTCGACCGTGCAACCGGTGAAACAACTCAAAGATGTGTTCCTGGGAGGATGACTCAAAGCCAATACCTTCATCAGCCACCCGAAGCCCGATCCAGCTTTCGGCCCTGATAACCGGTGGCTGGTGGGGTAATTCTTCAGCCTTGATGGGAAAGCTAGTTATTTGTACGTGGGGTGATTGGCCAGGCTTGGTAAACTTTAGCGCATTGGCAACTAAGTTCTGGAGCAATTGACGAAGCTGGGTTGCATTCCCTACCAGCGTTGGTAAGGAAGTACGACTGATCTGGGCACGGGTTTGCTGGATAGTAGCTTCTAAATCTGTTAAAACCTCGGCCAGTAGCGTTTGAAGCGATACCGATTCGACCGGAAGCGATGACGTCGACAGCCGGGAGTAGTCCAGCAGCCCCCGGATGAGAGCCTGCATGCGCTGGGCCGCGTTCTGTTGCCGTCGAAGCAAATCCTGACCGGTTGCATCGAGCTGAGGGGCGTACTGGGCCAGCAGCAAATCGGCGAAGGAGTCTATTTTTCGCAGGGGCTCCTGTAAATCATGGGAGGCAACGGCGGCAAACTGCTCTAAATAGGCATTGGATCGACTCAGCGCCTGGTTGCTGACTTCCAGTTGCTGTTGATAAGCCCGGAGAGGGGTAATATCGGTGGTGATCATAAGTAGGCCCGCCTGGAAGGGGAGAATCTCGTACTCATAGGCTAAGCCCAGCTCCTGATAAGCGACGGTGGTATGAATCGACTCTTTTGTCTGCACCACCGAAAGCAGGGCGCCAAAGAGCGGTCGCTGTTTGACGGCGGGAAAAAGGGTCAACAGCGTCTGACCCACTACAGATTCTAACGAGATAGTCGGGTCTAAAAAGTGGGAAAATAGTCTCAGTGTGGCTGGGTTGGCGAGCGGTATCTGAAAGTCAACGACCTTATCTTGCTGATCGGCGATGGATTCCAGGACGACAATGCTACTTTTCGAACTGTTGAGCACCCCCTGGATGAGATCCGCCTGGCGCTGCCCTTCCGACTGGGCTTCTTTTTGGGGGGTAATATCCAGCGTGGTTAGCACAAAGCCTGCCCCATGGCGTACGGCCCGGCAGTCGAACCAGACGGTGCGGGTTGGCAGCGGATACGAGGTTTCGAACTGATCCGGCTGACCCGACTCCACGACGGCTACATAGCGGTCAAATACGCCATTGTCTTTCAGGTAGGGATACAGTTCCAGCATGCGTTTACCGGTCGTTGAGTCAGCGGGCCGAAAGGGTCGGTAGGCTGCCAGTTCATTGCCCGTGCTGGTCATAAAATCAATAATATGGCCCTCTGTATTCCGAATGGCTTCGTAATAACGAACCGATGCGGGCGAACTGCTCATCACACTTTCCAGCAGGGCGGCTGTTTTCTGCCCCCGGGTAACGTCCTGAAAGCAAACCAGCAGGCCATCGCCATACTTCGCTACTGACACGTCGAGCCAGAGGTCCCTGGTGGGTAAGTAAAGCAGTTGCTGATGGGGTTGCCCCGTGGTTACCACTGCCACATATTGATGAAATAAATCATAGGCCTGCATGTTGGGGTAGCGTTCACTGATGGTTTTGGATAAGATATCCTCCCGGGGTTGATGGGTGATGGTAGCGCCAACCGGGTTGCAAAGCACGGCCTGGAAATCAATAATTTGTCCGTCGGCCTGGCGGATGGCCTGAAACACGATGAGCCCGGCTGGCAAGGCCTCAAACACAGACTCGAGGTAAGCAGGCTCCGGGTTACGCTTAACGCTGAGTAGAGAAACGACCACCTGCTCCGGGGTGGCTTTTAACAACTGACACTCATACCCCTCAGCGGGGAAAGCCGGTTGACGACGGGGAGGAAGATTAACTTGCGTCTGGCTACCTGGCTCAATCAGCCTGGTAAGCTGTTGGGCCAGTTCAGGTGAATTGAAGGGGTAAGGTAAGTGCTCCAGTAAAGTCCCCGGTAAGGTGATGGAACCGGCTAGTTGCCGTGCCGCTTCATTAGCCTGGATCACTCGAAAGGAGGTAGTCAGGTTGGTCGGGGCCTGGAGTAGCAGAATCGCAGTAGATATCCCAGCAGATAGGTCGGCTGGATGACCAGCAGGGGGCGGAGGAAAGACGTTCACTAGCTCGTTTGCAGGCCGTTGAGATAAAGGATGCGAAGTTACTCAAAACCGATTAACCTATGTTAAAAAAGCCTATGCATATCGAAAAGGGATTAATTTGAGCTGCTCGTATGGAGTAGGTTTGCTGTTTCGTATGGCAGCCGCCGACTGCTCAGGCGGTCTTTCCTAAAATTAGTCACTTGCCTTTAAAAGATTGGTGTAGCAAATTAAGTATTTGCGATTCAATCAAAAGTAGTGACAGGCTATGAATGGATCATTTTTCGTCAACATAAGCCAATGGGTGAGTAACTCGCCTTCTCCACGTACGTTCTTCCCAGGAGCACTCCTGGGAAAGCTATAAGAAACTCAGGGTGGTATATCGTTCCTAATCCGAGTAAAAGGGACAAACGATGCTGGTTGGTCTTCAGGATGGTTAGTAGAGCCACGCCGTTGAACCAGTTCTACTAACCAGTCACTTAGAGGAACACGCTACTCCTAAAAGCGAATTGGAAACCACAGGCTAAAACAGGTACCTTGGCCCGGTGCGGTTTCTACCAGTAACTTAGCTTTAAGTCGTTGACTGAATGCATTGACAATCCGTAATCCAATCCCATCTCCCCAGGAACGCTCACTGACGGGTTGAGTGAACCCCGACTCAGCGACTCCTTCACTGCTAACCCCACCAACTGGGGCAGCAGATGATAGCTCTGCTGGGCGAGAGCCAGCAGAAACCCCCGCATTCAAGTAGGTAAGGATGGGAAGCGGTAAGCCAGGTCCAGAATCTTGAATCTGTAACAGCCACTGATCGCCCTGCTGCAGAGTCCAGGAAACACGAACAAACCCCGTGAAAGTATACTTCAGGGCGTTGAGCAGCAGATTCTGAACGATGCGCTGGAGTTTGACCCGATCAGTTTCTATTTGTAATGTCTCAGGCCCATCTGCGGCAACGACCAGACCTTTCTGATTGGCTAGTGGTTGCACACTGTGCACCATCTCGGTTAAGAGCCCAGCTACATTCAGGGTTTCAATCTGTAGGTTTTCCTGGCCGGCATCCAGTCGGGACAAATCCATCAGATTAGCCATCATCACCTGGACACTGATCAGATTACGACTTAACAGGGCCAGGTAATCCGCCCGTTCGATCTCACTTAGCCCCTCGAGTCGTAACAGGCTGGCAGCCCCACTGATAATGCCCCAACCACCCCGTAAATCATGCATGGAGGCCCGTAGCTTCTCACTCCGCTCTCGGGAAAGCATGTCCATTTGATCGACCCCTTTTTGCAGAATGGCCGCCCGGCAAGCGGCTTCGGCGCGTTGCAGCTCATCATACACCTGAATACTACCGTCAATGATGTCGGCCATAATCTGGGTCATGTGTTGCTGGACGGCCCAGAACATACTAGGATCGGTGTTAGGAAACAAGGCCTGAAAATGAGGCAGTTCATCATAAAGCGCCTGGGTAAGGTGGTTTAGCTCCCGTACCGTTTCGCGAATAAGGTGTGCTTTATAGCGCCGTTGTAAGCCATGATCGAGGGCTAGTTGAGCGATACTCTCGTTCTCGGTTTGACCCAGTAATCGTTGCCGCAAGGTGGTGAGGACGTTGGGCATTGAATTGGTAAAGTCGGTCCGACTCAGCGGGGCTACGTTGGTCAGGAAGGGGTCCTGGTCACAGCGACTGCGCCAGTTTTTTAAGATGGTATCTTGTTGGGTAGCTAAAAAAGAAACGAGTTCGGTTAGGGACCCTGTGGAGTCCGAAAAAGACGGTTTCATAAAAACGCTCAGCCAATTTGTTTAGAGGAGTGTATAAAGCAGTCTACTCAACCAATTAACCAGGAAGAACAACGAAAGGTTGGCCATTCGCTGTTTGGAGTCATTGCTGGCTCCTTTTAAAGGGTTGTAAAGCCTATCCTTCGTTTCTAGTAGGCGGTTTTGTCTATTGTAAAACTCCCGTTTCATCTTAAGGAAAGAGCATTTTTTGAGGATGTTCCTTTTTTAATTTCTGTCAAGGACTTTACTATCTGTCAAACTCAATTAGTAGCCTACGCTAGTCTTGTTTCCAACTGCAAAACTGGATTTCTTTACAGACTGAAATCAAGTTATCAACGTACCGTAGCAGTTACGGCTGATTGTGCGGGTTGTATTCAGGTTCCGACGGAAATGATTCATTACGGCATGTCGAAGACGGCGAAACTTTCGGTAGCCAACGGACTGGCTCAACTCACCAAAGGCACAGCCGTTACGGTCAACTCAATCTTACCCGGCCCAACGTATTCCGATGGGGTGGAACCATTAATCCTGCCAACCCACTGGCTTGACTGGCGTCTGAGAGTCTTTTGACTCACAAATGGCGGTAAACGGTCGAGCACGACCAGACTTATCAACAAGCTGAATTTGAGGCACTGTCGGTGGAGAGGGTTCGGGATGAGGTTGACGGGCATTCAAGGCATAAAACAATTCTGCCCCCGCCAGGCCCGAGGAGCCTGCCGGATCAGTAGCTCCCAGGGGAAGGCCTGTCGCGTCTTTCCGATCCAGCCAATACCGTTTTGCCGACACAGCCGAGGCAGTAAAGTAACCCACCACTCCTTCCGTCTGGGAGCTAATGTTACGAACATTGCCACTTAGAACGCTCGGCGGTGCATCAACCAAGGTGCCTGTTTTTTGGGTTTGATCCGCCACTTGCTTATAATACTGATAGGCCGATGCCGGTAAGGATGCCTGGCGGATTTCCACTAAACAAGGCGCATGCTGATAGTACGGGATATGGCCCACCAACTGACCATTTACCAGATTACCATCGGTGTACCTATCCGAAAAGAGCTGCAACGAATAACTGGAAAAAATAGCCCAGCACTGGGTGCGGCATTCATAATAATACACAAAATAGGTGTCCAAGGCGGGTTGTCCCGGTTCATTTGGCGGATAAAAACAATTTTCAAATAGTGAGTCCCCCGCTGTATAGTACCGAATTCCTCCAGACGAATAATTTTTAACCACGTTGTTGACCGAGTATACCCCCATACCACACGAGCGGCACCAGTTCTGTTTTTCCCAGAGTTTCCAATCCCAGCGGTAATAATTGGGCTGATGGATTGGATCTTGGGTATCCAGGTAGACATCATAGCCCGCTCTGAAAAAGCCAGCCAGTGCTTCGGATGGAGGTAGGCTCACTGGGTTAAATCGAGCATAGACTCGATTGATGGGGGCCACATCGACCATCACCTGTTGAGTGGATTGGTAGCGAGTACCCTCCCACAGGGTAAATCGTAATTGGTAAGCGTGACTAAGCTGCCCTTTAAAGTCAACGGGAAGCTGGTAAGTTCCCGGCTCGGTTTCATGAGCCGGAATGACTTGGGTTGAATCAACAACGACTTCCACGCTCGCTTTGGTGATGGGTAAAGTCCCAAAGCGGCCGGTGAGCGGATCCGCTTTTGATCGACTGAGTCGAATCGTCTGAGCTTCGGCCAAATTGGTGATTGTGCCATCGATGACAAGGATGTCATTGGTGCCGTGCACAAGCAAGTCCTCCGGATCGACACAGGCCACTGGCAACGTAAAGCCTAGCAACCCTATCAGCAGCCTACAAACAGTTGAGCGCATAAACGACGCTGGATAGATATAGGTCAAAAGTGAACTTACTCGCTCGTTTTACTCGAAGGATGAACTTTTACCCCATACTTTATCTCTAGCGTCCTGGATGCCTTAAGCGTGTACGAAGTTGTTTTCGTACCTATACTGCTCAAATGAAAAAGCAGTCATAAGGGTTTATTCGTCTCACGTGGGAGCGTGGCTGTTGCACAACTACAAACGGTTGGTGCCAGAGGACAATTCAAGGTAATCCGCCCCTGATTTTGGTTAAGATGCCGCTTTCTGAACCTGTTGCAGATCAGGATAGAGGCCCAAATTAAACAGTAAAATAGTTGTGCAACAGCCACGAGCGTTTTTCTGAGATGGTGGTTTTATTAACTGTCCAGTGGCTGCGGCCTACCGGCCACTACGGCTCAATCAACAAACATACGGTTTTAGAACAGGTACACACTCATAATCCGTAGTTCTACTTGCTATACTAAGCTGGATTTACCCTACTCTTGTCTTGCTATTGATACCTAAATCGTTACGGATGAACACCAACTCGCTTTTTCATCGCAGTCAGCTGACAGCCTATGCGCTGCTGACTGTATTATTGAGTACGTTCTTGGGCACAGCTCAGGCTCAAACCGAATCGGCTCGCGAGCGCGAGCTATTTACAGTTGTCGAGCAGCCCCCCGAATTTGTAGGTGGCATGAAAGCCTATGAGTCGTTTATGAATGCCAAGGTTCGCCAGCTAAAAGACACATCCAGCCACAAGCTGACCGGTAAAGTGTTTGTCAGCTTTACGGTCACCGATCAGGGAGCAATTGAAGAGGCAATGGCGTTGAATCGTCAGGGATCCTTGGAGGCAACTGAAGCCGTTCGGTTGGTGCAGAGCATGCCGGCCTGGAAGCCCGGCAAACAGGCGGGTCATGCGGTCAATGTCAAGTATAATGTACCGGTTAACTTTAGTAAACCCTGAAGCTACGGGATATAGGCAGGAACGTAGCGCGTTCAACAGGCCTCGCTTAGCTTTTCTTTTGAAGCCTCTTGCGCTGGGTTATGTATCGATGAAGTCTGTACAGCTTACTTCACCAATCGATGCCTAAGCTAACCATCAGAATCATACCAACTGTTGTGCTGATTATTGCCCGAAATCAGCTACTTCTTTACTACTCTTTTTGTTCCGGCGACCGCGTCCAGTAAAAGATCGTGAGTCCATTTGTTAACTTATAGATTGGCTAATGAGACCCGCCCCGACAAAGGAATTGGTCAATAACTTCTATATTTAATCGAAGAGCTTTCTATACCAACTATGTATGATATTATTGGCGATGTACACGGCTATGCAGATAAACTTATCCAGCTTTTAGAGCTATTGGGGTACTCATCACAAAATGGTGTCTATCAGCATAAGCATCGAAAGGCGGTTTTTGTCGGCGATTGGATCGATAGAGGGCCACAAATTCGCCAAACATTAGCATTAGTCCGTTCGATGATTGATACTGGAGCGGCATTAGGCGTATTAGGTAACCATGAATTTAATGCGTTAGCCTTCCATCAGGAAAAACCTACCGGTGGGTACTATCGGCAACATTCACCCCCAAATATTATCCAACATTACCAAACGCTTTACCAGTTTCGTAATCACTTAGATGAATGGCAGGACTATCTTGATTGGTTCTATTCGGTTCCTTTGTTTTTATCTCTTGATAGAATTCGGGTAGTTCATGCCTGCTGGGACAATGCTAACATACAATTATTACAGCATCAACTGGGCGAGGGTAAACTTGCTCCTGGCTTATTGCCTGAAGCAGCCACCAAACACACAGCCCTTTGGAAAGCCATTGAAGAAACGTTAAAAGGGAAGGAAGCTACCTTACCGAACCAGTTGGTTTTTTCTGATAAAGACGGCAACACCCGCCATAAAAGCCGCATTCGTTGGTGGACAGAAGTAACTTCTGCTACAACCTATGGCGAATATTTCTTTGATGCTCCTGCAACTATTGCAAACGTTTGTGTCGATCAAAGCGTCTATTCGGCTCAACTACAGAATGATACCGATACACGTCCGTTATTTTTCGGACACTACTGGTTGACCGGCTCTCCCTGGCTTACCTCGAAACGGGCATCGTGTCTGGATTTTAGTGTGGCAAAAGATGGTGTGCTGGCTGCTTATTCATGGCAGGGTGAAAATGAACTCAAGGTTGACCATTTGTTTTGGGTGTAAGAGAACCTTCTGGGCCGATTTAGTGTCCTAATTCGTTTGTGATCCAAACTGAGGGGGTGAAGTTGCCCCGGATTGCGCAGGATTTAGTCGTGAATACGTACCGGTATATGTCTTCGAGGCTAGTGTCGGTCTTCTGATCGACGGGAAATCACTAGGGGAGGCCCAGTGCTACTGGCCGGATTTGTGAAGGCTTCCCTGCTGTTGAAACCAGCGGTTGGGCAGCGACATGAACGCTATTTCGTCTCAACTGAGATCGATAAAATAAAATATGTTTTCACCTTTAATCCAGTGTTAGATTAAAAGTGAAAACATGAGAAATAATGAACAGACTCGTTATAATAACTGGTTATTCACCCCTGTTAAGTGACTTTGTTTGCTTCTTCATCCTTGACAACTTGGAGCCAGAAGGTCAAAAAGGTGGGGTCAATCCATTATCGTTCACTTGTGCCGGACTTCAAGATGAAAAGTTTCAAATTCGTAATCTGCACTTCACTGGTATAAACTCTCCAATGCCTCTCTGTTGAGTTAATCGTACATAAAAGCATTATTTATTACGATAACAACATACATTACTTTTTTGCTACTTTGGAAGGAAATTCTAGTCGTGTGAATAACGATAAGCCATTGGGCAAGAAACAGACAAACTCTTCCTCTGAAAACAAAATGCTTCGCTCTACTGAAAAACAGGTTGCGAACGCTTTTCAGAAGGCTACTACAGGGCTGGTTATTATCCAGGCAAATGATAGGCTCATTCATACGAATAATGCCTTTAGCGCCCTAACTGGCTATTCAACAAAGGAACTGCTTTCTCACTCGTTTGAGGCCTTGCTGCACCCCGAAGATCGGATGTATTATCAGCATCATCTGACGAATCTGATAGGAGGGGCAGCCGACTCGCTGGCAATTCAGCTACGTTGTCTGCACAAAGAAGGGTATGAAGTATGGGTCAAGATTCACACCACTATCCTACAAAAGGAAGCGGGGCAGGTAAACAGCTTATTTTCTCTCGTTGAGGAAATTACCCAGGAGATTCGGCTGCGACTCGACCAGCAAAAGTTATTGGCGTTGGTCGACAATAACCTCAATTTTATGGCCATTGCCAGCCTGGAAGGTCAGCTTACCTACCTTAATGAAGCGGGACGACGACTGGTGGGGCTTGGGCAAACCGAGACCCTGACCGGAGTGCTGGTGGCAGACTTTTATTCACCCGAACACTATCGACTAATTCAGGAAGTAGCCGTTCCTGCCTTACTCAAACAGGGATACTGGACGGGCCGAGTGGAGCTCAAGCATTTTAAAACCGGTGCGCCCATCCCCTGTCAGGCTAGCGGGATTCGCATTGATGATCCGCATACAGGTAAGCCCATTGGTCGAGGCTTTACTTTGCGCGACTTACGCAATGAACTAACCGCTCAGGAAACCCAGCGAAAACTGCTTACCCTGGTCGATAACAGTATCGAATTAATGTCCATTCTGGAATTGGATGGCAAAAATTCCTATCTCAACAAGGCGGGTATGGACCTGTTGGGCTTCGAAGATGCCCAACAGGTCCAAAAAACGCCCATTGCGTCACTCCATGCTCCCGAGCATTTTGACCTGGTAGAGCGAGAAGTACTCCCCAGCGTGATGGGCCAGGGACGATGGTCAGGAGAAATGCTGGTGCGCCACCTTAAGACGGGCGAGATCTTCCCGGTCTTTAATAATACCATTCGAATCGATGATCCCTATACGGGCCAGCCGATAGCCGTCGGGGCCGTTATGCGAGACAGAAGGCCGGAACTGGTGGCTCAGCGAGCCTTGGAAGAGAGTGAGTTATTTGCCCGCAATGTGTTTCATCACTCGCCAGTAGCCAAAGTGGTGCTAGTAGGGCCCGATCGGGTTATTCGTTCGATTAATGAAAAGATGCTATTCATCTTGGGGTTGGATATGACTAGTGTTGGCAAACCCTTTCAGGCAGTGGTACCGGAAGCAATACGGATGGCGCTGAACCTGCCGCTCAACGAAGACTTTACGCGGAGCGATACGTATGATCAGTCAGAAATTCGATTACCCCTTACGCACGCAGGTGAGTGGGGCTACTACGATGTGCTCTGTAAAGCTTTGCACAATACGGACCAGGAAATCTACGGCATCATCCTTACGGCCTCCGATGTTACAGCTCAAGTGCTAGCTCGTCAGAAAGCAGAAGAAGCTGAAGCCGCGCTACAGGGAGCCATTGAATTAGCTCAGCTGGGTACCTGGCAAATGGATTTGGTGACGGGTCGGATCGATTATTCTAATCGGTTAAGAAGCTGGTATGGTTTAGACCCTACAGAGACAATTACGCCCCAGAGAGCGACAGCGGCTATCCGACAGACTGACCTGCCACTGATTCAGTCTCTTATAACCCAGGCTATGATGCCGGACTCAAGTGGCGAATTTACTGCTGAATACACCGTTGATGCAGGCGCATCAGGCCAGGAGCGGATTCTTCAGATGCAGGGTAAGGCGTATTTTGGTGAGACGGGTCAGCCGTACCGACTTAGCGGTACGGTGCAGGACATTACCACGCAACGCCATCTCCAGCTTGCCCTCGAGCAACAGGTGCAGCAGCGGACCGAAGAACTGCAGGTCATTAATGAGGAACTAGCGGCCAATAATGAAGAATTAACTGCGGCCAGTGAAGAGTTAAGGTTAGCGAACCAACAGCTGGAAGAAACGAACCATCTGCTGACCCGTTCCAATCAGGATCTGGAACAGTTTGCCTACATAGCTTCGCATGACTTGCAGGAGCCTCTTCGCAAACTGCTTCAATTTAGTGACCTACTCATTCAGCGCTACGCCCCCCAACTAGGCGAAGGCCGGATGCATTTGGAGCGGATGCAGTTAGCAACAAGCCGAATGTCCCGATTGATCAAGGACTTATTGGCATTTTCCCGCATATCAACTCGTCCAGCACCCAATAATCCAGTAGACTTAAATGAGGTTTTGGGCCGTGTGCAAGATAGTTTAGCCGTAGCTATCGATGAAGTAAGTGCGGTGATTACCGTAACGGGTTTACCCACTCTGGCGGGCGATGCACTTCAACTGGAGCAGTTATTTCAAAATCTGTTAAGCAATGCCCTCAAGTTCAGTCAGTTTAACCAGGTAGAAGGGAAACCATCTTGCCAAATCACCGTACGCGCCCATCAAGTAATGGCTTCGACACTCCCCTCTCCACTTAAGCCGCCTACCTCCATTGAGTCTTACCACTGTATTGAGGTAATAGACAACGGAATTGGTTTTGATGAGAAGTATCTGGACCGGATTTTCCAAGTGTTCCAGCGTTTACATACAAAGGATACATTTGCGGGTACAGGCATTGGACTGGCCATCTGTCAAAAAGTAGTGGACAATCACCGGGGAATGATTACAGCCAGGAGTAGCCCGGGCAATGGTGCTACGTTTCAAGTCTATCTTCCAGCTTGATATAGTTCTAGTTGTCTCACAATGAGTAATATAACATTGCCAGAAAGTTAAATTAAAAACGCTGGCTCTGTTTTTAGGGTGGATTTTTTGTGTTGATTCCCCTCAAAATAGGGCTAACTGGCATCATTGTCAAATTGTATTACGGTGGTATAACTTGTATCACCTGACAATCTATATCAGTGTTTTTAGGAGAATAAGCACAATAGTGGTTACTTCTTATTGGGATTCCATTCGTACGTAGGCAACCCTGCTCTGGTTTTTATATATCTTCCTAGTAACCGTATTTTCCTACACGGCTCTTTGTTTCAATCTGGAATCGATCAGATCAAACCCAAATTGATAGGATTTGTCTCAAACGAGATAGCTTTTGCCAACCTTGTTCAAATATCTTTGCTAGCTAAGGTGTACATAAATCAATGGCTGGGTCTTTTTCCTTTAAAGTCGAATTTTACTTATTGAAAAGGAGATTACCATCCGACGAAAAGCTTCAAAAGGTCAAAAGGTAATGGTATCCAGTCCTCCCAATCGCTTCCTGCTTATGAAATTCTTGTTAGCCTTGGTACTCGCTTGCCTAACCCTAACGTATTGTCCGGCTCAGCAGACAACCGTTACCCTAAGTAAGCGCATGTTTGATGCTAATCAGCTCATTAATCTGTCATCAATGCGTGGATGGGTTTTCAAGGCCGGACATAATCCCGCCTGGGCTAGTCCTGGGCTAAATACCAGTGACTGGGCTCAACGCACGCCAAGCACGTTATCCGTTAGCGATACCGACAAAACGGGCCGGGCCGAAGGGTGGTTTCGGCTCGCAATTCGCCTAGACTCCACGTTCTCAGATATACCACTGGGAGCCTCTAGCTTCTGCTGGACAGCGATGGATTTATATATTGATGGGCGGTTGATTACTTCCTTTGGTCAGACAGGGGCCGATAGTGAATCGTATCGTGAACACTATCCGTATTATCAACCAGCCATTCCGCTTGAGTTGACTGCCGACCATGAACATCTGATCGCGCTTCACGTTGTCGATTATGTCTCTCCCTTTTCAACGAATCTTTTGAAGGGCGAGTTGGAGGATGGAACGAGCAAACTCATCCGAATCGTTGGCCCAAAGACGTTTGACTGGCTGCAAAATAATCCCCGATTCTTTTTAATTTATTCCACCCTTTGGCTAGCTGTATCCTTCCTCTTGACTATGCTGTACTGGCTGTTAGCCTTACAGGATTTGTATGAAAAGACAACCATTCAACTGCTCGCTATCGGCGAGTCGTTTCTTGTTCTTTACTGTATGCTTACGTTTGGGGATGCCGTTTTTCAGCCTCCATTCATCGTTGAAGTGATTATTTATCGATTAGGAAATGTCTTTTTATGTATCGCTATTGCCTTCTTACCCATTACCCTATGGCGTATATTAAAGTACCCACCCTCCTGGCTACTTACTTGTCTACTGATTGGCATTTCAGTAGTAGGCGCTGGTCTAACCGCTTACACCTATACTAATTTATTCAGCTCTATTGCCACGATCTTCGACTTTTTACTCTTTTTCTGGTTGCTTATTTGGAAAAGAAACCAACTGCAAGGGGCTCAATGGGCGATAGTCGTAGGCGCATTTCTGACGATTGGCTTTGCGCTAAGCATTGCTCTATTACTCATATCGGGTGCCAATGACTTTACCCCTTGTCTTTTACCCTTAGGTACCGGTTTCTTTCTATCCTTACCCCTTTCCCTATTAGTTTATCTAGTTCTACGCATCAAAGAAATCGTAGCCGAAGATCGAGCGAAAGCTACTGCGGTAATGCAAATTACGGAAGAGAAGCGTCAGCTTTTAGCAACCCAAAATCAACGCCTGGAACAGCAGGTTGAAGCTCGTACCGCTGAACTGAAAGCTTCCCAAGCCCAACTCATCCAAAAAGAAAAACTAGCCAGTCTGGGGGAGCTCACGGCGGGCATCGCCCACGAGATTCAGAATCCGTTGAACTTCGTCAACAACTTCTCCGAAGTCAGCGCCGAACTAGTCGATGAGCTTAAAGCGGAGTTAGCTAAAGGCGATCTGGAGGAAGCCAACTTTATTGCCGATGATCTGGCGAGCAACCTGCAAAAGATCAATCACCACGGTGGCCGGGCTAGTAGCATTGTTAAAGGCATGCTCGAACATTCCCGCACGGAATCGGGCGAGAAACGACCTACGAATTTGAATGCGCTGGCGGATGAATATCTCAAGATTGCCTACCACGGTCTAAAAGCGAAGGATAAGTCCTTTAACTGCCAGTTAATCACCGACTTTGATCCGACTCTGGAACCAATCGAAGTGGCCCCCCAGGAGATCGGTCGGGTGTTGTTGAATTTGTACAACAATGCGTTTTATGCCGTTTCGGAGCACGCCAGACGAACCAACAATCCCGATTATCAACCAGCCGTAACGGTTCGTAGCAAGCGAGCGGGTGATCGGGTGGAGATTCGGGTACTAGACAATGGTACAGGTATTGCTGAGTCAGAGCAATCCAAAATCTTTCAGCCTTTCTTTACCACCAAACCAACGGGCGAAGGAACGGGATTAGGTCTTTCGTTGAGCTACGATATTATTACCAAGGGCCATGGGGGAAGCTTAAGAGTGGAGAGTCTGGCGGGTGAAGGCAGCACGTTTGTTATTGAATTCCCACTGCTGTACAATCAGATTCCTACGAGTAACATCGTCGCCTGAAACACCCTATTTATGATGCAGATACATGAACGCACTTGCGTCTGACCTTGGTGTCTTTTAGAGTGAAATTTTGATCAAGCATTGGCGAATCCTTCAGTTGTCTTTAAAGAAGCCGAGAATCCCTAAAATAATCCTCAGTTCTAACCAGCTGAACATGCTGGCGAAAGTCAGGGTGCTCAGTGTTAATGAGGTAATTGTACTCATAGATAATGATAGCCGAAGGAACTTTCAGAAGTAGACTTTCCTGGTTGGTATACCAGCTGGACCCAGTCGATTGTAAGGTAGCATAACCGGCCAGAGTTCGCCAGTTAGGGGGGCTTTGAGTTGAACGCTCCGCATTAGGTAATCATCTTTACTGATTCGAAATACTTCCATCCCCTGCACATTATCTCCGTATTCCGTAGCCGTTAACCGATCATCGACAAATTTTATCCCAGTGATCGTATTTAAATAATCATTAGGACTCTTGTTGTCAAAATAAAAGTTGGACCGGTTTAGCCACTGGTCGAATTCTTTTACGGAGCCAAATACCTGAATGCCGTGCTTGATAAGCGATAATAACAAGAGTACCTGTTCCTTGACTTTATCCTTGAACGTCGTTGGCTGCTTTTTGTATTCCCGGAATGTTTTCATACTCACATTGAGCCAGTCTGAAATAATGGTATCGTTAAACTCAGTTAAAGTCTTAATGGCATTGACATGCTACTTCAATAGCTGTCCAACTTAATCCCTGGCTTATTCGCAGGGATGAGTCGATGTAAACATAAGCACTGTCCCAAACCTAGTTGGTCCTCTCCGGCTATAGTACACTTTCTTGCCTACCAAACCGCCCATTTACTGTCGACTGGCTAGCGATGCGTATTTCACAAACTTACGCCTGCTGATTTAAAGGGCTTCCTTACCCAGTCGGTGCTACATTACCACACGCAGCTCATGAAGCTGGCTTCCCCGTTAGAAGGTTAATTTTGCAGCACTCTCAAATAACGGTAATATTGTCAACCGGTACCAGGCCGTTAGACTGACAATGGCAGCAAAATGCCAGTTTGTAGGTGACAGGCCATGACCCATACCCGAGTTTCGTAATGAAAATTTCCCTGACTTTTAGCCTTATTGTTATCAGCTTGTGTAAGGCTTATGCTCAGTCAACAACAGACTCCGCAGCTACCCGGAAAAATAGTCTGAAAATCAATCCCCTAAGTCTTATTGTAGGCGATCTATCGGTGTTTTATGAACGGATGCTGACCAAACGGGCATCGCTGGTGGGTGGTGTTGGCTTCGGTTCGGAAACGTATGAATATCACGACTCCAAGAACCCCGTGCCGAGTTTATTTCACTATAAGCGGGCTACGTTGGAATATCGGCACTATTTCCGTCGGCGTCCTCTGTCCCCTACGGGCTTTTACGCAGGGGCATACGGTCGCTTTTCCGAACTCACGCTTGAGGACTATCTGTTCGACAATCAGGGTACTATTGTTAGAGACCCGAGTGGTACATTAGTCAGAACTACCCGGCAGCTATCCGTCTGGATGCCCGGCGCTTTGGCTGGCGTGCAGACAAGCATAGCGCGAGTCGTATTCGATTTGTTTGTAGGCCTTCACTATCAACTACCGACCAGCAGTCCCCCTCTGAAGGCAGTCCTGCCGGAACTCATGAGCCGGAAAGGTTTTACTCCCCGCTTTGGGCTGACCATGGGCTATCAGTTTTGATGATGACCTTGTGTAGGGTCTGTCACTCAGCCAATTGGTAATTTTCTACATCACCAGTAGGGTAATGGGCTAACGAGGTTGACTGAACCGATAAAAATCATCATTGGATGTGGACATAAACCGTCATGACTTGAAAAGTCGAATCCCATACAAATACCCTATTTAGGGAGCCCCCATGAAGACTTCGTCGTCTCAATCGGGAGCCTATGTTGAGATTTGCCTTTTCGTACTTTACTTTCCAGCGTACGAAAAAGCATCAGCAAATTTCTCTCCTTCGCCCTGATCTCCGATTAACGTTCAAGTTAAAGAGACTATTTTCCCACTCAATTTTTGGCAGTCTATCTGACTAAGAGCCGATTTCGTTGGAAATTAGGTCTATTCAGTACTTACTACTATCAATCTTGCTGCTAATTATACTGGAAAAGTGGTGAACGTTGATGAAGTTTAGGGTAGGCGATCTCGTGAAATCGAAATCGGGTGGACCAGAAATGGTGATTACAGGGTTTGGTTATTCAACGCTTGATAAAGCATCTTCTCATGCGGATGCCTCAAGCTCCATCTACTGTGAGTTGTATGAAGGTATAATCCAGACAGATAATTTTACTAGAGGACGATCTTGACAAAATAGGACCAAGTTAAGGTGGAATTAAAGTGCGCAAAAACTAGTTATTTATACTTATTCGTCCTAGCGATGCGCAAACCTCTACTAGCTCTACTCTCGATACTTATTTTTTTCGCTGCTGTTATTCAAGCTTGTAAAAAAGAGGATTACAGCTCGTTCGTATTAGTACATACTCCCATTGATCCTGCTACCATCCCCCCAGTCAGTAACCCCATTACCAATGATACGGCTCTGCTTGGCCAGCTGCTGTTTTGGGACCCTATCCTGTCAGGCGATAAAGACGTAGCCTGTGCGACCTGCCACCACCCCAATAATGCCTACACGGATGGATTAGACCTACCACTAGGTACCAATGCCGTTGGTTACGGACTAAACCGCCGGTTTCTAAAGCCCAACGACGTGCCTGTAACGAAGCGAAATACGCAGACATTACTCAACGCGGCCTTCAATGGCATGGATGGTAGCGGAAAATATGATCCGTTGACCGCGCCAATGTTCTGGGATTCCCGTACCAAAAGTCTCGAAAATCAGCTGATCGGCCCGCTAACAACATTTGAAGAAATGCGTGGTCATGCTTATAGCGAGGCTGTTACGCTAGACAGTCTTGCGGCCCGGTTGACAAAAATCCCTGAGTATCAACAACGGTTTCAGACCGTCTTTGGCAGTAGTCAGCCCATTACAGCGGCTACTATTGGTATAGCGATTGCGACCTTCGAGCGTACCTTGACTGCTATGAATTCACCCTACGATCGGTATCAGAAAGGGGATAAAACGGCGTTAACGAACCAGCAAATTCAGGGAATGCTAATCTTTAAGGACGAAGGCTGTTCTATTTGTCATTCGGGGCCCATGTTTTCCGACTATAAATTGCATGTGATGTCGGTGCCTGATAATCTCCAACTAGCTAGTTCGGATGCGGGCGCAAGTAGAACCTATGCGTTTCGGACACCCTCCTTGCGAAACGTTGGGCTGACGGCTCCGTACATGCACAGTGGAGTTTTTCAGACGCTAAAACAGGTGTTGACGTTTTATGACGATATTGGCGAGCCTATTTCACAAAATTCGCACGTGCCAGTGCAGCAACTGGACGCAAACATACAGCGGATTGCCCTGCTCCCCGCTGATCAGGAGAATCTCATTGCCTTCTTAAACGCCCTGACCGATTATGGTTTTAATCGGTATATCCCCGATCATGTTCCTAGTGGTCTTACCCCGGGTGGCAACATCCGGTAGACTGGTTAAATTTTCCAGGGAATGGAGTTAAGCCGCCTTATTGGGTGCGTTTACCGTCGCGGTACGAAACGCCCAACGCACCCATATATGGGCTACAGTCTGGATAGGAATTGGTTTTGGGCATCCCTTCAACTTGGCGTGATGTTAGTCTTTCTGTATAGATGGCTAGCAGATAGAAAATCAAACTAAAACACTACTCACTTTTACAGACTGCTTTAGGTTTTGGCCACTAAGCAGTTAACCATATTGAACAAAATTGTTGCTTATTCCACTTTCTTACAAAAAGGCTCCCTAAAGCGAGACGAAGGAAGGGTTGTGCATTGGCGGCTACCCTTCCTTCGTCTCGCTTTAGGGACGTTAATTGAGAAAACGAATACGCCTAGTTGGGGATACTTACTGCTTCTTTAGGAGCTGGTTGACGAGTTTTTTTACCTCCGCAATTTCTTGTTTGTGCTGCTTTTCTAACCAGTCAATTCTAGCCTGCTGCTGGTTGTGCTCTGATTGTAGTTGTTGCCTGATGGTCTGGTTTTCGTTCGCCAGTTGAATGCTGTAAAGAGTTAACTCCTCCACTTTCTCTAATAACAGAGCATTCATCTTCACTAAATCAATTCCGTCTTTGGCAACCTGCTCAGCCGACGGAACACCGGGCAAATGGCCCTGCTTGGCTATATAAGTGGCAACCGACGGAAGTGAACGAAGCTGATAGGATGAACTAAATACCTTATCACTCCACTCAGCCGGACTACTGATTCGAAGCTGATACCGAGCCTTAACCACCTCGCCTTTTTCATTAACCGTTAAAAACTGGTCAGTCGTTCGAATAGCTGGACTAGCCTCTGTCAGGTTCGTTAATGTTAAGCCACTGGTGTTAGGCGATTGGCTGATCACTTCCAGGCGGTTGGTTGGCGCGGACGTACCAATCCCGACGTTAACCTGGTTGCCCAATATCAGCGCATGACTAGCCGTTACCCGGCTGTTGGCACCAATGGCGATCGCGTTTTGTAGGCCTTCTTCGGCCTGACTGTTGTAACCCATCAGCACGTTATCACTCCCATCAGTAACCGCGGTGCCCGACTTTGGCCCAATAATGATGTTGTTACTGCCCGTCGTGAGATTACTCCCCGCCTGATAGCCCATAATCGAATTATTGTTGCCCGTGGTAGTCGCTCGACCGGCCTGATAGCCTACATACGTATTTTGAATGCCCGTCGTGTTACTCTCCCCAGCATACCCCCCAAGAAACGTATTGACCCGACCGGTGGTATTGTTCGAACCCGTAGCGTAGCCCAGGAACGTATTGAGTTGGCCTGAGGTATTACTATACCCGGTGTAACCGCCTACAAACACATTCAACAAACCGGAGGTATTGGCCTGCCCCGACAGCCACCCCAGAAAAAGGTTATTGGACCCCGTCGTGTTGCTCTGGCCCGCCTGATAACCCAGAAACGTATTGCTCGATCCTATATTGGCATACCCTGTTTTGGTCCCCACAAAGACATTATCGGTGCCTGTTACATTGCTATAGCCTGACTGATGGCCGATAAACACATTGTAATCGGCCTGATTGTAATAGCCTGCCTGAGCACCGATAATATTATTGCCAGTGCCTACATCACTGGGGTTGGCAAAATTAACCAGGTAAGAACCTGCTTGATAACCAATAAAGACATTCTGGGTGCCTTTCATAAACCAGCGTCCGGCACTATAGCCAATGGCGGTGTTGCCCGAGCCTGCACTGTAGCTGCCGTTGTTTGCCCCCACAAACGTATTGTAGGTGCCGCTCGTATAGGGAGGATTTCCGTTAGCGCCTTCTACTCGATCGATAAAGCCCAGACTGGTGTTGTATTGGCCATGGGTGTTATCGTTACCCACTCCCATCAATAGATTTTTATTGGCGATTTGGGCCTTTAATGGGCAATGGCTGGCGGTCAGCAGTAGGATTGTGCAAAGAAAGAGTAGTTTGTTCATAATCGTGATGGAGAAAAGGAATGAAACTAGTCAAGCTTGCCATTGACTCACGATAGGCCTCTAAACCAAGTACTTGCTCTTACCTATGATGACATCAATCGGGGCTGACTCGTAATGAGGATAAGCAGGTTATTTACCAGCAACGGGAAATAGCTTTTCATCCACCTGGGTTCCCTGACCGGCTACGCGGCACCAGCCACTGGCCGCTTTGTGGTACACTTCCAGGCGACGTACCTTGATGGTCACATCTTGCCCGTCAACTACCAGCTTTACATCGATCAGCGCATTAACCACAGCCGTCGTGCCGTCATAAATTCGAATAAATTGATGGCCGGCAACGGGTTGTACCGACTTAAAAACTAGCTTTTCTTTTTTCTGCACCGCTAGCCATTGCTGATGGGAAAAGGAAATATCGCCTTTGGGGCCGACCGCAATAAAATCTGCACAGTCGATCAAAGTGCCGGGTTGCTGATGGCGTAGTAATTCCCGGATCGCCTGTCGTTCTTTCGGATAACTAGTCGTGTCTAGCTGGGCGAACACACAGGTGGTAGCCAGGCTTAGTAAAAAGAGAGTGAGCAACGTTTTCATGGCGTTCGTTTTTCTCAAAAGTAGACAAGTCCTTCCTGCATTTTTTGAGAAGTCGCCTAACCAGTCGGCTCTGAAAACAGACAGTGTTTTTTTGCCGATAAGCGCCTTTCGTCGTCGACCAAATGCGCTTATCGACAACGTAGCCACCTTGGTCGAATACGTACTTGATCTTCGTTTTATCTGGTTGCCGATCTGTATCTTCGTGGCAGACCACGGCCAAACATGGAGCAACTCCCCTTTATTTATTCAAAAAATACAGCCTGGCGGTTCGGGCGGCATCTGACGTTCTGGCTGCTCTGGTTTTTGTTCCAGCTGCTGCTGTATTCCTTTTCGCCATCACCAGCCTTGCAACGGCAGCCCTTTGGGCATCGCCTGCTGATTACCTTACCGGAAACGCTGATTTACCTCATACCCAGCTTATTCCTGGCGTATTCGCTCATGTATCTGGTTATACCCAAGCTCGTCATTCCCGCTAAGTACGTCCTGGCCACTCTTTGTGCCCTTGTATTGGTCTTCCTAACTGCGGCTTTATCGGCTAGCTTGTCAATGACGATTATTGATCAGCTCCGCCACCAACTGGCCGATCCGTTATCGCCCGTTGTGGCCAGGGAGCCGCATCCCCCCTTCTCGGTTCAGTTCGGGGTAGCCATGCTGGCCGGGTTACGGGGAAGCATTACCGTAGGCGGAGTAGCTGCGGCCATCCACTTGTTGAAGTGCTTTCAGGAAAAGCAACAAACGGCTCTCCAACTGGAAAAAGAAAAGGCCAATGCGGAGCTTCAGATGTTGAAAGCGCAGTTGCACCCGCACTTCTTATTCAATACGCTCAATACGATTTATTCATTGACACAAGAGGTATCCCAGCAAGCATCCGGGATGATCCTGGGGCTTTCGCACTTGCTGCGGTATATCTTGTATGAGTGTAATCAACCGTTGGTTCCCCTCCAAAAGGAGTTAACCATGATCCGTGATTATCTACAGTTGGAAAAGGCGAGGTATGATCAGGGGCTTGACATGGTAGTGCAATTGCCCAAAACGACCCATCATCTCATTGCCCCACTCCTGCTGTTGCCCTTTCTCGAAAACGCCTTCAAGCATGGGGCCGGTCGCATGCTTGAAAACCCCTGGATCAGCTTAACCGTAACCCTGCACGACGATACACTGGCGATGAAACTGATTAATGGCAAGCCAGCGGGCCAGGAGCATCCGTCACCCGGTATCGGCATAGCCAACGTTCGGAAGCGGCTGGAATTAAGTTATCCGAACCAACATGAACTAGCCATCCATGATGAAGAAGAGATGTATATTGTTAACTTGACGCTTACATTAACACACGCCTATTCTGAGTCAGTCAAATCAGTCTATAATGGAGTCGCCGACTAACTATACCTGCCTGATCGTCGACGATGAGCCACCTGCCCGGGAAGTACTGCGTCGGTATATCAATCAGGTGCCCATGCTTACCCTGGTGGGCGAATGTACCAACGCGATTCAGGCCCTTACGGCCTTAAAACAGCAGCCGATCGATCTGCTGTTTCTGGATATTCAACTGCCGCAACTAACGGGTATCGAGCTGATCAAAATGGTAACCCAACCGCCTAAAATCGTCCTGACCACGGCCTTTGAGCACTATGCCGTACAAGCCTTTGAACTGGACGTTACCGATTACCTGGTTAAGCCAATTAGTTTCGAACGGTTTTTAAAGTCGGTTAGCAAAGCCTTACCTGACCACAAGCTTTCACCGATGGGTCAACCGCACATGCCGCACCAACCCGAAACGGCTACGGATGCCTTTCTCTACTTCCGGGCGGAGCGGAAAATGGTCAAGGTTTTTCTGCATGATATTCTTTACATAGAGAGCCTCAAAGACTATGTCAGGATTCACACAACAAAAGGCGCCATCATCACCAAATACGCCATGACGGCCCTGGAAGCCATGCTGCCTGGCCCCTCGTTTCTGCGGGTGCACCGTTCCTTTTTGGTCTCACTGGACAAGATTGAGTCGTTTACCTCCGAGGAGATTGCTATTGGCCCTCACTTGATACCCATCGGTAAATTATACCGGCAGCAGACGCTAAAATTGTTGAACCCTAGCTAGCCTGACTGCTTAAAAAATTGACGGTGCAGACAGCAGACCACACTACAGTTGTCCATTTATAGGGTGGTTTTAACCGTCACGACGTTCCTGAAGATATGGCCATTCTACCTTTGTTTGCATGGAGCCAGTTATACATATTATGTTCTACCGTCTCAGTTGGGAGCGATTAGAAGACTGCTGATAATGAAACAGTTGGAAAATAAATAATTGACTAGCTCCGCTTGACAGGGTAATATGCTAAGGGGTAGGGCTTACTATTTATCTCCCCGCTTTTGTACCTCCTCAAAATCGCCAACCACCCATTTTGGTTTGTTAGTACCAAATGGATCGAGAATGAACCGCCCCGTTTTTGTGTCTAGAATGATTGTTTGGTGTTCGCTTGCAACCACCTGAAACCGGCGGGTATCCAGAACCGCCGGGTCGGGCTGGCTGTCGTGGTCGGCTTTGAAGTTGACTAACGTTAGCAGGCCGCCTAGCGTCAGCGCGCCCAGTAAAAACGAGCGGATGTCAATAGAAATGTTAATAGTCTTCATACTAGATGAGCTTTGTGATTTTATAAACAATGTCTTTCCCAATATACAAATTGCTACACAGGATTTATCGTTTCAGGAGGGAGCGTTTTCGTGAGACAGTTGAATAGGTAACTATCCCCAGCAGCCAGTAAAAGCTGCTTTTACCTTTCGTTGACATTCTTTTACAAGCTTTGCGCTAAATCTCCATGGAAAGACGTGTAGATTGTTGAAAAGGCCCGGTTTTAACAAAGAAAAACAATGAAACTCGTTCCCGCAATCACTTTGCTGCTGTTGGTTTATTGCATTTTCTGCAACGGGCAAGCCGGAAAAGACCAGCCAAGAGAAAAAAGCGCTCCCCAGATAGTGGCTGCTGCCCAAACCAAACTTATAAAAACCCAAGGCTCCCTACCCAGTGATAATGTGAACAGTAGTATCCAGGATAAAGCAGGGAATCTTTGGTTTGGCACGACAAGCGAAGGCCTGTATAAATATGACGGAAAGGTATTCAGCCAATTTACAGTAGCCCATGGGCTGAGCAGTAATCAGATCCATTGTATTGTAGAGGATAAAGATGGTAAAATCTGGATAGGCACGGAAGCCGGCGCTTGTCTTTACGATGGTAAGAAATTCGCTGAAATCCAGATTCCTTTACGAAAAAACCTGCCTCCCAACAGGTACCGGAACACGCATAACGTATTCAGTATTATGCAGGACAAACGCGGAAAATTATGGTTCGCTACTATTGACGGGGTTTATATCTACGATGGGAAGATCTTTACTCCGTTTGTAGTGAATGAGGGGGCAGGTGGCTTTATGAGCAGTAACCATAACGTAGAACGCATTTTAGAAGATAAGGCGGGCAACATCTGGTTGGGTGGGCGGGTTAACGAAGGCGTGTTTCGTTACGACGGTAAATCGTTAACCAACCTGAAAGTAAACGGTAACGATTGGGCCTGCCCTGTTTTTCAGGCCAAAAACGGAGATATCTGGTTTCAAAATTGGAATGGAGCCTACCGGTATGACGGCCAATCATTTATAAAAAATGACGGCTTATCCAATGGCCCTGTTACCCGAATAATAGAAGACAAAAAAGGTACTCTTTGGTTCGGAGGTGATGGTCGTGGACTTTGCCGTTTCGATGGAAAAGCTTACACTTATTTTACGGAGAGAAATGGCCTGACGAATAACGATGTCTGGTCAATTTTGGAGGATAGAGCCGGAAATCTTTGGATAGGTACCCGGAACACGGGATTGTGTTGTTATGATGGAAAGACTTTTACTCGTTTCACAACAACCGATGGCCAACCGATAAAGCTTTTTTGACAGAATTATTAAAACGAAACTGGCATTATTGGGTTGGGATTTGATGGGATATATCGGAATGATAGTTTTTGTACTTTACTTCCCAAAGTACGAAACAGAAAGACTGAGTTCGATCAAGATTGCTCTTACAACAGGTAGTTAACCCTATAGATCAAAAGCCTACATTTATATCACTCGGTAATTATAGTGTAGAGTATGCAACACTATAATTACCGAGTGAAGAGACGAAAATGACACTAGTAGTTTGCCAACCAGGTCTGTACGATGCCATCAACTTTCCGATATTGGCCGTAGATGATGACCCAAACGTGGTGGATATTCTCGCACGAGCGGCTAAATACACGTTTCCCAAGACCTGCTTTTGTGACGGCTGCTGCATACTTCAGCGAATCGACGGGGCGTGGTCCTCGATTTGTGCTGATGGATATTAACTTACAAAGCGACATAAGTGGTCTGGATTTTCTAACCCTGTTGCGGGGGCATGCACAAGGTCGTTTACTGCTACCGTTATTTTGTCAGCCAATACGAACTCGGTGACCTCAGAAAACTCAACGGGCTACTGATGGTTAAAGAACTGTAGCTTACCTTTACTATTGTATGATTGGTGATCCCCAAACGCTCGATAATGAAGCCATCTTCCGTGCCCTGGTCATGGAATCCCCTATCCCAATTGCCCTGCTGGTGGGGCGGGAAATGGTCATTACCATAGCCAATGAACCGCAGTTAGCCGTATGGGGGAAAGGGGTGAATGTCTTCGGCATGCCCATCGCCAAAGCCATTCCTGAGATGGAAGGACAGCCGTTTCTGGCCATTTTGGATGAGGTGTTTACTACGGGCATGACTTTCGCTACCGACAACACCCCCGCCCAGATGGTGATCGATGGGGTGCCGAAGACGGTATATTTTGATTTTTCCTTTAAAGCCCTTAAAGACAAGCAGGGTGCTGTGTATGGCATTATCGCTACAGGCGTCGAGATTACTCAACAGGTAGCCACTCATCAGGCACTGCTGTTACGAGAAGAACAGTTACGGCAGCAGTCGAGGGAGTTAGATCGACAAGTAGCTGAGCGGACCCAGCAATTACAGGATTCGATTCACGAGCTGAAGCGATCCAACCAAAACCTGCAACAGTTTGCCTATATCGCTTCCCATGATTTGCAGGAGCCGCTTCGGAAGATTCAGCAATTTGGCGACCTTCTTCAAACTCAATTCCCTACTGAGGTAGGCGAAGGGGTAACCTACTTGGAGCGGATGCGAAGTGCCGCTCATCGAATGTCAAGTCTGATTCGAGACTTATTGGGGTATTCACGAATTTCCACCCGGCGGGATAGCAATCAACCGGTATCGCTTACCGCAGTCGTAGAGGCTGTGCTGCAGAGCATGGAACTACTCATCCAGGAAACTAGCGCCACTATCCAGCTTGGTGACTTACCTGAGGTAGAAGGCGATGCTTCGCAATTAGAGCAGTTGTTGCAGAACCTGATTAGTAATGCGCTTAAATTTCGTAAGCCTGGTGTGGCACCACAGATCCAGATCCGCTCGAGTCAGGTGATGTCCCGTGATTTGCCGAAGGCGTTTACTGCCCAACGTGCAGGTAATGATTACTATCGGATTGACGTAGCAGATAATGGGATTGGTTTTGAGGAGAAATATTTGGACCGGATTTTTACGGTATTTCAGCGTCTGCATAATCGAACGGAGTATGCCGGAACGGGCATTGGCCTGGCGATCTGTGAGAAAGTAGTCGCTAATCATGGTGGATGGATAAGCGCTCAAAGTCAACCGGGTCAGGGGTCAACCTTTAGTGTGTATCTGCCAGTATAAACCAGCCTTTTTGTGAGAAAACGTCGTTTACCGTAGTTTGCTGAGTAACGCGTAGATTGGCTAACTCAAGTAGCCCAATTTGCCAAGCCACCTCCTGATGATCAATCCACAAACACTCAGCCGGTTTTATCTTACCCTGGTTCCCTTTGTAGCCGCTGCTGTGGCGTTAGCAATCGGCCACAGCAAACCCCAACTCTATCTACCCATCTGGCTCGTTCATGCCCTGCTGATGGCCATTGCCGTTTGGCGTTTGGGAAAGAATTGCCTAACCAGCTTAGATTCTCAACAAAGGCAACGAGGTACCATTGCGTTACTTGTGATCATCCCTTGGATCTTCTTTACCGTCTTCGCGGGCATGGGACCTCCGCCCACTTCCATTCCCGACTGGGTGGCCACTGCTACCGAACAACAGATTCGGTATGCTTTGTTACTAGCAGGAGGGATTTCAATCACGGCTGGATTGGCCTTACTGGCCGACCAACTTCGTCAAAGCGGTGAGAAGACGTATTGGTTACTAGGCTTACTGGCTCTGGGTATAGCCCTCCCTTTATTTATCCTCAACATGGCGTATTGGGGTAGCTTTTTAGTCGAATCGTTCACCAACTTTTCGGCCGCTTCGGTGGCCAAAAGGCCCGATTGGTACTTGTCCATGCGCGCACTTTTTAGTTGGATTAGTGACGTGGAGGTCGCTCTTTTGTATTTGGCTACGGCTGCTTTTGGGGTAGCCTTACAATCGGCTGGCTGGTTCAAAACGGGTGCTTGCCGGGCCTATATCCTCTTGAGCCTGGTGGGCGCTTTGTTGAGTGTACTGCCCACGTTTTCCCTGGAACCGTTAGTGATTGCTAGCTACTTAGTGTCCATCCCTGCCTTCCCCTTCATTATGCCCTATCTGATGGCGCTCAATTTGTTGACCTTAGCCAATCGCAATTTTAACACAACTTCATGAACGCTCACGTATTTCAGCTGGACAATGGATACTAGCAAACAGCTCTTTACTGGCCGTCATGGTATTATAAAAATTTGCCCAATTCGTCAAGTACTCCTGCAATCGTCCGGATTCAGGCATCAACGCCAACTGTTGTCTAAAGTAAAGGCTGTTCAGCTTAGACATCTCCTTTACATTTAAGTTGACTTTCCGCAAACCAGGAACCTGCTCCCCAGCGCCCATAGCGATCAATTTCTTCACGCTTCCCGGGTATATACTCGCTAGTTTATACCCTGTGTAAGCCCCATCACTAAAGCCTAAAACGGTAACACTATCTTTTGTAACGGCTTGAATCACCGCATAAATATCATTCGCCTTTTGTTCACACATAACGGGAGAATGGCCTATTTCCGATTTGCCATGTCCCCGTGTAGAGATAGCTATGGTTTGATAGGATTTGCTTAAACTATCAAGTTTAGCCATTTCATAAGTAGAATCCACGCCACCGCTGTGCAACTGAGCACCTTGCACCTTGCCGATGTTTGGCGAATTAAAAGGTTAAAATTCTGAAGCATGGAGTCCAAATGTATACAGCCATGGCCGATCGATTAAATGCCACGGATACTAGCAACTGGCGTGACCAGGCATTCTTCACCATGACTGTCCATCGATCCGCTTCCAATAGGTAAGTCCATAAAAGAGCAATTTTTGAGATATGGTAAAGGCTATTTGTTAATGGGACGTCTGTATCCTCATTCCGTACTACCCGTTTAAAGATCATTTGATTCCTGCCCTCTACTCTGTCAATTACTATCCAGTAGCCTTCTTTCCTCCTGCGTTTAGGCAGTCTATTAATCCCAAGCATTTTAGTGAAAACCCCTGGGACTGCTTACAATAACAATTATATTATTTGTATATATAATTTTCTTATATATTTTTGTTTCGAACTTAGATCCTGATTCTACTCATGGCGACGGATTCAGCCAATTGGCAGTTTTTACGTGGAACGTTGAAATCAATTGAGCTGCCCCTATTGACTCAGACAGGAAGAATACAGGATTACCAGACTACTCAGACGGTTGAAAAAACGGACAGCGAGCTAACGCTTACGTTTCGCCAAACGCACCATCAAGCATCCACTCATCTAAAGGCTAGTTACTGATCCTGTTGCTGTAAAAATTCGTTTATGAAACCAGTCGCACTTTATGGATATATGTTGCTTTGCTTACTTGCACAACAGGTTTGGGCTCAGTCAGGACTGAAAGGGGATTACTACGTCGGAACCAATTTTGAGCAGAAAGCTTTCTCCCGAATCGATCCAGCGATCAGTTTCAACTGGGACAGACGGAGTCCGGGAAAGGGTCTTTCCCGCTCCTATTATTCGATACGCTGGCGGGGTAAACTGCTAGCCCCCACTACGGGGGAATACGTGTTTTTTGCGAAAGTGAATGATGGCATCCGGGTTTGGGTCGACAACAAGCTGGTGGTGGATTCCTGGCAGCTCAACTCTTATAAACATTATAATGGCACCATCGTGCTGAAAGCCGGACAGTATTACGATCTGCAGGTTGATTATTTCAATGCCATCGAATGGGGCGAAATTTACCTCTACTGGAAGCCCCCGCCAACGCCTAAGTCCGCCTTGAATCCGTTCGCCGAAAGTGGGGAGCCTATAAGCGCGCAGTATTTTTTTCAAAAAGCTCCGCCCATTACGGAGGCCACTAAACAGGTAAATACCGCCATTACCAAACGACCAACAGTTATTGTAGCAACTCCCAAACTGGCACTGCCCAAAAAACTAAAAACCGCTAAACCGAACCTGATCTTGGTACCAAAACCCCCGAAAAGGCTAACGGTTACTGACTCGTTAGCCGCCGTATCCACGCCCATTCCTCCACCGGCTACTGAGCTGCCACCACCGATCATGGCCGGAGTTACTTTGATTTTACGGACGGTGCAGTTTGAGCAAAGTAGTTACGTATTGCTGGCCCAGGCATCGATTGAGTTGAATAAGCTCATTCAATCCCTAAAAGCCAATCCACAGTGGCATGTCCATATTGCTGGCCACACCGACAATGTAGGTGATCCCCGGCTGAATCTAGCGTTATCTGAGCATCGGGCGAAAGTAGTAGCTGCGTACCTGAGTAGGCGGGGGATTACTGATGAACGGATCACCACTGAAGGATTCGGTAGTAAACAACCCCTTGGTGACAACACGACTGAAGGAGAACGGAGCAAAAACCGTCGTGTAGAGATTACCATTCGTTGAACTTTAATTACCTATCTATCCAGCTATTCTGAGCGGAATCCGTTCTACTTAGCTCTAATACGTTCAACACCTTTTTAAATGCAAGAAGCGGTTCGTATTGTAGGATAAAAGTTGATTCGCTAAACGCCTGCTTACTATCGAAAGGCGGATTGGTAAAACACGGGGGATCAGCCATAACGCACCAGTGGCAAAAGCGGATCGCTGCCCGTTTAAGTCAGGTGATATTGGCAGATATCCTGAGCGAATATCTCTTTTAGCTTCCGAATACCTGTCCGGAAACGCGTTTTGACCGTACCCAGTGGTAAGTTGAATCGGCGGGCAATTTCCTCTTTCGTATAGCCCTGATACGTCAGTTCAAGAACTTGATTATACTCGGGGGACAAAATGGTGAACACAGATTGATGAGGCATAGCATCAGGTGCTGAATAAGCAGATGCATCCGTTCGATCATGCATAAACGTTTCTAGCGGGACGTATTCTTTACGGGCCCTTAGTGCGTCTGTCGCTACGTTCCTTGTCACCGTCAACAGCCACGTAAACAGTCGAGCCTGCCCCGCATCATAACGATGGATATTGACCCAAATTTTAATAAACGCTTCTTGAAGTATGTCTTCCGCTTGCACCTGATCTTTTACCATTCGCAGGATCACCCCATATAAGGCTGGAGAATAGGCATCATACAACGTGGTGAAAGCCGAAGAGCGGCCAGCCTGAAGATCACACACTAATTGTGCTTCGTTAAATAGGGTGGATTTCATAAAGGCAAATGAGAAAGGTTAAATCTGATCAGCTGGTCACCATCTCCGTTATAAAATCATGCCAGAATGTATAAAGTGGCTCTAGACGTTGTAATAAGGCAATGGGGCCAATGACTGATACAAGATGTGGGGTACTCTTGCCTCAATAGTGTAGATTTAAACGTGATATAGAGGGTTAATTTTGTCAGACTGTAAAAGATAATTACGCAAGTATGTCGTTTCGTACTTTACTTCTCAAAGGACGAAACAGTAACAGCCTGATCGGTTATTGAACAGATTGACTAAGCCCGTCTATACGCTCATGAGCAATGGTCAATAGAGATATAATGAGTTGGTCGCTATGGCCACTTTTCGCCTATTCGTTTAGGTTTGGCGCATTTCCAATGAATAAGTATCTTTATAGAGTGCGATCCTCAGCTTCAGATGAGGATTGAATAAGCAGTTATACGTCGTGATGAAATATCAAAAAGACCTGATCCGGCAATCCACTTCCAACTACGGAGATCGAATTCAATACTATCTATGGCAAGCCGAGCAAATTAAACGAAGACAGCATCAACTACGCCAGATAAAAACCAATCTCTTGCACCGCATGGAGGTCTTGGAGACCAAGCTAAAAGCCCTCCAGCATGCATCCAAAAGACGCTAACGCTATCTGGCTAATAAAGCATTCAGCCGATCAATCAACCGAGCCTGCTTGTCGATCAGGGCGTCTAACCGATGGGACAGACGTTCATTGCTGGTTTGGAGCGTGGTGATTTTAGCGCTCAATACCCGGCAATTTTGCGTAAACCGCAAGCGAGCTTGGGTATTTTTAAGGAGCATGGTTGGCTGATCCATACGACCGGCTGGTTTGGAAGTGACTTGACCGGCAGCATTAACGAGAGGAGACGGAGAAGAAACTCAGTGTGAACTGATTAGCTCAAAGGTGATCATATTCATCGGGTATTCAAAATAGACGGGTTATTTTCCCAAGTCAGCCAACCGTATCACTGCACTCATTCATCGTTCCCTGGCCCTTTTGCTTACTACTGAGAACCTTCCTAATAATTTGAGGTTACATTCGCGTATAACTGCCCCGTAATGACGCTAACCATTCGTACCCTCACTCCCCAACAGCACAGCCGAGAGTTCCACTGTGAGTTCGATGACTTGGAGAAAGCCTATAATTTTTTGCTGAGTGTCAAACAAGGTGGGGATCTGTTTTTAACCGCTGAATTCATCGATTGGCGAGGTAATTATGGGCTACCCGTCGAGGAGTTGAATCAAGGCGGCTGGCTGAATCCCTTTCACCAACTGAAACAGCAATGGGAACACTGTTTGGCTGCCCCCGTTAGTCATCCTCCAATCGGTCAGGGATCGGTAGCGGCCCTGAAAGAGCGGTTAGTGCAGTCGCAACTGGATTACCGGGCTAATCTGGAAGACACACTCATTCAGATGCTCGTGTTACGGGAAAGTGCCCAATGTTGCTTGAGCGAAGGAGCTCGAAAGAGCAAGTTGATGGCGCAGTATGGGCTAACGATTGATCGCATCGAGCGCTCATTGGCTCGTTGCTTGTAGTGTTTAAGTGCTTTTCAAGGCACAGCCCCCCTATAATTTTGTACTCACGTTAAGATACAAATTAATGTAGGACAATGCGTGCAAAGTAAAGGCATGTTTCAACCAGATATTTTTTACCAATGAAAAAAGCCGATTAACCTTTCGGCTAACCGGCTCATTCTCATGTGTGTATGGGTCGAGCGGGAAATGGGTCTCGAACCCACGGCCTGCAGCTTGGGAAGCTCAAAATGTTAATTTTTGTTGCTTTTTATTAGTCCTGCTTTTTCCTGATAATGAGACGATTAATATAGCTATATATTTTGGTTGTATTGTATTAGTTTTCGTTATTTGTTATGTTTGTTGTACCTACTGTTGTACCTGAACGGCTAGGTACAACAGGATGGCAAGAACAACAGGTCACAAAGAGGGCAAAGCGACTGTAACCATTATTTACCGCACAGCCAAAACGCTGGCTGACGGTTCTCATCCGTTCTGGGTGCGCATTACCAAAGATCGGAAAAGTAAGTTTGTGGCAACAGGCCTTAGTTTGCATCCCCAGTACTGGAACGCTGAAAAGGGCAAGATACGCAGCAGTTATCCCACCGAACGGCGGAAGTTTCTGGAAGCCGCTTTTCGGACGTGGCAGGAGCGCTACGAAGACGCGGCCGAGAATTACGCGTCGGGCGATCAGCCGCACAATGCTGCCGATATTGCCGATAAGGTCAGTGACGAGCGACGGACCACCCGGCAGTTCAAACTGCTGGCCTACTTCGATGAACTAATTAGCCAGTTTGAAAAAACGGGTAACGTGGGCAACCGCAAGGTGTACCGGGATGTGCAAAACAACCTGAGCCGTTATATCGGGGAAGGTAAAGATGTTTCGTTCGATCATGTTACAGTCAAGTTCTGCAACGGCTGGGAAACGAAAATGCGCTCGGAAGGCCTAACCGAGATTACGCTGTCGGTGAAGTTTCGAACGCTGAGGGCAGTGCTCAACAAAGCCATCGCCAACGGCTATGCGAAGTTCGAGCATTATCCTTTTGCCCGCATCACCGCTGAAACACACAAATACCAGGTGGGTAAGTTTGACACCAAGACCACCAAGCGGGCGATCAGTAAAGCCGATATCCGAAAGATTGAATCCTATGAGCCTGAACCCTACACTGGCCCCTATGCCAGTCTGCGGGATCATTCTGCCCGGTTGCTATTAGCGCGCGATCTGTTTCTATTTTCCTACTACTGCGGAGGGATCAACTTTGTGGATATGGCCGGTTTGCAGTGGCGCAACATTGGCACTGATCTGGACGACAAACCTCGGCTGACCTACACTCGCCAGAAAACAGGGGGGCGGTTCTCAATTCGGCTTATCCCTCAGGCACTGACCATTCTGGAACGCTACCGGGTAGGGGAGAAGCCATACCCTACTGAGTATGTGTTTCCGATTCTTCATTCGGCTTTGCACAAAACGCCCACGCAAAAGCACAACCGGGCTAGTAAGATCATGGGGCAGGTGAATAAAGATTTGAAGTCAATAGGAACCGCTACAGGCATCGAAACGCCGTTGACCACTTATGTGGCCCGTCACAGCTTTGCAACGTCTCTGAAGCGTTCTGGCGTAGCTACAGGCATTATTAGTGAAGCGATGGGGCATAGTGATGAACGAACGACACAGATTTACCTGTCTGGGTTTGATACGGATTTAGTGGATGCTGCTTTTGATAATTTGTAATACTTGAACTAAATAATGAGCAAAGCAACGGAAACAATGCGTAACCTAACAGAGGCAAGTATGGGGCACCTTTCATGGCCACTAATTGAATGGTTATCTAAATCTAAAGAAGTCGTGCCACTGAAACCATCGGTTCCATATTATAAAATGGCTATCGAGCTTTACAATGAGCAATACCCAAATGCTATCGCAACCAAATGGCAGAAACTAAGAGGAGGGTATCGTATTGCCTATGCAGCCTTTGAAGCTGAATTTAACGAAAAAGTTGAAACCCTATTGGCTGACAAAGAAAACAGAATTGCTTATATAAAGAGAAGAGTTGACGAGCTTTACATGGGGGAAATGAAGTTTGACTCACTAACAAAATGGGGCAATTATATTATCTCTGATTCTTTTAAGGAGTTAAAAGCTAAAATTGATATTGAGCTTTGGGATGAGCTAGATATGAGTGGAGCGGCAGCCCATCAAGCGGCTACTTATGGCCTTGCTATTTCAAACATGATGGAGAGAGCATTACAGCTTGACGGTGTTCCGCTGAAAAACGGGCTTGGCAGATTAGAAAAAATAGTGGATGTAGTAACAGAGGAATTTCTGCAAATGGAGGGCAAGCCAATCACCACCCAGGGGGATACTATTTCAAATCACAAACCATTAAATGGTAAGCTATATCAGAACTCATTTAAAGAACTATTTATTAGCCCAGATGAGGTTTTGGAATCAATTAATATTTTACGGGAAATTACACGCCGGAATAAAAAACCGGTTATTGATGATGTAGGAAAATGGATTGGGGGTAGAGGGAGCATGTCTATTCTTATCGCTTGGGTAGAGGTATTGCAAGAAAGGGGTAAGTTTAAAGCCACAATTCCGCCATCCAAGATGGCTGAGTTACTAAATGACCATTTTCCCGGGCTAAAGCTTGATACAACTGATGCCTCTATTTGGAGGAAAATAACTACAATTAGAAATAAATACCACGCTACTTTTTTTCAGTATATCAAGTAGTTAATTATTCCCGCAATTCCCTTTGTTCCCTTTCGGAATACCGGGAATTACTCCTTTATTACTTGCCGCCATGTTCAACAAAAACAAAAGGACATGGAAGCCAAAGTAATAGTCACAACTGAGTTACAACTAAAGGCATTTATTGCAGATGCAGTTAGTGCCGCTTTTAGGTATTACAATCCAAATCCAACGCTCACGCCTGATTCTTCTCCTAATGGAGATTTTGTCTGGCTAAAAACAGTTTTTCCAGGCGTTCCTGAAAATACTCTACGCCAGTGGGATGCGGCTGGAAAAATTCCTGGTTCATCAAGATTTGGTAAGCGCCGGATATACCATAAACAGACCGTTCTTGACTGGGCACGAAATCGGACTAACCGACCGATAGATGCTACACAAATCGGACAGCAAGCTGAAGAACAACTTAATCAGCGGCTTAGTAAAAAAGGAGGTGTTTGCCAATGAACACTTACCCGATAACATATCCGAAAGAACGGCAGGTCAATACCTCTTCGCTTGCTATAAAGAAGCTAATCGAGCTTAAAGCACTTTACCTTCAGGAACGCTACTCTAATTTCCCGGCTCATGCCCGGCCAAAGCCTAAGTATGAAGATCGCACAGCAAACGGATTGACACGTTGTATTCTCGATTTTATTAAGTTCTCCGGCGGCTTTGCTACCCGCATTCAGAGCCAGGGTCAGTACCGGCCAGGCGTCGGCGGTCGAAAAGGCACATATACATACGGAACGACCCGGAAGGGAACAGCTGACGTCCATGCTATTCTAAACGGATTGCACCTCATTATTGAGGTCAAGGTGGGCAAAGATCGGATGAGTGATGCTCAGCGGCAGACGCAGGCAGACATTCAACGGGCGGGTGGCCACTATTTTGTTGCGCGTTCGTTTCAAGACTTCTACGACTGGTTTACTGCTAACTTCTTAACCTCGCACATGGTATGAATCATCCTGATTTTGCCACGCTGCTATACGGGCTATGGCTATGCTATGATGCGGCCCAGAGTACGCTTTTCTACTACAAAAAACGGGCTGATGCCACCACGCACCAACCCGCTTAACTCCTTAATTTCATGACTTCTACCCAGGACAAAGATACGCAATTTGACGTAGATATTGATGAGTTTGATCCCGACCAGTTTACTCAGAAAGACCAGCAGACTAAGGCTGAATCTGATGAGTGGCTCCCTCCTCAGCCAATTACTACTAACCTGCTACCGGTATTGCCACTGCTGCCGGAAATGATTCCTGAACCCCTCCGCCCTTGGTTGACTGACATCGCCTACCGGATGAAGTGTCCACTGGACTTTGTAGTCTCTGCGTCGATGGTCATGTTGTCCTCGCTGATTGGTACCCGTATTACAATCCAACCCAAAACGCGCGATGACTGGACCATTGTACCAAATCTATGGGGTGCCGTTATTGGCGATCCTTCCAGCATGAAAACGCCCTCGACCAGCGAGGTTTTCAAACCCCTAAACCGCCTGGTGTTAGCCGCTCGAGAGAAGTTTGAAGAGGAAATTCAGGCCTACGAAATTGAACTGGTAGAGTATGAAGCTCAGAAGAAAGCCCACGCTGCCCAGGCTCAGGACCGCCACAAAGGCAAGACCATCGAACACCCAGTGAGCTATCCAGAAGCACCCAAAAAGCCGAAGGAACGTCGCTATTTGGCTAATGATCCTACCATCGAAAAACTAGCGGATATTCTCAACGATAATCCGGCAGGTATTTTAGTGAGCCGGGATGAGCTGATTGGTATTCTGGTTGCCTGGCTCAAATCAGGCCATGAACAGGATAGAGCGTTTTATTTAGAAGGCTGGAATGGTACGGGTTCCATTATCATTGACCGCGTAGCCAGAGGAACCACCCATGTCGAAAGGGTTTGCATTTCTCTGTTTGGTGGTATTCAGCCCGCTAAACTGCTGGGTTATCTAAAATCGGCCACTGAATATGACAACGATGGATTGGTACAGCGGCTTCAACTGGCCGTCTATCCGGATAAAGCGCCTTGGTCCTATACCGACGAATATCCGGATAAACATGCCCGTGACAAAGCGTTTGACCTGATTCAGCAACTCGCTGATTCTGACTTTAGCGACATTGCTTACCAGGCGGATAAGTATAACCAATTTCCCTATACCCGGTTTGAACCCACTGCTCAGGAGATATTTAAGACCTGGCTGACTGAGTGGGAAACCGAAGTATTGCCTAACGAAAGTGGGTTGCTACTGGAGCATTTTACCAAGTACCGTTCGCTGGTGCCATCGCTCGCTCTGATCTTTCATGTGATCAATTGTGAGGCCAACCCTGTGCCCGTTTCTGGTAGCCAAAAGCGACTGGTGAGCCTTGACGCAATTCGAATGGCCATCCTGTGGTGTGAGTACCTGCAATCCCATGCCCGACGTATTTATGGGCTGCTAGATACAGTCAATATGGTTGCTGCTAAGGATTTACTACGCCACCTGAAAGCAGGTGATTTAAAAGATGGATTCAAGGCTCGGGAGGTTCGTCAAAAAGGATGGTCGGGTTTGACAACCGCTGAACAGGTGGATTCAGCACTAGCGGAACTGATTAGCCACAACTGGATTAAAGAAGTGATTCCACCACCACCTGCCACTGGCAGACCTGAAGCACCCCACTACCTGATTCATCCCAAACTAAATTTTAAAAATGACTAGTCGTGTACCCTACAAAACCTACACAACCCTGATTTTGGCCTTTTGTAGGTTCTGTAGGGTAGACGACTGCACGTTTTCAAAAAAAATATGGCTACCTACTTACTCGCTAAAGATGTCCTGAATGTGGAAGTTAGCTGCTTTGCCAACTACAACACACCCAGCAATCCCAGGCCCGTTAACCTCTACACCTGGCTGACCAATACCAAGTACCGGGAGAAGGTCGAATTGATTCGCAGCCTTACTGATAAGGCCAAACGGGATGAGGTCAAAGCGACTTTGCCTGCCATAACACCCAGCGGCCTATTCACGTACCGTCAAGCATCGGCACTGGTTCAGCACAGTGGTGTACTCCAGTTCGACATCGATCTGAAGGATAACCCCCACATCCGTAACTATGCTGATTTGAAACGGGTAATCGCTAAACTTCCTTTCGTGGTCTATTGCGGCCTGTCAGTATCGGGCACGGGTTATTGGGGCTTGGTACCTATTGCTGATCCAAAACGACACGGCCAACACTTCGATGCCCTCAAGCGGGTATTTGCCCATTACAAAATCATTCTCGACGATAAGCCCAGAAATGTGGTTAGTCTACGCGGTTACTCCTATGACCCAGATGGCTACTTTGCCCAGAAGGTGAGGCTCTTTGATTTATATGATGAACCAAAACCTAAGCCTATCCGAAAGGTTGACTATAGCCAATTCAATGATCAGGACGACAGCCAGTTACTAACCCGATTGGTTCGTTATGTGGAAGGAGCAGGTGAAGGGCAGCGTCACGCAATGCTTCTAAAAGCGGCCCGGTTAGCTGGTGGCTTTATTGGAGCTGGTCGACTGGATGAACAGACAGCTGTATATGCGCTGGAAACAATAGCCAGCGAATGGCCCATGTTTTCTAAATCCCAAAAGACTATACGGGATGGTATTCGTTATGGTCAAGTTGAGCCAATTTATCCTGAAGAAAGAACAACACCGCTAGAAATAATTTCAAAAACGAGCAGTCCACCTACCTACAAAACCTACAAAACTCCAATTGAAGTAGATTCGCGTATAGAGCAGACCGTTCGTGTTGAGGTGAATACTCCGCAAGTGGTCACTATGCTCGAAGAATGGAGACTTGGTTTAATCCTTCGTCCTACCGAAGATCAACTCGAACGACAAGGATATGACGTCCCGGACCACTATCCGCCCATATTGGACGAAAAAGGCGAAAGAGAGTATTGCTTAGTGCCAAGCCCTAACCGTATCGCCTTCGCTAAAGCTCTTGGAGTCCCTGCCGATCAGCTACAACTATTCAGATTTAAAAGTCTTGCGTCTCACTCTTAGCCACCTACTCTCAACTACCATAATAGTCATGATACACACGCATTCTGATAGCCAATACGATTACTTCCTGGATTACTTTCAGGGCATACCGGTCAAAAGCCTGCGTGACCGTAAGACGGGTGAGATTCACTTTGACCTGAACAGCGTGGCCGAATGCTTAGGCTACGCTTCAGTTGAGTCCATGATGAGCGATGACCGGGTACTCGATGCCATTAATGACCATACCCAGCAAACAGGTAAACCACCCCTTCAACGTTTATAACCTTACTGCTTATGCAAGTAGACCTCAGCCAAGAAGATTCTCAGAGCCCTGAGCGCATTACTGACCCTATTATAAGGCGCTATGCGTACCGGCTCTATCTGCTCACCCAGGAGCTATCCGCAGAGACTGAGCATTATGAACTGAACCGGGACCAGATCAATCAATTTCTTGAATCGCTTAAGACGGTATTCCTTCAGCTTGGTTTTGCTGAGGACCTGGAACGACTGGATGCCATGTTACGAATGAGTTTTCCGGGTGACTACTACAACGAGAACGATAGTGTCATCCCGATGCTTACCGACTATCCGCTTGCTTCTAGTAACTAGGGGAGGGAGGGGTATATAAAATCCCTACGAAGCTACTCGCCACGAATCGCTGTCCTAGTTTCTCACACGTGCTGTCAAAATTGGATAGGGGGTGTCACCTGTTTTCATATGATGGGTAGGGTATATGTTTTTCCTATTGTTACTCCTTCCACGAATCGCATAACCAGTTTCACTTTTGCTCGGGCAATAACTTCTATGGGGTGTCACCTCTTGGTCTAACAACCCCGTTTAGAGCGCATAAGAAGGCTTTCAAGCGGCCCAAGAAGAGCAAGGGAAGTCGAGCGAAGACCACCCGAATAGGTAATGAACGCATAATGAAGGTGCTTCTTAGTTGTATTCCGCCCCCTTTTTTGCCTGTTAGAAGCTCTATTGAGACTAAAAACGAATGCATTAACACTCATTACTAGCTTTATTCTGCACGAATCGCTGGCTGATTTTACGCACACACGGTCAAAATTGAGAATATTTTTTTTTGACACCGTCATATTTAAACTTATAGTTCACTAACTGCCCATTTCAGTTTCTTAGCCAGATAAAAGACCAATTTATATACCCCTATAAAAAAGAAAGAAGCCCGGTACTTGCCGGGCATCTTTCTTTTCAGAGTTTCTTAACGTTGAGTATGTAATCTATAAATACGCTGTCTGTATTCTGCCGACAGCTGGCTAATTCATAGCGTTATTAATACTGTTGCCTAAATCGTGCCAGCATCACACCCACAAAGAAAAAGCATTGATAATGAATAAATTATGCGTAAAAATAAGCTCTTCCTGCTGAGAGGAAATGTGTGGAAAAAGTGGTAGTCTTTCTACAGTTTGTGGCATTAGAGCCCAGATTAGCCTTTCGTTGTATTTTGCTTATTGCTAGTCAGGCAGCCATAAACAAGCCGCTTAATAATCTAGCAATGAGTAACTGCGTCAGAATTAGGATTTAACGGCATATTGCCACCCAAACCAGTAATCTTCAGAAAGCCAATGAAACCCTGCCTATCCTTATCAGTCCTCCTTCTATTTCTGTTTTCATTCAACTCGTATGCCCAGCGAATCATTCTGGTTAGTCAGGAAGGAAAAATTGTAGGTCTGGCTCAGGAGGGTAATCAGGCCATCGAGTATTATTCCTCGGCTTATGGTTCCGATAAACAAGGCAAAATAGCTAAAATGGGTAATGTGGCTATTGACTATTATACAGCTGCGTATGGATCTGACAAGCAAGGCAAGATTGCAAAAATTGGTAATACCCAGATCGATTACTACACAGCGGCATACGGTCCTGATAAGCAAGGCAAAGTTTCCAAGGTAGGAGATACAACGATCGACTACTACCCAGGGGCATTTGGAGCAGATAAGCGAGGTAAAATCCGTGAGATCAAAGCAGGTACGGTCACTGTTCAAATTGCTGTGAGCTTCTAGTACTCAAGTGTTGATAACGTACTATGTAACTAAAACTCAAAAAATGTTCGGTGGGTATTTTTTTGATAATTATGACACGGATTTCTTTTGACAGCCCTAGCGATTCGTGTTTTTCAGGAATCGTTGATTACCATAGCGAGTAAAATTCTGGAATGCCCTATTTTGTATAAATAGATACATTGCACCATTAAACCCAACTGGCCATATGAAAGCAATTTTAGTATGGGGTGTTCTGACCGTAGTGGCAACCCTTCAAGTCGTACAGGCTCAATCCGCTTTTCGTCTGGGCGTAACTGGTGGCGCCAATCAAAGCCTGATCAACTATTCTCAGGTAGCCGATTATCACAAACTCCAACCTATTTGGGGTTATAATGCTGGAATAAGCTTTGAGCACCGCCTGTCCTCCACGCTTAGAGTAGGATATGATTTACTCTACTCACAGCAAGGGGGAACTGAAGTTGCTACAAATCCCAGAGATAATAGGAACTATGAGCTCATCATGAAAATAGATTATCTAAGTTTACCCCTGATGGTACGCTATCAGATTGCTGGAGGGCGGTTCCTGATTGCGGGTGGTCCTCAACTTGGATACCTACTTCAGGAAAGAACTATTGATCCGCAGCTTGGCGAAATAGCAGGCTATCGATGGAATTTAGATTACTTCCATCGGGTAGATTTAGGCTTAACGGGCGGTCTTGGCTATCAAATTGGCAAGCATCTACTTTTTTCTACTCGGTACACTACAAGCCTTAGGCCAATCAATGGCCCATATCCCCAATCGAGCACGTACAGCGAGTATGCAAACAAAATATATAATCGTGTTTGGTCGACCAACCTAACGTATTACTTCAAATGAGTCACCGATATGGGTAAAATATAGTTGATATCCCCCCTATGCTATTTTGGCTAGGATTTCTTTAGATAGGGTTAACAATTCGTGAAAACAAGCTAGACTTCAGTGAATTAATTTGCTCTATTATAGGTGCATAAACTGCTTATAATTAATGTATTAAACTTGATTGCATTACCCCCTAAGCTGAATTTTGACACCGACTTTTTTGGGGTAGGACAGCGATTCGTGGCAAGCCCTCTTCCAGCGATTTTACCCACCCCTCCCTCTTATTGGTTTGGTGCTGGGATGTGTCTCTCTTTGGCTGACTTACGGGCGTGGCACGACTTGCAGAGGCTTCTGGTGTTATCCATATCCAGCGGCTCACCACCTAATCGGATCGGTTTGATATGGTCGACAACTGTCGCTACGGTTAGGCGCTTCTTTTCTTTGCACTCTTCACAAAGCGGATCTTTCTCCAGTTTGAGTTTTCGAAGGTGTCGCCACGGAGCATTGCGATAGAACTGGTTTGGAACTCCACCCTGTTCTTCATTGGTCCAGCGTGACTTCTTCTTTGGTACTGCCTTCATCCATGGGCGGACGACGGTTCGGTTTATAAATGGCATGAGTGTATGGGTTAGTTAATGGAGAAAATAAAAATCTGGATGCTCCTAGGGATCGATCGAGGACAATTGATCCGTACCAAATCACTAATTACTACCACTGCCCCCTAAAAAAGAGATAGTAATGGCGGCATTCCCATATTTTGCTTCAAGGGCCTGGTTATTAACGGTTGGTTCAGGCTTCTCCCACTCCCGCCGAACTGTCCAGGCATCCTGATTGATTTTCTCCAGGTAGTCAAGATTGGCCTTTGCCGGAACTCTGGGCATCGTGCCTATTGTGTCTGTATCGAAAATGATAAACGGAGTAAACAGCTTACCGTCAATCTCCCTTTGAGTCGCATCGATTAAGGTGATATGATCCGGTACTGGATAGGGCATAAACAGGGTATCGGCAAGTGATGAGTGCTGAGACTTCCGGATAAGAACACTTTCTTCCTTATGGTAGGCGTAGGCATTGATGAGGAAACACCAGCCTTCGGCCTGAGAACCAATATACACCTCAGCCTCTCGATTCATGCCAATGAGCGTAACTCCGCCGTTGGCTTTAGTGGGGCCAATTATTAATCCTCCTTTGCTTCCGTCGACGATTAAATCATGCAGTCGTAGGTAGTTGAAAAAATCGGCCGTAAGGTAGGTGTTGCCGTTGTCTTTGGTGTAGGTATGCTCTTTGGGTATCATAGGGTTGAGTTGGAGTAGTTTGTCTGGCCAAATACATAGACTAGATCGTTACCTCTTGCAACGAGTTCGCCGGAGTGGACAACCTGTTGCACCTGAGGCCGAAACTGCATATCTCGATAACTAGGCGTATTAACCTTTGGTGTTGTTGTTAATTTACTGAGATTTCCGATAATTCCTTCCGTAATCAGGTCAATCCCCATCCCGACCGGAAACACGGCCTCACCACCACCACGCAAAGCTTTCGCGCTCTCGCCCACGCGAATAAAACTTTCGCCCTTGAACAAGCCTCCCCCTTCAAACGAACCACCAAAGCCTTTTACTAAACCGCCCCCAACAATCAGCAATCCACCGGCAATTTTTTGCCCTATCCCCGGCGCCAGTGTAATACCAAATGTTAAAGGAGCTGAAGCAAGTAGTATCGAGCTAGACAGAAGCAGAGCCGTGCCTAGTTGAACCAAGTAGTCGCCGAGTATGCTTAAAATAGACTTTAGTGCCACTTTAAGTGGATTCTCCCCTTTGGCTAACCCTTCACCAATACCAGATAATACCGAGGCTCCGGCATTCACTAGTGTGTCGTGGGCCTGCTGCATAGTAGCTGCCATTTCTTCGGCACTCTGTTTTACAAGCTGCCCCCCGGCTTTCATTTCTTCAATACGAGCCTGTGCCTTAGTAATCCACTTCCCTTGATCTGATGCAGTAAGCCCGGGATTGGTCAAAGCGTTAGCCGCACTGGTGGCTCCTTCAGCATCGGCCATTAATTGCTTTAACTTTTTGAGCTGGTCCAGTACTTCTGGTGGCACTTTTAACCCGCTTAGGCTCATTTGTGTAATCAGTGCATTGATTTCCGCAATCTTATTGCGATAGTATTCAATACTAGGCTTCGCTTGGTCAATCTGCGAAAGTACCTGTTCCAGTCCTGTTTTGGTAAATAGCTCTGGTGTTGCGGCTTTGAGTTTAAAAATATTAGCAACGATATCCGCCACCCGCTTGTCTGTATCGGGGTTAATTAGCTGCTTAAGCCCTCCAATATCTACCCTGTCTTTGCCCGACGTCAGAAAGTTTAGCCGCTCGATCTGATCATTGATTGAGGCTAAGGCCTGTTGTTTTTCGGCTAGTTGAGGTGAGTTTTCGCCAAGTTCTTCAATTTGCTTTTTTAACTGGTCAGCGTAACGCTTGAATATTGCCAGGTTGCCCGGATCAAGCATTGCGCCTGAATTACCTTTGGTGATTATAGGTGGCTTAATAGGGACTACAGGAGGGGTTTTGCCCTGGGCGATCAGGCTTTGATCACTAAGTCGCTTGATCTCGGCTTCACCTAATTTCACATCGATCTGATGCAGCCTTATTTTCTCCCGAATCTGGGCAATCTGAGCTTGGTATCCATCTACCGTTGTTTTCGTTAAATCAGCCTGACGGGTAGAGTTTTCCTTGGTTAGTTGATTTAGCTCTGTCTGGGCTGCCTTCTGCCGCTTACCGGCTTCTTCCAGAACAGTAGCAACCGCGGATAGGGGATTAGGACCATAAACGCCCATGCCTAAGTTTACTTTAGGCTGGGCAGCTGCTAGCTTACGGGCTAAATCAATCCGCTGGGCACTACTTAACTTCTCCAGGTCAGTTAGTGATTTTCCTGATGCTCTTGAGAGTTGTTGTAAGGCATTGCTTTGATCCTGGATCGCCTTGGTAACATCTTCCGTAGACCGCTTGATCGCCTGCTGGCCTAATGCAATACGGATCTTTTTCTCATACTGTTCATTGGCTGCGGCTAGCCGTGTGGTCAGTAGTTCCGTGTTGATCGATTCAGCATTAAGCTGGCCAAGAAATTCAGGGTATTTCTGATTTAGCTGCGTGACGAGGTTGAGCCGTACCGCTTCGTTATCGTTGGCTAGGGCGATAGCGCCTACCAGTCCGTTTAATTCGGTCTGCTGGCTGCGTAGGTCCTCAACAGGGGATTTCGCTATTAAGTCAGTAACGACACCCAGAAATCGAGAGCTTAGGTCTATTGCCTCTTTGAAAGCGCCACTTACACCACCATCACCCAGAGCAACCAGTAGCCGGTCGAACATATCCCCCAGGTTGCTTAGTTTCCCCTCCAGGGTTTGACTGACAGCGGCCATGCTCCCCGCTACGCCGTTCATTTGCCCAAACTTCAAAATAGCATCCGTGATTTCGCTACTCGTGTTTTTGACCGTCTGGGTTACGCCCTTAAATGACAAGCTCACCTGATCACCCGATTTGGACGCTGTTACGCCAAATTCCTTGAGCCGTTCAAATTCCCCTGTCTGGGCATCGAGTACAGCTTCCGTTAGCTGATCGAATCCTTTGCCCTGTGAAGCGGCTAGGTCGCCAAAGTTGGTGAGTTGCTGACGGGTTGGGATAAGCCCCCGGTTAACGAACTTGATAAATGAACCGGTTAACTCATCGAGACTGTTTGGAGTATCAGCGGCAAAGCTAGTTAACAGGCCCAGGTTGTCATTTGCCCCTGCCTGGCTTTGCAGTCCAGTTTTAAGAGTGGCAAAATACTTCTCAAACTGACCTGACGTAGTAGTAATTGCCTGACCAAAGGAAAGTACTTTATCGGCTGCAAATAATCCCCCAAACGTGCTGGTTAGTGAGCCCAAGCCTAACGCTGATTTGTTAAGCACACCGAACTTGCCGATCAGCGCGTCTATATCTTTATTCGGCGTTTTTAGTCCCGATGTGATATTGCCAATGTTAGCCGTTGCGTTTTTGGTAAGGTCGCTAATGCTTTTAAAATCGGACGTAAATTGCTTATGAAATCCCTGGGTTGTTTGTCTGGCGACATTAAAGCCATTGACAAAATCAGTAACCGTAACCCCTAGACGAATATTGACAGATCCCGCCATATTTTTGCTTATTTTTCTAACGTATAATAATAAGAAAAAATGAGATAACTATCAAATAGTTAGATAGTTATATTGTAAGATATTTAAATGAATCTATATACGTTTTTTATTTACCTATGACCACAAAACAAGACTCAGACGAAGTATTCGAATTAGCTGGTAATGATCTATCAATTTGGCTTGAACTGGCCCGGTGGTTAAAAGCATCGGCGCAAGTGGCCCATAATGAACTAGAAAGAGTGATGCGATTGGATCTGTCCGCTTCGGATCGCAGCAATACACTGATGAGGCCTTTGCAAACGTTTATGCTGCTCACCAGCTTCTGCTTCGAGAATCTGATTAAAGCCATCCTGGCCGGTAGAAATCCAGGTATGATGATTGTCAACGGAAAGTTGAATAAGTCGCTATGGCCGAATGCGCCTACTGGGCATGAACTGACTAAACTTATACCACCGGATATTTCACTTAGTGCTGCAGAATGGGATCTGTTCAGTCGCTTGCAAGTATATGCCGTTTGGGGTGGACGCTATCCCATTACGATGAACTCCGACAAATTTCATCAGGATCGAAAGTGGCTAACCTATAGGAGTAGCGATCCAAAAGTGATTGACGAGTTGTTCTTCCGACTATCTCAGTATGTAGTGTATTAAAATCCTATACGTAGCGCTCATAGTTGTGATTTAAGGCATTATATCGATCAAATTATGCTGTTACATGGCATTGGGAAGATGGTGGCAATGCGGAGCTAATTTTGACTTACTAAATCGCTTAGCGGCATTAGTAAACATCGTAATTTGAACTGAATTAAGAACAAGCTCCGTATTTTCATGACTTGTGATCAATACTTTTCCACTTTCGTAACTCCTCCATAGTGTTTTTTCATATCAAGAAGTGCTTTCTTCATTCGCTCCCCAAGATTATCTTCTACATCTAATCTTAGGCCAAAATTGTAATCACTTTCGTTACGGTATTTTGTATCAAAAGTGCAGTTTTTACAATCTGAACTTCTTTTTGTTAATCCCTCGGACTTAACTAATACACCTGTTCCATCTGAAATTAATTCTACTGTCGTTCCTTTTCTTATATAATCTCCAGATTTTACAATTATTTTGCCTATTCGATTCAAATATATCGTCTTAGTAAAACTACCTTCCAAGTAGGCACCTTTTTCGGAGAAAGATATATCATATTTAATTGTAAGCGTTTTTTCATTATCATTGAACCATGCCTCTTCGAATGTTTCTGTGAAAGGGCTTGTGTATGGGGCCTGAAAATTTACTTTTAACTTTCTAATAATCCATTCTTGCGTTTCGTCCAAAGTAGGTGTTTGCTGTGCAACAGCAAAAGTTATTGAAAACATGCAGAATAAGAACATAATCTTCTTCATAAACCTATAAATTTAGTTGTGTGTAGTTAGGAATTTTATCCATATACGTTGAATTGTCGGAGTAATACTTTTGCCCTACTTTCGGGAAATCAGCCGTTGATTGAAACAAATGTCAGTGCTTTCTATGCAGTTAGTTGTCCATCCATTGCAGGGGAAAATTCGCTTAATTCATCGTTGGTTATGGTAACACTACTGGGTAGACTTGTTTGTGCGTACAATTGGACAGATAACAGAAAGGCAAACGGGAAGTAGATTTTAATGCGCTTATTGAATTTTATACCATTACTGACTAAATGGAAAACATTAAATGTCCTAATGAGCGCAATATTCTATCACCTAGACGCGGACTTTGCAATCGAATATAATGCCTAGTCGGGGCTTCCAAAATGTAACTCGTAACCCGAAAATGAAAGCCTTAATCTGTCTTACTGAGGCATTTAAATTGTCCTGAGACAATGACTTTAAGGAATAAGTCACACATTAAGAATAACTTCGCCATTGAAAAATCTTGTAGCTTTCAACAGCAGGAGCGTTTGTAGGGCGCCCATCAAAGGTTATCCACCGCCAACGGTTGCGTATCTTTACTTCAACGGTTTCTCCGTATAGACTTCCCATATCATCATATTGACAGGGTAGTACAAGTTGATTTTGCCTGTCAATGAGCCCCCATTTCCCATTGCGACAGACTGGTGTTACCACTACATCGTAGCCAAAATGGGTATCATCATCTATAATGACAATATCCTCAAACTGACAAGAAATAACCTCTTGTCCAAACATGTTGACAAAGCCCCAAAGCTTGTCGCGCTGAACTAAATATCTGAACCAATAGGGATATTGAATGTCGTAACTACACTCCGAGGCAAATTTGCCATCAGGAGTAATGAATCGCCAAAAATCCCCGATTCTGACAGCTGCTACGTGCCCAAAATAAAATTCATGGGCATAATCAAACGTACACGGAATAACGATAGATTTATCCTCACTCTGATAACCCCATTTCTTATTGGAGTAGATAGTCGTGAGTGCCAGTTTCATTTGGTAGTTGCAATTTTTGCTTTTTTTAGCGTATAGGCCTCTGCGCGCTTTGACAAGGAAGATCCGCTGGTTTTATTGGTCCCCTAAACGCCGTACCGACTCAACCGGCCAAGGATCATTAGTTCAACCCAAACCCCAACCTAATACTCACTAAAGCGCACTTGGCCATCTGAACTCTATCCACATCGCCAAATCGTATAATGAACGCAGGGTTATCCGGTTACATAGATTCCGTGACCGCTATAGTATTCGATATAGGGATTGGGGGATATGATTTCACTGGACTTGAACACCGCTGTAGGGGCATGATAATACTTTAACTTTCGAGGCTGTACCCCCTCTTACAATTCAACAATTTGGTAACCGTAATTTTGTTTCCAGTCGTTGATTTGCTTATTGCGAGCCAGTTCGGCTTTACTTCTTGTATCAAAATACTCCGGTACAACAGAAGGATTTAGAACTTCGTAACTAGAGAGCTGACCCATAAAGTCACGTTTGAGCCGTCTTTTGATATCATCACAGTCAGAAGAGTAGACGCAGTCGAAAGGTACTATATCCGTAATGAATAACACTTTTGCACTCGTAGTTTTACTATTCGCCCATGTTCCTCTGTAGAGTGACCAATGTATACAATATCTCGTCAATACTCCTTGCTTTACTGGGGGAGTCGAGCGTTCATTGAACGAAGTAAGGGACGAGGTTAATAGTCCTAAAAGCAGGTAAGCACATAGGGTTTTCATAGAGTAGGAACGGGTTGAAAGTGATTCATGTAACCTTAAATGCTGACAGTGTGCAACTGTGATTTACGTTGGGTTTTCTCATCAGCCATCTTTTTTCGTCGGAAATCAGCGGCTTCCTCTTCTGAGGAAAAACCTTCAGCAAAAATGACATCGGCTACTTTCGTCCAGTTTGTATAATCAATTTTGACTTGATTTAGGAAGCGACGTTTGAACTTGTCCTTGTTTTCAACGTCGCCGTTATTACTGTAACTGGGAATGTTACTTGCAATTGAAGCGTATTCCACATCACTGATAAATAAGTTATACGCTTCTTTTCCAGTTGAGGAGATAGAATTCCCTGCCGGATCACAGAAACATGAACTATACACCACGTAGTAACGGGGTTTAGTTTGGGCATAAGTATTCGCTAAAGTTAGAAAGAGACAAGCGCTAATAAGTAAGATGTGGCTTTTCATATTCTTGGGATAATTTGTTCAGTAAAAAGTCAATATTTATCTTCACTAGTATAAAAGCGTTTAAGATCATTTAATGCATTTCTTAATCTTTGCTCTAAATTTGCCTCAAGAGTCATATTTTTGTTTATTCCTATTTCAAAAAAGCTCCTAGACTGCTCAACTGGCCTTTTTGTCTCCCTACCGTCACGTGTTTCAATTTTTGTTATTGAACAATTATTAGTTTTTGTATCTATGTGTATAAATTCTGGTTCAATAATTATTTGGTTAAAATCTCTCAAGTCTATTTTTTTAATTATAGTTAGAGTATAAACTTCAAAGTATTTATACATTTCTTTTAATATTAGTGTGCCTTCGTTGATACGTATATCATAATTAATAAACTGAGCATTAGAAAGACTATAGGGAGTCGTATATTGGTGTTCAAACTTATAATATTTAATAAGTTTACTTAATACAAACTTTTCCGCGTCTTCACGAGTAGGTTGGCTTTGGGCAGTACCATGCGAATAGCAGATTAATGTTATAAATAGCACAAAAAGAGAAATTTTCATTCTATTTGTTTTTAGGCAACTAATTAAATTAATTGCGAATTTTTACGAGCAATAATTGTTTTCCTGCTTTGTCTACAACGTTTTGCCACCTTTGTTTTGACTCTTGCCACGATCTTTCAGCAGCCTCTTCTGAAGAAAAGTATTTAAAAATTGGCTCTGCTTTAGCTATATCTGCAGAGTAATAGTATCTGGTCGATTCAACAAATAATCTCCTTGCCTCTTCTGAACTATAATTATTTGTGCAAAATGGAAAAGACATATAATAGATTGATTCCTCCAGAGTTGGGTCATAGGAGATACAAATCAGATAAAAACAGCCGTATTGGGTTGTTTTGGAACAGTTAGAGCTGTTGCTGCTAAAAGAAAAGCAGATAATAGAGCATAGTACGATTAGTAAGCTTTTTTTCATAGTTCGTTTAAGTTTTTTTGTTACGGTATTTAGCTCGCAAGTTACCGTACCAGTAACTAACTCTGCAATACTGATCGATAAGTATTTTTACCCATTTTATTCTAAAAGTCCTCCAGATAGAACCTTGCTTATAATGCGAAAGACCAGCCTATTAGTCGGCTCTCAATCGTTATTCAAGTCTGAAGTCAATTCGTTTTGACTCGTTGGGTTGAGAGTGGGATAGTCGGTAATATAGGCAATCGAATAATCACAAATTTCCTCACCGTATGAGATTGATGGGGTAATGTCCCATCAACTTTATTGCTACTAATCTTCCATCTCCAACTAGTCGGGCAGGATGCCCTTTGGATTTATGAGCGAAGAATGCGGTAGAAGCAAATCGTAATCGACTGGACACCCAGAGGCAGGCTGAAAGTAAAAGCAGATCGGGACGGGTGAGTGATTGTTGTTAATAGTGAGAATGTGAAGAAAGTAGCCGATGCGCAAAAAGCATAGGAGTGAAGGATGCCTTTACCTGACAATCACCGTCAACTCACTTACTGTTGTAAACAAACTCATAGATGCCGTCAAGCTCCTCATTTCGGTAAGCTGTCATGCGGGATGGATACCCATCCGTTCGATACTCATACGTGTAGCGCCATACAACTCGACCGCCTTGGGCATTAAGTAAGGATTGGGTGAGGGCGTTGTTGGTATTCGTAACCACACTGATGCCATGCAGCTCCCCAAAGTCTACCAGTTGAGGATCACCAGTGGTCCGGAACGGATTAGGCTTATCATCATAGGTGAATTGCAGGGTTTGCCAATGATTGCCTAACGAACCCGTCCGACTAAATAGGATGTTTCCCCGTTGGTCAGGTCGGTACAAGGTATATTGGCTTAGTTTATCGTTCGCATCGATTACCTCCTCCCAGACCAGCAGACCCGACGGGCTAAAGCCTAACCGGGAGCGGGTCAAGCCGAGTTCGAACTTGTAAACGGCAAATTCGGTGAGTGTAGTCTTCTCAATCTGCGATAAGGAGTCAATTAAGTGATTAAACGAAACCGTGGCGCTAGGCAGTAGCTCACTGCGTTTGGGATAGCCCTCGACTACTGGCGCTTCTTTATTGAGTTGAGCCGTAATCGTGGCAATGCCGTTTTGGCCGTACGAATAAGAAAACTGCCTAAAAATCTGTAGGCCATTGGTGTAATAATCCGTTCGTTGGGTTAAGCGCCCCTGAGGATCATATTGATAACTGCGGACGGTCTTCCCCTTATAAAGGAGAGCGGCTAAGCGTAGGTTGGTTGTCGGCTGATTGGTTAATCCAAACGGGAATTGAGCGTCTGTCGTTGCCTTGCCCAACTGGGGGCGATAGAATGTAATTGAATCCGGTACAAGAGGGTCGGATAAAGTAGTCGCTGCTGTTGATGTAGTGGAAGCTACGGGCGAAGTAGGTGGTATAACCAGTTGCAGTTGATCATCCTGTTTCGGATGACAGCCTACTAGTACTGTAAAGCAAAAACCGAACAGCCAGGCATAGCGTTTCATACTCATAACGTTGAGGGGTTGCTTTCTACTCAACAAGCTAAATCGACCATAAGCGATATTCTACTATAAATAGGCTGTCTGCAAAGTGGAGTAGTATCTACCGGCTCCGTATAGAAATAAGTTCGATCCTTGCTGGCGTGCCTTTACACCGGCCTGTATCGGCTTGATATCGAATCCAAACAGGGGTATTAGGCTTATCGTAACGGGCCGGAACCGAGTTGGTATAGTAAAATTCTGAACCGACCTGTATGCGATAACCTGCACAACATGTACAAAAAACGGTTGGCCCCGGTAGACTAAGATCGATAATGGTTGCCGCCTGCTCAGGCTGCTGTACCGAATGGCAGCCCGTTAAGAGGCAAATGGAAATGACCAAGAACAGAGCCCGAATCATGGTAACTATCTTTTCGTATAAAAGACCCCTTATTCGCCTGAGCCGTTGGGTTTGCAATGAGCGAATTTAGCTGGTTGCTCCCAAAGGCTAAAGTCTGCTTTTCGAGCGGTTGTGGATGGGCAGAAAACGATTCACTGCTCTGCTCCTTTTTTGTGCTGGCGAAACGTAGTGGTGGCTTCTTCATAGATGCGTACACCGGGTATCTGCCGAACGCCACTGGCAATGTCGGCTTTGATCGCTGTTTCATCAATGACCCAGTAGCCATTAGGGACCTGATTCGGATCAACAATCTCAAATGTCCATTTCATTTGAACACCTTTGGGTAAAGCCAGCCTGGCTATCTCAGGCGTTAACCACTCCGGATAGCTTTCCGCAGAGGCCTGATGATCAGCTTCTGCCTGCTGGTGCTCGCGGATGCGCAGCATTTCGCGGTTGTAGTGCTCAACGGCATCTTTCAAAGGCTGCATGGCCTCGATAATGGGAGTCGTCAGTTCCTTTTCTAAAGCAATCCAGTCGTGTTTCTGCTGATCGAGTTGGCGGGTAATCTTGAGCCGCTCTGAATTGACCAGTTTGATGAGCTGGTTGCCCTGGGCAACATGATTACTTAAAGTTTCCTGCTGTTCAGCGGTACCGCAGATGGCAGGCTGTCTACGTAGAAAGGCTACGTAGTCGTTAATGGTCGATTGGAGGGCCTCTCGCCCGGTTGATTCGTTAAGGGCAAGGCTCTGGGTTGGGTTGGTTAGGGTAGTCATATCCCTAAAAGCGAAAAAAGGATACAAATGTTGGCTAACTCATATTAAATGCCGGTTATGCTGGGTTATCGGTTAATTGACTGCATAGAATGTTGCCCCTGTTTTAGGTGTGCCTATCTTGGGATTTACCAGCTAAAGAATATCTTTACGCAGCTTATTCATTCTGCGAAGTGCCAGACCAAACACAACATACAGGACAAATGATAAAAGAAGCACGAATCAAAGCTGGCTTAACTCAAAAGGAGTTGGGCGAAAGAATTGGAGTTTCCGTTTCTGCTATTACAAAGCTGGAAAATCGAAAATCAGCACCAGCGGTTAGCACTTTAGAACGAGTGGCGAAAGCTATAGGTAAGAAGCTTGAAATAAATTTTGTGTAATATTTTTTGCCAATTAGTGGGATTATTTAGTCCCATTTATCTAGTATTGTAATTAGAAAGCGGATGAAGTCCATCCGTTAGACATGGAGAACCCCAACGCTGTAAACTTCTCAGGGTCTGCGCGTTGGGGCCATGTGAACCAAATAACCGTTAGTTAAAATGATCACGGAGCAAAACTACGTGGGTAGGGGCACTTTTGCAACTACCCGACCTCATCCCGCCCAACAGGGCCATGTTACACCACTTCCTGTCGAAAAGAAGCCCTTCGATTCGGCTAGCCCTCAGGCCAACCTGCAACAGATTCAGCAGGAGCTTGTAGCCCAGATTAGCGCTTATGCTCAAGAGTACAGCCCGGTACCGCTGCTTAACGAAATTATTGTGAGCTGGCTCCACAATCCCTTTCAACAGGCTCAGGACGAAAAGATGAAGAACAACCTCAGGCTGCTGTTGAACCTGACCTCCTTTCTGGTGGAAATCAAGGAAACCTATCAGACCTACGAGTTCTATCTGGACCAATGGAATCAGGGCAAGGAGGGCCAAGGCAATGATTAAGCTATTTAATCCCAATTTCAAATTTCGCTCACGAGCCAGTCAGCCAGTGCTTATTTTTAATGGTAGAGGTCGTCGTAGGGAGCCCAAACCGCCAACGTTTGAAAGTCCGACTTATAAACCTAAGAAGCGTTACTATACCTCTCTGTGCCAGCAGCCATTTAGTGTGTATTTTGACTTCCAGCCAAAGCACAAGCATCGAACCAGTGTTGGTTACGTAACCTTCGAGATTTCTGTGGCAAAACGACGGTATGGCCCTTATTTAACAAACATCTGGACGACGACAAAAACGTTTCAAAACCGCCGTTGGATTAAAATTACAAAAGAGTCCCTTGTTGTTCAGGAAACGATTTTAGCCATTTTGGAAAAGCTAGAAGAGGGATGGGCTGCTTACGATCAACAGGGCGAGCCGATAACAGGCGAAATGGTACTGGCTGCATCGGGCTTACAGGAAGTCAAAGGCGAGGGAGGGCTTCATTATGCTATTTGATTTCTGTATCGAGCGGGCCAAACTAACCGAGTACTGTTTCCGGTTTTGCGAAACTCCCCACGAAGGGCCACCCGTTGAACTTCCCTGCGCCGAAGGGGAAGTCAAACTATGGCTCTTTGTGAACGGGCAGTGGTCAGGCCCTCATGCTATGGGACTTTCCTGCAAGCGAGGAGCCTTTGCCGAACACTCCTCCGAGTTGATAGGACCGGATCAATGGGCACTTAGGGATGCGATCTACGAATGCAAGTATCGGCTGATGGATGTTCAGCGGTGTCTAGAAACTGAGGGCAAACCAGTAACAGGTAAGAAACTCATGGAGGCATACCGGCAGCGGTATCCACTCGCTGAAACTGTTCTGTGCTTATGACGCTGTTTAATCGAGACCCGTATAGTTGTCACGATGCGAGTGAGTTGCAGCAGTGGGTAGCCATGCTTCAGGAGATGTTACTGGCTCAAAAGGAAATCAGTCGCTTGTCGCGTGAACAGGGAGACCTGCTCAAACTGGCCAATCAGGATCAGGGTGATCAGCTGGAGTGTTTACAGCAGCAGGTGAAGCTGCTTCGTCAGCGTCTGGATCAGTACGAGGTGGCTTTCTCGGCTGAGTATCACAACCATGTCAGGAGGTTGAATTGAAACTGGAATGTGCTCGGTGAATACAAGACGCTGGCTCTGGAAGGGGCTGGCGTTTTGTACTTAGCTGTCAAATAGTGATGAAAGTGGTAAAAGTGCAGGCTGAAAAACATTCTTTTTTCTTACCTATCTTCGGGGATGGAAATCACGCCTGCCCTCCTAATGTACCTCGGCTTTACGGCAGCTCCGGATCGATTAGATACGTACGACTACAAGGGTATTACAGGGAGGTTGGTAGAAGCTACGGGTGAGTTCTACTTTCGTGGCTTCTCATTGCCAATAACCAGTGAAGTGGACTTACGTTTCCAGCTGATGCTGATCGATTACCATCCGGATGAATCGCTACCTTCGTTTGATGTGTCGTTGAATTAGCCTTGACTCAACTCCCTCAGGTTAAGGATGGAGTGTACGAATTTGGAAATGTGAAATGTGTTATATTACCTTTGTGCCATGAACACGATGATTCAATATCAACCCCAACCAAGTAGCTGTCAGTATTGGCACGCTAGGGGTATGACTATTGAGTAAAGTTCAACGACTTTTTCTATAGAAAGCCCCTATCGATGCAAAACCGGTAGGGGCTTTTTCATTTCCAGAGTAGTGGTGCAGTGGTAGCATACTTGGTTTGGGACCAAGGGGTCGTCGGTTCGAATCCGGCCTACTCTACAATATTGGCGCTCGGCAACGTGGGAGAGTTGCAGCAGACTGTAAATCTGTTCCTTCGGGTGAGGGGGTTCGAATCCCTTAGCGCCAACCAATGCCTAGTAACCCATGTGGCGTGGGAACTGTCTGCAAAACAGTCGGATTCGGTTCGATTCCGAAACTAGGCTCTATACATCTGTCGTCCAGTGGCTAGGATAGCGGTCTCCAAAACCGTTGACGGGCGTTCGAATCGCTCCAGGTGTGCATATTGTCCTGTAGCTCAGTTGGCAGAGCGCCTGAATTTGGCTCAGGAGGTCGTAGGTTCGAACCCTGCCGGGACAACATAGAGAGATGCCAGAATGGTTAATGGAACAGCCTGCTAAGCTGTGGTCGGGTAACTGACTTCTGGGTTCGAGCCCCAGTCTCTCTGCTAAAAAAAGCGAAACGCCCCGGCTTGTGGTCAGGGCGTTTTTTAATTAAGGACTTTACGTTTTGTACGGCGCCTGCGAAGCTTACCTAAATCTTCCTGATGCAACTTTTGCTCGTCTAACAATGCTTGCTTTCTGGTAGGCGATAGCCTTGGCGTCTCAATTTGCCTTTGAAGGCTTTCTATATAGCCAGAAATGCGGCTCTCATCTTTATTATCTTCATAGTTTTTAATCCAGTAAACAACCACCCTTGAGACAATCAAACCGATTAATGGCGCAAAAATTCGGATGAACTTAGGCCACATATCATGCGCTTCTCCAGCATATTCAGATGCCGTAATGAACGCCATCGTAACTGATACATCAAGAGAAGTTTTAAGATTATCCGGTTTAGGTGTGGTGTCTTCAGTTGGCTGCTCACTCATTATTAACTATGTAATACACCGTGGTGCGGCTCATCGTGCGCACGCGAAAAACTTACCGAAGATCGGTTTGATTTACTTTCTTTTATTTTTTCTGCATTCGAACGTTTTTGTGCCTGGAATCGCTTGCTACTTTCATTTCTTGATCGCCGGATCATCAATACTATTACGTAAGCACTCACGGCAACCGATCCAATTAGCACAATCAAATTAATTAGTGCTGAAGTCTCCATGTTTTTTGTGTTTACTGAGTGGTTGCATAATTCTTCCTCAAGAATGATGCCCTAAATAAACGAAAGATTCACAAATTCAGTTTACTTTTTTTTGGATTAATCCACTAAAGGGGCAAGGTCTTCGGCTATTAAACGTTGTACTATTCCAATAAAATACGAATTCACCGTTTTCTGACTTTGTTTAATCAATACCATTTATTATATTAATTATACGCGCGCGTGCGTGAGAGCCCTCAATATGACTATCTCAAGTTGTACTACTACTGTAAGGGAGTGATTAATACGGAGTTAGCTTTACTTAACGGTAGGCTCTTACTAGGTTTTTTCCCGCATTACCCAGCCAGTCGTAGATCCAGCGCCAGCTTTACAACCGGCGGCATATCGAAATACATCCAGGCGTCTTCCTCCACGACAAACACGGTGATCAATAGCGTCTTTTCCCCCAGACAGTCTGGATCATCAATTTGCCGCATTTGCGGGATATTGGCGATAATGTATACCGGCCAGAATACCGGATCACCGATCCCGTTACCAACGTGAATGGGTTGACCATAGCAGTAGCTGGGAAATTCACTAACAGGGATATCATCGTGAATCTGAACCGTTTTTTGCCGCGATGGGTCGGTATAGCAGAGTAATCGGATGTAGAAATTCATAGACTGAAACGTATTTGTTGGACAGGCAAAAGCAGCCACAAAGTATGTTTTACTTGCAACATATATAACAATTTAATTATACTAGCGATTCATTCCACGGATTTGACACCACTATGACGAAGATCGCTGACAACCTTGATCCGATTCCGCCTGAAAACATCTACAAAGTGGACGCTTCGCGCCGGACGTTAATTCCGCTTTACGGTTCATCGGTTCAGGCTGGTTTTGCTTCTCCAGCCGAAAACTACATCGAAGCCAGACTCAACTTGCAGGACCTCTGCGTGGGCGATGTGGATATGACTCATTTTGTCAAAGCCACAGGTGAGAGTATGATTGGCGATTACATTTTCCCTGGCTCCATTCTGGTCGTGGATTCAACCATTGAGGTGATAACAGGCAAAGTTATCGTAGCCTCTATCGATGGCGATTGGTGCGTCAAACGCTTTGTCGATGAGGGGAATACAATCAAGCTGGAATCCAGCAACCCCAGGTACCAACCGATCTATATTCCTAAGCCCCATACGCTTGAAGTGCTGGGCGTGGTCACCTACATCGTATCAAAGCCGCCTAAGTATGTACGCCCTAGTTGACGCGAACTCGTTTTACTGCTCGGTTGAGCGCAGTTTTCATCCAGCTTTGACGGGCAGGCCTATCATTGTGCTCAGCAATAGGGACGGCAATGTGATTGCCCGCAATGCCGAGGCTAAGGCCTTAGGCATTAAAATGACGGGGTATTACTTTGAAATCAAAGAGCAGATCGAGCAGTATAATGTAGCCGTGTTCTCCTCCAATTACCCGCTTTATGGCGACGTGTCGGCACGACTGATGAGCTGCCTGGCGAAGTTCGTCGAGGACGTAGAAGTTTACTCAATTGACGAAGCGTTCCTGCTGGTTGATGACAGCTATGATCAGTATTATCCGTCCTATCAGGGGCTGGGTGAAACGATCCGGACGAAGGTTAAACAGTGGCTCAGGCTACCTGTCTGCGTAGGGTTTGGCCCCACAAAGACACTAGCGAAAATGGCCAATAAGCTGGCCAAGCAAAACCTAGATTTGAACGGGGTTTGCGTACTGGATACACCTGAAAAGATCAGCCAGGCCTTAGCGGACTTTCCGGTTGAGGACATCTGGGGAGTAGGGCATAAGTCCGCATCAAAACTGAAACGATTCGACATAAAAACAGCGGCTCAACTGCGGGATGTACCCGATGACTGGATACGCGAAAAAATGACTGTGAATGGGGTTCGTATTGTCTATGAACTTCGGGGTAGACCCTGTAAGCTATTAGACGTCAATCAGCCCCCCAAGAAGTCGATCTGCACCGAACCCGGCTTTGGCGAAGTAACGCCCAGCCTGGAACAGGTTGAAGATGCGCTCACTTACCACTTATCTAGGATCTGTGAGAAACTACGCAAACAGAATAGTATGGCGGGCTGTCTGACGGTCTATTTACGAACCAATCCGCACCGCAAAACGCCTAGGAACGGGCTACCCAGCAAGCAGTACAGCAATACCCGAACGGTACGTTTGCCCCATCCGACCAGTTCTACCCCTGAACTACTCCAGTATGCGGTTGCTGCCTTACGAGGTATTTTCTCCTTTGGCTACCACTACCTAAGGGTAGGGATTATGCTGACTGATCTGGTGCCGGAAGACTACCGGGAAACGGCTCTGTTTACTAGTGGCCCCAATGAGAAAGCCCTAAAACTAGCTCACGTAGTTGACAAGCTGAACTACCGCTATGGAAAGGATAAACTTCGTCTGGCTTCTCAGATGCAGAATCCGGAGTGGCCTATGAAACCTAAATACCTGTCTCCCTGCTACACGACGCGGTGGGACGACATTTTAACCGTCAAATAAACCTCTACATCCAATGACTCAGAATGAACGCGCTCAGGTATGGGCTAGAAAAGATCAATTAACGAAAGCACTTAACGAACTGTCGGATACCGACAACCGATCCAAAGGGCATATCAAAGAGGAGATTGAATCCTGTAATCAGGCCCTGGTGCATGACAACTTTGAGCTTATGGCGCATGATGAGGAGTAAAACACCCTACTAAAAACGGGAAAAAGACGGTGTGAAAATGGGTGTTTTATCTGTAGCATGCTAGCAGTATAGGCGAGTGGGTTACTGCTTTTTCAGCGAATAGAGAAATACGTTTAATTTTTATTTCAATTTGACACCGCCCTGAAAAACCGGCCTGGGGAATGAACTGGCGATAGAGAACAAATCTAAACCTAAACTTTATAATGGGAAAAAAACCTAAGATTTCTGTCAATAAGTTGGGTGAGTTCGTAACAGCTACTTCAATACGGCAAAAAAGTATTGTTAAAGATCAGTCAGCAAAAAGACCACCTGGCATCAAAGCGTTTCGATACACGGAAGCCAGAGCAACCTGCGTACGCTATTTTACCGAAAGTTTCGATGTGTCAATAATTGATAAATCAATAGAGGATCTGAAGAAAAAAATACTTAAGAATAAGCATGACCAAAACGATCAACAAGCCTCTATTGAATCGCTCAATGAATTAAAGAATATAGATTTAAGTCATTTTGAGGGACTAAGTTTTTCGTCGTTTTCAGGCAAGGGGATAATGGATATTAACGGCGTTGATGTGAGCGTACAACCAGATTTAATTCTGAGGGGCGAATACAAAAAGAAAAAAGTAATCGGTGCTATTAAATTTCACATTAAGAAAACCGAAATACTTAAACCCAGATCACAGGCGGTTATTGCTACTATTTTACAGCAATTTATTGATAAGCACGTTAAAGCAGAGGAGGAAAAGGCGGTACACAACCTAATGTTTTCGGTTGATATTTTCGGCGGCTCAATCGCAGCTGCTCCTAAATCTCAGGCTCAGATTTTGACAAACGTAGATGCCGCTTGCTGGCTGTATAAACTAATCTGGCATTCACTGGAAGATTCAGAAGAACCCTTAGCGACATGACAGGGGACACACAAGGTTTGAAAATTGTCTAAATCGCAGTAGCCGCCCCCTTTATAAACAGGGATAATATGATCAGCGTGCCAAATTTGGTGGACTTCTCCGCAGTGGGCGCACACACCTTTATCACGATCAAACACTTGTCTTCGAATCTCGCGTGTGTCCCCCTTTACCAACAGATAGATGTCAAGTGCTCGTTCCTGGCACTTCTCTGAAGTCCAGCGCGTCTGTCTACCCGTTAACAGCTTACCGCATCCGCAGGCACATAAGCCATTATTTACCACTGGAAATAAATGATCCAGTGTCATGCCTGTCTGATACCTTTTATAGGGGTCTGGTGCAAACATGCCTATTGACTGTTTTCTTCTGAGGGAAAAGATAGTTTTTTTAAATGGGGCAACAAATATAATATACTTGAAACATATATGCTACACTTTTATGATCACATTTTTAGTAACCATAATGCCTATGATAAGCCCTCCGCTCCCCCTATATAAATCCCCTACACTAAACGTAGTCATTCGCAAGCTACGATATCTATAGAGTGATTTGATCAACCCTAGCCTCAACCATCTTCTGCACACTCTCCGGCACGTTCGACAGCAAATCATACCCAGTTTGCTTTTCTACTTCATCTACACTCACCCGGTAGTTTCCCCATGACTGCTCACCTACTGCATTCGTATTACCCATCCAAACCGCAATAACCCGCGTCTGCGCGTTGATCCTATTCACATCATCTGAACCTACGGGCAGTACTACAATCACCTTCCACAGAGCAGCAGGAACCGTTAGCTTTCCACTGGCTATACTATTAGCTTTACCATTATCTCCTTCACCCCCTTTGCCATAAGTACCAGCAATGATATACAATTCATTGCCCTGAGTGACTAGATTCCGGCAATACTCTTCTAATCGAAGCCAGGACTGCCGGTTAAGCTGAGGTGCCTGAGGCACAATGTTGGTCAGAATGAACGTAGTTTTATTCTCCTCATCAGATCCATCTCGATCATCCGATGGACAGAGGTGGCCACGGTCAAAACCCGTATTGGTGTAGTCGCTGTGCTTTGCCTGAAAGAAGGTGGTAGGCAAACTCTGATCAGGAATGAAATTGCCTGTGTAACGCAACGCTGATCCTTTCCAGGCTGCTGATAGGTGCCAGCTACACCAGTTGGCAATACCTGTTGAGTTGTTATAGGAGAGTGAATACGTTGGCCGGGAAATTAGGTAAGCGTTGGGACTGGACTCGGATGCTCTAGCCCCATCAGGATTACCCAGAGCCATGTTCTCGTCACGAGTAGGCGTAGTATCACTTGTGATGGATGGCTTTTTACACTGGCTGAGCGAGAAGAGCAGAAATAAGCTAAATATTAGTTGGACTGAGTGCTTCATAACAGGTTGAGTTATCTGCCCAAATTTAGGCCGATTTTTGGGTGGCAAGGTGGTAAACTCCTATATAGGGCCTTTACCATTACCAGCCAGAAAAAGTGCATTAGTGCACCTCATCAGAATCGATTATTTGCCGAAAAAATAATTTTTGAATCGTACAGGCGATTCTCAGGCGTTGTAATCTGTCAGATTAGATGGCTTATAAGTAGTCAATAGCAACTTAATAAAAGTTGTACCTAGCGTTGTACCTATACACCTTTCTTCAATGAAAAAAGCCGATTAACCTTTCGGCTAACCGGCTCATTCTCATGTGTGTATGGGTCGAGCGGGAAATGGGTCTCGAACCCACGGCCTGCAGCTTGGGAAGCTGCCGCTCTACCAACTGAGCTACTCCCGCTTATACTAACAAAGTTGATAGATTAAAGTCAAAATATCAAGTAACTAAAGAGTTGATAGTAGAGATTCTACTTGTTCGTAGGCATACATCAATTGCTCATCGGTTGTGCAATATGGGGGCATGATATATAGTACATTCCCTAACGGACGCATAAGAATACCTCGCTCCAATAAGAATTGATAAGCTACATCACGGATGTTGTTAAAATAAGACGTTTGCTGACCAACACTTAGGTCGAACGCGAGTAAGGTACCATGTTGCCGAATGTTGCTAACAGTTGAATAAGTTGCCAGCCGACGCGCAAAATCTGAATGATTTTTTGAAATACGCTGAATATTGGCTTGTGTTTCAGACTGTAGCAATAAATCCATACTGGCTAGAGCCGCTGTACAGGCTAATGGATTTGCCGTAAAGGAATGACCATGAAAAAGCGTTTTGAATTTGTCCTCAGAAAGGAAAGCGTCATAAATGGCTTTCGTACAAGTTGTTACACCTAGGGCCATTGTGCCGCCTGTTAACCCTTTCGACAGACACATCAAGTCTGGTTTTTCTAATAAATATTCGCTGGCGAAAAGCTTGCCAGTGCGGCCGAAACCCGTCATCACTTCGTCGGCAATGATTAGCGCGCCTTTACTTCGGGCTAATTGAAATAACTTATTGAGGATTTCCGGCTCATACATGACCATTCCGCCTGCACCTTGTACGAGAGGCTCTGCAATAAACGCAGCGGTTTCGGCTGTAAATAAGGCTTCGGCTCGTTCCAGAACAGCGGCTTCCTGGCCAGGTATGGGCGTGGGTAGAAAATCAACATCGAACAAGAACGGAAAGAATGGCGCAGTAAAGGCACTTCGCTCACCGACGGCCATTGCGCCAAATGTATCACCGTGATAGGCGTTTTCCAGCGCAACAACTTTTCGGCGGGGCTGGTCAAGATTGTGCCAATATTGAAAAGCCATTTTCAGTGCTACTTCGACGGCCGTTGACCCATTATCAGAATAGAAAATTTTGGACTGATTTTGAGGCAGAATAGTGAGCAAACGTTCGGCTAATTCGACGGCTGGCTGATGGGTAAAGCCTGCGAAAATGACGTGTTCGAGTGTATGTAATTGTTCCGATATGCGTTGGGCAATATAAGGATGAGCGTGTCCGTGTATATTGACCCACCACGACGAAACCATATCCAGATATTCCTGGCCATCAGCTCCATAAAGAATCGATCCTTCTCCGCGTACGATGGGTATTGGTAATGGAGCTGTCTGCATTTGCGTGAACGGATGCCAGATAACGGCCTGGTCACGTTCTGCTAAATCATTCATGTAACGTTAAGTCTTGTCAATAAAAAATAATGAAAAGATGGGACTAGAGAACCCATTTACCCTGAGCGCGCATCACTTGCTCAATTACGTCGCGAACAGCACCATATCCCCCGGCTTTCGGAGAAATATAATCGCTGACAGACTGAATTTCGTCGATGGCATCGGCCGGACAGGTACTGAGTACGGTTGGTCGACTTAAGATCGTGTAATCGGGAAGATCGTCGCCCATGTAGAGTGTTTCGACTTCGTTTAGCCCATCGCGGGTGAGGTAGCCCAGGTAAGCGTTCACTTTTTGGTTGGAAGGGCCGCCCATGAAGATATCCGTGACATTCATGTTCATCAGCCAGTTACGGACGCCGTCTGCATTCGATGCCGATAAAATACCCACCCGAAAACCCGCTTTTAGCGCCTGTTCAATCGCGTAAATGTCCCGAATGTTTACCGTTCGGAAACGTTCGCCAGAAGCTAAGAGATTGACGCTTCCATTCGTCAGAACACCATCGACATCGAAAATGAATGTCTTGATTTGTGCGAACCGATCTTGTAGTGCTTCCATACTGCAAGTTTAGTGAAAACCGGGCGACTGTTCCGTATTTTTGTCGAATGAATCCTACTGATCTGCCTCTGGCATTTCGCGAACAGATGCAGGTGCAACTGGCAGCGGAGTTTCCTGATTTCCTGAATGCCCTAGCTGAACCAGCTCCTGTCAGTATTCGTCTGAATCCGCGTAAAGCTGTTTATGACACAACTGATCTGAGCCCGATTCCGTGGTGTACCGACCCATCTGTTCGGGGTTATTACTTGTCTGAACGGCCTAGTTTTACCCTCGATCCGTTGTTTCAGGCTGGTGCGTATTACGTTCAGGAAGCTTCGTCCATGTTATTGTATGAAGCGCTAAAGCAATCGGTTAATCTGGCTCGTCCGTTGCGGGTGTTGGATTTGTGTGCAGCACCAGGCGGAAAAAGCACCTTATTAGCTTCAGCTTTGACTCCCGAAAGTTTACTGATTTGCAATGAAGTAATTCGAAGCCGAGTATCGGTCTTGCGCGAAAACCTGGAGAAATGGGGCTACTCCAATGTGGTCGTTACGAATCATGATCCGGAAGACATGACCAATCTGGCCGGATTTTTTGACGTGGTTGTGGTCGATGCGCCTTGTTCGGGCGAAGGGCTGTTTCGGAAAGATCCTGATGCTGCGGAGGAATGGTCGGAAGATTCGGTTCAGCTATGTTCGTCCCGGCAAAAGCGGATTCTGGCTGCGGCTGCTCCGCTGTTGGATGAAGGGGGAATACTCATTTTCAGCACTTGTACGTATAATGATTCGGAGAATGTAGAGAATGTTCGTTTCCTGACCGAAAATGGTTTTCGAAATCGTCCGTTGGTTTTTCCCCAGGATTGGCAGATTGTTGAAAAGTATGTGGATAACTCTGTTGGCTATCAATGTTATCCACATCGTGTTCGGGGTGAAGGCTTTTTTATTAGTGTATTTAAGAAAACGACGTTTACACCGGCTGTAAAATTAGATGCCCGTACGTTCCGAAGTATTCGGGCCTTACGTCCGCGTGAAACTGCAGCGGCCTCCAACTGGCTGCAAAATCCAGCTGATTTTTCATTCTGGGAAAAGCCTAATGGTGACGTGATGGCGCTTCCAAAATCGCTGGAGAAAACGTTTCTGTTTCTGGATAGTGCCCTAAAGCAAAAAGGGTTTGGGCTGGAAATGGGGCAATTTAAAGGACAGGATTTTATTCCGTCGCACGCACTGGCGCTCAGTACAGATATCAACCAGAAATTGCCAGCTATTGAACTTAGTAAAGAAAATGCGTTACGGTACTTCAAGAAAGAAAATCTACTACTTGATGAACCCGTAAAGGGTTGGCTACTAGCGCAATATAAGGGCCTGAATCTGGGTTGGATGAAAGGCGTTGGGAATCGGGTGAATAACTATTTACCGAAAGACTGGCGTATCCGAATGGATATAAAAGAATATGTATGAAACGGGTTTTGACGGTTACAGGTGTGATGTTGGCCATTCTCTTTATTGGGTTTCTGGTAGGTCCGTCTGTTCATTCAGATCCAGTGAAAGTCGGTGATTTTTCGCTCGATCTGGATGCCAGCCATGTTGATCCAGTTCAGGTAGAGGAACAGATTGCTATCTACGAAGGCAAAGCCAACGTTCGACCGGATAACGAAGCCCGGATTGTATGGGCAGATAGTTTGCATAAGGTTAAACCCCCATACAGTATCGTCTATATTCCCGGTTTTTCGGCAAGCTGGGCCGAGGGCGATCCCGTTCATAAGCAGATTGCGAAGCATTTTGGCTGTAATTTATACCTCGCCCGTCCGGCAGAACACGGCATTAATTCACCTGATGCGTTTAAAGAAATCACTCCGGCAAATTATGCTGAATCAGCAGAACGGGCATTGGCAATCGGAAAAGCGCTGGGCGATAAAGTGATTTTGATGGGAACATCGGCAGGAGGGATGCTATCGCTTTACCTGGCCGCTCACCACCCTGAAATTGACGGATTAATTCTGTATTCACCCTGCATTGCCGTAGCAAATCCGGCCTTGAAACTATCAACTGGTCCTTGGGGTAAACAGATTGTCGGTTTGATTTTTAAAGACGAACACCTGATTAATACGCATTACAGTGGCGAACGCGCCCGTTATTGGCTACCGCAATATCACACCAACGGTCTATTTACCTTGCAAACCATGATCGACGAGTATATGAAACCAGAGTTGTTTCAGAAGGTAAAACAGCCGGTGTTTATGGGCTATTATTATAAGGATGAGGATCATCAGGACAACGTTGTTTCAGTGCCCGCAATGCTGGAGATGTTTGACGAATTAGGCACGCCTACGGATAAAAAAGAGAAAGTTGATTTCCCGAATGCGGGTGCTCACGTAATTGCTTCTCATTTTACATCGAAGGATTTACCCGGTGTTTATCAGGCCACTGAAAAGTTCATGGAGACTGTCTTAAAATTGCCCGTTACGCCGGTTACAATAGTTGAAGTAGCTCATCCCCAGAAAAAATAACCTAACTTTGACGACTTAATGAAGGCTGAACAAACCATAATTCACGCTTCATAAGTCCTTATATCCAATTAATAAATATGGCTTACGGATTATTAAACGGAAAACGCGGCATCATTTCCGGTGCCTTAGATGAAAACTCGATTGCCTGGAAAGTCGCGCTGAAAGCGAAAGAGGAAGGGGCTATTTTCACGCTGACAAACGCACCCATTGCCATGCGTATGGGCGCGATCAAGCAACTGGCCGACGAATGCAATGCTGAAATAATTCCGGCCGATGCAACGTCGGTAGAAGACCTTGAAAACCTGTTCACCAAATCGCAGGAAGTACTGGGTGGCAAAGTTGATTTTGTGTTACACTCGATCGGCATGAGTCCAAACGTCCGCAAAGGCAAAGCGTATACCGACCTGAATTACGAGTGGTTTAAACAAAGCATCGACATTTCGGCGATGTCGCTCCATAAAATGCTGCAAACGGCGTATAAACTCGATGCAATTAATGAGTGGGGATCGGTTGTTGCCTTAACGTATATGGCGGCTCAGCGAACCTTCCCCTTCTATAATGATATGGCCGATGCTAAAGCGGTTCTGGAGTCGATTGCCCGGAGCTTTGGTTATCAATATGGTAAATATCGGAACGTTCGTGTTAACACAGTTTCGCAATCGCCAACACCAACGAAAGCTGGAAGTGGCATCGGCGGCTTCGACAAATTCTTCGAATTTGCCGATAAAATGGCTCCACTGGGTAATGCAACCGCAGCGCAGTGCGCCGATTACGTTGTTACGCTCTTTTCCGATTTAACGCGCATGGTAACCATGCAAAACCTCTTCCACGACGGCGGTTTCTCCATGACTGGTATTTCGGAAGAAGTGATGGATTTAGTTACGAAGCAAGAGTAACCTCACGGCAGCGGCCGACCGTCCCCAACCGAATCGTAGGACTGCCCCTCTCCTAAAACAGGAGAGGGGCTTTTTTAAAATTTGATTTCCTGCGTCAAATAGGTTGCTCGATTATCGCCGTTGATGCGGACGATGGCGGTTAGCGGCTTTGCCTGCCAATCAATTGTAATCAGACCGTAATTAAGTTCAGAAACCATCTTGCCGACGCGATGACGATTGGCTTCTTCGTGGGGCGCTGAAACGTGCGTAAGTCCGCTGCTGGTAATGTCATATAGCTCGTAAGATAATCCCGACACCGTTACTTTGGATACTTCAGCCATGTGCCGATCGCCACTGATTAGGAAAGCGCCTTTTGGTTTTGTTTTGCCCAATAAGTCCAGCAATCGTTTTCTAGCGGTGGGGAAATTAGCCCATTTCTCATATACATGTTCTTCCGGAAGAACCTGAACACCGCTACCAATAATATGGATATCAGCGTCGGAATTGGCCAGCTGGCCTTCCAGCCATTGCCACTGCGCTTCGCCTAGCATATCGCCTGTAGGGTCTGGCACGTTTCGCTTGCTCTCTTTCTTTAATGGATCGCGGAAATAACGGGCATCCAGCAGAATCACTTTTACGCGCTGGCCTTTTGGCCCGTAGCTATGCGCTGAATACGCACCTTCCTGTTTCCGTAATGGACTGTCGGCAGGCTCATCCAGAAAATCCAACATAACCTGCTGACTTTCTTTTCGTTTTGGATATTCTTTACCGCCATCGTTAACGCCATAATCGTGGTCGTCCCATACACCAATAATCGAAGCCGACTGACGCAATTGCTGGTAAACGGGGTTCGATTTTTGCGTATTGTATTTGGCGCGTAGCGTATCCATATTCTCCGAATCGCCGTAGATATTATCACCTAGCCAAATCCAGACATCCGGTTTAGTGGCAACAATATCATCCCAAAGCGGCTGCGGAAGGCTCTGCCGGCTACACGATCCAAAAGCGATCGTTGTAATAGGTTTCTGGTTTTGGAGCGCATTCGAGTCTGGCTTAGAAGTGCGACAGCCTATAATGGCCAGATTGCCCAAAAGACCCAGTATAATTAGTTTTTTCATCAGACTAATGGAATGATTTACGAGCCGGTAAAAGTAAAAATGTTAGCTGATTTCTTGCAGGATTTCGAGATTTGTTAATTTTGCCCCACTGAAAATTCTCATTACATATCACTGACCTGCGCCGAATCGCTACCTGTTTTACGGTAGACTAGTTCGGCACGTACTGCGCTCGTCAAATTAGCGCATTCAGCTTTCGTATTGGCTGAATAGTAGGTCTTTCTCTCACTTGTAATTTTTTATACCGATGAAATTTTGCCATTTCATCATGGGCGCGATTTGCCTGATCGGCCCTCTCATTTTGTCGTGTTCCAAAACGACGACTAAACAGACAATTCACAACATGCAGATCATGCAACAGGAAACGATAAATAAATCCATTATTCTGGATTTTTACCGCCGGGCAGTTGCTCAGGGTGATATTGCCTTTGCCGAACAAATTATAGCCGATGATTACATACAGCATAGTTTGATGGTAAAACCGGGCAAAGCAGGTTTGCTCGAGGCACTAAGCTATATGAAGCAAATGCCCAAACCAGCAAACCCAGCAAAACCCTTTATGCGGCTAATTGCTGAGGGGGAATATGTTGTCACGAATATGAGTTTTGGTTGGGGTGACAAACAGAAAGCGGTTGTCGATTTATTTCGAATGCAGGATGGTAAGGTAATTGAGCACTGGGATGTTATCCAGGATCAGCCAGAAACGACGCTAAATGGAAATGCGTTCATGAATGGCTCAATGCCATTGGAAGATGCCGCGCTAACGATAGAGAATAAAGCAATTGCGACGGATTTCTGTCAACAGATTTTCGTTGATCGCCAACTCGACAAGTTGCCCGATTTTGTTGCTCCCGATTTAATTCAGCACAACCCCGAAATTGTCAATGGAGTATCTGGACTAAAAGATTATTTAGGGCAGCAAGCAGAATTTTCCATTGAAAAGGTACAGCGAATTATTGCTGAAGGTGATTTTGCCGTTGTTCAATCCGAAGGGAAATGGCATCAAAACCCAGGCTTGTTTTACGATATTTTTCGGCTAAGTGAAGGAAAAATAGTAGAGCAATGGGGAGTAAAACAAACTATCCCCTAGAAACCGAATTATCCCGTAAAAGCGAAAGTAATTCCCCTCTCCTAAAACAGGAGAGGGGCTAGGGGTGAGGTGAATTTTACTCCTCCCAACTCCGTATAATCCGGCTTCCATTTTCCGTCGCTTCGGCCCGGATGTAGGTATCGACTTCCTGCTGCAATTCTTCGACGTGTGAAATAATACCGACAATTCGATTTTCAGAACGCAGCGATTTGAGGGTTTTGAAGACTGTTTGCAGAGAATCTTTATCGAGTGTACCGAAACCTTCATCCAAGAAAAACAAATTTTGTTTGGCTTTGGTCAGGTGCTGAATGTTGTCGGATAGGGCTAATGCCAGCGATAAGGCCGCCTGAAATGTCTGACCGCCTGAGAGGGTTTTCACACTTCGGACTTCTCCGCCGTTCAGGAAATCGCGAACCTGGAAGTTATTTTTATCGTCTAATTCAAGCTTTAACTGATTGTTCGTCAGCTTGAAAAAGCGATCATTAGCCGACTCGCAAAGGTTTTTCAGATAAACAGACGAAACGTAATTGACGAAGCCCTGCGCCCGAAACAACTCATCCATTTTCTTCAAATCCTGCCGACGCAAATCCAATTCATCGTATCGTTTCTGATGCGCTTGCTTTTCGGCCCATTGGCGTTTCAGATTCGTCAGAATATTCGTGAGTTGGCCAAACTCTTTGTTTAAATCATCTTTCTGTTTGCGAAGAGCCGTGAGCTGACTTTGTATAGTAGCTAATGCCTTCGCATCAAATGGAAATTGCGTTAATTCAGCTTCCAGATCAGTGATCTGTTTTCGTAAACCCGTACATTTTTTATCGTAATCATTAATACGGGATCGCTCCTGATCGATATCTACATTGCTTTGCAAGACCTTTTCGACGATGTCGCGAGCTAACTTTTGTTTGACCAGATTTTGAGAGATAGATGCCTCAATACTTTGGCTATCAATACTTAAATCAGCTAATTGATTTCCTAATTGCTGGAGTTGTTCCTGAAGTGAAGCCCGTCGTTTTTCAGCATTAGATTTCTGTGCGTCGGCGGTCTCGAAATTCGTTTTGGTTAACTCATAGGTTTGCGTCAGCGAACCCCGTAAGTCAGCGATTTGCACTAAGTCCCACTGCTCAACTTCGGCAAAACGGTAATATTCCAATGAACCAATCTCCGTTTTTAATTGGCCATTCAAACCGGCAATGTCTGTATCGAAGGTGTTTAATGTTTGAGTTTCTGTGTACTGTTCCGCTTCAATGGCTTCGATTTGACTATTCAATTCCTGAACAGCTTTTTGGCTGCTTTGTAGATTATGTCGCTGTTCGCGCTGTTGCCGAATTACGTCGGTCAATTCGTGTTCTCGCTCTTTGTCAAATTCTTGCCAAACGAATTTATCCTCATGTTCAGTCAGTTGCTGGACGATAGCTGTTCGATCCTGAATCAATCGCTTGCCATTATCCAGCGTTCCCCGAAGTTCTTTTTCCAGCCCTTCGATTAATAGCCGTAACGCTGTAGCCTCATCGATTTGTTTATCGGTTGAATCCAGAGCACGTTTGTGGTTTAGAACCTCTTGTTGTATTTTCTCAAAATCTGCCTTATCCTGAGCTGAATTGTGTTTAGCTGGATGATGTTCAGAGCCGCAGAGGGGGCAAGGAGTACCCTCAGTTAGAGATTCTATAAAACGACTAAGTTCCTGTTTGACAATCGCTTTCTGATGCGCTTTTTCGTAATCTTTTCGACTCGATTTTAACTGAACCAAGCTAGTGTCAATCTGTCTTGGTAAGGTTTTGAGCGTCAGATCAGCCCATTCTTTTGGGAAACCTTCCAGTGATTTATCTTTTCGTAGTTTTATATCCGCTATAGTAGTTTCATATTCAGCATATTGCCTTTGTAAGTCGTCAGCTTGTTTTTTTAGGGGCCGATAGACTGCAAACCAATTTTCAATCTGATACAGACGCTCTAATTCTGACGATTGCCCAAACGATCCCTCAATGAGCGCCTGATGCTTTTTCCGTTCGGTTTTATGCGCATCAATCGTTTTGGTTAACTCCTCGATGCGATTCGCTACGTGCTGACGGTTCTTTTGCTGTAATCCAACCGCTTCCTGTAGCGTCCTGATTGTTTGAACGTTATCCAGTTCATCTATCTGTTTTTGCAATTGCCCCCGGCTTTCAAATGCTCGTTTAGTAGCTTCATATACCGACTGAAGGCCCAGTACCTGGCTGGTTATTTCCGCTAATTGCTCTGCCGCTTTCTTTTCTGCCTGTTGCAGACCCGTTTTCTTATCCTGTAACTTGCGCAAATTCACCAGATCGCTCTGAAATATGAGTCGGCAGGTTTCATATAAAGAAACCGTTTGTCGAAGTTGCTGATAGGTAGGCTCCTGTGCTTGTAATACGTTCCATTCGCGTTGCAGATTGACTAACGCCTGAGCCTGCGTTTGAGAATGGACTAATCGTTGCTCGTCAGTTACCAATAGGTCAATCTCTCTTTCTTTTGTCCGAACAGCATCAAGCGTTGAAGCAATATTGTTCTCGGCTTGTGTAATAACCTCTGGCGTGACGGTTTCTAACGGAGCCATCAAACCACGTAATTCCGCTAGTTGATTATCATTACTTGCACTTAGTTTCTTAACCCGACCCGCTAAATCATACTGCTCCAGTTTAAAAAGCTGATTCATCATCCCGGTCCGCTCTGTGGGGCTGAGTTCCAGGAACTCGCGAAACTGGTTCTGAGGAATGATGATCGTCCGCTTGAAATTCGGGTAGTCCAGACCCAAAATCTGCTTCGACAGAACGGCAATATCTTCTTTCTCATTCGAGAGCGGAGTCCAATCATTACCCTCCCGAACAAACATACGTCGTTCACCAGGACCGATTTCCTGATGCTTTTTAGGATGACGTTTGGCTTCGTAAATAAATTTATAAATCTGCTGATCTGGCCCGGCCTGAAATTCGAAATCGATCTGTAGCCGATTTGATTTCAGATTCATCATATTATACTGACGATTATCACGACTATTTAAACGTTCCGTCTCGCCGTACAATGCAAAACTAATCGCTTCCAGCAAAGAGGTTTTACCACTACCAACCTTTCCGAATATGCCGAATACATTCGATCCAGTCAGTCGTTGGAAGTCAATTACTTGGGTATCCTGATATGAATAAAGGCCTTGAATGGATAATTTAATAGGGATCATTCAGGTTCGGTAGCTAAAATTTCCCGAAACAACTGTTGCAATCGCTCGTTAGGTTCCTGCCCTTTATTTCGGCTTTTGAAATAATTCGCAAAGAGCGTATCCATACTTTGCGTGAGATCAATTGTAGGGGCAGTCACTTGCTCAGGCTCATCAGCCGGGCGCACATCAGGAATAATGGTTACCAACGATTGATGGGCCTGTTGAAGTTGTCGTCGTTCTTCGCTGGTTAAATATGTAGTTGTTTGTAACGTGATTTCTGGATAGCAATTCGGATTTTGCGAAAGCCATTCAACCGCTTCGTCGACACGTTTAAACCGCGGACGCAAGAGTCGTTTACCTGTTGTCAATGGAATTGGCCTTACCGTTGCCGGTTGACCGGGCTCAACATCAACCAGAACGACATACTTCTGTTGATCCGCTTCTGCAAAACTATATGCCAGCGGACTACTGCTATACACCACCGGACAAGGTCCACCATCTATTGTTTGAAAGCGATGCAAATGCCCCAAAGCAGCGTATTGCACCTGAGGAGGAATCATATCTGTATACATCACCGACGCGCCCCCTACTTGCAAAATACTTCGCTCATCGTCTGATTCTTCAGGCTGCTCACCACCGCGTTTCATCATAAATAGATGCGCCATCAGCAGATTGATGCCTTTGTCATTCATGTATTTATCAGCCAGATGTACCCAATGGTTTTGCAAGCTTTGGCGAAGCTCATTGTCAAGGTTTATCATCCCGAAATAAGCCTGCATTCGGGTCTCGTTGGCGTAAGGCGTAAGAATAATGCGTACCGGAGCCTCATGGTGAGCTACTTTCAGTTCAATAAAACCAGAAGCCGATTGAAGTAATTTAGCTTCACAGCTTATTGGATACTGACGAATTTCTGTTTTGGGAAATCCAGCAAACAGAATTCCGCACTCGCGACCAAAATGATCCTGCGCTTCAATGCGATCAGGATTGTCGTGATTCCCCGCCACTACAACGACTGGCCTATGACCATTTGCCGTCAAGTCTTTTAGTGTACTATATAATAAGTCCTCTGCTTTTGGATCAGGATTAAATGTGTCGAACAAATCCCCAGCTATCAAAACCAAATCAGGCTCTTCACGATCAGCTATTTGTATGATTTCTGCTAAAACATCACGTTGTTCCTGAAGTCGCTGAAAATCCTGAAGCCGCTTTCCCAGATGCCAATCGGCTGTATGTAGTATTTTCATTGTGTAAGGTCGCACTACTTTTTTGCGACAAAAGAAAGATGCAATATAACTCATCGTCCTTGTTTGATCATTGCCAGCGTCTTTTAAAGTATACTTTCTCACTGAAACAAAGCCGGTAACTAGCATTCAGGAAAAAAGTTAAAAATATTTTTTAGGCCTAACTAGACCACAGTCAGCTACTTAAGTGAATTGTGAATTTGAGCTATTCAATTATTTTTGGATGGGGTCTTGACAAGGGTGAAAAAGCTCCCTACCTTTGCAGTCCCAAATCGAAAGAAACAGGGCTACTAATAGAGCTAACCACTTGACTAGTAGACAGTTAAGGCTAACATTCTGAAAATCAACACCAAAAAATATTTTCAGATTTAACTTGACAAACCAGAAATAAAGCGTACCTTTGCAATCCCAAATCGAAAGAGCGGGTAGCACGAGAAGAAACGTAGACTTCTCACCACGCTGAACCAACGGGTTCCGGCGATGAGTTCTTTGACAAACTGGCAGCATAACAACACAACCTGGCTGAGTTCGCTCAGCGGTTATAACATCGTGGAAGTTTAGCTTTCACACAATTATTTACGATGGAGAGTTTGATCCTGGCTCAGGATGAACGCTAGCGGCAGGCCTAATACATGCAAGTCGAACGGGCCGCAAGGTCAGTGGCAAAC
>NZ_BAAHBD010000012.1:0-175047 GCF_054776975.1 Spirosoma harenae | reverse complement strand
ACAAGTGGGAGAGTAGGTAGGTGCCACCTGATGAAATAAAGTCCCTCAGTCAACCGACTGAGGGACTATTTTTTTGCCCTTATTTTAATACGAAAAAGCCGCATTTCAGGAAATGCGGCTTTTTATATTTTGTTCAAGAAATAGGGAAGTTAAATAGATTCCCAGAAATCGTTTATCATATTCAGCACTTCGTCAACAGTATTTGCAACTAGCAATAAAGCACGATTCTCAGCTTTTAGAAAACCATCTGCCACCATACGATCTAACTGCTGTAACATGAGATTGTAGAAGCCATTTGTGTTAACAATAGCCACTGGTCCATCGTATAGTTTTAATTGTCTCCACGCCAAAATTTCAAACAATTCATCAAGGGTTCCATAACCGCCTGGCAAGGCAATTACGCCTTTTGCCAATTGTACCATTTTATACTTTCGCTCGTGCATTGATTCTACAAAATGGATTTCAGTAAGGGTAGTGTGAGCCACCTCCAGATCGGCAAGAAAATTTGGAATTACTCCTGTTACTTCCCCGCCGTTTTGCAAAACGGCATTAGCTACATTACCCATCAATCCAAATCCACCACCGCCATAAATAAGGCGAATGTTACGAGCTGCCATTTCTTGCCCGAGTTCAATAGCTACTTCATTATAAGCTGGATTTGTGCCAAGACTTGAGGCACAATAAACAACAATACTTTGCATAAAAAGAGATTTAGTGGTCTTTAAGGAGCAATAGCTAATGAAATCAAACTAGTTTCTGCGCCAGATTTGGAATATCCAAGTCTCCAAACGCTCCAGAACTCATTAATAAAAATAGCTGGGCTTTATCCCGTTGGTCAATTAAATAAGCTTCTAAATCGGCTCCGTCTGTGAAAACGCGTAATTGACCTTGATCAAAAGCAGTTGTGATATCAGCCGATGTGAGAGAATCAGATATACCAGAATTTGATCCTTGTTTGTCTACAAATACCACCACTTCATCTGCAGCATCTGTCGTGTTCTTATACTGTTCCAGAAAAGTTTTACTACGACTACTTACCGTATATAATTCAATAACCGCAAGCAATTTTCTAGCAGGATATTGCTTTTTTACGGCTTCAATCGTGGCCTCAACTTTGGCAGGTGAATGAGCAAAATCTCTAAATAGAATCCTGTCCGCTCGTTCGGTAATCTTTTCTAATCGTTGGCTAACGCCTTTGAATGTAGGAATAGCTTCATAAAATTGATCTTCTGTAATGCCTATTCGGTCGCAAACGGTCATGGCACCCGAAATATTTTTCAGGTTGTGATGGCCAAATAGCTGAATTGGAATTCGTTTTCCTTGTTTCGTCACCAGAAAAGTCTGACCATTGACGATTTCGCTTGGATGGGATAAATACGGTATTTTGGTAATATCATCCCGCTCTTTCTGACCAATCACGTCAAGCATATCATCGGATTCGTCGAAGATCAGGATACCCGCTTTTGGCATTGCTTCTGCTAGCGACTCAAACTGATCGACATATTCTTCCCAGGTTGGATATAAATTAATGTGGTCCCAGGCAATTCCATTAATAAGCGCGATATGTGGCTGATAATGAAGGAATTTAGGACGTGCATCAATGGGTGATGAAGCGTACTCATCACCTTCAATAATAATTAAGGGAGCCTCTAAAGATAATCGAACAGTTGAATCAAAGCCATCGATCGGATCACCAATCCAATAATCAAAAACGCGGTTATAATGTTTTAAAACGTGTAAGATGATGGCCGTAATGGTTGTTTTACCATGACTACCCGCAATAACGACCCGCTGTTTTTGCCGGCTTTGCTGATAAATAAATTCAGGATATGAATAAATAGGAAGCCCTAATTCAATAGCTTTAATCAGCTCAGGATTGTCTTTACGAGTGTGCATGCCTACAATAACGGCATCTAAACCCATATGAATTCTGTCTGGAAACCAGCCTGTTTGTCCGGGTAGAAGTTGATGATTTTGTAATCGCGACCAGGAAGGCTCATAAATTGTTTCATCAGATCCGGTAACGCTATAACCTTGTTGCTGAAGGGCAATGGCCAAATTATGCATGGCACTGCCGCCAATAGAAATAAAATGGATAGACTGGGGCATTTGATAAATCAGTCAGTGTCGGGCAGCAAAAGTACGGCTTCTTTTTGGTTTGCCTGACGAATGTGGTGAGAGGTAAACCAATAGGCATTTAATCCTGTTTCATTTCTATAGATTTCGAATCAAATGGGCACTTTTTTCGTTGGCTATCTTGCGAATAAACTTTACTTGGAAAACCCAACTTTAGAACCCAAATTCGCGCCTGTTTTTTCACAAGTATCATTGCAACAACCGATAGCCGGACTACCCATTTTATGCGCCTAACAAAGGGATGAAGACATACTATGACCTGATTGACCAGACGTTTGAGTTTCCAACGAGAGAGTTCAACGTCGAGAACAACGAGCTGTTGTTCAATAATGTCCCGCTGATGGACATTGTCAAACAATACGGTACACCCTTAAAACTCACGTATTTACCCAAGATTACGGAGCATATTGAACATGCTAAACTGCTGTTCAAGAATGCAATGAAGCGGTATAATTACAAAGGAAGTTATACGTACTGCTATTGCACAAAGTCATCCCATTTTCGGTTTGTGATCGAGGAAGCGCTGAAGAATAATATCCATCTTGAAACTTCGTCGGCATACGATATTCCTATTATTCGGGAATTGTATAAGATGGATAAAGTGTCGAAAAGCACGTATATCATCTGCAATGGATACAAGCGCCCGCTTTACACGCAATACATTAGCGAGCTGATCAACGAAGGGTTCACAAATTGTATTCCTGTTCTTGACAACCTAAAAGAGATTGAAGCGTACGAAAATTCAATTACTGCCGATACCGTCAACTTTGGGATACGGATTGCTACAGATGAAGAGCCCAATTTCGCGTTCTATACCTCGCGGCTTGGAATTCGCTATAGCGACGTAAATGAACTGTATCGCACCAAAATTCAGCCAAATGAGAAGTTTAAGCTGAAAATGCTTCACTTCTTCATCAATACCGGTATTAAGGACAGCGCGTATTATTGGAGCGAGTTGAGCCGGTTCATGTACAAATACTGCGAACTACGGAAAATATGCCCTGACCTCGATTCGATTGATATTGGTGGTGGTATGCCGATTCAGACGTCATTCCAGTTTACGTACGATTATCAAGCCATGATCGATCAGATTGTGGAAAGTATCCAGTGGATTTGTAATAAGAACAACGTACCAGTTCCGCATATTTTTACCGAATTTGGCTCTTACACGGTCGGTGAAAGTGGCGCGGTCATTTATAAAGTAATTGATCAGAAACTTCAGAACGACAAGGAGTTATGGTATATGATCGACGGCTCGTTCATTACGCAACTACCTGATTCGTGGGGTTTGGGACAGAAGTATATCATGCTGTCGGTCAATAACTGGGATAATCCTTATCAGAAAGTTAACCTGGGCGGTCTGACTTGCGACTCGCATGATTTCTATAATACGGAAGCCCATAGCGCTGATTTGTACCTACCTATTTTCGATCAGGATGCCGAGGATCAGTACATAGGTCTGTTCCATACGGGTGCCTACCAGGAATCGCTTGGCGGATACGGAGGTATTCAGCATTGCTTAATTCCGGCTCCTCAGCACGTTATCGTTGACAAAGATGAGGAAGGTAACCTACGTACACGATTATTCGCTCCTGAGCAAAATAGCGAGGTTATGCTGAAGATTTTGGGCTATGGCGGTGCTGAACCCGGTATGACCGAATTAGAAGCTACAGAAGCGGCTGAAACACGTGAGGAAGAAGCTGAACTAATGAAGGAAGAAAATTAGTAAACGGGTAAGCGTGTATCGTACAGTTTTTGGCATTATTTTCGTTTACAGACTGACGATTAACCAAAACATCTGGACAACTATTTCATGAAAAAGCTACTGGTTCTGAGTTCTGTACTGGCGATGTTGTCACTAGGATCGTGTGCGCGTAAAGCGAATTGTCCAGCCTATGGCAGTGTACAGAAACCTGCTTCAACGCAGGTACGTGCTTAATTGAAGATTTAGACTATAAAAGGCGGCTAATCTATTCAGAATAGATTAGCCGCCTTTTTGTTTAAGCAGCGTGCTCAAGTACAAACTGTGATGCCTCTAACAGATTAGAAGCATAGCCATCGGCATCGGAAGTCGATTGCATTTCCTGAGCGATCCGCACAGTACGTACACCAACTTTTCGTCCTGCCTGAATGTCGCGGAGGGCATCACCAATCATCCAAGAGCTTTCTGGCTCAATGTTGTATTTAGCGATTGCTTTTTCGAGCAATAATGAGCCTGGTTTGCGTGTAAGCGACTCTGTATCGTATTTAGGATGATGAGGGCAGTAGTAAATATCATCGATCAATTTACCGCATTGATCCTGCAAATAATTGTAGCAGGTCATTACATCGTCGCGTGTATATAAACCCTTAGCAATACCTGCCTGATTGGTAATAACAATGAGCAAATAGCCTGCTTCTTTTAACAAGCGTAGTGCTTCAGGTACACCGTCAGGAATAATAAAATCTTCGACCCGGTAGACATAATCCGTCCGGTCTTCGTTTAAAACCCCGTCGCGATCAAGAAAGATGCACTTGTTCATGAAGATTGAATGTGGTTATATGAAAAGCAATAATGCAATTATTTAACCAAATAATTGCATTATTGCTTTAAAATTTATTATTAAAATTACTAAAATCTATCCTAAGGAAGTAATTCGCAGACTGTTCTAAGCGCCAAGATCTTGTAGACGTTGCTGGAGGGCCTGGATTTTTGCCTCAGCGTCAGCCAGTTTCTGTCGTTCCCGATCAACGACTTCCGGCTTAGCGTTGGCTACAAACTTCTCGTTAGAAAGCTTCTTGAGCGTCGAATCGCGGAAGCCGATATTATACTCTAATTCTTTACGTGTAGTCGCTATCTCCTGTTCTGTATCAAGTTCGCCAGCGACATTGACGAAGAACTCATCGCTTTTGATCAGAAAAGAAATTCCCGGCGTGGATTCGCCCGGCGTTTTTTCCTGAACATAACTAATTTCAGAGACATTCGCCATTTTGCCAATCAACGATTCCAGCGGCTTAAACCGTTCTGCGGAAGCGGTTTTAATAGCCAATGGTAATGCAATCTTTGGTGAAATCTGTTTGGCATTACGCGTATTCCGGATGTTCGATATAATCTCAAACAGCGTGTCAAAATCAGTCAAAGTCTGATTATCAACAGCACCGGCTTTGGGAAATGGAGCAATACAAATGCTATCACCCGCTTTTCGTTCACGAATGTCCTGCCAGATTTCTTCGGTAATAAACGGCATAAATGGGTGAGCCAGACTCATCAGTCGTTCGAAGAAATTGATTGTTGCGTCGTACGTAGCACGATCAATTGGCTGTTCAAAACCGGGCTTGATGAGTTCGAGATACTGTGAGCAGAAATCATCCCAGATCAGCTTGTAAACTGCCTGTAATGCGTCGGAAATACGGAACTTACTGAAATCATTCTCAATTTGAATGAGGGTTGCATTCAGTTTCGATTCAAACCACGTAATGGGTAGAGACAAGGCATGCCTTGTCTCTACAGGTGTCGTACCTGTATTGTCATCGGCAATTGTCCACCCTTTTACCAATCGGAATGCATTCCAGATTTTATTGCTGAAATTACGCCCTTGCTCAACTAGCTTTTCATCGAACAACAAATCATTTCCAGCGGCAGAACTGAACAGCATTCCAGTTCTTACCCCATCAGCGCCAAATTGCTCAATGAGGTTAAGCGGATCGGGTGAATTACCGAGTTGTTTCGACATTTTACGACCGATCTTGTCGCGGACCATCCCTGTGAAATAAACATCCTTGAAAGGACGCTCACCTCGGTACTCGTATCCGGCAATGATCATTCGGGCAACCCAGAAGAAAATAATATCAAAACCCGTAACAAGGGTGTTGGTCGGATAATAGTAGTTGATATCAGCATTGTCGGGATCTTTCAACCCGTCGAATACCGAAATTGGCCAAAGCCACGAAGAAAACCAGGTATCTAAAACGTCTTCGTCCTGCGTCAGATCGGCTTCAGTCATGGCAAAAAGTAACATTTCGTGCTGTACTTTTTCCAGCGCTTCGTGCTTGTTCTTCGCTACGATAACCGTTCCGTCCTGCATGTAAAAGGCAGGAATACGTTGACCCCACCAAAGTTGTCGACTAATGCACCAGTCGTGCGGATTTTCCATCCACGAGCGATACATGTTCTTAAACTTCGATGGGTGAAGTTGAACCGTATCGTTCATGACGTTCTCAAAAGCTGGTTTCGACAACTCGTCCATTTTCAGGAACCATTGCATTGATAGCTTAGGCTCAATCACGGCACCCGTTCGCTCAGATGTACCAACGTTCGATTTATAATCTTCCGTTTTGACCAAGTTTCCGGATTCTTCCAGCAGCTTGATAATCGCTTTCCGAGCCGCAAAACGATCCATACCGACGAGAATCTGCGCTTTTTCATTCAGCGTACCATCATCGTTGATCGTATCGATTACTGGCAGATTGTGCTTAACACCTAGCGCATAGTCATTAGGATCGTGCGCAGGAGTAACTTTTAATCCACCCGTACCGAAATCCATCGTTACATAGTCATCGGTAATGATGGGAATCTCACGGTTGATGAGCGGAATCAATGCTTTTTTGCCATGCAGATGTTTATACCGCTCATCGGCTGGATTTACGGCAATGGCCGCATCAGCCATGATCGTCTCCGGTCGAACTGTGGCGATTGTAATGTAATCTGCTTCTCCTTGCTCCTTGCTCCCCGCTATTTCGTATCGGATATAGACCAGTTTTTGCTGTATTTCCTTCGTGATAACTTCTTCGTCAGAAACCGCCGTACGACCTTGCGGGTCCCAGTTCACCATACGAACACCCCGGTAGATTTGCCCTTTGTTATATAAATCAACAAATACGTCGATAACCGAATCATATAGAGCGGGTTCCATAGTAAATCGCGTACGATCCCAATCGCAGGAAGCGCCGAGTTTACGAAGTTGCTGAAGAATGATTCCGCCGTATTTGTGCGTCCATTCCCAGGCGTATTTCATAAATTCTTCGCGTGTAATGTCCTGTTTGCTAATGCCTTTTTCTTTCAGCATCGCAACCACCTTAGCTTCAGTCGCGATACTGGCGTGGTCGGTGCCGGGAACCCAACAAGCATTTTTGCCTTCCATACGCGCCTTCCGGATTAATACATCCTGAATCGTATTATTGAGCATATGGCCCATGTGCAACACACCCGTCACGTTTGGCGGAGGTATTACGATCGTGTAAGGCTCACGATCATCGGGTGTTGACTTAAAAAACTGGTTATCAAGCCAATATTGATACCACTTTTCTTCAATTTCCTGGGGGGCATATGTTTTCGAAATCATACGATCAATAGAAATCTGGTTTGATTTTTGCCATTTTATAAGAACGACATGGTAAAAACCAACGCTGGAATTACGGATAAAAGACAAAATTAGCTAAATTGGATAGGGCGAAAAAACGAAAGCCTGTCTTTGACCGTTTTACTGCAATACTTCCGCTTCGGCGGGCTGATTTAAGTAGCCTATGGAATTCGGAAAAATACATAACCTCGACGCCGTTAATCTTACCTTACCCCCCGGTGCGGCTTTCAACGCGCGTATCTGGGCAAGTGTCGAACCAACAAATCGTCCGACCGTATTTATTGGCGGGCCGATCTGGGCGAATAAAGATTACGTCGGCAAAGTATATCCCTTCAATGCAAAAGAGCGGGATTTTCTGCATTATTACGTACGTCAGTTCAATACGATCGAACTAAATCTGACGCATTATCAAATACCAACGGCCGGTATGATTGAAAAGTGGAAGGCCGAAGCGGCTGGTTCCCCCGATCGTCCGAGTTTTACGTATTGCCCGAAATTTCCACAAATTATCAGCCACGAGCGCCAACTAGTAGCCACAGAGCTGTTAACGGAAGAGTTTGTTAATGCCGTATTGAGTCTGGAAGAATTTCTGGGAATGGCTTTTCTTCAACTTCCACCTGCGTTTGGGCCTGATAAATGGCCGATATTGGAAGCTTATCTGAAAAGTTTGCCCGATGAATTAGATGTAGCTGTTGAATTCCGCCATCCGGATTGGTTTAGTAAAGCGACGGTTTGGCAGCAAACTCTTGAAAGGCTTTATTTACTTCGCCGTCACGTAGTTATTACTGATGTAGCCGGTCGGCGCGATGTATTGCATATGGGTTTGAGTAGCCCGGTTCTGACGCTACGGTTCATTGCCAATGAAGGGCACCCGACCGATTACATCCGCACCGATGCCTGGATACAGCGGCTCAAAACCTGGTTCGAAAAAGGCTTACAAACTGCGTATCTGTTCATTCACGGCGGTGGCGAAAACGATACGGCTCCCGAACTGATTCTATACTGGATTCGTGAATTGAATAAACATTGCGGTCTAAATTTGCGTGAACCTGTGTTACAACCTAAGGTCGTACAGGGGAGTTTGTTTTGATTTAAAGACGCAAGCCTTTACCTTTGCTTCATGACTTCGCAAGCAATTCATCATCGGCATTATCATTCTGGGCGGTAACGCAGCAGAGCGAGATGCACGTGTTTGTGAGTTTAGAGAGATAATCCTAATTACACAATATACAAAGCCCGGTTCTGCTAACGAGCCGGGCTTTTGCATTATGAAAACGGTTATTATTAAATATAACGCGGGAAACGTTCAGTCGGTCATGTACGCGCTGGAGCGGGTAGGAGCCAGCTATTTGCTTACAGATGATGAAGCTGAAATTCGGTCGGCAGATAAAGTTATTTTTCCGGGCGTGGGCGAAGCCAGCACGGCAATGGCCTATCTGCGCGAACGCGATTTGGATAAACTGATTCCGTCGCTGAAACAGCCTGTGTTAGGAACCTGCGTCGGTATGCAGCTCATGTGCCGCTATTCTGAAGAGAACGACACTACCTGCATGGGAATTTTCGATATTGACGTTCGACGATTTCCAGCTAAACCGGGCTTTAAAGTACCGCATACAGGCTGGAATAGTATTCATAACCTACAGGGGCCGCTTACAGAAGGTTTGTCAGAAAATGCTTATGTCTATTTTGTCCATAGCTATGCAGCTGATGTATGCTCAGAAACGACGGCTGTTTGTGATTACGTCCGGCCATTTAGCGCTATGCTGCATCGCGATAATTTTTACGCAGCCCAATTTCACGCTGAAATCAGTGGCGATGTTGGGCAACAGATTCTGGAGAATTTTTTGAAATTATAAGGCGGCTAAACCCCATATACCAGTAACATGTACATAATTCCCGCAATTGACCTTATCGAAGGGAAAGCCGTTCGCCTAACGCAGGGCGACTATAATCAGAAGAAAGAATATAATGCTCGTCCGCTGGAGGTAGCGCAACAATTTGAAGATGCCGGATTGACTCGATTGCATTTGGTTGATCTGGACGGAGCGAAAGAAAAACGGGTTATCAACTGGAAAGTGCTGGAATTGATTGCATCCAAAACTCATTTGCATATTGATTTTGGCGGTGGCGTTCAATCGGATGAGGATTTGCGAGTTGTATTTGAATGCGGAGCTAAACAGGTTACGGGCGGTAGTGTTGCGGTAAAGCAGCCCGACGTAATGGAACGTTGGCTTTCTCGACACGGCTCTGAATCAATCATTTTGGGGGCTGATGCCAAAAATGAAAAAATCGCCGTCAGTGGCTGGGAAGAATCAACCGAAGTTTGGGTCTATGATTTTGTAGAGAAATGGGTGGAAAAAAGAATCAAATATGTCATCAGCACGGATGTAGCGAAAGACGGTCTATTGCAAGGACCTTCGTTCGATTTGTACCGGAATCTACAGGATCAGTTTCCTAAATTAAATGTCATTGCCAGCGGTGGAGTCAGTAATATGGCAGATATCGAAACCTTGGCCGATATGAATGTCTTCGGCGTTATCGTCGGTAAGGCGATCTATGAAGGGCGAATTTCGTTGAAAGAATTGAGCAAATTCATTGAACAATGAACGAGGAATACACGATAAGTGCCGATAAAACCAAACTTGATTTGGATGTTATTCATCGTTTTCTGAGCCAGGAAGCGTATTGGTGTCTGAATATTCCGCTTGAGGTTGTCCAGCGCTCAATTGAAAACTCGATTTGCTTTGGTGTATATCGAGGAGATAAACAAGTTGGTTTTGCCCGAGTCATTACCGATTTAGCTACGTTTGGCTATCTGGCTGATGTATTCATTTTGCCGGATCATCGGGGAAAAGGCCTATCGAAACAGATGATGGCTTTTATTATGGCTTATCCACCTTTACAAGGTTTGCGCCGGATGATGCTGGTTACGCTGGATGCGCATGGATTATATAGCCAATTCGGCTTCCAGCCGGTTGATAATCCTCAAAATACAATGTCTATCAAAGCTTTTATTGCTTACTAATGCTTACCAAACGGATTATTCCCTGCCTGGATATTAAAGACGGGCGGACTGTAAAAGGAACCAACTTCGTAAACCTGCGCGATGCTGGCGATCCCGTTGCCTTGGCCGCAATCTACGCCGAGCAGGGCGCCGACGAACTGGTTTTCCTGGATATTACCGCTACTGTCGATGAGCGAAAAACCCTTATTGAGTTAGTTCGAAACGTAGCGCATACGATCAATATTCCGTTTACTGTCGGTGGAGGGATTTCATCTGTAGCCGATGTATCTGCGTTACTAAACGCTGGAGCCGACAAGATTTCCATTAATTCATCAGCTGTTCGCAATCCTGACTTGGTCAATCAGTTAGCATTGGAATTTGGTAGTCAGTGTGTCGTCGTAGCCATTGATACACGCTATGTCGATGGTGAACACATTGTGCATACACACGGTGGTCGTAAGCCTACAGAATTGCGTACGATTGCCTGGGCAAAAGAAGTAGAAGAAAGGGGAGCAGGTGAACTTCTATTAACCTCAATGGATACCGACGGCACGAAAGCAGGTTTTGCGCTTGAATTGACCGCACATATTTCGGGAACGGCTAACATCCCCGTGATTGCATCGGGTGGAGCTGGTTCAATGGATCACTTTGTGGATGTGTTTACAACGGGCAAAGCTGATGCAGGATTAGCCGCCAGTATTTTTCACTTCAAAGAAATTGAAATTCCAGCCTTAAAGGGGTATTTGCGTGAGAAAGGAATTGAAATGCGAATCTAATTTTTTGTCATGCTGACGCAGGAAGCATCTTAGCGTTCCATAGCTTGACTATCTGGATACCTTAAGATGCTTCCTGCGTCAGCATGACAAGAACGGTCTGTCAAAACTTAAAGCCTAAATCCAGCGAAACAACCCGGCTTTTAGATACTAGTTCGCTACCCCGAGCAATATTAATCAGTCCGCGCTGATAACTCATTCCTAGGTTAAATGCATTGTTCTGATTGATTTTGTATTGAATCCCCGCGCCGAGCAATAACTCAATATCCCCAAATCCGTACTGACGCTGATTTCCGCCACTTTCAGCGGTGTACAAACCATTTCGGGCTTGGTCTAACGCTTTCTCCGCCAGCTTAATACTTAACAAACCACCTGTTTGCACGTATAAGCGCATGTTCGGAGCGATGTTATTCGCAAACATTTTGGCTGTTAACGGAATTTGCAGGTATTGCAGATTATAAACGGATTCTTTGGCTGGTGCGCTAGGATTCCAACGAGTTTCGCCAAACGTACCAGGCATCTGAAAACCAGACCGTTTGATCGTATACCAAAGCCCTGTTCCGAATGCGTAACGATCTTTAAAGAAAAAATAATCGAGCGAAGGCCCGACACTCATCCGAACACCTGCGCCGTTCGTACGAAAACCTAAGTAATTGCCTGTTCCTTCGGCAGTATTCATATCAAGTGAAGGAGCAAAGTGGATGCTCATCTCAATAAGATGCGTTGTCCATAAATAATCAGGGCCAGCGCCGTAGCCATTGTTTTCTGTATCAGACGACTGATTTTGCTTGCGACGGCGACGTTTGCGATCATCGTCATAGTCGCGTCGATTTTGATCCTGGCCGTCGTAATTGTCGCCCAGAATTTTACGGAATCGCCTTTCGGTGACGCTCGATTCCTTTGTACGCATATTGTATAGAGCAGGCGAAGAAGATTGTGCCCAACCAACGCCAGTCGTGAGCAGAATCAAAATCATCCCGAACCCTGCAACTTTTTTCATAATTTTGCACGTTTTCTATATTGAAAACTTCTGATTTGCATGCAACTACGGACAGCCCTTGCGGGGCTTTTTTGCTTGTTTTTACTGGCTTCGTGTACAAAAAACGAAGAGGTTACGCTTATCCGATTCGATCAAAAACTCTTTTCCAATAAATCGGCTGATAGTGTCAAGGCATTATTAAACCGAAATCCGTCTATCGCTCAATTGTACTTTAACGCGAATGGAGCCGGAAATGATACAACTGTTGTCAATGGATTGATAAACCGGATCAATAATCCGTCGCTCAACGAATTTAATAATCAGATTCAGGACCAATTTGGCGACCTCTCTGACTTACGTAAACAATTAAGTGAAGCCTTTACAACGATTAAAAAAGACTTTCCAGACTTCAAATCACCCAAAATTGCTACGGTTGTCACTGGATTTATGGGTCCTGATCTTGTCGTCTCAGATAGTCTAATTGTTATTGGCCTTGACTATTTTGTTGGGCCGAAAGCAAAATACCTACCGCCCAAAGATGAATTTCCACAGTACATTTTACGTCGCTACGACAAAGATCATCTTGTTCCCGCAATAATCTTTGCCATCTCTGACAAATACAATGCCACAAACCGGGCCGATCAAACGATGATTGCCGATATGGTCTATTACGGGAAAGGGTACGTATTTACCAAAACGATGTTGCCAAACGTAGCGGATAGCCTCGTCATCGGTTACTCTGACAAACAACTGACCCAAACGTTTAATGCGCAGGATCTTGTTTGGGGACATTTTATTGACAACCAGCTTTTATACCAGACAAATCCGGCGATTAAGCAACGATACATGAACGAACGCCCTTTTACGGCCGAAATCGGAAAAGATTGTCCTGGCGCGATTGGTCGGTGGTTGGGCTGGCGGATTGTGGGTATGTATCACGATGAACATTCAAACGTTAGCATCACTGACCTGATGCGAAACGCAGATGCCCGGCAGATTTTTGAACAGTCGGGATATAAAGGACAAAAAGAGTAAAGAGGCATCCTATTGCGTCTCTACAAGAAAAGAAATGGCAAAACGAGGACGAAGCTTTGGCGAAGAAGCCAGTGAAGCAGATAAAAAGAAATACACGCGCGAGGATTACAAAAAGACCTTACGCGTATTTCGATATGTAAAACCTTATCGAATGCAGTTCGTGATCGGGTTTATTTTCCTGATTTTATCGACGACGACGACGCTAAGTTTTCCGGCGTTGATTGGTCAGGTAACGAGCGTTATTCAGGGAAAATCGCCCTTTACACTCAATCAGGTTATTTTGATATTTGGGGGAATCCTGATTTTACAGGCTGTTTTCTCCTTCTGTCGAATCTACTTTTTCGCGCAGGTCAGCGAGCGGTCAATGGCCGACGTCCGACGCGATGTATACAGCAAAATCATAACGCTACCAATTCCTTTTTTCGAGAAACGGCGCGTGGGTGAACTCACCAGCCGACTCTCGGCCGACGTATCGCAGTTACAGGATGTCCTATCTATTACCCTGGCTGAACTTTTCCGGCAAGTCGCTACGCTGATTGGTGGTACATTGTTTATCCTATACGTCTCCTGGAAGCTGACACTCTTTATGCTGGCGACGTTTCCGGTGATTATTGTAGCGGCCATATTTTTCGGACGATTTATCCGCCGACTGTCGAAACAGGCGCAGGATCAACTGGCCGCAGCTAGTGTGATTGTGGAAGAAACATTGCAATCGATTAATGTAGTGAAAGCGTTTACCAACGAACGCCTTGAGATTGGTCGTTATGGTGCGTCATTACAGAAAATGGTTAATATAGCTCTTAAAACGGCCCGTTTTCGGGGTGTATTTGTGTCGTTCATCATTTTCGCGATGTTCGGTGGAATTATGGGCGTGGTCTGGTATGGCGGTAGCTTGGTCCAATCCGGCGAAATCCCCTTTGCTGATTTGCTGACCTTTATTTTCTATACCGCTTTCATTGGCGGCTCCGTAGCGGGGATGGGTGATATGTATGCGCAGGTGCAAAAAACAGTAGGCGCATCAGAACGGATTCTGGAAATTCTGGATGAACCATCCGAAGTGAATACGGCCGACGAATTGCCTTTGTTTGTTCCTGTTCAAGGCCATGTAGAATTTAGTGATGTACGGTTTTCATACCCATCTCGTCCTGAATTACCTGTTCTGAAAGGAATTTCGCTGAATGTAGCGGCAGGCCGAAAGATTGCGTTAGTCGGGCAGAGTGGAGCTGGGAAATCAACTATCGTACAATTGCTCATGCGCTATTACCCGATCAGTGGTGGACAAATTACAGTTGATGGCCGCGATCTGTCAAGTTTCAACGTGACGGAGTTACGGAAGAACGTTGCCGTCGTTCCGCAGGAGGTTATGTTGTTTGGCGGTACGATTCTGGAAAATATTCAATACGGTAAACCCGGTGCTACGGAGGCTGAAGTGCGTGAAGCAGCTCGTAAGGCTAATGCGTTGCAGTTTATCGATTCATTTCCAGAAGGCTTACAAACAATTGTTGGCGAACGGGGCGTTAAATTATCGGGTGGACAGCGGCAACGCATTGCCATTGCCCGCGCCATTTTAAAAGACCCCGCCATTCTGATTCTGGACGAAGCAACGAGTTCATTAGATGCCGAATCGGAACGGCTCGTTCAGGAAGCTCTGGATGAATTGATGCAAAATCGGACGACGATAATTATTGCGCACCGGCTTGCAACGATTCGGAAAGTAGATATGATTTATGTGTTGCGCGAAGGTCAGATCGCTGAATCAGGTACGCACGATGAGCTGGCTATCCAGGAAGACGGTATCTATGCGAATCTGGTTAAATTGCAATTCGAACCGATTGAATAAAAAGAATCAATAGTTATGTCACTGGCTTCTAAAACCCTGAAAGACTTCAACCTCCGCCATACAAATGGGCGTGAGGAGGTACTTGATTTGTTCCTGAGTGCCGGTCATGCACTGGCGCACAACGATATAGAAAGCGGCCTCGGTCCCGATCATGATCGAGTAACGATCTACCGCACTCTTCGAACTTTCTTGGATAAAGGATTATTGCATAAGGTATTGGATGATGAAGGCGGTACCAAATACGCGCTCTGCCGCGAAACCTGCACCGACGGACATCACCATCACGACCACGTACATTTTAAATGCGAAGCTTGTGGCCAAACAACTTGTTTAGATAAGGTTAGTATTCCATCTGTTGCCTTACCTGAAGGCTATAGCCGCAAGGAAATGAACCTGTTAATTCAGGGTGTTTGCCTCGATTGCAACAAATAGAATGACTCCCGAAACCCTTTTTCCTCAACGTCAGCAGCAATTTATTGAAGCTGAAAAAGCAGCTCAACGACAGTTTAATCAATTGGCCTTTGCGCGCCTTGTGTGGTTCGTAGGTAGCGTTGCGGCTATTTGGCTATTTATTCGACTAGATCAGCAACTTGCTGCTATTGCTAGCTTGTTAATTGGTATCGTCGGGTTTTTAGTTCTGTTGAAAAGACATCAAGCTGCTCGACAAAAGCGCGATTTAAATCAAAAATTAGCCTTTATCAATCAGGACGAAGCTGCCCGTCTGAAACGCCAATATCTTCGGCCTGAAACGGGCGAGCAATTTAGTAGTCCAACGCACTATTATTCTGGCGATTTAGACGTATTCGGCAAACATTCACTTTTCCGGCTGCTGAATCGGACGCATACCTACGAAGGACAGAATCGATTGACTAACTGGCTCAAATCGCCATCTGCACCTGATGCGGTGCGATTACGCCATCAAGTAGTCGCTGAGTTAAAACCTCAGATTGATTGGCGACAAGAGTTTGAAGCATTGGCCTATGTAGAAGAAACGGTAAGCCACTCTCCGGCTAATCTTGTTAAATGGGCAAATGCTGAGATTACGCCTTTGCCTGGCTATATGGCTATTATCCGGTTTTTATTTCCGGCCATCACGCTGAGTTTATTCATAGCCTGGCTGGCGGGCTATATTCCTGGTACAGCTGTTTTATTAAGCTTAGCCGTGCATGGATTGATCCTTAGTCAAACTTCAGCCCGTGCTAAAGAAGTCAGTGAACAAACGTTTGAGATTTCGACAGCCCTGCGTTCCTTTCGGTCTCTATTTGAGAAAGCTGAACAGTTAAAAAGCGATGCTATTCGGCTACAAGCTATTCGGAAGGCGTTAACATCTGACGATCAATCCGCTTCAGAAGCCATTGGCAAATTGTCAAGACTAACCGAAGGGTTAAATTATCGGCGTAATCCCTATTTCTATTTGTTTTTCGGAATCGCCACACTTTGGGATATTCACTATTTATATCGGCTCGAATATTGGCGTAAAACGCATGGTCCCCATCTTGGTCGCTGGTTTGAGGCTTTAGGTGAACTGGAAGCATTGAATAGTCTGGCTGGTTTTGCGTTTGCGCATCCCAGTTATGCTACTCCCGATATCGTCGATGATGAATTTGTACTGGATTTTACAGCTGCGGCTCATCCGTTATTAGCGCCTGACCGTAGTGTCGCTAACTCCCTAAAATTGACTGGCTCCGGACAAACTGTGTTGATTACTGGCTCAAATATGTCTGGTAAAAGTACTTTCCTACGTACTGTTGGTGCAAATGTTGTACTGGCGCTTGCAGGTGCCGTTGTCAGTGCCGAACGATTCTGGTGTTCACCCGTTCTGGTGTTCACAAGCATGCGTACGCAAGATTCGCTTGAGGAAAGCACATCGTCTTTCTACGCTGAACTGAAGCGCCTACAGACGCTCATCCAGCAGACAAAACAGCACAATAAGATTCCTGTTCTCTACTTTCTGGACGAAATTCTGAAAGGAACCAATTCAGCAGATCGCCACCGAGGTGCAGAAGCATTGATCCGTCAATTGCATCAGACAACCGCTTCCGGCTTTGTATCAACGCATGATCTTGAACTGGGTCAGCTTACAGATGCAGATAATTTCGTCAGGAATTTTCACTTCCAGTCAGACCTCCAGAATGGCGAACTTATTTTCGATTATAAGCTGCGCAACGGCATCTGCGAAAGTTTCAATGCCAGCCAACTCATGCAAGCGATTGGTATAGAAATGAATGCGGTTCAGAAACAGTAAAGGTTAATTTCCTGCGCCTTTACGTTTTACTATTTTCTCCATTGACAAAGGTTTTCTTTTAGGAGATACACTACTTGCTAGATGTATCGAAAACGCTATATTTGCCAAGTGATAAATAGTATGCTTGCATACTATTTAGGTGAAGAATTAGTTAATATAAACCTAATGAATAGTAAAGCGGTTGCAAATCAGTATAATAAAAAAAGCCTCCCCAATTGGGAAGGCTTACGTTAGCGGTGGTGATGGACGGAATCGAACCGCCGACACAAGGATTTTCAGTCCTTTGCTCTACCAACTGAGCTACATCACCGAAACGTGGGTGCAAAAGTACGGATTCTGTCCCTTTTTGCAATAGGTTGATCAGAAAAAATTTAAATAATAGCATTCATCGAATCTACTTGGTTGATTCTCAGATGAAATAAATTGTGGTTTCGCATGGAGATTGTTCAACAAATTTTGTTCGTTATAGCGCTTGGCGCAACGGCCTGGTATATAACGAAACGCGTTCGACTCATTAGTCGAGCGATCAAACTCGGTCGGCCAGAGAATCGGTTTGATCATGCGGATGAGCGACTGAAAACAATGTTGCTGGTTGCTTTCGGTCAGAAGAAGATGTTTACCAATCTGTTGGTTGGTGTCATGCACTTTGTGATTTACGCAGGTTTTCTGATTGTCAATCTGGAAGTTCTTGAAATCATTTTAGATGGTATTTTGGGTACGCATCGTCTATTTGCGCTTTATATCACGCCGATTTATCCACTCCTGATTGCTGTCTTTGAAATACTAGCTGTAGGTGTCTTAACTGTTTGCGTTGTGTTTCTCTGTCGCCGGTTTATAGCAAAAGTCAATCGATTTCAACCAGAACGACATCGCGAAATGACTCGCTGGCCACGTACCGATGCCGCTATTATCCTAATCGCTGAAATTCTGCTTATGATTGCGTTCTTAACCTGGAATGCATCAGATAGCGTACTTCGTGACCGAGGAGTTGGGCATTATGGAGAATTGCGAGGTATCGTACCAGACTTTTTAATTAGTCAGTTTCTGAAACCGCTTTTTACCAATTTTAGTGACACGGCTTTGATGGTGTATGAGCGCGTGGCTTGGTGGGCTCACATTCTAGGTATTCTGGCTTTTGCGATTTACGTCACTTATTCAAAACACCTACATATCGCTTTGGGCTTCCCAAATGTCTATTTCTCTGATCTGCAACCGAAGGGCGAAATGCAGAATATGCCTGAGATCACAAAGGAAGTACAACTTGCTTTAGGATTACCTGTTACAACCGAAGCGGATGGATCTCAAGCAAACGATAATGGTGAGCAGCCAGCAGAAATTGGTCGATTTGGGGCTAAAGATGTGCAGGATTTGAAATGGATTAACCTCATGAATGCGTATAGCTGTACAGAGTGTGGACGCTGTACAGCCGCTTGTCCGGCAAATATTACGGGGAAAAAATTATCACCCCGTAAAATCATGATGGACACTCGTGACCGACTTGAAGAAATTCAACGTGGGTGGCAAGCAAACGGATTTGATTACAAGGATGATAAATCGCTTCTGAACGATTACATAACGGCCGAAGAACTCAACGCCTGTACAACTTGCCAGGCTTGTGTAAATGCCTGTCCAATTAATATCAATCCGCTGGATATTATTCTGCAATTGCGTCGATACAGAGTAATGGAAGAATCGCAGGCACCCGCGTCTTGGAATGCGATGTTTAGCAATATTGAAAATAATATGGCTCCATGGAAATTCTCACCAAGCGATCGTTTCAACTGGGCCGAGCAAGTTAATGAACCTGTAAAATGAAGTTATAGAGTTGTAAGGTACTAGAGTTAGAACAACTTTTCAACTCTAGTGCCTTACAACTCTATAACGCTACAACTCACTAAATGGAATCAAAAACATATACCGTCCCAACTATGGCTGATATGGCTGCGGCTGGCGACGAACCGGAAATTTTATTTTGGGTAGGTTGTGCAGGTTCGTTCGACGATCGATACAAGCGCGTTACAATCGCCTTCGTCAGAATTTTGAATCACGTAGGAATCAAGTTTGCCGTGTTAGGTCCGGAAGAAACCTGTACGGGTGATCCTGCACGTCGGGCTGGAAACGAGTTTTTGTTTCAGATGCAGGCGGTATCCAATATTCAGGTGTTGAATGGCTATAATGTCAAAAAAATCGTGACGGCTTGTCCGCATTGTTTCAATACGCTAAAGAATGAATATCCTGAGCTGGGCGGTAACTATGAAGTAATTCATCATTCGCAGTTCCTACAAGGCCTGATTAATGAAGGGAGAATTCGGGTTAAAGAAGGCCAATCGTTCAAAGGACGTAAGATCACGTTTCACGACTCCTGCTATTTAGGGCGAGCGAACAAAGTGTACGAAGCTCCACGTGAGGTTCTGGCTGCTTTAGATGCGGATTTGGTCGAAATGAAGCGCGTTAAGGCCAACGGCCTATGCTGTGGAGCTGGTGGAGGACAATATTTTAAAGAACCGGAACCCGGTAAAAAAGACGTAAACGTTGAACGTACCGAAGAGGCTCTTGCTACGGGCGCTGATACGATCGCGGTTGCCTGCCCTTTCTGCATGACAATGATGTCGGATGGAGTCAAGAATAAGAACCGCGAAGATTCCGTCCGTGTCTTCGATATTGCGGAACTCATCGCCCAGAAAGAAGGACTTTAAAACAATTATGAGTGATGAATGATAAGTGATGAATTATTTTCTGGAATTTATCATTCATCACTTATCATTCATCGTTAAAGTAATGTACATCGATTTTGATAATCTGCCAGATCATGCCCGTGTGTGGGTTTATCAGGCTAATCGTGCGCTGACAGATAGTGAAGTAAACACGATTCAGGAATCGCTACAATCGGCACTAAATCAGTGGGCTGCGCATGGACAGCCGTTGCTGGCATCCGCAAAAGTGGTTGAGAATCGATTTGTAGTTGTAAGCGTCGATGAAGGATATACCCTTCCTAGTGGTTGTTCGATTGATTCATCGGTACGTACGGTGCAAACAATTGGCACTCAGATTGGTGTAGGTTTCTTCGATCGGTCAGCCGCTGTTCAGTTAGCTGATGGATCGTTAACCACGTTTGCTTTACCTGCTATTAAAACTGCTGTTATAGATGGCGTACTAACACCTGACACAATTGTGTTTAATACACTGGTGAAAACGAAATCGGAGTTTTTGGCAGACTGGCGTATTCAAGCAGCCAACTCGTGGTTAAAGCGATATTTTAAGCCTACTACTGCCTAAAAAGTTAGTAAATAAACAAAGGCCGATCAGTCGCCACCTATCTTGGAGCGATTGATCGGCTTTAACATTGTCAGGAAGTGAAACGTTCCCTGCCAAATAGTCATATTTACTAAGTTTTAAACATACTTTTTAAACAAAGGATTAATTTTTGCAGTCACTTTTAATACATCTCAGCGATTTGGTTCGGGTAATTATCGAATTCGTTGAGTGTTGCCGATAGGATACGGCAATTAACTCTTATTTTTATGGCGACTATTCCCGAAGTTATGTCAGATACGCCAACCCGCGACGACGACCAATTGTTACCCGACAGCAATTCTGCCGAGCAGCCCCTGGCTGATACGCCAGCCCGCGGCTATACTGATGAGCAGAAGTATCAGATTTTTAACAAAGAGTTTATGCCCCACATAGACTCAATGTACAACTTTGCCTTCCGGCTAACAATGGACGAAGATGATGCGAACGACCTGGTACAGGATACGTACCTTAAGGCGTTTCGGTTCATTTCATCCTTTGAGCAAGGAACTAACGCAAAGGCATGGCTGTTTCGGATTCTGAAGAACAGCTTCATCAACGATTATCGGAAAAAAAGTAAAGAGCCGGCAAAGGTAGATTATCAGGATGTTGAGACAACCTATAACTCCGAAGATGCTGAATCTGAACATACGGTCGACCTCCGGGCCGAATCCGTTTCTGACCTGATCGGCGATGAAGTCGCAACGGCTCTAAACTCGTTGCCCGTCGATTTCCGAACGGTCATTATTCTCTGCGACATCGAAGGATTCACGTATGAGGAAATGGCCAAAATCCTGGATATCCCGATTGGCACCGTTCGATCCCGTTTGCACCGAGCCCGCAACCTGTTGAAAGAAAAATTACGCGATTACGCATCTTCGATGGGCTATAAAGAAGAAAATGAGGAATAAACCGAACTTTTTCTAAGTCAAAATTGGTTCTGCTAATAACTTATTCTTTATAAATATTCTTGGAATAAATTAAACTTTTCCAATGCAAACGCCGTTGCCATCCTCGTCGGGCACTAAGCCAGAGATGAAAGAACATTGCAGTCACCGGGCAGACTGCCTGAAGCTAATTCAGTTGATTTTGGATGGAGAAGCCACCGAACAACAACTTGTTAGAGTAAAAGCGAATCTTGAATCCTGCAAGCCCTGCATTGAGATGTATCAACTCGAGCAAGAGGTTAAAGAACTGTTAACCAAACGAATAGAGAAAAGATGTTGCCCAGATCAATTGGTAGCAACGATTAAATCTAAAATTCTAAGTTTTAGTTAGTAGTAACCTGACGAAATTAGGGTAATTAAGGAAATGCTTTACGTAGGCACCCTTAATTACCCTAATTAATTTTTTAAAGAGTTTGTAGTTTGTAGTCAGACTACAGGCCGTAAACCAATCATCACTTGGACGGTAAGCTTATTATTTTTTCAGCCCCTTCAGGATCAGGGAAAACGACCATTGTTAAGCATTTGCTGGCCGAGAATACTAATCTCGGCTTTTCCATTTCAGCCTGCACCCGCGATCGCCGGGGGAGAAGCGAAGAAAACGGGAAAGATTACTACTTTTTGACCCCTGAAGAATTCAAGCAAAAAATCGACGATAATGAGTTTGTCGAGTGGGAGGAAGTGTATACTGGCGCTTTTTATGGCACCATGAAGTCAGAAATTCAGCGCGTCTGGGATAGTGGCAAACACGTGCTGTTCGATGTAGATGTGCAAGGCGGGCTGAAGCTAAAAAATTTTTACGGCGATAAAGCCTTAGCCGTATTCGTGAAAGTCCCTGATGAAGATACTCTTCGCCAACGGCTAATTGGCCGAGGTTCCGAAACCGAAGAAAGCCTATCCCGACGATTATTTAAAGTCCATTTTGAAATGAGTTTCCAGGATCGGTTCGATGTAATTTTAATGAACGACGATCTGGAAACGTCTCTGCAAAAGGCGCAAAAGCTAGTCGATGATTTCGTAAATAATAATCAAGTACCAGCAAAAGGAACGGTAATATAGCATGGGGGCAGAGAGCATGGAGCGGAGGGTAATCTTTGCCCCATGCTCTCTGCCCCCATGCCCTCTGCTTATGAAAATCGGCTTATTCTTCGGTTCGTTCAATCCCATTCACATCGGCCATCTGATTATTGCTAATACGATGGCTACAACGACTGATTTGGAGCAGGTGTGGTTTGTTGTATCGCCCCAGAATCCGTTCAAGAAAACGAAAAGCCTGCTGCACGAATTTGACCGACTCGATATGGTCGAGCGTGCCATTGCTGATAATAGTCGGCTGAAAGCGACCAATATTGAGTTCTCCATGCCCAAGCCCAGCTATACGATTGATACGCTGGTGCGGCTAAGCGAAAAATACCCTCAGCATACTTTCCGGTTAATCATGGGCGAGGACAATCTGGAGCAATTCGCCAATTGGAAGAACCACGATAAGATTCTGGAATACTACGGGCTGTATGTGTATGAGCGCCCACGTTCAGTAGAAAGTCCATTTAAAACACATGCTAACGTTCTGGTAGTTAATGCCCCTTTACTAGATATTTCAGCAACCTTTATTCGCGATAGTATCCGAGCGAATCGCTCCATTCACTATATGGTGCCCGAAGTAGTCGAGGAAATGATTGAGCGGAAAAAGTTTTATTTGTAGGGGTATATATACAGCGCTTTTGTCATGCTGACGCAGGAAGCATCTTAAAATATTCCTATTCTCGAGTCAGGAAATTGTAAGATGTTTCCTGCGTCAGCATGACAAAAAAGGTATCTGAAATAATGCGAAATTTATTTCACCCTGAATATTTCTAAAGGCTTATTATTGAAGGCTACCAAAACCAACTCTTTACCATTCGCTGTCTTTAAACATTTGATATCCCACACTTGTCCGTTGTAGTTGTACAAACTAGGCTGATGCATATAATGTATCGCCTTTTTTGACGCGTCAAGAAGTGCTAAAGGCTGCGCATCATAACGTCCCTCGTAAGGGGTTGAGTCAAGAAAATTACCACCGCATAGATAAACAGTCGGCTTAATTTTTTGAAAGGAAAATATAGGGGCTTTTTGTAAATCCGTAGGCAAATCGGCGACGGTAAAAGCCCCCTTTCCATCGCCGTAACAAACTACCGATCCCATTCTTTCGGCAACTAGTGGATTTACCTGTTCGACAAAACCTAAAAAGGCATCTTTCATTTCCAGGCCAGCAAAATCCGCGTAGCGAGTATAGTGTTTTCTAAGAACGGGTAAGGGACGCTCTAGTTCGTCTTTTGCCAAAAACGGGTATTCTTTACCATGTTGCGTGTAGGATAGAAGCTGGTCTATTTTTCCATTTTGGTCAAAATCTTTTGCATAGAGTTTTACGGGACCGTTTTTATTACTCCAGAACTTTGAATTGTAGCCCCAGTTACCCGCTAAAATGTCGAGATTTCCATCTGAGTTTACATCATCGAGATAAATAGACTGCCACCAGCCTGTGGTTTTGGGGAGAGTAGTTGCCGAAAATTTGCCTTTTTGATTTATAAATACAGTAATTGGCATAAACTCACCCGCTACAAGTAGATCGCTATAGCCATCTTTATTTATGTCGGCAAAGGCCGAAGCGGTAATCATACCCGCGTTTTTCAGTGAAATAATAGATTCGTCGGCTTTATTGAAATGCCCTTTTCCTTTATTTAACAGCAGATACGATTCGCTGATAAGACCATACTTATTCGTTTCGGCAGTTACTCCTACAAACAAATCACTGTCGCCATCTTTATCAACGTCAGCTACGGATACACACGATTTATTGACTAGAATGGAGGGAAGAGCATTGATTGCTTTTTGAAATTTTCCTCCGCCAAGATTCAAATAAAGCCGATCGCCAAGTAACGTATTACCTGTCTCAAATTCGTTGCCACCACTGACTACATATAAGTCTTGCTTGCCATCATTGTTAGCATCAAGGAAAACCGCATCAACGTCTTCGCAAAGGGCATCGGCAGAAAAAACGGCCTCGCTTATTCGCTTAAATGAGCCGTTGGTTTGCTGCAAAAACAAAGCTCCTGCTTGTCCTGATGCTCCGCAAACGTAGAAGTCATCCAAGCCGTCGGCATTGATATCGCCAACGGCAATTTTAGGCCCTCGGGTACTTAGTTTATGGGGAATCAGTGGTTGGGTGTTGTATTCGTTAAACGGGTTTTCTGTGTGTTGCCAATCTATTTTGTATTGAGCCGTGCTATTTTCTAGAATAATTGGCGTTTGCTTAAAAATAAGGCTCTGTGAAAAAGTGCCTTTTGCTTCCCTCTGTTTGACTACGATTGTTTTTGGAAAGGCTATATTTTTTAAAACCTGATACGTTTGATCGGGCCATACGACGAATACACTATCTAAAGTTGAGTTAGATCCAACGCTAAAATGTAACTTACTTTCAGAAGACGACTGAAACCCACGAGTTGCCATGAGTTGCTGGTGCTGCATCTGCCCATTAGCAAAAACGTAGACCTTTGTACCGATCCCAAAGCGGTTCAATTTTGTTCCTTCGCAAGCAATGGAAAATCCTTTTTGTGTTGAGTTATTTCTTAGAATAGTTGCTGGCGCATTAATTCTATTGATGACTAAATCCAGGTCGCCATCATTATCTAAATCGCCGTAGGCAGTGCCGTTGAAATAGCCTTTTAAATCAGCTGTACCAAAGGCTTCGCTTACATCTTTAAAAGCCCCTTTTCCATCACCTTTAAAAATAAATGGATGCGAAGCACCGTCTGGCATTTTATCAAGGGCGTCTTCATCGTACTTATCCGATTTATCCATACCCTTCTGGATATATAAATCAGATATGTATTTCACATAATCCAAATCGACAGGACGTTTAACAATGCCGCTGGAAATGGCTAAATCTTTGTTGCCATCATTATCAAAATCGGCAAATAATGGCGACCAACTCCAGTCGGTAGCCGATATAGCCGCCATTAAACCAACCTCGCTAAAACTTTCGCCATTTCCATTGTTTTGTTGAAGGCAATTTCTGGAAGATTGATGCTGATAACCGTTCGAGATAATTTTGTATTGATACGAGTCAGAATTTTCGTCGCTCCCGTACGTTTTAAGTACTTTTTCGTCGTCAGGCAGCATGTCAACGGTTATAAGATCTAAATCACCGTCGTTGTCATAATCGGCTGCATCATTACCCATACTAAAGCGACTGTAATGCCGAAAATGACTTTCCCCACTTTCTACAAAAAAGCCTTTGCCACTATTTAAATAGTAATAATCGTTTTCGTGAAAATCATTGCCGATATAGACATCGTCCCAGCCATCATTATTAAAATCGCCCACCGAAATACCTAGCCCATAGCCCAGATTTCCCTGATAAATACCGACATCTTTACTGATATCGGTAAACTTTTTCCCACCCTCATTTCTATAAAATCGGTCGCCCGAAAGCGGGTTAAATTCGGTTCGATTGGTAGCGGGACGAATATTTTGATTGGGTTGTAATGATTGATTGAGCAGGTAACAATCTAAATCACCGTCGTGGTCGAAATCAAAAAAGGCAGCCTGGGTAGAATGTCCTGAAAAATTAAGTCCATATTCTGCCGATTTTTCGCTGAAGCTTGGTACCCCCTTACTGCTTTTGCCAGTATTTATAAAGAGCTCGTTATGCCCCTGTAAACCCCGTTGCTGGCTTACTGCACACTGATAAATATCCAACACCCATCGCCATTTACATCCGCCATCGTGACGCCCGTAGCCCAATCAGCGGTGCCACTAACCCCGGCTTTGGCTGTAATATCCTCAAATTGAAACTCACCTTTATTCAGATATAGCCTATTGCCGCCCTTGTTGTTCGCAGAGAAATAGACATCCTGCAAACCATCGTTATTTATATCGCCAATAGCTACTCCGCCACCGTTATAGTAATAGAGGTAGTAGAGGATACCAAATAGCGGTTTTTCGAGAGGGTTATTAACAAAGTCTATGTTCGTTTCGGAAGGCAGTAGTTCGGTAAATAAACTAGTCTGGTCTTTGTTGAATTTGCAGGAAGCGACTAGTGAAGTGAAAAGACTGAAAAAAATAATACCCTTTTTCATTTTAGCGGAGTAAGCCAATAAAAAAAGAGACTGTTATTAGCAGTCTCTTTTTTTATGAAATGAAGAACTACTGTTTTTTGATATATAGCTCAGTTATTTCAGCTGCAGAAAGCGCTTTGCTATATAATCGGAATTGATCGATAGAGCCTTCAAAAGGCACCATCCAGCTATCATTAGCTGCGCCTGTTGCGATACCGGGAGGAGAACCGATCACAAATTTTGTTGATTTAGATAAATCCGCCTTACCCAAATTCGCATCGCCTTTCTTCAACGTAAATGTTTTAGGCAGTGATTTTCCATCCACATAAATCGATAATAACGATGTTGTTTCGTTATACGTCATTGCCCAGTGATGCCACTGGTTGTCCATTACACCGAGAATACGATCTTCTCCCTCAAACGTACACCAGTTATCAAATACGTAGAATTTCGTTGTTAAAAGACCACCGTTCGATTGCCCTTTATCTTCATGCAATTGAAAAAAGCTGGACGTACTAAAAACGCCCGCTGTCGATGGATTCGAGAAAAAGAAGTGCGCTCCGGCTAAGGTCGGCTCTCCCATTTTTGCCCAGTACGAAACCGAAAAACTAGTAGAGTTTTTAAAGTCATTACTGGTTTTGAACAGGGCTGCACTGGTGCTCTTTTTCAGTTCAATAGCTTTTCCATTTACACCATCAACAAAAGCCACGTCGGTACTGCTACCAATCGCTTTTTTAAGATCCTCGACAAGGTTATTATCTAAAGGAGCATAAAACTTTAAGTCGCCTGCGATAGGAGAATCGGTTTGATAATCGCCTAAAACGGGTTTGTCCATTTTCTGGCAACCTGTAAATGCAACCAGCGACAGGCCTGCCAGGAGAGTATAACTGCAAAATGATGTTTTCATGGTTGATCGTCGATTAGAAATTACCACTCCGGATTCTGAATTAATACCCCATTCGACTTGTCGATTTCGGGCTGGGGGATTGGCATATAACGGTGTCTGTTCGTGTACCCTAAAGGACCCAGTTCTTTAAGGGCATCACCCCATCGGACTAAATCGTAGAAGCGTACTCCTTCCATGGCCAACTCCACTCGTCTTTCGTGCTTTATGGCCGCTCGCATTTGTGTTTGATCGCTGAAAACAACTTTGGGGAGAACATCCGTTTTCCCGGCTCGCGCCCGAGCTCTGACTTGCTCCAAATACTGCTCGGCTTTTCCGCCAGCTCCCGTTTCGTTTGCGGCTTCGGCAGCCATCAACAGCACATCGGCATACCGTAACATTCGTTTGTTTGGCCAGGGAGCATCGTAGGTATTGAAGCCTAACGACTTTTTGTAGGCTTCGTCAACATAAACTTTTTTGTTCCAGTACTTGCGTTCCATAGGCCCTGCAGGATTGTCGAATTTCGATGCAGGTAATATGCGCCCGTACCCTCCATACGTTGGATCGTCGGATTCGCCAGAAACCAAAACGGTCGAATTTTTTCGGATATCGCCTTTTTCATAGGCATCCACCAGTTTTTGTGTAGGCACGTTCCAGCCCCATCCTAAATTCCATGATGGAATACCAGGGTCTCGTATGCCCTGCGAGGTAGCCCAAGCCATCCCATAATCACCATTTCCGCTGGTAAAGACATCGTTTTGCAACTCCCAAATCGATTCAGATGAATTTTCGCCTTCTTCCTTAAATACCTTATGATAGGTCGGCAGTAGAGCGTATTGCCCTGAATTAATGACTAGTTCAGAGGACGTTAGCGCGAGAGGGTAATTTTTAGTCCACAAAGCGACCCTCGCCCGGAGTGCATTAGCGGCCCCTTTCGTTAGGCGCCCCGCAAATTTGGGCTCCCAATTTAAGGGCAGCGTAGTTGCGGCATAGTCCAGATCATCGTCAATTAATTTATAGATCGCTGTGACGGGAGATTTGGCAACATTTGCGTCACTCGCTTTTTTGACCTGAAAGTCGATTAAGGGCACTTCGCCATACGCTCTAACCAAATTGAAATACGCCCAACCTCTAAAAAACCGAGCCTCTGCCAGATTAACTTTTGTTGCATCATCGGTAAGATCTTGCTCCTTGGCTACCTGCAACGCTGTATTGGCTTGATTTATCAGCGTATAGTGATCCGCCCAATAATTGTTGGTTGCCCAGTGGTCTTTGGTATACTGAAAATCGTCAGCAATCGAGCCGTAATCTTTACCATCAGATAGACTGCTTCCTTTTTCTGAGTCGTCGTCGCGAAAGTTTTCGAACGTCATGGCCGGAAGAACACTGATGACATTGCCTCTCAGAAAACTATACAAACCGTAAATCTGGCCACTTACACCGCCCTGGTTAAGGTCTTGAAGAGTAGCGGTTAATGGCTTTTTATCTAAAAAATTCTCCTTACAAGCGCCTGCTGCGTAGATCATCGGAATGATCAGGAGATAGGGTATGAGTCTAAATTTTTCTCTCATTTTCTTGAAGGTTTTAGCTTAAAAGGTGAGGTTAATGCCAAAGGTGGTGATAACAGGTATGGCTCCACCACCAGAATCATTACCGATGCTGATCGATGCATTTTTATCCCCATTTGACGTTTTCGCTGACCCAAATTCAGGGGTATATCCAGAATTGTTTGCCCAGGTTTTCACATTCTGGACGTTAATAAAGGCTCTCAGATTCTGCATGTTGAGCTTATCCAAAACCAGACGGGGGAAGTTGTATCCCAATTGCAGATTTCGTATTCGGAAATAGGAGCCATCTTCAACGGCTAGCGTGGAGTTTTGGTAGTTGATCCGATGGTCGGCTCCTAAAATGGGCTGCCAGTTAGATGTTCCAGCCCCGTGCCATCTGTTCAGTTGGAAGGCAGCATAATTCACGCGTTGGAACTCTGACTCAGTACTGTTCCAGAGCCGGTAAATTTCATTACCATAAACGCCCTGAACTTTAACGCCCAGATCAAATCCTTTGTACTTGACACTTACATTACCACCGTACATAAAGTCGGGGGTGGGGTTACCGATCATCGTGCGGTCGTTGGCATCTACTTTACCATCGCCATTGACATCCCGGAATTTCACGTCGCCGGGTTTTACTGCACCTAATCCGACGACATCGGGCGAGGCTGCGATATCTGCTTCTGACTGATATAAGCCGTCCACCGTATAGCCATAGAAATAGGCTAGTGGAAGTCCCTGGGTTACGCGGTTTACGCCATTCACGATAGCAAAGTCATTAGAAACCAACGAAAGAACTTTGTTATTCAGGGTTGTGAAATTGCCCCCAATGCTCATCGACAGATCTTTCCCGATGGATTGTGTCCAGGTTGCGGATAATTCAAAGCCTCGACTTCGAACGCTGCCAATGTTGGTTAGTCCATCCTGCGCACCGTTTACACCCGGAATGATCGTCATCAAATCTTTTGATTCCCGATTGTAATAGGCAGCATCAACACTTAATCGGTTATTAAGTGCTACCAATTCTAGGCCGAATTCGGTCGACAAAATGGTTTCCCAATGAAGCTTGGGATCTGGAAGATATTCCTGCGAATAGGCTGGATAGAGGTTTCCGCCAAATACGCCCGAGTTGCTGCTTTTTAAACCCGGATAAGCTGGATAATCATACCCATACGTATTTTGATTACCTAACTGGCCGTACGAACCTTTGACTTTCAGGTAATTGATATATCGGTTGTTTTTCAGGAAGTCTTCGCTGGTCACTTCCCAGGCAGCACCGACTGCATAGAAGTCTTGCCATCTGTAATCAGGTAGGAACGCCGAAGAACCGTCTCGTCGGTAAGACGCTGATAGATAGTACTTGTGGTCGTAATTATACATACCCCTGAACAAGTATGATAAGGTGCTTCGTTGATTTTGCCAGGTACTTCCGGCCACAATTCGCATGGAGTTGGGATCGCCAAAACCGTTATTCAAATACCAAAATCGCTCGTCGTTTGGAATGGGCAATGAAGCCGCATCCGTTCCCTGTTTTACAATACCGCCCGTCGATACATTATCAACCTCATAGGTAGTTGCCCCGGCAGTTCCGGCAATATTGTGCTTGCCGTTTATGGTTTTGGTGTAGTTCAGGATATAATCCTGCTGGAACTTTTTGTAGGTGGCATCGCTTTGTTCAACCTGCGTTAAACCAACTGAAAATGGTTCAATTTTACCCGTGATCGGATAATAAGCATCGTAGCGGCCATTGTAATTTCTGTTATTGACAGTGCTGTAATCGCCATACCAGGTTGCTCTGAAATTGAAGTTTTTCAGGAACGAAACTTCGGCAAACAAGCTACCGACGATGCGATTCTCGAGTATTTTTTGTGTCTGTGGCTCATTTGTAATTGCCAATAACGGATTGACGATACCTGAGTTTTGAAAGGGTGGCAACATCGACGGAGTTACGCCATCCGGCCCATAGGGATTGGCAATTGGTACGGCTCGTCGGGCCTGCTCTAATTGAGCATTGGCATCACTCCAGGGGCTGTTTTGGCGCATTGCCGAAACATTTACGCCCATCTTAAAGAACTTTGTTAACGTTACTTCGTCGTTGAAGGAAAGCAGAACCTTCGTCAGCTTCTGGCCTTTAATAATGCCTTCGTCGCTTGTGTGGCCGATGCCAAATTTCAGCCTGTTTTTTTCTGTCGCGCTGGTAATGCTCAGGTTATTGGCGCTGAATATGCCGGTTCTGGTAACCTGATCGATCCAGTTTGTATTGCCGGTCCAGGGCGTGTAATCGAATACGCTGGCATCGCCTATATTTCTCCGTTCTTCTTCATACAATTCCCGAAACTGGGCAGCATCAACCATCTCAATTCGCTTGCTCAGTTTTTTGAAGCCATACATTGAATTAATGTTTACCGACAACTTACCTGCTTTCGCTTTTTTGGTCGTAATAGCAATGACACCATTAGCTCCGCGCACACCAAAAATGGCCAGTGAGGATGCATCTTTTAAAACCTCAATCGACTCAATATCACTAGGATTAATGTAGCTGATATCGTCGTTGAAAATTCCATCGACCAGGTATAAGGGCCGGGTGGTCCCTGTACTGACAGTCCCTCTGATTCGGATGTCAGGTCCCTGACCGGGTGTACCGCTATTTGTTACTTGTACGCCCGATGCCTTTCCCTGTAACGAACTTAACGGATTAACATTCGGCTTTTCGGCTACTTCATCGCCGTTGATTTTTACAGCGGTGCCGGTCAAATCTCGTTTTTTGGCCGTGCCATAGCCAATGACAACTACTTCGTTTAAAGTTTTGGCGTCCTCTTGCAGCGTTACATTTATGACGCTTTGACTCCCTACAACCACTTCAGTTGGCAGGTAATTGACAAACGAAAAAGCTAATGTTGCTCTGAGTGAGGTTTTAATCGTGTAGTTTCCATCAATATCACTGACTACACCTGAACCTGTTCCTTTTATTCGAATGGTAACACTTGGTAATCCTTCTCCTGTAGCTGCGTCAGTTACACGTCCTGAAACAGTCATTTCCTGGGCAAACGCCATACTTGCTATTAGCCAGAAGCCAAAGAAGTACAACAAATTCCTCGTAACTAATTTTTTCACCATAGTCATTCGCTTCTAAATAAGTACCTGGGGTTTTGGGGTTAAACGATTTCATAAAATGATTGAGAAGAGGATTTTAAGATCGGTTTATGGCTAAATGATAGCAGAACAGTCTCACGCTGGATGGATATCTTTTGACTCCAGCCAGAAAAAATGTCCAAGAAATAGTTGGTACTGTGATTGTAAAATACAGAGTGATTAAGTAAGCCTAATTCAGCGAGTAAGAGTATACTAAAATCAATTTAAGTAGCTGTATTTTAACTGTAAAGAGGATAAGTTAACTCTGTTTTTAGGAGCAAAACGACTGATGTTTCTGCCTTCCAGCCCATTAGACAACGAGTTGAAATTTGGTCACTATTTTGTATTTTATTTGGCTATAAAAACCAGAGCAGAGGTGATACTTGGCTGTATATATTTCTTGAATATGTATTCTCCATTCTCGTCAATCGACGGGTAGAGGTAGGTATAAAAAAGCCCTTAAATCGTTGTTGAAAACGACTTAAGGGCTCGGTAAAATTTCAGACTTGAAAACTCTATTTATGGGATTCCATTCTGAAACGTAATTTCTGTAGCTAAACCAATGGCACTCATCCGAATGGCTACAGATCGGCTAGTGGATTTCGTTGCTGGTTGATCGCAGTGAATGCCTTTCTCCAGAAAATAAATGTAAAATTTCTGATTACGGTCGACAAGCTGATTAATGTCAGGTCGACCAAGTAAGTCGCCAATTTCGTTTGCGCTTTTGCCTTTCAAGTTCTGAACTTCTGCTTTAAAATCGGATAGGAGCGTGGCTCGAATGTCATTACAGCCACCACGATCTCCCCGCCATTTTTTCAGATCAAGCTTACCAAACTGATCAGGTGCTGAACTACAGCCTAAGCAGCTTATTAGTAAAGTAATAATGAACAAATAGCCTTGTTGTTGGCGATCACTCTTTCGCACTTTCACTCTTTCGCTCATTGGTTACTCTTCATTATAAAGAACCTGCAATAGCGTTTGGCCAACTGCTTTCAATGTTCCCCGGTCAATATTGGTCATGTTGTCTTCTGCCGTGTGCCAGGCTGGAAAAAACCCACCCGTACCAATGTTCGTGTGAATAATGTCGATCATGGGGATTTTAGCAATTGTGTTCGGCGCTACATGGTCATCTGTAATTTGCCCGCCGGGCGTATCGACAAAATATTGGCTGTAGCCACCCTGACTAGCTGTTTGCCAAACATTGTTAACTACACTTGGCGCAAACTGCATCGAAAGACCTTCTTTTGCGAACGTAGCTCCCTTAGCCCCAACCATGTCCAATAAAATCCCGTAATAGGCTGAATAACCCGGTTTATGCAGGTTCTTTGCCCAATAGCGAGAACCTAAACAGAAACCAATGTAATCGAATTGATTACCACTAGCTTGCTCAAAATCGTTACTGGCTTTTTCGCCATTTCCCCAATCTTCAGCATCAAAGAAAATGATATCAATACCAACGTTTGGCTTTTGAGTACTTTGCTGAATCGTGCGGGCCAGTTCCAGTAAAACACCAACACCACTCGCTCCATCGTTGGCGGCTGTAACCGGTTTCGACTGATCAGCCTTATCGGGATCCTGGTCGGCATGCGGGCGCGAATCCCAGTGCGATGCCAGTACAATTCGCTTGGTCGCTTTCGGATTGATGCTGCCAATAATATTAAGCGCGTTCAATTTCTTACCGTCCCAGGTACTGGCAACAAAGGATTGTTGAGTCACCTCACAACCGAACTGTTTCAATTTGTTTACCAAATAATTACCCGTCTGCGTATGAGCAGGTGTATTCGGAACGCGCGGGCCAAATTTTACTTGCTGCTCAATATAAACGTAAGCTGAATCAGCATTAAACGCTGGTGCTGAAACGGTCTTTTTTTCAGTTGTCTGCGTCGTATCACTTTGCGACTGCTTGGTTTTGCAGGCGCTGGTTGCTAATAGCACAAGGGCTATTGAATAAACAAGAATGGATTTAGTCATTTGGTTACTCTTCATACGCCCAGTCGATCTGGTGTTTCATGTCTTTAATCGCTAACCCCTGGGCTTTGAAATACGAGCGAATCTGGTCTACTTTATCATACTGGCGTTGCTCTTTGTATTCCCGATAAAGGGTTAGTAAACCTTCCAGAACAGGCTGATTTTGTGTCCCCTCTTCGGTTAGCCCGAGCACGTCCTGCATGAACGATACAAACGACTCTTTCAGCAAGTTGAATACTTCTTCACCAAGAGCAGACGCCTGAAGCTGATTCAGGTACAGCATATTGATGTATTTCAGCAACGTAAACAACTGCGCAATACCAACGGCTGTGTTGAGGTCATCATTCATAGCCTCGTAGAACTGCTGAACTGCCTGCCGGATGTCCTGTTGCTTTTCTTCGCTTACCGAGCCAGAATCATCCTGACTGGCTGGATAGGTCAACGTTTTGACGATGCGTAACCCATTCGCCAATCGGCGGTAGCCTTTTTGAGCGGCTTTCAGGGCGTCATTCGAAAAATCAAGCGTACTGCGATAGTGCGATTGAAGCATGAAGAACCGAACCGTCATTGGGCTGTAGGGCTGGTCGAGTAGGGGGTGACTACCAGCAAATAACTCGGCTGGCAGAAATGAATTCCCCAATGATTTCGACATTTTCTGTCCGTTGACAGTCAGCATATTAGAGTGCATCCAATAGCGAACGGGATCGTGACCGGTTAAGCCTGCTCCCTGTGCAATTTCGCATTCGTGGTGCGGAAATTTTAAGTCCATTCCACCACCGTGAATATCGAATTGCTTGCCTAAATATTTGGTACTCATGCAACTGCACTCAAGATGCCAACCCGGAAAACCTTCACCCCAGGGCGAATTCCAGCGCATCAGGTGTTCGGGTGCTGCGTTTTTCCAGATCGCGAAATCGAGCGGATTTCGTTTCTCCGATTGGCCGTCCAGTTCGCGGGTTTCGTTTAGAAGATCATCCAGAATCCGGCCTGAGAGCTTTCCATAATTACCTCCTCGTTTATTATAAGTCTCAATATCGAAATAAACCGAACCGTTGGATTCATAGGCTAATCCATTCGCCAACAAAGCCTGAACCGCTTCAATCTGTTCGACCATATGGCCCGTAGCTGTCGGTTCGATACTGGGCGAAAACGTATTAAATTGAGCCATAACCTTATGGAAATCATTCGTAAAGCGCTGGACAATTTCCATTGGCTCTACTTTTTCCAGCTTGGCCATTCGCCCAATTTTATCTTCACCTTCGTCGCCATCGCCAACCAAATGGCCTACGTCGGTCAGGTTACGCACGTACCGGACTTTATAGCCGATAAATGTCAGATAGCGATAGAGCGTGTCGAAGGTGAGAAACGTACGGACGTTACCCAGGTGAACGTAATTATAAACTGTTGGGCCGCAGACATACATACCTACGTAAGGCGCGTTGATCGGTTCAAACAGTTCTTTTTTGCGGGAAAGCGTATTATAAAGATGGAGGGGTTGCATTGTTGCTTGACTATTTCAGAGATACAGATAACAGAATTTTACTGCCGGATGGCTATATGAAAGCAAATACTGTGCTCAACAACAACAGCTTGTTGAGGTAAAGAGGTTTCCCTCAATCTGTATAGACGAAATGCTTCGGTTCATGACGGCGAAGTTACGGATTGTTCAGCGGAAAACAGTAGCTAACTCATATGACCCGAAGGTTTTGGCTATATTCGCGTTTTGTTTTTGACAATCGACCCGCTTGAATTCAGGAATGCAGGTAGTTGAGGTGGGCGCAAATGCCCAATATCAGAAAGAATTTATTCAGTTTCCCGTACGACTTTATCGAGCCGATTCATGCTGGATTCGTCCGCTGGATACTGATGTGGAAGAAATCTTTGATCCTGCTCGGAACAAGCGTTTCGAACATGGTGAATGCATTCGCTATCTACTATTAAACGATAAAAAAGAAACCCTTGGGCGAATAGCGGCCTTCGTTGATTACGAAATTGCCAATCTCGACAATGATCAGCCAACGGGCGGAGTTGGCTTTTTCGAGTGTATAAATGATCAAAAGGCTGCTTTTGCGCTGTTCGACGCCGGAAAAGCCTGGTTGCAGAGCAAGGGGATGGAAGCGATGGATGGACCAATCAATTTTGGTGATCGCGACCGATGGTGGGGGCTATTGGTCGACGGGTTTGATCGCGAGCCGAACTATTGCATGCCGTATACAAAGCCCTATTACATTCCGTTTTTTGAGAACTACGGCTTTCAGGATTACTTCAAACAGTTTACGTTTGGGATTCCTACAACCTGGTCGAAGCTTGTCGATATGTCGCAGGCGGTGAAAGACCGGGCGCAACGGATCTATCAAAATCCGGATTATAGCTTTCGAACGATTGATAAAAAGCATCTTCCGGCAGCTGCTGAGCAATTTCGACATATATACAATGCCGCTTGGGGAGGGCACAGTGGCGTAAAAGAGATGTCAGCCGAGCAGGCACAGTTGTTGATGAGCAAATTGAAACCTGTTATCGACGAAAAAATCATCTACTTCGCGTATTATCTGGATGAGCCGGTTGCCTTTTTTGTTTGCCTGCCCGAACTCAATCAGGTATTCAAACATGTAAATGGGAAGCTTGATTTAATCGGGAAGTTGAAGTTTCTCTGGCATATGGTCTTGAAAACCAATCATAAAGCCTTTGGCGTAGTGTTTGGTGTAGCGCCAGAGCATCAGGGAAAAGGCGTCGAAGCCGCCATTGCACTTCGGATGCCCCACGAAGCCGATCATAATCCTAATTTTCAATACACTGAGCTGGAAATGAACTGGGTCGGCGATTTCAATCCAATTATGGTACGCTTTGTGAGTCAATTAGGCTCGAAGATTGTCAAAACCCATATTACCTACCGGAAATTGTTCGACGAAAGCAAACCGTTTAAACGCTGCCCCGTCATCGGGCGGAAAAAATAAGTTTATGGAATACCGTAAACTATAAACTGAAAACTTATAAATATGAGCTTACTGACCGTTGGTTCCGTCGCGTTCGACGCCCTGGAAACCCCATTTGGCAAAACTGACAAGATTATCGGTGGTGCTGCTACGTACATTACTTTATCGGCATCCTATTTTGTTAAGGAAAATAACTTGGTTGCTGTTGTGGGTGATGATTTTCCACAATCCATGATCGACGATCTTCAGAACCACGGCATTAACACTGAAGGGCTTGAAATTCGGAAAGGAGAAAAAACCTTCTTTTGGTCGGGTAAATATCACAACGACATGAACTCCCGCGATACGGTGGAAGTCCAGTTGAATGTGATGGGTGATTTCAATCCAATTGTTCCCGATTCGTATCAGGATTGCGACTATTTGATGTTGGGCAATACCTCTCCAGCTGTTCAGAGCCTGGTGATCGATCGTTTACACAATCGCCCAAAACTGATTGTGCTAGATACAATGAACCTTTGGATTGAAATTGCTAATCCAGACCTTATGGCGTTGCTCAAACGAGTTGATGTGCTGGTGCTGAATGATGAGGAAGCGCGTATGCTCACTCACGAATATTCGTTAGTACGGGCGGCAGCCAAGATTCAGGGTATGGGCCCCAAAACAGTTATTATCAAAAAAGGTGAACATGGTGCGCTGCTGTTTAGTGAAGGGAAAATCTTCTTCGCTCCAGCCCTGCCATTAGAAGAAGTGTTTGACCCAACCGGCGCGGGCGATACGTTTGCCGGAGGATTTATCGGTTATATCGCTAAAACCGACGATGCGTCGTTCGACAATATGAAACGTGCCATCATTTACGGTTCAGCCATGGCGTCGTTCTGCGTTGAAAAGTTTGGTACAGAGCGCATTATGAATCTGACACAGGAGGAAATTCAGGCGCGAGTAGCTGAGTTTGTTACACTATCGGCTTTCGGCCTCAATTGACGTATTTTATACATCCAATAAATAAAATAAGCCGCTAGATCACACTAGCGGCTTATTTTATTGAACGAATTACTGCGATTTATTAAGCAACAATGAAAAGGCTTGCGATTTTAGTTGCATCCTCTTTGCTTAGTGGCTCATCAAAAGCTTCTGTAATCATATCAGTAGTGATCAGCGAATTACCAGCCAAAGCCGTTACCAGGTTGGCACCACCTTGGGTAGTGTTGTCTTCACCAGCATAAACAGCGTTTGTAACATCTGGAAGCCCTGACATAGCAGCTGTTCCACCTGTAATCCAGCCTTTTTGTCCACGGATATTACGCACCCGAGCCGCGTGAGCCGCTTCGGTAGCGTGAATTCGAAGAGCTGCTTCCAGAATAGGCTTATTCTCCATCAGATTAGCAGCCTGACCTTTATAGGCCCGTACGCCAGTATCTTCAAATGCCTGAGAAACAGCAGCAAAGGTTTGGAAATTTCTGAATACGTCCGAAAACGTGCCTTTCGCCGTGAAATCGAATCTAGGCTCTGTGATTGCTTTTGAGCCTAATACAGATTTCAGTAAAACAACGTGAGCTAATTCATGACGACGGATATATTCGAACGCGGGTTTATACATGTTAGGAATCATGGAAAGGTTAGTTCCCGCATCGTAGAAACGCCATTCCAGATACTCCAGCGTAAGGGCAAAGTTCAGCACATCGGCAACTTTGTCCGACAAGGTGCTACCCTGGCCATAGGCTTTATTCAGAGCTGAAGCCATTACAGCAGGAGCTGCAACAGCGATGGTTTTTTTCGTCAGAGCACTAAACAAACCCCGACGCGAGACGTGGGCTAAGCGGTCTAGAACCTCACCATCCACTTTCTCAAGTTCGCTAATAAGATTTTGTAAGTTCATTGGAATTGAGAGATTTAGGCGAGGCTAGCCACTAATGCGCTGGCGTCGATGGTTTCAAGAATGTAACTCTGTGCAATTGGTAATACTTTCGTTGGCTCCATAGCCAAGTGAAGAGCACCTTCTGGTGTTACGATCGATTCCCCAGCGAAGGCCGTCATATTTGGGAAGCGCATTTCGCGGATAATCGAGCTATGGCGCGTTTCAACCGAAACGATTTTACCCGCCAGGGTCAGATAGCCAGCATCTTTGATGTATTTACCAGCGCCGTTGTAGGCACCGACACCCGTATCTTCAAAGGCCGAAGCCGCAATCAATACAGCGTTACGGTCGTTGAAATCAATGCTACTGAAGTTGAACGTAAGCGTTGGAACGGCACCACCTAAGGCTAACTTAAACAGTTCGCGGTGAACAATTTCGTGGCCACGGATATCTGTCCAAAGTTGCCGGTCTGCCGACGACATATTGGGGTATGGCTTGGCAAGAACCATTTCGTAGAAAGCAGCTTCGAGCTGTTCCAGAACGTAGGCGAAGCCAAGAATACCAACATCACCAGTTGGTAATTTAACTGTTTCACCAGCTGCACGAGCACTGCCAGAAGGAATCAAATAATTGTCGCTTGCTTGAGAACAGGCCGTTAGCAGACCACCGGTTACGGCTGCCGCTCCCGCTGTCCGCAAAAACGACCGCCGACTAGCCGCGATCCCTGATGGGGTTGTGTCGGGTCGATTAGTAACGTTTTCCATTGAGTGAATTTTGTTAGGAGATGAGTCTTAGTCGTTTATCAACGAAGACGGCTATATCTACGCGACCTTGGAAATAAAGGATTTTGCTTTTTTTATAAAAGAGTATAAATCCTAAAAAATTGCAATCGTAATACGCTACTAACTATAGTTATATCTATTGGTTAGGTAAAAACTTCTTAGAAAAATACAAATTAAAAAATTAATAACTTTCATTTTTTACTCACGTATTACATCTTAATAGCAAGTCACCTAACGATCTATACGTTACCAAAAGCGGCCAATTAATCTTATTTTGCTATACCGTTAACCTTATCGTCAGAACTTATGACAAATTTCACTAATCAGGTTGTGTTTATTACAGGAGCAGGATCTGGAATAGGCCGGGCCACAGCATTAGCGTTTGCTCATGCGAAAGCACGGATTGTCGTCGCTGAAATCAACGAAGTAAGTGGTCGGGAAACGGTCGAGAAAATCCGCCAAATAGGAGGGGAGGCTCTATTTATTTCCTGCGATGTAGCTGATCCAATACAAATAGAATCGGCTATTCAGCAGACGGTTACGCACTATGGACGGCTGGATATAGGCATTAACAATGCCGGTATTGGGGGAAAATACGGACGACTGACTGAGCAGACAAAAGAAGATTTCGACCAGATGATGGCTGTAAATGTGGGGGGCGTTTTTTACGGAATGAAAGCGCAAATTCGGCAAATGTTGACCCAAAAGGATACAGGTGGAAAAATTGTCAATGTATCAAGCATTGCAGGCGTACGCGGAATGGCGATGGGAGCGCCTTATAGTGCATCAAAACACGCAGTAATTGGATTGACCAAGACAGCCGCGCTGGAATATGTCCGCCAGAACATACGTATTAATGCCATTTGCCCGGTCTACACACACTCCGCAATGGTAGACGAATTATTTTTGACCGCTCCTGGCATGGAAGAAAAAATGCGCAAGCGGATTCCCATTGGCCGATTGGGAGAGCCTGAAGAAATTGCTCAGGCGATTCTATGGTTATGTTCCGATGAAAATGGCTTTTTCACCGGCCAGGCTATTCAGTTAGACGGTGGCCTAACGGCTGGTTAATCGGAAATGACTATAAATGCCTGGTAGTCAGGATTTATATTGGCTAAGCCATTCCTCTTCTTTAGCCCGCATCTGAGCTTCTTCCTGATCAGTTTTGTCGCCGTAGCCGCACAGATGGAGAAGACCGTGCGCGATCACCCGATGCATTTCCTGCTCAACCGGAACGCCTAATTGAGTTGCATTATCGGCTACCCGATCGACACTAATAAAAATATCACCTTCTATTTTTCCCTCCTCTTCACTCTGATCGAATGTAATAATGTCCGTGTAATAATCGTGTTCGAGATAATCCCGATTGACCTGCAATACGTATTCATCCGAACAGAAAATATAGTTTAAATCGCCTACACTATAGCCTTCTTTGGCTGCCTGCTGTTTCAGCCATTGGCGAACGACTGGTTTTTGGGCAAGTTTATAGGGCGCATCTTCACTAAAAAAACGAATCATACTAATGTTTTTATGTCAGTCCAAACATATCGATAGCAGTCCGAAAAGCTACCATCGGGGTTTGGCATCGAAACTAATTCATGATTAACGCCACCTAAAGCGTCGTATACTTTCTGTGCACGAGTGTTGTCCACCAACACCCATAAATAAAGCCCCATTTTGGGAAATTGGTCGAAAGACCAACGAGCTGCCGACCGGACAAGTTCTCCACCAATACCCTGACCTTGTTGGTTTTTATGTACATGCAAATTGTCAAGTAAGGTTCCCCAAACGGGGTGCTCGTCAGAATAAGCGCAGACAAATCCACAAAGTTTATTGTCGGATTCCGCTACGACAACGTATTGATCGGGCGTAGGCTGCTGTAGTCGTTGTTGCCAAACCGTTCGTCTATTTTCAGAAACAGGCCCATTCAGGAAGTCATCACTCCAAATACCTCTGTAATTTTGTTGCCAGCTAAGACTATGTAGTTGAGCAATTGGCTCAGCATCGGCCGAAGTAGCTGATCGATACGTTATCATCGTCCCAAAATTTAGTTGGACAAATGTAAATGGTCAGACATGGTCTCACAACTTCCGGTTTTAATTCTGAATGAACCTATGAAAGCCATCCTTCTTCCCGCCATTCATCAGCCTGTTCAGCTTATCGATGCGCCTATACCTGTAGCCGAGCCCGGAAAGGTACTTGTAAAGTTGAAAGCCGCTGCGCTCAATCACCGGGATGTTTACATTCAGCAAGGTTTGTATCCAGCTATAAAACTCCCTGTCATTTTAGGCTCAGATGGATCTGGTGTTGTAGAGGAAGTTGGAGAAGGCGTTGATCAGTCGTGGATTGGCCAATCGGTTGTGATCAATCCGGCTATGTATTGGGGAGATAATCCGAAATTTTACGGGGCTAATTTTCGAATACTAGGTATGCCGGAGAACGGTACATTTGCTGACTATGTGGCCGTCGGTGCTGAATACATCCATCCTAAACCAGCCCATCTTTCGTTTGAACAAGCCGCTGCACTCCCTTTAGCGGGCCTAACTGCCTGGCGGGCCCTTATTACGCGGGCGAGTTTAAATTCTCAGCAAGGGAGTATTCCGGAAAAGGTGCTGGTGACGGGTATTGGCGGGGGGGCAGCTTTGTTTGCCTTACAGTTTGCTGTGGCTGTTGGTGCCGAAGTTTGGGTTACGTCTGGCTCCGAGGAAAAACTGGCCGACGTACAGAAAATGGGCATACGTGGAAGTATGAATTACCGCCAACCTGATTGGCATAAAGCCTTAATGGCACAAACTGGTGGAGGTCGGCAGGGCTATTTCGATGTTATTATCGACAGTGCTGGCGGGCCAAGTTTTGCGAAATTGATCGATGTGGCAGCACCAGGTGGACGAATTGCTTTTTTTGGCGGAACGACTGGCAATATTACCGACATCGTGCCGCCAAAAGTTTTCTTCAAACAGTTATCAATTTTCGGAACGACGATGGGTACAGAAAGCGAATTTAAGGCGATGATTAATTTGGTAAACGACAAACGGATTGTACCTGTAATTGACGAAATCTTTCCTCTGTCAGCTATCGAACAAGCCATGCAAAAAATGGATGGTGGGCATCAATTTGGCAAAATTGTTCTTTCTATTTCGGAGTAGTGACAAGATTTCTGCCATGCTCTTGTGGATAACTATCATCGATTAAACGCTAGATATAGATATTTTCCTGTTTACGAGAAAGTTATCCACATTTACTTTGTGGATAACTTTAAGCTTATGCACATTTTGGCTCGGGAAGGTCGGTTAGTATATAAAAGCTAATTTACCTTTGTAATTATGTTTACATTGACTTATTCAACTACGCAAGCCATATCCGAACGATTAGCAACGTATCAACAGAATGGGCTTTTACGCCAACTACGCGTAGCCGACGGGTTTGTTGATTTCTGCTCAAACGATTACCTCGGGTTTGCCCGATCAACGGAACTTAAAGTTTTACTTCAACAAGCGGATGCCGCCCATGTGGAGTCAGGTATAGGTGCAACGGGTTCGCGACTTTTAGCTGGTCAGACAGCACTAGCGGATCAGGTTGAGCGAGAACTAGCCGCCTTTTACCGCGCCGAATCTGCCCTTATTTTCAATTCCGGTTATGACGCGAATCTAGGCTTGCTATCCTGCCTTCCTAAATCAGGTGATACACTTCTAACCGATGAGCTAATTCACGCCAGTATGATTGATGGGGCAAGACTTAGTTATGCTACCCGACATCGTTTTCGGCATAATGATCTGGATGACTTAGAAACGAAGCTAAAAGAAGCCAACTTAACCAGGCAAAACGGACAAATATTTGTAGCCGTAGAGTCAGTCTATTCAATGGATGGCGATGTAACTCCTCTAGCCGCCTTAGCTGATCTGTGCGACCGATATGAAGCAGGCTTATTGGTTGATGAAGCACACGCGAGCGGTTTGTATGGGCCAAATGGGGAAGGATTAGTCGTGGCTATGGGTTTGCAGGATCGTGTACTGGCGCGGGTTCATACATTCGGTAAAGCCTTGGGCGTGCACGGTGCTGCAATTCTTGGCCCTGGGGTACTGCGCGAATACCTAATCAACTTTGCCCGACCATTTATTTATACAACAGCCCTGCCTCCACATAGCCTGCTAGCCATTCAATGTGCACACCAATACTTAACAAGACAGCCGAGTAATCGTACACAAGTTTTCAAGCAACTCGGGTATTTCCAGCAATGCGTGGCCAAAAAATTACCTGCTTCTGTCTGGATAGACAGTCAATCGCCGATTCAATGTTTGCTCGTTCCGGGGAATGATCAGGCTCGATTGATTGCTACTGAAGCGCAGGCTGTGAATCTTGATGTACGCGCCATTTTAAGCCCGACTGTTCCGGCTGGTCAGGAGCGGTTGCGGTTGTGCGTACATGCGTTTAATACAACAGAACAAATTGATCAATTAATTGACGTGCTGAAAGCGACATTAGTCGCTAATCCAATGAATAAATTTTGATTATGGCTACTCAACTCATCGTTGCAGGTATCGGGACGGAAATTGGAAAAACTGTAGCTTCGGCTGCACTAGTCGAAGCATTACAGGCAGATTATTGGAAGCCGATCCAGTCAGGAGCTTTAGAGGATTCAGATACGAATACAGTTCGTCAGCTTATTCGTAATTCAAAATCCCAGTTTCATTCGGAAGCTTATCGACTGACACAACCGTTGTCACCTCATGCTGCTGCTGAACTGGATGGTGTAGAAATCGAATTAGATACGATTAATTTACCACAGACAACGAATGCGCTAGTTGTTGAATTGGCTGGTGGATTGATGGTTCCGCTCAACAATCAAGACTTAAATGTTGACCTGATCGAGCGACTAAATTTGCCTGTCGTGCTGGTATCCCGAAACTATTTGGGCAGTATCAACCATACACTCTTGTCGGTTGAAGCCTGCCTAAGTCGTCGGATTAATGTACTGGGTATTCTATTTAATGGACCAACCGTTCCGGCAACGGAATCCTTTATTCTGAATTATACGGGTTTACCCTGCATCGGGAGAATAGGGCAGGAGCAGACAATCACGCCAGAGGTGATTTATCAATACGCGACATCTCTATTACCAGGTCTTAATCAGATCGTTGAAGCGTTCCAGGAGAAATTTTGATTTTGGACCGGGATTGCCATCACCAATGGTTAAATCACCAATCTGGACAATAGGCAGTACTTTTTTTGTTGAGCTGGTTGTAAAAGCTTCATCGGCATCGTAAAGCTCGGACAGCAGCAAAGGGCGCTCTTCAACCCAAAAATCAGACTGAGCCAGTTGGATAATCGTTCGGCGAGTTATTCCGTGCAGAATATGCTGGTTTGGTGTAATCAGCCGATCTCCTTTGACCAGAAAGAAATTACTCCGACTCAATTCGCTAATCTGTCCACCTTTTTGGTACAATAAATCAGATGCACCAGCCGATTTAATAGCCTGAGCCATCAAAATCACCCGTTTATAATCTGTACTTTTCACCTCCGCCATTTCCCGGACGTACTCATCCAAAATGACCTTGATGCCTTGTTCGTATTGGATAGGTGATACAGGATGAATCGATTCGGTGAGAATAAGTAAGTTAGGCCGTTCAATTGTAATACTATCAGCTGAATAACCACCCGTCATAATAAATCGAAACGCGACATCAGATCCGCCACCGCGCTCAATTAAGTCCATCAGAATGCTATACGTTTCCTCTTTACCGAGTTGTAAAGGCAAATGCATTCTCGAAGCGGAATTCTGAAATCGCTCCCAATACCAATCCCACTGAAATGGCCGGCCATTATACGTTAGGAAGTAGTCAAATAAACCATATCCACGTAATAGACTCAGATCGGTAACGCCGACGGCCAGTTGGTCGGTGGGTGCGATGGTGCCGTTGAAATAGCCGTAGTGCATAAAAATGATATTTTACTTAGTTCAAAGATAGGGAAGGTGGTAAAGTTATACCAACTAAAAAGACAGCAGTTACGTTATCCCAAATCCTTCACAACCAGCTGAGCCGTATAGCGACTTTTCTGTTCCAGCAATAATTTTTTATTGACTACTACGCGATCAATCGTCTTTTGGTCATAGTGGCGAATGGTAATCAACTCCAATCCTTCGTTATAATTGACCTTGAAATCCTGTTTCAATTGATCTAATAAAGCAGGCACGCGATCAGGGTTATTATCCACAACAACCGAAAAACTAATCGCCGTATTTTGCATTAAATTCATTTTAACGCCTGCCTTGGCAAATTGCCCAAAAATCCGGCTTAGATTTTCTTCAGCGATAAAGGAAAAATCGTTTGGATGAAGCGAAATCAACACCTGGTTGATTTTGAAAATGAATGATGGTGTTGATAGTGATTGCTTGTAATTACCAATTGCCGATCCAGGCAAATCTGGCGTTATGAAGGACCGCACATAAAGAGGAACATTCTTGTTCTGCAGCGGTTTAATAGTTTTCGGATGAATTACGGTTGCCCCGTAATAGGCTAGTTCAATAGCATCCTGATAAGTCAATTGGTCTAGTCGAACCGTTTGATCGAACCATTTAGGATCGGCATTGAATACTCCTGGTACATCTTTCCAGATTGTAACGCTTTCAGCATCGAGGCAATGCGCAAAAACAGCGGCCGTATAATCTGATCCATCGCGACCAAGCGTAATCGTCCGACCGTCGGCAGTGTGACCAATAAATCCCTGCGTGATTGTAATACCATCCCGTTTTACGTATTGCTGAATCGATACCTTTGTTTTATCCCAATCGATTCGTCCCTCCCGAAAGGTTGTATCTGTGGAAATAAGCTTACGTGCATCTACCCATTCTACAGCTACGAATTGTTGAGTATAAGCTGTAACAATCTGAGTTGATATGATTTCCCCTTGCGCAACAATCCGATCATAGATTTCATCGTAGTTGCCAGCAATAGGGTTTGATAAATAGGTTTCTAATTCGGTAAACGTTTGATAGACGGCACTAAAATCACCTATTAATTCTGCTATGATAGTAGTATGGTAGCTATAAATAGACGCTAGAATCTCACGGGCTTCTTCAGCTCTTTGAGCTACGTAGGCCCGAACCAGCGTCTCCAGCGCATTCGTTGTTTTACCCATTGCCGAAATAACAACGACGGTATTTTGGGCTTGCGTGCGAATTATTTCGGCTACATTACGAACACCCGCTGCATCTTTTACGGAGGCCCCACCAAACTTGAAAACATTCATAAGCAAAAAAGACAGGATTACAGGCTTATCAGACTAATGTCCAATAACCCTGTAATCCTGTCAGAAATAAATGATTAAACTGCTACTTTTTGACCTGTAAAGAGCAATTCCCGAACAGCTTCGGCAATGCCTTGTGGATCAAAACCGCATTCTCGGTGGAGTTCGAGTTGTTCGCCATGCTCGATTACGGCATCAGGAATACCCAGGCGTTTTACTCGAGCGGTGTAACCGTGTTCGGCCATAAACTCCAGAACTGCACTACCAAAGCCGCCCATCAAACAACCATCTTCAATAGTTAAAACGCGATCAAAACGGCTAAAAATTTTATGCAGCAACTCTTCATCCAGCGGTTTCACATAGCGCATATCGAAATGGGCAGGTCGAATGCCTTCTTTGGCTAGCATTTGAGAAGCCTCAACAGCATAGTTTCCTATATGGCCGATTGTCAGAATGGCAACATTTTCGCCATCGGCAATCATCCGCCCTTTCCCAATTACCTGCTTTTCGAGTGGAGTACGCCAGTTAGGCATAACGCCTTCACCCCGTGGATATCGGATCGTAAATGCTCGTTTCCCTTGTTGTATCTCGTCGGATTGAGCGGTGAACATCATATTCCGTAATTCCTGCTCATTCATCGGTGCGGCCACGATCATATTGGGAACGCAGCGCATAAACGCCAGATCGTAGGCTCCGTGGTGAGTTGGGCCATCAGCACCCGCAAATCCGGCTCGATCGAGACAGAAAATAACCGGTAACTCCTGGATACATACGTCGTGAATAACCTGATCGTAGGCTCGCTGCATGAACGTCGAATAGATGTTGCAGAAGACAACTTCTCCCTGCGTAGCCATCCCTGCCGAGAAGGTTACGGCATGTTGTTCAGCAATACCTACATCGAAAGCACGCTTTGGCATGGCTTTCATCATGATATTCATCGACGAACCCGATGGCATAGCGGGTGTTACACCAACGATTCGAGGATTTTGCTCAGCCAATTCAACGAGTGTGTTGCCAAATACGTCCTGATATTTAGGCGGCTGAGGTGTATCATATATTTTCTTTTGAATGACACCCGTAACCTTGTCGAATAGGCCGGGCGCATGCCATTTCGTCTGATCTTTTTCGGCAGGAGCGTATCCTTTTCCTTTTACCGTTAGAACATGCAGAAGCTTGGGACCGGGGATATGCTTAAGATCAGCTAAAACACTTACTAAGTGATCGATATCATGCCCATCAATAGGACCAAAATAGCGCAGATGCAGCGATTCAAATAAGTTGCTTTGCTCCAGCAACGAACTCTTTATTCCCGATTGAACCTGTGAGACGAGCTCCTGAGCGGTTTTGCCCAGTTTATCCATCTTACCGAGCAAATTCCAGACTTCGTCTTTTACCCGATTATAGGTTTGCGAAGTCGTAATATCAGTCAGGTACTCGCGTAGCGCACCAACGTTCGGATCGATGCTCATACAATTGTCATTCAACACGATCAGCAGATTGCTGTCAGTTGCACCCGCATGATTCATCCCTTCGAAAGCTTCACCGGCCGTCATAGCACCATCGCCGATAACGGCAATGTGATTTCGCTGCGTGTTACCCTGCAATTGCGAAGCAACAGCCATGCCTAGAGCCGCTGAAATAGAGGTAGATGAGTGTCCAACGCCAAACGAATCATAAGGACTTTCTTTGCGTTTCGGGAAACCCGAAAGTCCTTTATAGAACCGGTTGGTATGAAATTTATCGCGCCGACCCGTCAGAATTTTGTGTCCATAAGCCTGATGGCCAACGTCCCAAACTAACTGATCGTCAGGTGTATTAAAAACATAATGTAAGGCAACGGTCAGCTCCACTACGCCCAAACTAGCGCCGAAATGGCCGCCGTAGACTGAAACATCGTCAATAATAAACTGACGAAGTTCATCAGCAACTTGAGGTAAGCGAGATTTATCGAGTTTACGAAGATCGTCGGGGGTATTGATAGTGGCCAGAAGGCTGCCAGGGGTAATCAGCATGATGGTAGCAGGTAAACGTCTGTCTTACAACACCTGTACAGAATAGAATGTTCTGTCAGAAACTTGCTCACTGTGTTTAGGCAACGAAGCTACTACATTTTTTTGATAACTATAAAAAATCTAATCCTCTGGGCCTCTGTATATATACGGAGAACGCAGAGGATTAGATTTTATAAAGAAATGATTTTATTATTCAGGATACATACCCGCTAATTACGCTGACTAGCCCGGAAAAGTTTCTGCTTTTCTTCGCGAGTTAAGCTTTCGTAACCAGAGCGTGAAATCTTATCCAAAATGTTATCGACTTCATCCTGATCCGGCGTCGACATAGTTGATGCTGTTCCTGATGAGGATACGTAGGAGCTCCCCTGTGTACTGGCATTACTGCGCTGGCGGTATGAAACCTTAATTGGTGGCTTTGGTTTCAGTAAATTACTCCAGCCATCTGCGATCCAGTAAATTGGACGGCCTAGATCTGTACCGTTCTGGAGCAATTTAACATAAAAGAATCCCATTAAAGCGCCACCTAAGTGAGCTAGATGTCCACCCGCGTTGATTCCTGCTGACTGAGCAATTGACAGAACGATAAAAAAGAAAACGATATACTTAATTCGGACGGGGCCAAAAAAGAGTAAGTGAAATGTATAGTTTGGCAACAATGTTGCCGCCCCCACTGCAACCGAAAACGCAGCTGCTGAAGCGCCCAACATCTGCGCTGTAGCCGCCCGCATTTGAAAGTAAGGTACTAAATTGAATAGGGTCAGATAAAGCAAACCGCCAGCTAAGCCGCCCATAATATAAAGACCTACCAGGCGTCGGTTGCCTAAATATTCGTCAATTAACCGACCGAACCAGTATAGGAAAAGCATATTGTAGAGAATATGAAAAATATCCTCGTGGGTGAAAAAGTAGGAAAATAATGTCCAGGGTTTATGCAAAAAGGCCTTTATATCCCCAGGAATTGTTAATTGCTCCAGAATGAAATAATAAATGGGTTCATTCTGGGCCATGGTCAGACCAACTTTCGTTAGCAGGAGCACCAGAAAGACAACCGTATTAATTAAGATCAATTGCACCAACGTATTGTTGGGCTTATTGAATTCGCTTCGAAAATCCTCGAACAACCCGCTCATCACTAATAAAACGTTTTTCGCTGGGACCCCCAGTATTTCACCAATATAAATGCAAACAACATGCCGCCGATATGTGCGAAATGAGCGACATTGTCGGCTTGCGCCCGATAGATACCCGAATATAGTTCAAAGGCTCCGTAGAAGATAACGAGCCACTTTGCCTTGATCGGTATAGGTGGAAACAATAAAAATAGCTGAGTGTTCGGAAACAACAGTCCATAACCCATTATTACACCAAAAATTGCACCAGAGGCACCAACCATGGGTTCATCGACCTGGTTGGTAAATAGCTGATTCACAAACCCAATACTAGTCTGAATCAGCTGACTACTAGTCGGGTTACTCCTAAATTTTTCCATAAATGGCAGTAGCTGATCATAATACGAAGCCGCATGCTGATCAACAAATGCCGAAAAGTTATCATACCCAGGAGCTGCCCGATACGCTTGAACTGACTCATATACGTCGTGCATCTCGTAATAGTTTACACCTGAGAATAAGAAAGCTGACCCTAATCCACAAAAAAAGTAAAAGAACGTAAAACGACGCGGTCCCCAGAACTGCTCGAGCATTGGCCCAAAAACGATCAACCCAATCATATTACTCAAAATATGGTTAAAGCTGCCATGTAAAAACATGTGCGTCAATAACTGAATTGGATTGAACCGGTCAGACAGAAACGAATGAAGACCAAATTGTTCAATAATGGCATTATTCGTAACCAGAAAAACCAGAACGTTTATTATTAATAGAGCCCGAACTACCGGCGTAAAGTTAAACATCGTTATATCAACTAAATTAGGCTGATTTACTTAATTATCAGCGCAAAAGACCTGCAATTTTATCCAACGTAAGCACAACCGTTATTGGTTCGCCTGTGGGCGTATAACTGGGGTTGGTTGAGGCAAACAATTGGTTTACTAACGTTCGACATTCGGCAGCGCCCAAACGAACGGCGTGGTGTGAAGAAGACCGTTTTGCCAGCGAACGAGCCATCGATTCAATTTTATCCAATTTCAATCGGCCTGTATCGGCACGCAACTGCGCTAATAAATTCGCAAAGAGTTCTTCTTCGTTTTCGCCCATTGTCAACGCCGGAACGCCCCGAATAACAAAGGTATTAGCCCCTAATTCATCGAATTCAAACCCCAGGTTTGTCAGGTCTTCGCGGAGATCGAGAGCTAATTGAAAATCAACAGGTGATAGCGTGATTGTTTTCGGAAATAGTAATTGCTGCGAAACACCATTCTGCTTGGTTAGGGCAGCCTGAAATTGGTCATATAAAATTCGTTCGTAAGCTCTCCGCTGATCAATTAGCAAGACCCCCGATTTGATGGGAGCTAAAAGATACCGATTCTGTACCTGAACGATATTTTCATCTTCAACCAGCGTTGGTGTTGACCGCTCTGTCGAGACCAAATCGACTTTTAGTTGATTCGCCCGACTGCCAAGCGTAATCGGTTCGTTTTCGTCTGATGGCTGACTAGTAGAGGAGTCATCCTGTTTAGCAGGGCCCAGCCAATCGCCGGTAATTTCGGATGAATCATTCGAATTGGACCCTCCTGTATTTCCGTCTGACAAGTTTTGCCAATTATTAACGGATGGCTTTGGCGTTGCCTTGCTCGGTAAATCAAAACTACTTCCTGCTGCCTTGTCCAGGGATTCATTGCGTCGGGAACTCCGCTCGTTGACAGGCTGTGATTGAGAACCGCCCGATGCCCAGGAAGGCGTAATCGGCCGAGGAAAGCCTCCATCTGTAGCATTTGCCTTTGACTTGGCAACAATAGATTCTCCCCCTGATTTTCCGACAATGGACGATGACTTGGGTATAGCAGGAGTTACTCCTGCTAAAAAGTTTACATCCGAATCAAAATCAAGCGAAGGCGTCAGATTATACAACCCGACGGCTTTGCGAACGGCAGCCATCATAATGGCATACACTGACCGCTCATCGTCGAATTTTATTTCAGTTTTAGTCGGGTGAATATTGATGTCAATGTGTGACGGGTCAATATCTATAAACAAAACATAAAAAGGATGGCTTCCTTCGGGCAGTGTACCTTCATAAGCACCTATGACGGCGTGGTGCAGGTAATTATGTTTGATATAGCGATTGTTGACAAAGAAAAACTGCTCGTTTCGCGCTTTCTTGGCTGATTCGGGTTTGCCGATGTACCCATGTACAGTTACATAAGGCGTTTTTTCTTCGCAATGATTTAATTGCTCCCGATAGCTCTTCCCAAACATATCTACAATCCGCCGGCTCAGCTTTCCGGCTGGCAGATTATAGATTTCCTGATCGTTATGGAATAATGAAAACGCTACTTCTGGATTCGCTAAGGCAACGCGCTGAAATTCGTCGATGATATGACGCATCTCAACCGAGTTTGACTTAAGGAAGTTACGGCGGGCCGGAACGTTAAAAAATAAATTCTTGATGAGCAGATTTGTACCCGGCAGACAAGTGATGGGTTCCTGCGTTTTGATATCCGATCCTTCAATACGAATAAGCGTTCCCAGCTCTTCTTCAGCCCGGCGCGTACGCATTTCAATTTGCGCTACGGCTGCAATGGAGGCCAGTGCTTCGCCCCGAAAACCCATCGTGCGAATTTTAAAGAGATCGTCTGAGGAGCGAATTTTTGAAGTTGCATGGCGCTCAAAACTCATGCGAGCATCGGTTTCAGTCATACCAACGCCATCATCTACAATCTGAATCAGATTGCGACCCGCTTCCCGAATGATCACCTGTACGGATTTCGCTTTAGCATCGACCGAGTTTTCAAGCAATTCCTTTACAACTGAGGCCGGTCGTTGTACAACTTCACCAGCGGCAATCTGATTCGCTATCGAGTCGGGTAGTAGCTGAATGACGTTTAACATAACGACTGAAATCTACTGATCTTGTTGTTCACTGTATCTATACAATATACAAAAATAACGGGTAGATAGATCGTATAATTCGAATAAAATATGGAAGAGTTTATTGAGTAAGGATTCATTTCTTAACCCATTGGTTTAAAGATGGGTTCTCAATAAGAAACTATAAAAAAAGCCGCTGGTTCGAACCAGCGGCTTTTAAGCCTTTAAGCTAAATTCATTAGACTTTGATTTCTACATCAACACCACTAGGCAGTTCCAGTTTCATCAGAGCATCAACCGTTTTTGCGCTGCTGCTATAAATGTCAACCAGACGTTTGTAGGTGCAAAGCTGGAATTGCTCCCGCGCCTTTTTGTTGACGTGGGGCGACCGCAGAACCGTATAGATTTCTTTGTTGGTTGGCAGGGGGATAGGGCCGCTAACAACAGCCCCTGTCGATTTAACCGCTTTCACGATTTTCTCTGCCGACTTGTCAACCAGCATGTGGTCGAACGACTTCAGTTTAATGCGAATTTTTTGGCTCATTGTGTTGTGGTTCGTTAAGTTAAACGTGTACGCCGAAAGAACCATTTACTCCGACGACACAAAAAATGGGCAACGATTCAATGAATCGTTGCCCAATATCTAAAAGGCTTACGCCCTCACAGCACCTTTTTCTTTGGCAACAACGGCGTCTGAAATGTTCTGTGGTACAACTTCGTAATGTGCGAACGTCAGGTTAGCCGTAGCACGGCCAGACGACATCGTACGCAAATCCGTTACGTAACCGAACAGTTCAGAAAGAGGAACGTCTGCTTTGATCACTTGCGATCCAGCTTTCGTGTCCATACCTTTCATTACACCACGACGACGGTTCAAGTCACCTGTGATTGGACCGGTGTATTCTTCTGGTGTCAGAACTTCGACAGCCATGATTGGTTCGAGCAGTTTCGGACCAGCCTGACGAGCTGCTTCCCGGAAGCCTAACCGAGCGGCCATTTCGAACGAAAGCGAATCGGAGTCAACGTCGTGGTAGGAACCGTGGAACAACCGGACTTTCATGCTTTCGAGCGGGAAACCAGCCAGCGGACCGTTTTTCAGCGATTCGTCGAAGCCTTTCTGTACGGCAGGAATGAATTCTTTTGGAATCACACCGCCGACAATACCATTCACGAACTGTAAACCAACTTTCGTGCTGCCATCTTCTTCTAGGTCACGTGGCCCCAGTTCGAATACGATATCAGCAAACTTACCACGTCCACCCGATTGCTTTTTGTAAACTTCGCGGTGTTCAACGCTCTTGGTCAGCTTCTCTTTATAAGCTACCTGTGGAGCACCCTGGTTTACTTCAACCTTGAACTCACGACGCATACGGTCGATGATGATTTCGAGGTGAAGCTCACCCATACCCCGGATGATCGTCTGGCCAGTTTCTTCGTTCGACTCAACTTTAAGGGTTGGGTCTTCTTCGATCAACTTACCAATTGCTTTCGAGAAGTTGTCCTGATCGGCCGTTTTCTTCGGCTCGATAGCATATCCAATAACTGGATCTGGGAATACCATCGATTCAAGAACGATTGGGTTCTTTTCATCTGACAGCGTATCGCCAGTTTTGATGTCTTTGAAACCAACTACAGCACCGATGTCACCCGCTTCCAGACGTTCGATCTGGTTTTGCTTATTGGCGTGCATCTGGAAGATACGAGAAATCCGCTCTTTGTTACCCGAACGGTTGTTCAGGATGTAAGAACCCGATTCCAGCACACCAGAGTACGAGCGTACGAAGCACAACCGACCTACGTAAGGATCAGTGGCGATTTTGAACGCCAGAGCAGAAAAAGGCTCCGATGCCGATGGCTTCCGCGAGATTTCTTCGCCCGTGTCAGGATTTGTTCCTTTGATGCTTTCCTTGTCCAATGGTGAAGGCAATAGCGCCATCACGTAATCGAGCATGGTTTGCACACCTTTATTTTTGAACGAAGAACCGCAAAGCATCGGAACGATTTTCATCGCAATGGTTGCCTTCCGAAGAGCAGCCAGCATTTCAGCTTCTGTGATCGACTCTGGATCTTCGAAATATTTCTCCATGAGATGATCGTCGAATTCAGCAACAGCTTCGAGCAATTTCTCGCGCCATTCTGTCGCTTCTTCAAGCATATCGTCAGGGATCGGAACAACCTGGAAGGTCATACCTTTGTCAGACTCGTTCCAAACGATACCCCGGAAGTTAACGAGGTCGACAACACCTTTGAAGTTATCTTCTTCACCAATTGGCAATTGGAGCGGAACGGCATAGCTACCTAGCATTTCCTTAACCTGCTTGCACACGTTGAGGAAATCGGCGCCAGAACGGTCCATTTTGTTTACGAAGCCCAGACGAGCTACGTTATAGTTGTTAGCCAGACGCCAGTTGGTTTCCGACTGAGGTTCAACGCCATCAACGGCGCTAAATAGAAACACCAGTCCATCAAGTACGCGCAGGGAGCGGTTTACTTCTACCGTGAAGTCAACGTGACCTGGGGTGTCGATGATGTTGATGTGATACTTTTGGTCGCGGTAGGTCCAGTCAACAGTCGTAGCCGCTGAGGTAATCGTAATACCCCGCTCTTGCTCCTGCTCCATCCAGTCCATGGTGGCAGCTCCGTCGTGTACCTCACCAATTTTGTGGCTTACCCCGGCGTAATAGAGAATCCGTTCGGTGGTAGTCGTCTTACCCGCATCGATGTGGGCAGCGATACCGATGTTTCTCGTGAAATTTAAATCGCGAGCCATTAGCTTGTTATACTGAAAGTTATGTTTTTCTAATCCAGAAGGAAAGGGACGTTACGGCTGACCGAATTACCCCTTTGTAAATCAGGACGCAAAATTACTGAAATTCAATCAGAAAAGCAACTGATTTATAAAAGAATAAACGAGAAACTATTCTCCTTTTGGGCTCATTTATGAGCGATTGCTTCTTGAAAAAAGAGCACATGCCGCCAGTAATTGCGATTGCAAACAAACTCAACGATGCCAGATAGGGGCTACTTGATCGTTCAGGACGCTGATTTGATCAGTTAGTAGTATGTATCGTTCAATTGGTATAATTAAGGCACGACTTTTTGGCTGAATTGTCGTCTCTACATATTCACCAAATATGTGTTCGAATGCAAAAATTACTTGTTGTAGTTGCTCTGTTACTTACTACGCTGGCACAAGCCCAGGATTACAAACCATTCAAAGTAAATGTTTCAGTTGGCTATGCACAACCTGCTGGTAGCGGCCTTTCCGGTGGATTTCTGTTTGGTATTGAACCAAAGTATAGTGTGAGCCCCCGGCTTGATTTAGGAGTTCGTCTGGAAACCGCATTGATGGTTCGCGGGGTCTCTTTTGACAATAATAAAGCTACTGGTGTGGCATCAGGATTTACTTCCGCTCTCCTCACCGCGAATTATTTATTCGGCCCCTTTGGCGATTCAAATTTTCGCCCATTTCTGGGAGCAGGGCTCGGTATATTCTCAGTTTCCTCAGGTGGGACTGTTTCTTTCGATCAGGGTCAAACAACAGGACAACTCTATATAGCTGATTATAGCACAATTGGAGGATTAGCGCGCGCCGGAATCAAAGTAGGGCATTTCGTATTTAGCATTGACTATAATGCCGTCCCGGCCCACACCTACCGATTAGCCAATACCACTATTGACTTCGCAACAAAAAGCTCATACACAGGCTTTCGCCTGGGATTTGATTTAGGGGGAGGACGTAGATAGCATTCAGAATTTCTGAGTATCTGAGCAAAAGCTCTACTGAAATCTTGCATCCTAAACAAGATTTCAGTAGAGCTTTTCATTAAATGGTACTTTGCAAGATTACGTAAACAACCTCGTTACAGACGTACTGGATAAACGGGAACCTTGCCAATCTGCTTTTGTTACGGCTTTGGAATGTGTTCAACAGCCATAGAATCATGCAAAATCCATATATAGCCTTACTTCGAACAGCCTGGACGTATGCACGGCATGAGAAGCGACAGTATATGCTGGTTTATGCCTTACTCATCATGGCAAATCTGGTTGCTGCTCTGCGTCCATTATTGTTTGGTTGGTTTATTGGCGAACTACAAAAACAAGATACGTCGATTCTGAGATTAGTATGGCTTTACGTCGGAGGTTATGTAGCGCTGGAAATATTGGAATGGGCTTTTCATGGCCCAGCGCGGATAATGGAACGGCGATTGGCCTTCAACCTAAGTCGGAATTTTCTGGACGAATTGTTTCACCAAACCTTGCATCTGCCCGTTGGCTGGCACAAAGATCACCATAGCGGAGCTACAATTAATCGAGTTCGTAAGGCGTACGATGCACTGAAAACCTTCTTTCAGGACGGCTTTATCTATCTTCAGGCATTGGCAAAATTTGTGTTTTCGTTCGGAGCTATGCTCTATTTTTCACCCGCTTTTGGCTTAGTTGGTGTTGCATTAGGGGCATTAACAATCTGGGTAATTCTGCGTTTTGACCGCCCTTTTATCAAAGCTTTGGACGAAACCAACGAGCGGGAACACGTCGTTGCGTCCACGTTGTTCGATAGCCTTTCCAATATTATTACGGTGATTACGCTCAGGCTCGAACAGCGTATTCAGGAAAGTTTGCAGAGTAAAGTAGCAGCTGTTTTCCCGCCCTTCATGCGGCAGGTGAAAATTAATGAGTGGAAGTGGTTTGTGGCTTCCATGCTGGTTGCACTCATTTATATCGTATTAGCCATGGGCTACATTTATCAGCACTATGTACCGGGGCAAGTATTTCTAATTGGAGGACTCGTGACATTGTTAGGCTATGTCAATCAGTTTACAAGCGTATTTAATGACATTGCTTGGCAATACACGCAGATTGTTCAATATAATACCGATGTACAGACAGTCCGCAGCATTCGGGAAGCCTACGCCAAACATGAACGTCCCGAACATGAAACGTTGCCAGATGATTGGCAGATAATTGATATTAAAGGGCTTAATTTCTCGCATAATCGTCCTGCCAGCTCATCGCAAAAAGTAGCTAATCTAGCTGATTTGCACATCCGATTAAGTCGAGGTAAACGTATCGCATTTATTGGTGAAAGCGGATCCGGTAAAAGCACGCTTCTAACTTTATTGCGAGGCTTGTATCAACCTGAACTGGGTGTATCGGTTATGGTTGACGGACAATCATTTCCGGATTTGAATGCGATTGCGAATACAGTAACCCTCTGTCCACAAGAGCCAGAAATATTTGAAAATACAATCGCCTATAACATTACCCTTGGTTTACCCTTTGAAGAGGATGAAGTAAAACAGGTTTGCCGCGTTGCCCGATTTGAGGAAGTGATAAAACACTTGCCAAACGGACTGGAAACCAATATTCAGGAAAAGGGCGTAAATTTATCAGGCGGTCAACGCCAACGATTAGCGTTAGCACGTGGAGTGCTCGCGGCTCGTACCAGCGATATCGTTTTGCTGGATGAGCCAACCAGTAGTGTAGACCCAAAAACGGAATTGGAAATTTACCGCGAACTTCTGCGTGAATTTGCTGACAAAGCAGTTGTCTCGACTTTACACCGACTTCACCTGCTACCTCTTTTCGACTACGTATATATAATGAAGGATGGTCGAATTGTGGATGAAGGGACTTTTTTATCCCTTAGTAGGCATAGTACTATTTTTCAGGATATGTGGGCGCACCAGAAAGAAGTGCTGAATCAGTCAGTTAAAGAGGAAAGTTTGTAGCGAACCTGTTTGACAATTCCCTTTCTGAAAAGAGTTATTTTTTTGTCATTCCGACGCTAAGAGGAATCTCAATCTTGACTTATTGGCGAATTTGAGATTCCTCTTAGCGTCGGAATGACAAAAAGGCTAGTCAGTTCTGGCAGAATATGGAAACAACAGAATCAATCTATTCTACCGGGGCTTCGACGATGGAGACAATCTTCCAGATGCCGCGGATGTCCTGTAAAGGTACGGTTACGTTCCCACCGTTTGGATTGTCGGAGTGAAGAGTTAGATAACGCTTGGTTATGAGTTCGTTATCGCGGATACGTTTCACAACGAAATAGTCGCGGTACATTACCGCATAAACTCCTCCTGACTGATATTCCCAATTGCTATCACTAACAGGAATGGCTAGTACTTTGGCTCCGTGTATGAGCTGCGGGCTCATACTATTGCCAGAAATCTCCAAAACTACAGCCTGTTTATAGCCCTTCATCAGCGCTTTTCTGACTCGGAATGACTCGGTATCTGTCGTCGCAATCCCGTCGGCATAACTCTCTACAAAACTGGCGTAGAATTTAACCGGTACAAAGGGTACCTCGATTGTATTCTCGTCAGAATCAGACTGAACTAAACGGACGTTTGTTTCAGGCACATTGAGTATAGGCAACGTACCACGGATCAGATAATCAGCACTGATTTGCGGATAACAGGTTAGCAAACTCATGATCGTATCGTACGATGGTTTAGCACGACCGTTCAATATGTTGTAAAACTTCGATGGATTTTCGCCTAACTCTTTAGAAATCTGATAAATCGTTATGCCTAATGCGTCGAAAACCTGCTTTAGTCGATCCTGGATAGTCACAGTTTGGGTAAATTTTTAAAACAATTTTGGTGAATTAATGTCTGGATAGTTGACTATTACAATATAAGTAAAATATATTGCACTTGTATTATAAAAAATCATACTACAAATATAGACGTATGCTATGACTAAAAGCCACATTAGTCACTAAAAATTAATGAAAAGAAACCGTCTAAGCAACCATACATTACCAACCGTACTGTTTATCGATATGAACAGTTTCTTCGCTTCCTGCGAACAGCAAGTCAATTATTGGCTTCGTGGTCGTCCGGTGGGTATATGTGTGTATACAGGGCGGCATGGGTGTATTATAGCCCCGTCGATAGAGGCTAAAAAAAGAGGAGTCAAAACAGGAATGCGTCTGGATCAGGCTATTGCAATCTGCCCCGAACTGGTTCCGATAGAAACGCATCCGAATCGGTATCGGGAATTTCACGTCAAAATTATTGACGTACTCCGAACATTTTCGGATGATGTAGTGCCCAAAAGCATAGACGAAGCTGTGGTAGATTTAACGAACTACCAGCTAGTCTATAAAGATATGCAGCAAACCGCGATGGCGATCAAACAGGCAATTCGGCAGCAGGTTGGTGACTGGTTGAAATGCTCGATTGGCATTGCGCCCAATGTGTTTCTGGCCAAACTGGCTTCGGATGTCCAAAAACCCGATGGTCTGACTGTTATAACGCCCGAAACCATTGATGATGTCCTTCGTAAACTAGCCCTTACAGATTTGCCCGGTATCGGTCAACGTATGGCGGCTCGGCTGGAAGATGGCGGTATTTATACACCTCTTGACTTGCGTTATGCGTCACCCCAACATCTAAAAGCGGTCTGCCGAAGTATTATAGGTTGGCATTGGCATATCCGATTGAATTTCGGTGGAGAAGTCGACTATGATACCGCTGAAGACAATAAAAGCATGTCGGCTATGCGCACGATTTCGACGGAACAACGCTGCTCGCCCGAACGGTTGGATGAACTGTTGCAAGCACTTTGCCTAACGCTCGAACGGCGAATGGTGCGTAAAGACATTTTTTGCCAGGACTTATCCTTTTCCTGTCGTTATCAGACCGGAAGGACCTACAATTTTGAAGTACATTTTCCCGAGCCAAAACAGGATGGGCCAGAACTCTATCAAATCATTCGGGAACGGCTAGAGCGATTTCAGACAGCGCATCGGTGCGAGCCAGTTCTGAATGAACACTTGCGAAGTATGTGCGTAGCCGTTTTTCGATTTATACCCGCCGAGATGGTGCCGCTCAATTTATTCGATCCCGACACGCGCAAAAATAAACTCCGGAAAACACTCTACGATCTGAAAACCAAATTCGGTGCTGACAAATTGATACGGGCTACTGAACTGCGCGACAATCCTATATATCGAGACGTAATCGGCTTCGGAAATATCAAGGATTTGTAGTTTAATTCACGGCAAGATCTGCTCCTTTGGACAAAAGAAAGTCGTACGCCCACCAACTTCTGAACGTTCAATGCGTGTTTTGCAACGGGGACAGAATTTATGCGCTTCTACGTCATCATACGGCGAATCGTCCCACTCGCGAACGTGAATCAGAAAATTGATAGGGAAATCCCGGTAGGTGGCTTCATAGCGAATGGCTGTTTCGAGAACTAATCGGATAGCTACGTGAAGTTGATTGATCTGATGATCCGTAAGTGTATTCGCCCGTTGTTCAGGATGAATACGTGCCTGAAACAACACTTCGTCAACGATCCAATTTCCTAGGCCAGCTACAACACTCTGATCTAATAAGACAGGTTTAATAAACGCTTTTTTAGGGCGAATGTGCGCTGCGAGTTCAGCTTCAGAAATATCGAGTCCATCCTCTGCAATTTTCTTTCGTTTAAGAAACGAGTCGATATCATCAATTAGACCGATTCGCTCAAATTTGCGAGGGCAAAGAAATCCAAGATTAAACCCATTTGTGAATTCAAATACGATCCGGGCGAACCGGGGTCGATCCAGTGAAGAGTGATAATATTCCAGATCACCCGTCATTCCGAAATGCATATGAACGACGACGTCGGGCTTATCAGTCAGAATAAATAGATTTTTGCCAACTCGACGTGTTTCGATGAATTGACTGCCTACTAACGTGTGAAGAAGCGTAGTATAATCTGTTGTTAGCAGCTTACGATCCTCCACTTCAATATGAGCAATAGGCTGATGAAGGGATGACGTTTCGAGGTACTGTCGGCGGATTTCGACTTCTGGAAGTTCTGGCATTCGTCATTTGTTTGCACTATCAACCAATCTAGTTTCAGGTTGTTTTTATCCCATTAAATAAGTGTTTTGTGTAACTTTTAAAGATAAAGTATACTTTTCAAATTTATCTTACGGCATATCTTGTTGATAATCAATAGGTGAAAATAGGGGGTTTTGCGGGGAGGCTTGAAACCTTTTTTTAGATTGTTGAGTTTTGATTCACAATAGCACGGCATACACTGGCGTTCCGGTTATGTTGTCTCACGAGTTTTATCCAATCGGATTTCAGATGCAACAACCTCTACACAACCGCGAAAGCGGCTTTTTTAAGTTTGTGCATGTTTAATTTAAACTGAAAATTTACAATGGAAAATAATTCGCCAAAGTCGAAAACAAATGGTGCTCTATTAGCGGCTCTGATCATTATGACAGGCCTGGCGGGCGTTTCAAGCTATCTGTATTTTGATCAGAAAAAAGTTTCTGAGAATCAGGAAGTGACTATATCCGAGCGTGTTGAAGAGCTTTCAACGACCCGTGTAAAACTTGATTCGATTTCGACTGCATTAGATGCTAAAATTGCTGAAGTACAGAAATTAGGTGGTGACGTTTCAGAACTGGAAAAAATGAAAGCCCAGTTGACCGAAGATAAAGCCGCTCTGAAAAGAGGTAACCGAATTTCGATGGCTAAATATGAAGCCAAAATCAAGCAATACGAAGCTTTCCTGGTTGAGAAAGATACGCTTATCGCTAATCTGCAACGTGAAAACGTAACGTTGGCTACCAACGTTAAAACACTGGACGAGGAGAATTCAACGCTGAAAGTGAAAGGTCAGCAGTTCCGTGATTCAATAGGTACTGTTGTAACGCAGGTTCAGTCGCAGAACGAAGAGCTTAATACGAAAGTAACCCGCGCTGCAGCTTTAAAAGCACAGAACGTGAAAGTGTTTGCAGTTAACTCGAAAGGTAAAGTGAAAGAAGACGATGCCTACAAAGCGAAGAAGCTGGACAAAATCAAACTGGTTTATACGCTTCTGGACAACCCTCTGACGAAAGAAGAGCCTAAAGACGTTTATGTTCGGGTTCTTGATCCAAGTGGTGCTGTTGTATCGGATATGGCTAATGGTTCAGGTACATTCAATGTAGATGGTAGCGAAACCATTTATACGACCAAACAAACCGTTACCTACACCAACAACAACCAGAATGTTGAACTGCTATATAGCCGGGGTATTCCTTACAAACCTGGTAAATATACTGTAGAGCTGTACTCTGAAGGCTTCCGTATCGGTTCAGGCGAATTCGCTATCCGGTAAGCAGTTAGAAACCCTCATTAAAAAAGCGCGGTACTCAACGGTATCGCGCTTTTTGTTATAAGAGCATTGAGTCGATATTCTTAACGTTAATTCGTTCTGATACCTATTCTTTTGAGCCAGTGAAGTTCACCGAATTCGGTTGATTAACCTGAGCATTTATTCGGAGAAGTTGCCCCTGTTTTTCCATCCCATTATTAGTAAAAACTCGATCCGTTTGTAACGTTCCAATACTTGAGTCAGCCAGCCGCAGTTGAATACCTTCCGTTTGACGTGTGAGAAGCACGTGCTTAAGTACCTGAGTTTCTCTCGACGGGTATAACTTGGTATAAGCTAATGTAACGCTACTGTCCGACTCCGCTTTTAACTCCGTAAAAGGCATTTGACTGGCCGGGAGAGTCGCACTGGATGGATCAAGGTAGAAGTTTGTACGATAGGTACCGGCTGCTTCTCTGGAAAGCGATAATGCGTCGGGCTGAATATCATCTTCACCATGGCAGGCAGTTAGCATGCCGAGGATCGAGCAGAAAAGCAGTCGTTTATCCATTACGTATTGTTCGTTTGCTGATTAGACCCTACTGAGGCTGAAAGGGTTGGTGCTTCCTCGCCTTTTTTTTCAGATTCATTTGTCTCCGGCTGAGCCAGATCGACCCAGACCTTCATATCATTGAGTTGCATTGGCCCAAACTGCGTCGTGAAAGCTACATCAGCCGCATCACGACCATAAGCAACCGTAATCCGATTGCCGCGCGGTTGCTCCTGCGTAGCGTCGAACGTAAACCAGCGTCCATCTACATACGCTTCGAACCAGGCGTGTAAATCCATCGGATCGAGCTGATATAAATACCCAACGACCATTCGGGCTGGAATATTTAGGGCACGACAAAGAGAAATTCCCAGATGTGTAAAATCGCGGCAAACGCCAATGCGGCTATTAGCTGTGTCAACAGCCGATGTACTTGCATTGCTCGTACCGTATTGATATTTAACATTTTCGTGAATCCATTTGCGAATCGCTTCCGCCTGATCGTAACCCGGTTCTATATTGGTAGTAATCTGAGTAGCTAAATCGCCCAACTGATCGGATTGACAATAGCGACTGGGCAACGTGTAATGAAGCACATCGTCGGGTAGGTCTTCAACAGGCGTATAGGGAGCCCCTGGTGCAACATCGATCAAATCAGCGGTTTGAACGGTAGCCGAAAAATGAATAGAGAACGGACCAGCCGGAGCGACAACCCGCTGGCATAAATTGCCGTACATGTCTGTAAACTCGGTGACATTAACGATCGGCGTAATCTGGTATTCTTCGCGAATTATCCATTGCCCTGCGCCTGAACGAGGGCGTAACATTAAAACTAGAGGTGTTGGCGTTTCTGCTTCAAAGAGAAGTTCGCAGCCCGCATTGAGTTGCATAATTTATTGGTAAATGAGTTTTGAGAGACGTTTTAGAATGATCTGATTGATTAACTCAAACGTTCTCCGATAGTTACTCAACGCTGAGGGTTTTTACCAATAAATTAGATGGTAAATTTGTTATTTTTTCACAATAACAAACTCTACACGCCGGTTCTGTTGACGACCAGCTTCCGTATCATTCGTAGCAATCGGTTTTGATTCACCGAAACCTTTACTGGCCACTCGGTCAGGTTCAATCCCCTTACTAATGAAGTATTCGCGAACGGCATCGGCTCGGTCTTGTGAGAGCTTATTATTTATCTCATTAGAGCCCGTGTTATCCGTATGACCGCGCACCTCAATTGTCATTTTGGGAGACTCATTCAGATTCGTAACCAAACGATCTAACTCCGGGCTGGATTCGGGCCTCAATTCGGCTTTACCCGTATCAAAGAATATATTGTTAAGCGGAATTACACTCCCTTCTTTAATCTGTACTAGTTTTAGCTCTCGTCCTTTCATCTCCTGAAAGGCTTTGGTTTGCGTTAAGTCGATGTTCTCGCCAATTGCAATAAAGTCTTTGGCAACAGCTCGCATCGTATATTTCTGCCCATAGGGTAATACAATTTTGTATTCACCCGTAACCGGATCAGACGTTGCTTCACCTACTTCGGCACCGTCGGGCAAGGTTTGGTAGATAATGCGCGCTTCAATAGGTTTGCCAGTTGCCTGATCAATAACTTGTCCGCTAATGAGCGCGACTGGATCAGGGCGAGTTACATCGGTTTTATTAGCTACATCGTCCCCCCCGCCTACTTTACCTGGCTGATTAGAGGGCTGATCCTCGGTAAGTTTAATACGTACAATATCGCCTTTGCCAATTGTATTTTTAAATGTGGTCAAGTAAGCATAATCACCCGAAGCGGCCAGCGAATAATAAGCATCGTATCCATCCGTATTGACTTTTGGGCCAAGATTAACGGGTTTCGTCCAGTGTTTCCAGGTTTTATCGACGCGCTTGGTTACGTAAATATCGTTGCTTCCTAACCCACCTTCACGATCACTAGAAAAATACAAAGTAGCACCATCAGGAGCCAGAAACGGGGTTGTTTCGGTAAACTTGGTATTTACTTCTGGTCCCAAATCCATTGGTTTCGACCAGGAGCCATCCTTCTGGCGGAAGGTTATATAGAGGTCGTCTTCCTTGCTATTTTTCTTCTCACTGAACGCCATAAGCAACACCTTCCCATCGGCCGACATAAAGCCACAGTCAAACTGACCCTTGCTCATGTTGACGTAATTCGGAATCGCTAACTTTTGCGGTGGTGACCAGCCCGTAGCTGTTTTCTTACTGATAGAAAAACCACGCGTCTCATAGGTGCCGTTGTTATATTGGCCCTTAATAAGCATTGTATTTCCGTCGGGAGTTATGCTATAGGCACAATTGTATTCATCCTTATTGAGCGGAAAGCCCATGCGTCGGGCTGGACCAAATTTGCCGCTGGGCGCATCAACATCCGAGTACCAGATATCCTGACTACCTTTCGCCCCATGTGTATTATTCGGGTGACTGATTCGGGCGAAATATAGTGTTTTCCCATCCGGCGATATAAACGGACTCACCTCATTATATTCCGAATTGACCTGATTACCAAGGTTCTCAACTTTTGTCTCTTTCGACGCCGTTGAGTCTTTGCCATACTGGCCAAAGGCGTGCATGGAACTAATCAGGCTAATCAAGCTGGCGGCAATAATACCGTGGGCATTCATGTGGTTTTAGACAAAGGGAGTGGGATACCTTATAGCAGAACGATAGGAGAGGAGGGTTTTGTATATAACCTTTGTGGCCTCAGAATACCAGTACTGCTAATCTAAATTGCTTATGAGCCTGTTTGAACTTTTGTTTAGGAACAGATTTTGTCATTCTGACGAAGGAAGAATCTTAAACTCTCCTTGTTAGAGTGTCAAGGACTTTTAAGATTCTTCCTTCGTCAGAATGACAAAAACGCTCATTTTTGATCTATTGTCGAAAGTGTCAACATGTTTTACATCAATCTCTGCATCTTTCAAAATTCCTAAAAGCAATTTATCACGTAGCTAATTTTTACGCTACCACCCGCAGCTTCGCGAAGCTCAGCAACAGTGTTTTCTCGCCTACTACGTCAAACAGAATCGTGGCTTTGCGTTCGGTACCGTTTACATCAACCTGCTTCACAATTCCGAAACCAAACTTCGCGTGCTCAACTCGCTGACCAGAAGCCAGATCGGCAGTGCTGGTCGGAGCAAAGTCAGGTGATGGCGTATGTGTTGCTGCCGTTTGTGGATTCTGCGTCCGGGCTGTTTTTTGTGCTAATGATCGAACAAAAGACATCGAGCCGGTTGACGTGCTCTCACTACGGTCGCGTTCGGGTCGGTCAAAATCCATCCGGCTTGGGGCCGAACGTAGCTTCGACATTTTCAAATACCGCTGATCCATTTCCATCAGAAAGCGACTCGGCTCGCACATTTTCAGTCGTCCGTAATGATAGCGAGTTTCTGCGTATGACATTGATAAACGTCGTTCAGCTCGCGTAATCGCTACGTAAAACAATCGCCTTTCTTCTTCCAGATCATTGCGACTTTCGAGCATCATCTGGCTTGGAAATAGATCTTCTTCCATTCCAACGATGTGTACGTTCTTGAATTCCAGCCCTTTTGCTGCGTGAATCGTCATCAACGTCACTTTGTCATTGTCGCCATCGTCTTCTTTTTCATCGGCGGACGTCAACAGCGAAACCGACTGCAAAAACGCAGCCAGACTTTTTTCGTCATTGTCCGGATTATCGACAAATTCTTTGATGGCGTTTAACAATTCCTGAACGTTTTCGTAGCGAGCGAGCCCTTCAACGGTTTTGTCGTCGTATAACTCCTTCAAAAGCCCAGATGCTTTGGCAATGTGCGAAGCCACTTCAAACGCGTCTTTCTGATCGAGCAACAACTTAAAACTCTTGATCAAATCTGCGAATCCTTCAATCGCAATAGCTGATCGACCCGCAACGTGCTTGCTGATTTCGGCTACAATTTCCCAGATGGAATCCTGTTTCTCGGCAGCAATCACACTAATTTTCGCTACGGTCGTATCGCCAATACCGCGTTTCGGTAAGTTGATAATCCGCTTGAAGGCTTCCTCGTCCTGTTGGTTGACCGTAAAGCGTAGGTAAGCAATCAGGTCTTTAATCTCCTTACGTTGATAGAAGGATAAGCCGCCAATGATCCGGTACTTGATACTCATTTTGCGCAACGCTTCTTCAAACGCCCGCGACTGAGCATTGGTCCGATACAAAATGGCAAAGTCGTTGTTCGTCAGCGACTCGTTCATCTTGGTCTCAAAAATGGCCGAAGCCACTAATCGACCCTCTTCATTATCCGACGAAGCCTTGATGACTTCAATCAGCGGCCCTTCTTCATTATCCGTAAAAACGTGCTTGTCTAACTGGTTTTTATTCCGAGCAATGATCGAGTTAGCGGCTTCGACAATGTTTTTGGTTGAGCGATAATTCTGCTCCAGCTTTACGATTTTAACGTTCTCTTTGCCATAGTCGCGCTGGAAATTCAGAATGTTTTCAATATTGGCCCCCCGGAACGCGTAAATACTCTGCGCATCATCACCAACCACGCAGATATTCTCATGAACAGCCGCCAATTTGCGCGTAATCAGGTATTGCGAAACGTTGGTATCCTGAAACTCATCGACCAGCACATGCTGAAATTTGTGCTGGTACTTATTCAGAATATCCAGATGATCGCGGAAAAGTACGTTGGTGTTGAACAGCAGATCGTCGAAATCCATCGCATTCGCAGCAAAACAACGAACGCTGTATTGCTTATAAATCCGACCAATGTGCGGCATACGAGCCGATTCATCGTCAGCCTGAATGATGGCATTGTTCAGATAATCATCTGGGCCTATGAGTCGGTTTTTCGCACCTGAAATCCGTCCGAAAACGTGATTGACACGATACACTTTGTCATCCAATCCCATTTCCTTGATAATACTGCGCAGAAGCGATTTCGAATCGTCGGTATCGTAAATCGAGAAATTACTGGTGTAGCCAAGTGCTTTGGCTTCGATCCGTAAAATCTTGGCAAATACGGAGTGAAACGTACCCATCCAGATATTACGCGCTTCCGTGCCCACCACTTTTTCGATCCGGTGACGCATCTCGCCAGCGGCTTTGTTCGTAAACGTCAGGGCTAGAATCCGAAACGGATCAACGCCGTTTTCGATCAGGTAAGAAATTCGATACGTCAATACGCGGGTTTTGCCGGAGCCAGCACCAGCTATAATCATGAGCGGTCCATTGCCGTGCATTACGGCCTGCCGCTGGGGGTCATTTAATCCAGAAATATAATCAACCATTCAGCTCGTCTCTATCCTTCTATAACAATCAAAACTACGAAATAATTTGGTAGCGGTTGAGCGAAAAGCGGATTGTATCTCCTTGTGATGTTGTTGAGATAAGAGCTATAGCATGGGTCCCAAATCAACGCCCATTACTTCCGAAAACGACGAATTTGTAGCGACACCGCCATCGCCTTTACGGTAACGTAGCCATTCATGCGTTTTATAGTTGTAGACAAAGCCTTCCAGAATACCGTAGTCGTCATCCTCAATAAGTCGGATAATCTTTTTTAAATCATTGCGTTGCCCGTTGTTCTGACACACCTCAATGACAATCTTTGTTTCTTCCGCTACATTGTCGTAGAGTATAACATCCGGTACAGCATGACCAGGGCCTTCATTTAGGGGTGTTTCAGGAAGTGGTAGAAGTGATATCTGGCGTTTGTGATAACATAGAATTCCTAACTCGACGGTTAATCTGCTAATGATAAATTGATGTTCCAGTGGAGAATTGGTTCCGTCATCATGAGCCAGAAACGGCGAATTATAGGTGTGATTGTACATAGTGAATCAGCTTTGTTGCTTGGGCTAAATTACAGAAAAACAGCCACTACAGCGCAGGAAAGCAGAAACGACGACTTTTTCTGAATTATTGTGCAACATTCTGATTTTTACTGCATCTTTCTGTCGATAATAACTTAAACGCCATTTGTTGCAGATCTTGTTGGAATCGAAGCCATACCCTGATCGTCATACGGACTTGGTCAAACGCTGCCAACAGGGAGAGCGACGGGCTCAGTATGAGCTTTATCAGCACTACGTGAAGGCAATGTATAACGTCTGCCTACGGATTCTAAACCATGAAGCCGAAGCGGAAGACGTATTACAGGAAGCGTTTATGGATGCGTTCAGCCATATTGGTTCGTTTAGAGGACAAAGTACATTCGGGGCCTGGCTAAAACAGATCGTGGTGAATCGGGCGATCAATCATTTGCGTACTAGGCGATTAGAGTTGGTCGATATGGAATCGAATCGGTTTGGCGAAGATGATGGGCCAGATTACGCTGATACAGAACCCTTTGACGAAGAGGGAGTTCAACTGGAGGTGGATCGGGTGAAGCGGGCGATGCAGTTGCTGCCAGAGGGGTATCGGGTCGTGTTGTCGTTGTATTTATTTGAGGGGTACGACCACGAAGAAATCGGGAGTGTGTTGAATATCAGTGAAACGACATCCAGAACACAATATTTACGAGGGAAAAAACGGTTACTTGAACTATTAAACTAAATGCGAATTAACAATGAAATGACAGAGCATCAGTCATTCGTCGCTTGCTAACTATGAAAAAGGATAATCTAGAACGCTTTGTGCGCGACAATCGCGAGGCTTTTGAAGATAAAGAGCCTCCGTTTGATCTGTGGAAAAAGATAGAAGCTGGTTTGGATAAAGCCAGCCTGGATAATCCACAGATTGCCCAGAGCACCATTACGCCGTTTGTTCAGGTCCATACAAATCGATCGGCTTCGGGTGGGCGGCAAATAGGCTGGCCTAACCTGGATTGGCGAGTAGCCGCTTCCATCGCCGTCTTATTACTGGCCGGTTGCTTTCTGTATATGAATAAACAATATGGTGTTACTCAACAACCAGAAATCGTAGCGGCCAGTCCGACCTACGCTAAAGAAGTCGTTCAGTACATGCAGGCCATTGATGACAAACGTGCTGAACTGAAACAGATGACCGAAGGCAACCCTGCGCTGTATCAGGAATTTGCGATTGACCTCGATCGGCTCGAAAATTCGTATCGGTCGCTAAAGGCAGATCTGCCTAAAAATCCAAATCAGGAAGTTTTGATTCAGGCTATGATTCAGAATCTGCAACTTCAAATCAATCTGCTTAATGAGCAGTTACAAGTTATTAAGCGTATTAAACAACAGACCCATGAAACAAGTCCTGTATAGCGTTTTTCTATGCCTTATACCACTCGTTACTTGGGCTAATTATCCAATCGATGGTACGGCAATCGAAAAAAAGAAAACCATCATCAAACTTTTCGACGTAGATAGTAAAGATCATCTGGTCATCGACAATCAATACGGTCAGGTGTCGGTGGATACTTGGGATAAGGCCGAAATTAAGCTGCAAATCACTATTGTCGCCAATTCGGATTCCGATGAACGAGTCCAAAAATACCTGGATGCCGTATCAATCGAGGAAAAACGGTCTGGTAACCAGATTCTCGTTCGGACGAATTTCAGTCAGAATAATACGTCTAACTGGAGTTTAAATAGATGGAAAGATGGGGGCGATCGAAATTATGTCAACATCAATTACACCGTCATGATGCCCAAGCAGAACGCGTTGACCATTCGAAACAAATTTGGTAATACGAGCATCGCGACATTTCAGGCTCCATTAACGGTTTATAGTCGCTATGGTAATTTCACGGCAGAAGATTTGACCAGTCGTCAGAATGATATTGATGTTGCTTATGGAAAAGCGAACATTCGTAATCTTGATGAGGGTAAGTTAGACATCGCTTATGCTAGTCTTGAGCTATTAAAAGCCAATGTACTTGTATTAACCAATAAGGCTGGTAAAATGACGATTGGCGATGTAGGTAAACTAAATGCCGATATTAATTACTCAGGGGCTAAAATTGGAACAGTGCGCGAATCTGGAAAGATTAAACTAGGTTTCTCAGGAGGATTCCGAATCGATCAATTGCCAAAAACAGCCGAAAATATTGAAATTCAGGCCTCTTATTCGTCTGTAGCCTTACCCGTAGACCGAAATAATGATTGTGATTTCGATGTGACGGTTAGTTATGGCAATTTCAATTACCCTTCCAACTCAACCTGGCATTTCACAACAACGCCGGAAGATGCTAATAATCGTCGTGTTCCAAAGCTTACCAAGCAATATGTTGGCAAAGTGGGGAGCGGTTCTGGTACGAAAGTTCGGGTAGTCGCTAAGTTTGGTAATGTGAATTTTCAGTAAGAACCGGGATTTATAGGATTTAACTGACCGACTATGATTTTGTAGATGAACACAACGCTTCTCTGAAGCGAAAACAAAATCAGCTTAATCAGTTAAATCCTATAAATCCCGCGGGGCCGCCCGGCGGTTCAAAATCAGTTTAATCCCTCAATCCGTTAAATCCCGGTCAGCTTCTCGATTACTGATTTATGCTGGGGAAATTCGGTTAGTAGCTGTTCTCGATTCGCCATTTCGAAATCGGCGAAATCGAAGCCTGGTGCAACGGTACAACCCACTAGCGAAAATGCGGTACCTTCAGCGGGTTTCGATCCAAACCAGCAACCAGCAGGAACGACTCCCTGAAATACCTCACCTTGCTCAAGATTTGTACCCAAGCGCATAATTTTTAGCGAACCATCGGGAAAGATCATAAAAACCTCTAAGGGGCCACCCGTATAAAAATGCCAGATTTCGTCGGACTGGATGCGATGGAAAGCTGAAATGTGATGGCTTTCCAGTAGAAAATAAATTGCCGTTCCGAACGACCGCTCCCCACTAAACCGATCCGGTAAAGCTGATTTGGCTATGGCTTCATCAGATCGGTAGGTTTCGACAAAGTAGCCGCCTTCTGGATGAGGAAGCATATTTAGCGTCTGAACGTAATAGGAAGCGGTCATAATCGGCGTTGACGGATCATATTCTATTTACTAGCGATTTCTTTCAAGCTCCGATAACCCATATTCCAGAGAATGAAGGAATAAATATCAGCCGCTGTTTCAATGTTCTTTTTGGTATTGCTGGCTCCATGACCCGAGTTTGTATCGATTCGGATCAATACAGGATTGGTGCCTTTATACGTTTCCTGCAAAGTAGCTGCGTATTTAAATGAGTGCGCAGGCACAACCCGGTCGTCGTGGTCGGCGGTAGTGATTAGCGTTGCCGGATAATTTAGGCCTGGTTTGATATTTTGGATTGGTGAATACGCATAAATGGCCTTGAATTCTTCCGGGTTATCGCTGCTGCCGTAATCCGCAATCCAGTTCCAGCCGATGGTGAATTTGTGAAATCGAAGCATATCCATTACGCCTACTTGCGGAATGGCAACCCGGAATAAATCAGGCCGTTGATTCATAACAGCGCCCACCAATAGCCCACCGTTTGAGCCGCCTTGAATCGCTAGTTTGGCTGTGCTTGTGTATTTCTGCGCAATCAGGTATTCAGCAGCGGCAATGAAATCATCAAATACGTTTTGTTTTTTGAGTTTCATACCCTGTTCATGCCATTTTTCGCCGTATTCGCTGCCACCACGCAAATTGGCCTGTGCATAAACACCTCCCTGCTCCAGAAACGGAATTCGGAACGGACTGAAACTCGGTGGTAAGCTAATGTTGAATCCGCCGTAACCGTACAGAAGTGTTGGATTGGTTCCGTCGAGTTTCAAGCCTTTCTTATACGTCAAAAACATAGGCACCTTCGTACCGTCTTTGCTAGTATAAAAGATTTGCTTCGTTTCGTAAGCATCGGGTTTGAAATCGACTTCTGGAGCTCTGAAAACAGTGCTTTTCTTAGTGGCAATATCGTATCGATAGATGGTCGGTGGAAATGTGAATGAAGTAAAGGTGTAAAACACAAACTTGTCGTCTTTTTCACCACCGAATCCGCCAGCCGATCCTACTGCGGGCAGTTGTACCTGGCTTTCACGCTTACCAGCATAATCGAACACGTCTATTTTCGACGTAACGTCTTTGCTGTATTCTACAAATAATTTACCACCGGCGGCACTTACGCTTCCTTCGGCAATTGGTTCGGGTTGTTCGGGAATCAGTGTCGAAAAAGCTCGTTTCTTAACGTCAAACGCAACGACCTTACTGTTTGGCGCTTTTTCATTGGTCAGAATCAGCAGCCGATCGCCATCGTTATCAATTACGCTGTAGCTGAAATCAGTAATCTCGGAAACAACGGGTGCAAACGTCTTCTCTCCAGATTTCGCATCGGTGAAAAAGAGCGCATTTCCATCTTTCCCTTGTCCCCGATCACTCACTGTTAGCAGCGCAAATCGTTCATCGTCAGTCGTACTGAGTGTATGAAAACGTTGGGAATTTTTCGGATCTTCATACACCAGCTTATCCGCCGATTGTGGAGTATTTAGCTTGTGGAAGAAAACCTGATGGTTCTCATTTTTAGCCGCCAATGCGCTTCCTTCAGGTTTCGGGTAGCGGCTATAATAAAAACCATCGCCCTGCCAGGCAGCTCCCGATACTTTCACCCATTCGATTTTTTCGGGCAAATAGCCCTTCGTCGCCAGATCCATAATCTGGTACTCCTGCCAATCAGAGCCACCTTTTGATAAACCGACTACAGCGTATTTACCATCTTTCGAAAGCGAAAACGCGCCTAATCGGGTAGTCCCATCAGCCGATAATTTGTTTGGATCGAGTACTAATTCAGGTTTGCCATCAAGTCCTTTCTGGCGATAGAGTACGGCCTGATTTTGTAATCCATCATTTTTGGAGAAATAAAACCATTCGCCTTTCCGGCTCGGCGCGGAATATTTTGGGTAATTGTAAACCTGTTCGAGCCGTGTCTGGAATTGCTTGCGATACGGAATTTGCGCCAAGTAATCAAATGTGACTTTATTTTCAGCCTTAACCCATTCAGCGGTTTCGGCAGAGCGGTCGTCTTCGAGCCAGCGATACGGATCGGCAACCTGCGTACCGTGATAAGTATCGACCTGATCGGTTTTGCGCGCTTTGGGATACGTAAGTGGTTGGGTTCCCTGACCCAATACTCCAGATGAACTTAGCATAAGAAACAATTGAATAGCCAGTAAATGCCGCATCGTTTGTCTGATGATTAGTAGAAAGATTCGTAAAGACTACGAATTACGCCCCGAAGCGTGAAAAACCCAATTATTGACGCTTTAGGAGTAATTAACAGTGTATATAATAAAGTTACCATTTCTGAATTATTAGCGCATAAACTTGGATATTTAGTAAATAGATAGCTCATTTACAATAACTTCCATTAATCTGACTACCTATCGTCGTGACAAAACTTCGCCAGTTATATCTGTCCTTATTTTTCTGGAGCATCTGGCTTCAATCAGGATGGGCACAACCAGCGATGACGGGCAATTCCTCTGCTTTTCGAGTCGATCACATTGGCGTCAGCGACGGGTTGACGCAGGGATCGGTATATTATATGCTCAAAGACACCCGTGGATTTTTGTGGTTTGGTACGCAGGATGGGCTTAATCGATACGACGGGCATCACTTTCAGACCTATAGACCGGCTTTAGGGAAAGATGGCTCAGTTCAACCAGGTACTATTCAGGGAATCAATATTTTCGGCATCGTTGAAGATTCCGACGGAAACTTGTGGATCGGCACTGAAGTCGGCCTTAATCGATACGACCGAAAACGCGATCAATTTGACTGCTTCTTTGTGAACGGAGCAAAACCCGGACGTTCACGCCTGAGTAGCCGAACGTTGCCTTTTTATATTAACCAAACCGACCTGCTTTACCTAAGTGATTCGGAAGGTTTGGTGCAGTTTAATTACCGGAAGCTTTCGAAAACCATTCTGGCGCCAGACCTCCACCCGACTCGTGAATATGATCTGCAAAGCTCGACTGTCAGAACGTCGGCTGGCGATATTTGGCTTCAGGATTCAACGGGCGTACTGCGCTACAATCTTGAAAGTCGCACGCTTTCCCGCTACTTCAGTAATCATCCACAAAATCAGTTCGGACCCCCATTAGCTATTTCCTCTTTTTGCATTGATGAGGGTATTGCCTGGCTAGGCACCAACAAAGGTCTGATCCGTTTTGATTATCAAAGCATTACCTATCAACTATACGGCGCTATTGCTAATCGTCCGGTTAGTACAATTAACAGTATTGCGGGCGATCAACGTGGGCGATTATGGCTGGGCACCCAGCACGATGGGGTTCTTTGCTTCGATAAACGGTTAAGGACGTTCAGCAAAGTGGCTGATTTTTTGAAGCGTACGCAGCCACTGAGCGATTTCAAGATCAGCAAAATTTACGTGGATAATCAGGAGATCGTCTGGGCCAATACCGATCCAGATGGCCTTGCGCGCATCATTCCTGAATCGTTTTTATTTAGTGGCTTTGTCAAACCTCAGGCTTCGGATACACTATCCGCCAATAAAAAACTCACCAACTATACAATTCGGGGATTTCTGGAAGAACGATTTGATAGACTATGGGTACTTACCCAAACGGGGATCGACGTTGTAAACCCGCAAACGAACCAAATTACAGAACGCTTCTTTAATGCAACCTCGCCAACAAACGGTTCTCCAAAGACCTCAGCTAAAAGTCTGTATCGCGATCCACAACGCCAAATTTGGGTTGGTGCTCTTGGTGGCGTACTAGCTTTCGATTCGAAAACGCGAACATTTGAATCCATTCCCTTTCCAGTCTCGACTAAGTCGATCAATAGCAATTATGTGCGAAATCTAGTTAGCATTGCGGATTCGTTGCTAATAGCAGGGACAGAGGATGGCCTATACGCTCTGAATACCGTCCGACGGCAATGGGCTAAATTGCCGATTCTGAACAACCAAAATATTTTTAGCCTGCGCTACGATGCATCTACCAGGCAATTATGGGCTGGTACGTATCTAAATGGATATTACTGTTATGGCTTTGCTCCATCAACAACCTCTCAACCGAAAATAGCTGTTACAAACACTTCAACATGGCGCTTTATCCGATCAGGACTAAAAGGCTATATGGTACTGCATATTCGACCAGATGCAAATCGACAGCTCGTCTGGTTTTCCTGCGACCGTGGTTTAGTGGCAATGAACGTACAAACAGGAAAATTTCGATTGTACACAGAGCAACAAGGCTTGGCTAATTCCTTCGTGTACGGCACTATTCCAGACGCTCAGGGTAAAATCTGGATGAGTACGAATCGAGGAATTGCTCGATTAGACCCAAACACACAGAATATTAAAAACTTTACGCCTAATGACGGACTTCAGGGGTACGAATTCAATGGCAATGCGTTCCTACGCACGGCTAATGGTGAGCTTTATTTCGGTGGAGTGAACGGATTTAACCGGTTTCGACCAGATGGCTTTCGGAGTAGTACGTATAACCCCTACGTCCATATTTATTCATTAGCAATTAACGAAGTACCCTATACAGCAGATCCTTACGTAGGCGAAACCGCTCAGATTGAACTAGATCATACGCAAAATACATTGGCGCTGGAATTTGCCGCGCTTGATTTCTTCAGCAATGGACACAATACGTATCAATATCAACTGACGGGTTACGACGATCAATGGGTAATGGCTGGCGAACGGAACTATGTGCGATACGCCAATCTACCACCGGGCGATTATACGTTTCAGGTGAAAGCGGCTAACCAGGATGGGTATTGGAGTCACCGGATTCGAAAACTCGCCATTCATATCGAGCCACCATTCTGGCAAACGATTCCGTTTATTGTAGGCATTGTCTTACTACTAATTTTAATAAGTTGGGCCTGGATTCGTTGGCGCGAGAATATTATCCGTCAGCAGCAGACCGATCGACTTCGGCTGGCTTATGATATTCAGGAACAGGTAAAAAAAGACATAGCCCGCGATTTGCACGACGAAATCGGCACTCGCCTAGCTACAATCAAACTGTACACAACTCAGCTGACGCAGCAAACTGTCGAAACGCCTACCATTTTATCCATTAAATCGACCATTTTTCAACTCATTAACGATACGATCAGCGATGTACGAAATCTGCTTCGGAAATTAAATCCGCAAACGCTGGAACGACATGGCTACATAGCGGCTGTCGATGAATTGTTTTCACGAATCAGTGCCAGTGGCGTCATCAACGCCCAATTTGAAGGAAATGAGGAACTTGAAAATGAGAGTCGCCTGCCGACCGATACCGAAGTGATGCTGTATCGAATTACGCAGGAACTGGTCAGCAATTCGCTCAAACACGCCAATCCCGGCCGAATCGATCTCCGCATTATCCTACAAGCTGATCGGGTGATTTTGACATACCAGGATGATGGTTTAGGGTTTAATTACGATCAAGCGCAAAAAAAATCAACGGGCTTGGGGATTAGCAATATCGAATCGCGAGTTGCACTTCTGGGTGGACGAATTTCCTGGGAAAGTAAACCCGGCCAAGGCGTTCAGACAATTATTGATATTCCCGTTCACCCAATTAATCACCCCTCACTTCTTAAATCGATGGCCAAATTCCCAAATTCTAATTAACGCAAACAATAATATATAGGACAAATAACTAATTATCGACCAATTTGCCATCCTGACCGTAGGGAAGGATCTCAATGTATCCTTACTTCAAGGCTAAGAAATTATAAGATCCTTCCCTACGGTCAGGATGACAAAAAAATAGTCTAATAAACTGCCTACGCCACTCATTATTAAAGAGGAAAATCAAACAGCGGAGAGGGCCGGGGAATTAGTCCACGCGAATCATGCCGGAGCAACATCTCGAACAGAAGCACGGTTGCAGCCGCATCTCCTTGCGCTCTGTGGCGTCCATTAAGGGGAATGCCTAAGGAGTTACAAAGCTTACCTAAACTATACGATGGGTAGCCCGGAATCAGTTTACGGCTTGTCCGAACCGTACAGACTGTCCGTCGGTAGAAGTCATATCCCAGCCAATTCAATTCTTTCTGGACGAAGTTGAAATCGAAGCTAACGTTATGCGCGACAAAAATAGCGTCTTCCGTAATTGACAAGACATCACGGGCCACATCGGCAAACGTGGGCGCATCCTGAACCATTTCCTCTGAAATACCGGTCAGATGCTGAATAAAAGGCGGAATTGGACAACCAGGATTTAATAGCGAGTGAAACGAGTCGACAATCTGCCGACCATCGTGACGGAAGATGGCTATTTCAGTAAGTCGGGTTGGGCCTTTTATACCCCCGGTTGTTTCAACGTCAACGATACAGTACACAAAAAATCAGTTATCACTACCACTGCCAACAGTTATTCGCCAAGAATGAGTTCGCGTTACAAGCGTCGAAATTGATTATTCCTGAAGGACAGATACTTGCAAGGGCTGTGTCTGTCCTTGTTTTCGAGCAACAACTCCCTGGCGAATGAGTCGAAGCGCATAATCTAACATATAATCGCGGTTGCCCATCAGATCGTCGTGGTTACGCGTAACCGTATAATCTGGCTCAATCGTGAATCCATTGGCCCGATCGGCCGTAACAGCATGCGTCATCTTTTTGAGCGGAATCCGAACCTGCAATCTTGAGTTAGGCAACGTTATCGTTTTAAAATGCCCCGCGAAATCACCCCAATAAGCACTTCCGCTCGCTTCGCCAACAAATGTACCTAAACCGGCATCGAGTGTTTTCGCCATAACGGTTGTCGTAGCCGAAAACGAAGCGCCATTAACCAGAAAATACAGATTTCCATCGAAGAAATCTTTCCGACGCGGACGATAGCGTCGCTGCGAGGATCGGCTGGCAAATCCGATAGGATCTGATTTATATTGCAAGCTGAAATTTAAGGCCGAAATTGGATTCCAACGGTTAATCAGTTCGGCGCGGGCTGCCTTTTTCATTTCCTCTTGCTCCATCATTCGGAATGATTTCGGCATCCAATAACGTAACAGCCGAGCCGAATTAAGCACAATCCCCCCGCCATTACCCTGCATATCGACGACCAAATTCTGCACATTCTGGTCTTTGATTTCCTTAAACGCCTTTTTCAACCGTCGATTAAAGACCCATTGGAAGGGGTCTTTCTTCTTGAAACCCATAAAGGTCGATACCCTTAGTACAGCCGTATGTGTCAGTGTATCAACCATTTTCACAGATAGATTTGGACGCCGATCAATATCAACGCCATAGCGCCGTTGAATCGTTGTTCTGAAATCATTCAGTGATAAACAAGCGATTCGGCTTTGGCGAACAGTCGTATCATTGGCCAGTTTATACGTAATACGAACCGAATCGGGCGAGCCAAACCAGGCGGCATAGTAATCGGCAAACTGCACCAGGCTCCAATAGCGACGACCTGTTAGATTATCGCCATCCGAACCTGAATGATCAGCGTTCATTAATTCATGATGCAGATCCGCAATAATACGACCGTTTATAGTCAGTAATTCAGTACCACGCTGAAGGGTTGTGTCAGATGATACGTTGTGGCTGATAAAATAGCTGGAATCAACCAGACGGATATAAAATGGCAGGTAGCGCGTATTCTTTCCGATGTAATTTTTCCGGTGATTCAGATTTGTATGCCCATCTTTTATCGCCGAAACTAACGGACTGACGTGATGATAAAATCCCAAATAATTCATGGGGGCCGTCAACCGATTATACAGCGAATCGTAGAGTTGCTCCATACGCGACTCGGGCGTATAATAACCCATACCCGGATGAAGCAAATCGAGTTTACGCTTCAGGTAATTTAAATCGGCACGGGTCTGCTCGGGAGTGAGCGACTGAGCAGTTGAAAAAACGTAATTCAGGTTGAGCAATAAGCCTGCGAAAAGCAGAATTCGTCCAATCTTCATCTATACACGTTACGGTAGAAACCAATTTTTCACAAACTGGTAATATTCGTTTGTGAAGATACGATTTCGCGCAACTAGAATCAATGAAGAATGTTTAAAACTTCTTAAAAATTTCGTGTTAGCCTATATGTACAGGAGAAATAGTAGGTTTTGTTTAACTATCCTTCCGATGAGGTATAACAGTCCAGTGTTTTACGCCAGGCATATGTTCTGCAGCAATCGCATCAGCGACCTCCTCTAAGTTCTCTTCGTTCGTGGTAAAGAAAAGACTTTTAGCCTGATCATTATCCTGCGTGGCGCGGACCTCGTAATATTCGTTGTGGTGTTCGATAGCGTGTTTTTCGACGAGTTGGTATTTGGCCATGATTAATAAAAAATTTATATGGTACGATAACCCAGTTTAGAAAGAGATGTTTAACCAAGAACGGTAATCAATATGGCTCCAGTCACCATAATACTGGCCCCAATCAATTTTCGGAGAATATGCTGCTCACGAAAAAATTGATAGCCAAACAATACGCTAAGCAAAGCAGAAGTCTGGAATAAAGCCAACGCATAGCCTACAGGCATTCCTGCCAGTGCAACATTGCTGGCAAGTTGTGTGAGCGCTACAACGACACACAGCGCGATAAAAATGGTTTTTTGAGATGCCAGCAATGCCAACTGTGGGCGCCATTTTTTTCGCACACTCAATAAAATCCAGAGTAGTGTACAGACGAAACCTAATAGACACCAATAGAAAAATGCCGTGATTGGCGTGGAAACCAAAATGGCTTTTTTCAGAAATGCGCCGTCAATCGCCGAGAAAACCAACGCGGCCAGCCGGAGCTTTACTGCCGGTCGCTGAAATACATGCAAAGACAACCCCTTCTGCGAGTCTCCATTTCCAAGAACGACATAGCTGCCTACAATAATCAGTAAAACCCCAGCTAAGCCCCACCAACCCGGAATTTCATTCAGCAAAAATACACTGACAATCAGCCCAACTACCGATTTATACGCATTGATCGGTCCTAAAACCGACAGGTCACCAAGATGTAGTGCTTTCACCAGAAACACATTTCCAAACATCGCCAGCACACTGGTAACCATCATATAATACCAAAACTCATCCGACAAACCGAAAAATGTAAGTTTCGGCCAGAAACCCAGACAAGCTACTGCCAGAAAACCATAAGTAGCCGACGTAACAAATAATGGGTCGGCAGCTTGTTGTGTAAGCTGTTTCTGAAATACGTTGGCGAGCGGGTTGGCAACAATCCGAATACAAACCGCAACGGCAGTCAGAGAAATCATGGTTAATAACATAAATAACCTCGCCTAGAACGGTAAGAAATTTGGACAATTTGCCTGATATACTCAATTCGGCAAACCTTTTTTTAGCTTTCACTTTCCTGATTCACAAACATTTCGTACCTTTGCGCTCCTATTTTTTGGGAGGAGGGTAAAGCAGTGAACATACTACGCGCATACGACATTCACATTGTCGGGCTGGAAAATAAACGATATGAGTACGACTTTACGTCGGACGATGCGTTTTTTGCCGCGCTGGATCAGGATTTGATTAGCAAAGGAACGGTGCATACGCATTTGTTGCTCGATAAATCTGAAACCATGATTCGGCTGGATTTTCAGATTACCGGTACTGTTGAGCAAACTTGTGATCGTAGCCTTGATGAATACGATGAGCCAGTCGACACGCGACAGACGATGTTGCTCAAGTTTGGCGATCACAACGAGGAATTGACTGATGAGATCGAACTCATCGAACGAAATACGGCAACCATCAATGTAGCCCGCTACATTTTTGAGTTTATCAGCTTATCGCTCCCCATGAAACGCCTTCACCCGCGTTTCCGGGACGAAGAGGATGCAGACGATACTGATCAGAACGGGAAGCTAATTTACCGATCTGATGCAGAAACGAACGATAATGCAGATCAACAGTCGGACATTGACCCCCGCTGGGCCGCTCTGCGAAAATTGAATGATAATTAAATGAAGTTGTAGAGTGATAGAGTTGTAGGGTTATAAAGTTTTATAGCCACTACGGCAGTTAACTCGACAACGGTATAACCATACAACTGTATAACTTACGACAATGGCACACCCCAAACGACGCCACTCAAGCACCCGGCGCGATAAGCGCAGAACTCACTATAAGGCCACTCCAGTAGCGCTCTCGACCGACGCTCAGACTGGCGAAGTGCATCAGCGCCATCACGCTCACGTTTTTGAAGGCAATTTGTTCTACAAAGGACAAATGATCATCGAGAATTACGCCAAAACGGCCTAAATCGTCGTGTTTTTTAAAGAGTATTTCGCCGACGTCTTTCCGAAGATGAACGCGAAATACTTTTTTATTGCCCGTCACCTGCCTATTTTTACGGGTGTTTTAACGGGCAGTCGACCCGTGTTCAGTACAGCCCGAATTAGTCATTGACTTATTATCAGTCCTTTACAGGAAACAATGACCTTCTGGTAGGTACTTAATTTACAATCCAGATTGCTGGAAAGTATTCAAAAACCGAGTCAATGAAAATTGCAGTGGACGCAATGGGTGGCGATTTTGCTCCCGAAGCAATTGTAGAAGGGGTTATACTGGCTGCTGCGGAATTGCCGGAACATGTGACGATTGTATTGATCGGTAAGCTGGCAGTTATTCAGGAGTTATTGGAAAAGCACAACAGCACTGCGTTGACCAATGTTGAATTGGTTAATGCCGACGATGTTATTGACATGAGTGAGCACCCAACCAAGGCGCTCTCCCAGAAACCCAATTCCAGTATCGGAATTGGGTTTAAGCTTTTGAAAGATAAATTGGTCGATGCGTTTTGTAGTGCTGGCAATACAGGTGCCATGCACGTAGGAGCCCTGTTCAGTATCAAATCGATTGAAGGCATTCTCCGTCCTAGTATCGCCGGATTTGTTCCGCAAATTACTGGCGGACACGCGGTCATGCTCGACATTGGTGCCAACGCTGACTGTAAACCTGAAATGTTAGCCCAATTCGGTCAGATCGGCTCGATTTACGCGCAATACACATTCGGGATTAACCAACCTCGCGTGGCTCTCATGAATATTGGTTCTGAGGAGCAAAAAGGTTCATTAGTTGCTCAGGCTGCCTATCAACTCCTGAAAGAAAATCGCAGAATAAACTTTGTGGGCAACATGGAAGGGGGTGATTTTTTTGCCGGAAAAGCAGATGTGATTGTCACAGATGGTTTTACAGGCAATACGATGTTCAAGTTGGGAGAATCATTCTATGTGATGGCCAAGGAACGGGGCATTAGTGATGAGTTTTTAGACAAAACCAACTACGAATCAGTAGGCGGTAGCCCGATTTTGGGTGTGAATGGAAACGTGATCATTGCCCACGGAATTTCCTCGCCATTAGCGATAAAAAATATGATTGGTCTGGCCATCCGACAGGTTGAGTCCGGCGCCTATACTAAAATTGCGCAAGCACTGAGTTAGTTTTCTGTTCACCGTAAATCGTAAACAGAAAACTATGCAAAACCACTTATGAGTAAAGCTGCCATAACAGGAATCCACGGCTACGTTCCCGACTATGTGCTGACCAATGCTGAATTGGAGCGCATGGTGGATACAAATGATGAATGGATTACAAGCCGTACGGGCATCAAGGAACGGCACATTCTCAAAGGCGAAGGCATGGGCACGTCTCATATGGGGGCGAAGGCAGTTCAAGGATTGCTGGACAAAACCCAGACGAAACCTGAAGAAATCGACCTGCTCATCTGTGCCACCACTACGCCTGATTATGTGTTTCCGGGTACGGCCAATCTGATCTGCGATATGGTTGGTATTCGAAATATTGGCAGTTTCGATATTCAGGCGGCTTGTTCCGGTTTTCTCTACGCAGTAACGATTGGTTCGCAGTTTATCGAAACCGGCAAATACAAGAAAATCATCATTGTTGGTGCCGATAAGATGTCTTCGATCATCGATTATACGGATCGTACTACCTGCGTTCTATTTGGCGATGGCGCTGGTGCCGTGCTGCTTGAGCCAAATGATGAAGGTTTCGGGATTCTGGACTCGATTATTAAATCGGATGGTATCGGACAGAATCATCTGTTTCAGAAAGCGGGCGGCAGTCGATATCCACCCACGCACGAAACCGTTGAGAAACACTGGCATTACGTTTATCAGGACGGGCCTTCTGTGTTTAAATTCGCCGTGAAAAACATGGCCGACGTATCGGCCGAAATCATGGAACGGAATCACCTGACTGGTCCTGATGTGGCCTGGTTGGTCCCCCACCAGGCTAATAAACGCATCATTGACGCAACGGCTCATCGAATGGGTATTGAATCGGATAAAGTGATGGTGAATATCCAACGATATGGAAATACCACCGCAGCAACGATTCCACTCTGCTTATTCGATTACGAATCGCAATTAAAAAAAGGAGATAATCTGGTACTTGCTGCTTTTGGTGGTGGCTTTACCTGGGGAGCCGCTTACGTGAAGTGGGCGTATTAATTTTATATATGATGTAGAATATAGGATATATAGAAAGTTAATTTCTCCTACTTCATACATCATACATCTTATATCATACATTTCAAACATGGCAACGACCGCAGACATCCGCAACGGACTGGTCTTAAACTACAACAACGACCTTTTTCAAATTACTGAATTTCAACACGTAAAGCCTGGAAAAGGCGCGGCATTCGTTCGAACGAAACTAAAAAGTCTGACAACCGGACGTGTTATCGATAATACGTTCAATGCTGGGGTAACGATTTATCCAGTTCGTGTTGAGCGTCGGAAATTCCAATTTCTTTACAAGGACGAAGCTGGCTATAATTTCATGGATCAGGAGTCGTTCGATCAGATTAACCTCGACGAAAAAATCGTTGAAGGCGCTGATTTAATGAAAGAAGGTCAAGAAGTTGAAATGCTGATCAACGCGGAGAATGAAACGCCGTTATCGTGTGAGCTTCCTCCTTTTGTTGAACTAGAAGTAACTTATGCAGAGCCCGGAATTAAAGGTGATACGGCCAACAGTCCTAAAAAACGCGTTGAAGTGGAGTCGGGCGCTAAAATTATGGTACCGCTTTTCATCGATTCTGGTGAAAAAATTCGGGTTGACACACGTACCCGCGAATACGTTGAACGAGTGAAATAAAGATCATTAAACAGTTCGTTCACAAGACAGTTAGAGAATAAAACCACGTTTTCCTAACCTACCTATCACTCAAACTGTGTGACTGCCCAACTATGACAACACAAGACATACAGCAACTTATTGACTTCATCTCACAATCAGGACTAGACGAAGTTAACATTGAAACAAACGACCTGAAAATCAGCGTTAAACGGTTTGGTGGAAGTGCTCCTGTGGCTGCTCCTGCACCTGTTGCGCCAGCTATTTCGGCTCCCGTCGCTCAAGCACCTGCTGTTCAGCAGCAAGCTGTAGCCCCAGCTGTATCTACGCCAGCGGTTGCGCCCAAAGCAGATACGTCAAACTACATTACCATCAAATCGCCGATGATCGGTACCTTCTATCGGTCAGCGAATCCGGAATCACCAATGTTCGTTGAAGTCGGCGATAGCATCTCGGAAGGAAAAGTGGTATGTATTATCGAAGCCATGAAACTCTTCAATGAAATCGAGTCAGAAGTATCTGGCCGTATCGTGAAGATCCTGGTTGAAAATGCAACCCCCGTCGAATACGACCAACCGCTGTTTTTGGTAGAACCCATCTAATTAATGATTGAATGATTGAGTGATTGAGTGATTGAATGGCTGATGCAGTTTATTTATTCAATCATTCAACCATTCAATCATTCAATCATTCAGTTTTTATGTTCAAGAAAATTCTCATTGCCAACCGCGGAGAAATCGCGTTGCGAATTATCCGTACCTGCCGTGAAATGGGCATTAAAACGGTGGCCGTTTTTTCAACTGCCGACCGAGATAGTTTACATGTACGCTTTGCGGATGAAGCCGTTTGCATTGGCCCGCCTATCAGCAAGCAATCTTATTTAAGCATTCCTAATATTATTTCGGCGGCCGAAGTCACTGGTGCCGATGCAATTCACCCTGGCTACGGTTTTTTATCCGAAAACGCTGAATTCTCCCAAATCTGCGCCGATTACGGCATCAAATTCATTGGGGCTACTGCCGAACAAATCAACGGCATGGGCGACAAAGCGACCGCTAAAGCGACCATGAAAATGGCTGGCGTTCCAGTTATTCCTGGATCAGATGGATTGCTTGAATCCGTTGAGCAGGGCAAGAAATTGTCGGCTGAAATGGGCTATCCGGTCATTGTGAAAGCTACCGCCGGTGGTGGTGGTCGCGGTATGCGGATTGTCCGGTCAGAAGGCGAATTCGAAAAAGCGTGGAACGATGCTCGTACGGAAGCCGGTGCAGCTTTTGGGAATGACGGGTTGTATCTGGAAAAATACGTAGAGGAGCCTCGCCATATTGAAATCCAGATTGTTGGTGATCAATACGGTAAAGTTTGCCACTTATCGGAGCGTGATTGTTCGATTCAGCGCCGGCACCAAAAGCTAGTTGAAGAAACTCCCTCGCCGATTGTTTCCGATGAACTTCGTCAGAGAATGGGTGAAGCGGCTATTAAAGGCGCGCAAGCCATTGGCTATGAAGGTGCTGGTACGATTGAGTTTCTGGTCGACAAGCATGGGGAGTTCTATTTCATGGAAATGAACACCCGGATTCAGGTCGAGCACCCAATTACGGAAGAAGTAACGGATTTCGATCTGATTAAAGAGCAGATCAAAGTAGCTGCCGGAACCGAGATTTCGGGACGTAACTACACCCCAAAACTGTACGCGATGGAGTGCCGGATCAATGCCGAAGATCCCGCCAATGGATTCCGCCCATCACCCGGTAAAATCACCAATCTGCACTTCCCCGGCGGACACGGCGTTCGGATCGACAGCCATGTATACACGGGATATACCATTCCGCCGAATTACGACTCCATGATTGCGAAATTGATTGTATCGGGCCAATCTCGGGAGGAAGTTATTACTCGTATGAAACGTGCGCTTCAGGAATTTGTAATTGAAGGAATTAAAACGACGATTCCATTCCATATTCGATTAATGGACGATCCGAAGTTCCAATCTGGTCAGTTCACAACGGCGTTTTTGGAAACGTTTGATTTTAGTAAACTGTAAAAATCCTCGTATCTGTGTCCTCACGGATACCTGTGCGCCAGCAGCAGTTACCAGCTGGAAACATGTCTGTAAGGACACAGACACGGGAAGTCACTCGACGATAAAGTCGCGAATAGGTTAGAAAAAACGAGGTGTCTTGCTTTAGAGCGTAAGACACCTCGTTTTTTTCGTTTTACCCGCCTTCATGAATCATCTCGCGACAGCCGATTACATTGTTTTCTTCACTTATTTCATCATCGTTGTAGGGTACGGATATTGGATTTACCAACGAAGACGTTCGGCGCAAATGAGCACGACCGACTTCTTTCTGGCTGAAGGTTCGTTAACCTGGTGGGCTATTGGTGCATCGTTGATTGCATCGAATATTTCAGCCGAGCATTTCATCGGCATGGCTGGTTCGGGATTTGCGATGGGCTTGGCCATTTCCTCCTATGAATGGTTTGCAGCCGCTGTTTTAATCATCGTAGCCGTATTTTTCATCCCGATCTATCTTCGAAATCATATCTACACCATGCCGCAGTTTCTGGCCCAACGCTATAGCGATACGGTCAGTACAATTTTGGCGATATTCTGGCTGGTCGTATATGTACTCGTCAATCTTACGTCGATCCTGTATCTGGGGGCGATTGCCATTGAATCACTAGTTGGCATTTCCTTCACGGCCTGTACGATTGGGCTGGCTATTTTCGCCATTTTCATTACCCTTGGCGGTATGAAGGTGATCGGCTATACGGATGCGCTTCAGGTACTCGTGCTTATTTTGGGTGGATTGGTTGTTACGTATCTAGCCTTAGAGTTGGTATTTCAGAAAACAATTGCCAGTGGTAGCTCTACAACTGATGTTTGGGCAGGGCTGCTATCACTTCGTAATCAGGCTGGCGATCACTTTCACATGTTCTTCCCAAAAGGTCATCAATATTATGATGTATTGCCTGGTATGGCCTTGGTAACGGGCGGTATGTGGCTCAATAACCTGTATTATTGGGGTTGCAACCAATACATTGTTCAGCGTGCATTGGGGTCGGACCTCAAAACGGCCCGGAGCGGCATTTTATTCGCAGCTTTTTTAAAGCTGATGATCCCGCTTATTGTCGTTATCCCAGGCATTGCCGCTTTCGTTTTGTATCAGGAAGGTACATTTCGCGACGCCATGACCGACGCTTCAGGCGTTGTCAAACCTGATCATGCCTATCCTGTATTGATGAATTTACTGCCTGTAGGTATGAAAGGGCTAGCCTTTGCCGCGTTGACAGCCGCGATTGTCGCTTCGTTAGCCAGCAAATGCAATTCGATCTCGACAATTTTCACCCTCGATCTTTACAAGAAATACGTCGATAAAAATGCATCCGATCGGAAGCTGGTCAATGTTGGACGCTGGGCCGTTATCGTATCGTTTGCCATTGCGATTGGTCTGGCTCCTATGCTCCGGTCGCTCGATCAGGTGTATCAATACATTCAGGAGTACACCAACTTCGTTACACCAGGCATCTTCGCTATTTTTCTGCTCGGCTTTTTCTGGAAACGGGCAACAAACCGAGCTGCGCTAACTGTAGCTATTCTAACGCTTCCGCTTTCAACGCTACTCAAATTCTGGCCGGAAGTGATGAGCATGGTCAATGTTGAAGCCGATCCTATTCCGTTTCTGCACCGGACAACCTGGGTTTTCTGTATTGACGTCGTGTTGATGGTTCTTGTTTCCTTAACTGATCCGGCGAGTCATACACCCAACGAGGACATTATTGTCGATAAAAGTCTTTTCCGCGTAACCCCTTCTTTCGTGGTTGGCTCAGTTGGAATTTTCAGTATTTTGGCGGTATTGTACACCGTTTTCTGGTAGAAATTAATGCTAAAATTTCTGATGGCTGGTTTTCTTCTGCTGTCGACAGTAGCCGTAGCGCAACTCCGCCAACGGCTCGACTCGCTGATGAAAGCGATGACGCAGCCGAACCAACCCGGTGCAGCACTGCTGATTGAAATCGACGGAAAAATCGTGTACCGTAACGGGTATGGTTTGGCGAACGTAGAAACCAAAACACCTATAACGCCAACGACCAATTTCCGAATGGCTTCCGTTTCGAAGCAATTTACAGCGATAGGAATTCTATTGTTGGAAAAAGACGGGAAATTATCGTTGGATGATTCTCTTATTCGGTACTTTCCAGAATTTAACGGCGAGGTGGGCAGAAAGGTACAAATCCGTAATCTGCTAACCCATTCGTCTGGGATTCTCGACTATGAATCGGTGATGAATCCCAGGCAAAAGATTCAATTGCTGGACGCTGACGTACTTACGCTGCTGAAAGATCATGATTCGCTTTACTTTGAGCCAGGAAGCCAGTTTCGTTATAGTAATTCTGCCTATTGTTTATTAGCCTTATTGATTGAGCGTGTATCTGGAAAATCGTTCGCAGAATTTATTCGGGAGCGTATTTTTCAGCCGTTGAAGATGGTAAATTCAACGGTTTACGAAGCGGGAAAACCAATCGCAAATCGAGCAACGGGCTATCGAAAAAAGGGAAGCGCATTTGTTTTTTCGGACCAGAGCGTAACTAGTGCAACAAAAGGCGATGGAGGAGTGTATACATCGTTGGAAGACTATCAGAAGTGGGCAGATGCATTGCGTACTAACCAACTACTCGATTTAAAAACAGCGTTGGCTCGTACTGAACATACTATTCCGCAAGCGAAAGGTAGTTATTATACGGCTGGCTGGTTTTTCCGACAGCCAACAAATCCCGTTTTATTCCATTCAGGTAGCACCTGCGGCTTTAACAATTTCGTAGTGCTGATACCCGATAAAAAGTTTTTAATGGCGTATTTTTCCAACAAAGCCGATAACAAAGCCAACGCAGCTGCCGTATTAAAACTTCTGGCCGATAGTGGTCAGTCTGAATTGATAGATATACTCGCATTGGATAAGCTGACCCAATAGTAACTTCTGGCTTAACCTTTGCTCTATCATATTGGTTTACAGGAATAATTTTTTGAAATTTGTTGTCTAAATTTTATTAACCATGATTAGCGAAACCGCCCCTCTTGCCAGTCTTGATGTGTGGGAAGATGACGTACTGAGCCGTTACCCCCAACCAGAGCATAAAGCGAAGGAAGACTACCGAAACTACGATACGCCCGAGCGTGATACAGTTCGGGAGTTCTACCGACTGAACCACACGTACCAGACGTACGACTTCGTTCGGGAGAAGGAGCGTGAGTTTCTTAAATTCGATAAAAAGGAATTACCCGTTTGGGGCGCCATGGAGTTCCTGAACACCCTCGTCGATGATTCCGACCCAGATACCGATCTCGACCAGCTTCAACACCTTCTCCAAACTGCTGAATCCATTCGCGCGGATGGTCACCCAGATTGGTTCGTGTTGACCGGATTCCTGCACGATATGGGCAAAGTATTGTGCCTGTTCGGCGAGCCACAATGGGCTGTTGTCGGTGATACATTCCCAGTTGGATGCGCACATTCAGATAAAATCGTTTATCCAGAATATTTCGCAAATAACCCCGACAGCTACGACGAGCGCTTCAACACGAAATATGGTGTTTACGAACCCAATTGCGGACTTCGTAATGTACATATGTCGTGGGGCCACGATGAGTACCTGTATCAGATCATGAAGGATTACATGCCTGAGCCAGCTCTATACATGATGCGCTATCACTCGTTTTATTCGCAACACCGCGAAGAGGCTTATAATCACCTGATGGACGATCATGACCATGAGATGTTCAAATGGGTGCGAAAATTCAATCCATACGATTTGTATTCGAAGAGCCCAAAGCCACCGGTTGTTAGCGAACTGAAGCCTTATTATGAGGATTTGATCGCGAAGTATTTGCCAACGAAGTTGCGGTTGTAAAAGTATATAAGTAAACTTGCTTCGATAATTAGTACCCATCGAAAGTGAATTCTACCTATGTATCTTGAAGAACGTATTGAGCAAGTTGAACGTCAAAATGCAACCACAGCACGCGCTGTAGCTGATCTTACAGTTGATGTTAGAACCATCCGTCGTGATCAAACTGAAGGTTTTAAGCAGATTAATACCCGTTTTGACAAAGTTGAGAATCGTCTAGACAAAGTTGAACAGGATATTGTCGAATTAAAGCAGGATGTGGGGACAATTAAGCAGACGCTGCAATTAGTACTAACATACTTGCACGAGAAATTACCTTAGACGTATCAACTTGCGGTCAGAAATTACTGAGTCCCAAAGTACATAAAGAATATTTATGTACTTTGGGACTCAGTGTTTTTAGCCACTTACCATGCTCCTCTTTTTAATCGGTCTTTATTTGCTTTCAAATGTAGCTGTAGGTGCCTGGGCCGCCCGAAAAGTAACTTCGTCGCAGGATTTTGTACTGGCAGGCCGGGGATTACCTTTGTTCTTGGCAGCTTCTGTAACCTTTGCCACCTGGTTTGGCTCCGAAACCATTATGGGGGCACCCGCTATGTTTGTTGAGGGGGGATTTCTGGCAGTCATTGAGGAGCCGTTTGGATCGGCTTTATGCTTATTTCTGGTGGGGGCTTTTTTCGCTCGCCCTCTTTACAAACTTAATATCACCACCTTCTGCGATTACTTCCGAATTCGTTACGGGCGAGCAGCCGAGCTTTTATCCGCAATCATGGTGATTCCTTCGTATTTTAGTTGGATTGCCGCCCAGCTTGTAGCCATTGGCATTGTGTTGAGTGTCGTGACGGATGTACCCCGTGAATACTGCATTATTGCAAGTGCAACTATCGTGATGATTTATACCCTGCTGGGGGGCATGTGGTCTATCTCGGTAACCGATTTCTTTCACAATCTCATTATCATTCTAGCACTAGCCGTATTAGCTGTTTTGCTGTGGAATGATGTAGGTGGCTGGGAAACGATTCAGAAATGCACACCAAGCGGCTTTTTCCGTTTTCTACCGGATTCGACAAGTAAAGATTGGCTTGCCTATATTGCCGCCTGGATAACAATCGGACTAGGGTCAATTCCTCAACAGGATGTTTTTCAGCGGGTAATGTCAGCCAAGACTGAAACGATTTCCGTCCGGGCCTCTTATTTAGCTTCAGGTATGTATCTGACGATAGCCATGCTCCCGCTATTTATTGCCCTAAGTGCAAAGCTCCTGCACCCTGATTTACCCAAGGACAATCAGCTTATTATTCCAAATATGGTAATGCGACATGGTAGTTTACCGTTACAGGTACTATTTTTCGGAGCCGTTACCTCTGCCATTTTGAGCGTTTCAAGCGGGGCAATTCTGGCACCTTCTACAGTTTTTGGCGAGAATGTTATGAAATTCTTTCGACCTGATATTAGCGATAAGGATTTATTGAAAACTATCCGTTGGGCTGTAGTTATTATTACAGTCGTTTGCGTACTGATCAGTACCATGCGCAACACGAATATTTTCGATCTTGTTGGCGAATCGTCGGCCTTTAGCTTGGTATCGTTATTTGTTCCTTTAGCTGCCGGAATCTATTGGAAACGAGCGAATTTGACGGGTTGCCTTTGCTCAATGGGTATCGGTTTTGTTGTCTGGTTATTTTGCCTGTGGCAGGAAACCGAACATTCGCCTATGCTCTGGGGATTGCTAACCAGTACGATTGGAATGGTAGCTGGTAGTTTAGCAAGCTCCTCTACCGCAACTACACATCAAGCAACCGTCGGTGGTAATTAATCTGGCCCAGATGATAGGTTAGATGGGTCATTAAATGAACTAGAAAATACGCTGTCGATGTCGGTTTATCGAAAACCAGCATCGGATATTCGGCTTCAAGTTGGGTATCGGTTAAGTTTGACAACCCTTTTTCAACCGTTTCCATCGTTTCTTCAATTTTCGTTATGAGGTCAGTACGAGGAATATCTTTTAGCGAAAATTCCAGTTCACGATTGCGGATATAACCCGTTTTACCGAATTCAGCACCAATATAAGTGTTCAAGTTTCCGATCAGGTGAAGACATAAATTACCTGCTGAATTGGCAATATTCTTTTCGATATACCAGATCTTTTTCTCGTCTTTATACAGACTTATTTCCTGCCTTAATTTAATAAGGTCACGCTGAAATAGCGTTTTCAAGGTTTGGATAAGCATACAATTTGTTTTTGGTATCTACCCGAAATATTGCTGCTCGATTCGCCCAATATACCCTAAATTGATTGCGCTATTAAACCAGTCCTGAATGTTTTTACCGACATTGGGGTATAAATTTAGGTTAGGCAATTCGTCCAGCGATTTCCAGACGATCTCCAGCGCCGTAGTTTCAGCAGGATTCAGGGTGGGCTCTCCTTGTAAATTTCGGGCAGCGAAGACAACATGCAATACATCATCGTTCCGTTGTGAGAGAAGCATTTCGCCCGCCAGAATCATTTCACCCACATCAACCGAAACGCCTAGTTCTTCTCGAATTTCCCGAAAAATCGTTTCAGGAAGAATCTCGTTGCGATCAGGATTGCCGCCGGGTAAGGCGTACACGTCTTGACCGCTATAGCAATAACGCATGAATAATATCTCTATTTGATTGGCATTTTGACGCCAGATTAGTGCGGATGGTCGAACTTTCATAGGGCCAACTTATAAAAGAGCGGTCGTCTTTCCCAACTTATAGCTGGAAAAAACGACCGCTTAACATAAAAACTGTTTAGGTCTCTAAGACCTAAGCGGTTTAATTCAAATCTCGGCTGGTTTCAAAAAGGAACCAGACACGACGTTCGGTTTCGTCAATAAAATTCTCAAGCAAACTGGCTGTGGCTACATCTTCGGCGTCATCCGCAATCTGGTGTGCATCACGCATACTTTTTGCCATTTTTCTATTCTCATTTTCCAGCTCTTTGAGCATATCGATTGGCGCTACGAAATCTTCGTCGTTATCTTTTACCCGCTGTAACTGAGCAATATGCGCCACGGATCGTATGGTATTCCCGCCAATTTTCCGAACACGTTCTGCTAAGGGATCAATCGTAGCAAAAATTTGATCGGCCTGTTCATCTAATAGCAAATGATAATCACGGAAATGGCGACCAGATACGTGCCAATGGAAATTTTTGGTTTTGATGTAAAGCGCAAAGGCATCGGCAACCAGCCGATTTAAGGATTCAGCGACTTTTTCCCGACCTTTCTCCTTTAAATCGGAAGGAGTATCCAACTCGTCAACTTGATTGATAGCTTTCATAGTGATTGTGTTTTAGGCTAAAAACTGCTCCATACAAACATCAATTGCTATCGTATTGTTCGAGCCATAAACCGAACCGCTTGCCCTACCACAATGTTACTATCTTTGTAAAAATACAACTGCTATGACAGCCCTGGACCGAGAAGAAGTGAAGAGTATTGTTCGCGAGTTGATGCAGGAGAATAAAGATTTCTTCAAAGATATCGTACGTGAGATTATTCAAGAAGACACCGAGACCTCTCAGCTCGATCGAAAGGCTAAAATTGATGCTATTGTAAAGCGAGATTTTAAACGTTATGAAAATGTCTTCAAAGCACTAGCATAATGGAGTATTTGGAGAAAGAAGACATCTTACATATCAATTTCTTAACCATTCAGCATGTGGGTGGCAATTTTGTCCTGCCGAGCAATTTTCTACATGAAGAAAACCTAGATTATCTGCTGGAAGCCGTGCAGGCTGAAATGTTCGGTGAGCCACTATACCCTACAATCCATCAGAAAGCGGGTCTATATATGTACAATATCATCTGCAATCATATCTTTCAAGATGGTAATAAACGAACAGGTCTAGAAGCAGCCTTACTTTTTTTACAGCTGAATAACTATGATTTGGTGATGGACGATGAGCCACTAATTCAGTTTACGCTGGAAGTAGCATCAGGTCAACATTCGCTTGAAACTGTTCAGGAGTGGTTTCAAGCGAATATTCAACCATTGTAATTTATAATTCTTACTTAAAAGCGAGCTAGTGCTTTCTCCGAAACTGTTTTCCCAATTGATAGTGACGATGTAGCGGCTGGCGATGGGGCATTGACAACGTTGATCGCTTTGTCGGTTTCCAGAATAGCAAAATCATCTAATAATCCCCCGGTTCGGTCGCAGGCTTGGGCGCGAACGCCCGCTCCGCCCGGTTCCAGATCAGCTTCCTGAATTTCGGGAATTAAGGCTTGTAGAGCTTTCGTAAATGCCGATTTAGAGAACGAACGGTACATTTCGCCTAAACCCGTTTCCCAGTATTTAGCGGCTACTTTTTGGAAGCCCGGCCATGAAAGCGTTTCAAAGAGTTCTTTCAGATCAATGTCTGATTTTTTGTAACCTTCGCGCTGAAACGCCAGAACGGCGTTTGGCCCGGCTTCTACTCCTCCGTGAATCATACGTGTAAAATGCACACCCAAAAAGGGAAAATTCGGATCCGGGACAGGATAAATCAGGTTTTTAACTAAATATTCTTTGTGAGCTTTAAGTTGATAGTATTCTCCCCGAAAAGGCACAATACGAACGTCGACGGGCTGAGTGAGTTGAGCGATTTTATCCGAATATAGTCCGGCGCAGTTTATGACCAATTTTGTTTCGTAACGGCCCTTATCCGTCACCACGATACTTAGACTTGTGCCGGGCGTTACTTGGGTAACGCGTTGATTAAATCTAATTTCTCCGCCTAACTCCTGAAATTTGGTAGCGTATTTATCGGCAACCTGTTTATAATCAATAATACCGGTTTGCGGTACAAACATGCCTGCTACGCCATTTACATGAGGTTCAATCTCCCGCATTTCGGCTACGGTTAGCTTTTTCAAACCACCTAAGCCATTTTGTTGACCGCGCAGATAAAGCGTTTCCAATTGGGGAAGCTCTTCCTGTTTAGTCGCGACAACTATTTTGCCACATAGTTCATACGGAATCCCTTCCTTATCACAGAAATCGATCAGCATCCGATAGCCTTGAATGCAATTGGTTGCTTTCAGACTACCCGGTTTATAATACAGTCCAGAATGGATAACACCACTGTTATGGCCGGTTTGATGGCGAGCCACAGAGGACTCTTTTTCCAGCAGAATGACCTTTAATTCGGGGCGTTGCTGTTTCAATTGCAAAGCCGTCGCCAGTCCGACAATCCCTCCACCAATAATTACTACGTCTGTCATATTGGTACAAAGATACAGCGCAATCAAAAAAATAGGCGTAACGAAATTATCGCTACGCCCACTATCCTTTAGCTGTTGTTTACCGTTCCAGTACCTTGCTTTTAACGGGAGTTCCCTGGTTGTATTTTAGTCAAAGAGGGCGAAATACGCTTTCTAAGCCCGAATTCGGATGAAAGGTGCCTTCACTACATAAACGGCGGCTTACCGCAACTGACCTTCTATCCAGTCGAGGCCACGACCATAGAGTGCGTGAGCGAAGCGAACACGATTATCAAAATCGGAATTATCCGTTAGCCCTTCTTTCATAAACTGGCGAATGAGTCGGGCATTCTCGAGCGCTTGTGGCTGATCGTATTCCGGTTCTGTTTGTGTACGAAACGATGTAAAAGCATTTGAATCGCCTTCGAAATGCTGGTAAAATAAATGACCGCGTGCTGTTCTAACGGCACACAACACACCACATGCGCGGCTGGTTGATGGAGCCAAACTTCCCTCTTGACCCCGCTTTAGTATCATAACCCCGTCAAATCCGGCCATCATAGCTAGTTCGGCCATTTTCATCTGATACGTAATATGAAAGACGGATGTTACCAGAATTCGGGCGTGGCAAGGATTTAAGACTTTTTCAAGAGTTGCCAGAAAAGGTCGTTTAAGAATTATCTGACGACGATCTACCCATCGGTTTAGCGAAGGTGACAACGCTTTCTGATCGAGTACCCAACCAAATTTGTCCAGGGGCGTATCGAGTTCATGATTGCTCTGTAAAAACTGACATCCCAGATGCATATACAGATCAAGCGCATTAAGCGTAAATTTTGGTCCACCTGACCGCCCAACTAGTGATATGGATCCGTAGCCACGTTTCTGAAAAAAATGCGCCAGTAAAGGCGTAATCAGATAGCTATTCTCTACGCCATCAAATGGTTCTGCTAGTTGAATTAGCGGTCGATCCGCGCAGCTAATTGGTCCAAAACCTGGCGAAAAAGTTCGTTCGGCAGCACGCATCAATCCCAGATACTCATCATTGGTTTCATGGCGAACGCGCATAATGCTAGCGGCAAGTCCACGAAAAGTTTCGCAGGGCTCTTCGCCGTAGAGATAGTGGCCTAACTGCTCCGCTTCTGTCACCTGAAGATGGTCACCTCGGACTAATTTAGTAGCGATAGGCAGTAAAATTCCTGGTAAATCGGGGCAGACTTTATTAATGAAAAAGGTAGGATGCGAAAACGCCCCTTTGCCAATTACTTCTTCCAGTGTTTTCTCCTCTGGGGTTGGTCCTTTTGCCAGTAAGGCCCCCAGGAAAGCACCCTTTTGAAGCGGGTGCGTTCCTGGATCGGTCAACGCAATCCGGCATTCGGCTAGTAATTCTGGCGTAAGCGGTTTGCTGCCGTATTTGCCAATGCCAATCTGTTTGATGCCTCGCCCAAGTGGCGTTTCGGTGGGGAGATTTTCCAGAACCATACCAACAATTGAACGAATTGAACAGAGATAGGGAGTAAGTAAAAGTAAATAAAAAACAACTACTTAGTGAGCAGTTAATTCAGTTATAATCTGTTTGTTCGGCTACTTTCTTTCCTCATTAATACAGAATAGTCGTTCTGTTCAAAAAGCCAGAATCAGTCTGTTTTGTTTATTTTCCCAAAGCGTTAGAATCCATTACATTTGACTAGCCACTTCTTCTTCACTATATGTCTTCGCTTCGCCTATCACCCGATTTACGAGCTACGATTTTCGTACTAATTACCTTTTTGATCGTTTGAGCTGAAGTTACTATTATGCAGGCGCCTGTTTCTTTTTTATTAATGATCGAGTGGTTTTGATACAATGAATACAGCAAACAAAGATCGTTTAAACTCAGAATGTACGCGATTTCCGTCGTAGAAGCGTTAATACTCTACTTTTGTACCCGAATAAATCTTTCGGCATAGATGGCAGAACGGATCGCTTACGGAAAAACCTGGTGGGGTCAGGAATGGCTCAATGCGCTGGCACGCATCGACATGACGAACCGGCTGCCTCGCGGAAAAACCTACGCGAACAAAGGTGCGGTCATGGGGTTATTGATTTCTAACAATCAGATTAGTGCATCCGTAAAAGGAACGGCTCCCAGACCGTATAAAATCAAACTATCCGTTCCACTATTTGACGAACCGGAAAAGAAAGCACTTCTAACCGAAATTCGAGAAAACCCGGCAACACTAGCCCAATTGCTGAACCGTCAGCTACCTCCTGAATTAACCGATTTTGTAAGCAAACAGAGCATCAGGCTCTTTCCCCGTTCCTTCGAGGATTTATCTATGGGCTGTTCCTGCCCCGACCAGGCCGTTCCCTGTAAACACCTGGCGGCCGTTATTTACATTATTGCGAATGAGATTGATCGAAATCCATTTCTGGTTTTTCAGTTGAAAGGGCTGGATATATTGGAGGAGCTTCAGAAAGATCAGGCGAATGTAATAGGAGGGAGTATGGAGACCGTGCCTTCCTTTAAAGACATATGTACTGATGAACTGCCTGACGATGAAGATTGGCAACCTGCCGAAAAAGTGCGCGGCAGCCTGGATTTTGCTACGATTCCCGCCCTCTCAGAGCAATTGTTAGGCTTACTTTCGCCCGATGTTACGTTTACCAAAGGCGATTTTCACAAATCGCTGACTCGCGCGTACAAGTTATTTAGTAAACCTGTTGACGAAGAGAATCACTCATCAATTGAGGGGAAACCTGAATTTAGTGACAGCATTGAGTTGCAGCTCGATGAAGTCATGTCGGTGAAAAAAATCAACATCTTCAGCGAGCATGGCGAACCCCGATCGCTGAGCGGATTCAAAATGGGCAATCTGGTTCATTGGATCAGTACACTTACCGAAGCTGATTGGGCTGAAATGAGTGATTCAGTGCGTTCCTTGTATCTTACACATCAGTTTTCGGCAGCTTTACTACGACGGGGAGCAATCGTTCCTCAATTACTGCGCGTGACGCCAGCTGAAGATCAATACCGGGTTCGATGGCTACCGGCTACGCTGAACGACATGGTCAAACGGCAGACGGATTTGTTAGCCACGCAAATTCCGCCTACGTTGCTTACCGTTCGCTGGCAAAAGGAATGGCTGGCTTTGCCCGATGATCAATTAGTATTAACACTTTGTTCACTGTTTCTGCGTCGGGTCATCAAACCAACGACAATTGAACTTTGGGAACGCTGGCCACTCGAAGATGCCGACCGGCTGTTTTTTGGTGTTGAAACCTTGCGATTCGAAGGCTTTGGCCGCAAAGAAATGCCGCTGGCCATGCAGCTTTGGCTAAACGATTTCTTCCTGACTCACAAACGATTTGTACCGATTCTAGCGGTCGAAGACAATGAGCTTGGTGATGAATTTCGGCTAAGTCTGCTCATTCGTGACCGCAATGCCAATTCGACGAAAGGAACGCCTGACCCGCCAATTCCGCTGCCGGATTTGCTAACTAAGAAAAAGCATGAATCAATTCGGATGGCGGTTCTACAGGATTTGCTGGTCCTCTCACGGCATTTTCCGGATTTAGCCAAACTAACCAGGGTAGGCGGCCCTTCTTATTTGTCGTATTCACCTAGCTTATTTGTCGAGGTATTGCTCGAAACTTTACCCCGGATGCAATTACTTGGCATTGCGCTCTGGTTACCGAAATCGCTTCAGCATTGGGTTCGTCCGCAGGTGGGTGGTCGATTGAAAGCGAAGGTTACCGCTGATAATGCCTTTATGCGTTTGGACGATATGCTCACATTCGATTGGCAGGTAGCCCTTGGCGATGAGATGGTTAACGTGAAGGAATTCCAAAAGCTAGTCGGACACAGTACTGGATTGGTTAAAATAAAAGACCAATACGTACTGGTCGATCCAAACGAACTGACCAAGCTTTATAAACAACTCGAAAATCCGCCAGAACTGACCGGTTCAGACCTTCTTAAAGCGGCTCTATCCGAAGAATATAAAGGTGGTCGATTGGGCTTATCGGCAGATGTGAGAAAATTGGTAAAGAAGTTTACTGAAATTGCAGCACAGCCTTTACCCGATTCGCTAAACGCAACCCTTCGCCCTTATCAGCAACGCGGTTACGATTGGCTGATTAAAAACACAGCCCTCGGAATGGGTAGCCTTCTGGCCGATGATATGGGTTTAGGCAAAACGCTGCAAATCATTGCCTTACTGCTCAAATTCAAACAGGAAGGGCGGTTTAAAAAACAGAAAGGACTTGTTGTTTTGCCAACTACGCTTCTAACTAACTGGCAAAAAGAAATTGCTCGCTTTGCTCCTGAATTACAGCCCCGAATCTATCACGGCTCGAGTCGTAAACTACCAACAGACAAAGCTGATGAATACGATCTTCTGTTAACGACCTATGGTGTAGTCCGTTCCGATCTCGATAATCTCAAGAAATCTACGTGGGCTGTTGTCGTCATCGACGAAGCGCAGAACATTAAGAACTCAGATACGGAGCAGACAAAAGCGGTAAAAGCACTGAAAGCCCCGATTCGAATTGCTTTGAGTGGAACGCCCGTCGAGAATCGGCTATCTGAGTTCTGGAGCATTATGGACTTCGTGAATAAAGGATATCTGGGTGGGTTGACCAAGTTTAACGAAGAGTTTGGCAAGCCCATTCAGCAAGAACGCGATCATCAGAAATTGGATCAGTTTCGGCGCATTACCAGTCCATTCCTTCTTCGTCGCGTCAAAACGGACCGGAGTATCATCAGCGATCTACCGGATAAAATTGAGAACAATCAGTTCTGTTCGCTCACAACCGAACAGGCTGCTTTGTACGAAAGTGTCGTACAGGAAAGTTTACGGGCGATTTCTGAAAAAGATGATATTACCCGACGTGGTCTGGTTCTCAAGCTAATGACCGCGCTTAAGCAAATAGGCAATCACCCCTATCAGTATCTGAAGCGTGGGAACGAGGCTCCAGTCCTTTCCGGGAAAGCGACGCTATTGCTAAGCCTGCTCGAAAATATTTACGCCAGCCATGAGAAAGTGCTGATATTCACCCAGTATAAAGAAATGGGTGAATTATTGTCGAAGTTCATTGAACAGGCTTTTGGAACTCCTCCTCTCTTTCTACACGGCGGCACATCGCGCCCGGAACGTGACCGCATGGTTGAACAATTCCAAAAAAATCGGAGTGATCATACCTTTATTTTATCGCTCAAAGCTGGCGGAACGGGTCTCAACTTGACCCAAGCGAACCACGTTATTCATTACGATTTGTGGTGGAATCCAGCTGTTGAAGCGCAGGCAACCGACCGGGCGTTCCGCATTGGCCAAACGAAAAACGTACTCGTTTACCGACTGATGAATCAGGGGACGCTGGAGGAAAAAATCGACGCGATGATTCGGAGTAAAAAAGAATTAGCCGATCTAAGTGTGAAAACTGGCGAAACCTGGCTAGGTGACTTAAGCGACGCAGAACTGAAAGAATTAGTTTCGCTGGGATAAAACGAGTAAATCCGTGAGCTAACACAATGATTAACTCACGGATTTACCCGTACTGAACGACTACTTTTATCTTAAATTAGAATTGAGGAGTGCTACCACTCAATCATTGAATCTACTGCGCTGCTTTTACCACAGTTAAAAAATCAGGAGCTTTTAGCGAAGCACCACCAATTAGGCCACCATCGACATCCGTTTGGGCGAAGAGTTCGGCTGCATTTTGAGCGTTTGCACTGCCGCCGTATAAAATCGTGATGTCCTGTGCAATTTCGTCACCATATTGGCTGGCAATGTGTTGGCGTAGTTCAAAATGCATATCCTGTGCCTGGGCCGACGAAGCGGTTAATCCCGTACCGATTGCCCAAATAGGTTCGTAAGCAATGACAACCTTGGCGAACGATTCAGGAGAAAGGTGAAATAAACTTTCCGTTAGTTGATTCTTTACAAAGCCAATATAGTCGCCATTTTCGCGAAGATCACGCGATTCACCGCAGCAGAAGATGGGTGTGAGACCATTTTCCAGTGCACTATTTACTTTTTCAGCCAGTTGCGCATTGGTTTCGCCAAAATATTGCCGCCGTTCGCTATGGCCTAAGATCACGTATTCTACGCCAATCGATTTTAGCATCGGAGCTGAAATTTCGCCTGTGTAAGCGCCTGATGCTTTCTCATGGCAGTTTTGAGCACCTAGAGCAATCTTTCCGCCAGCCGCAACAGTCTGACGGGCCGTAGCCAGGTAAAGCGCAGGCGGGCAAAGAACCACCGTAACGTCTCCTGTAACTTCGGTAGTAACCATATTGATCACTTCCGACAGAAGCGCTTGAGCTTCATCGGACGTTTTATTCATTTTCCAGTTGCCAGCAACGATTTTCTTACGCATAATCAATTAATAATGAGGGAAGAAATTATTTTTATAGCCAAATAAATGGTCCGATTATTGACTATTTTCCAGCGAAAATAGGGCTTTTCGGTCGAATGCGTTCGATTGAGTGTATGAAAGTTCGTTATAGCCTGAATACGAGAGAGTAACTATATATTCTTACCAAAAACTAAGTGTAAAAATTTTGTGTTATTCGGATAAAAAATGCGTAATTTCAATGTAGTAATGTAGTAAAGCGAGAGGAGAGATGAAAACACTATTACTGTTTTTTGGGCTGGTGCTGGGCTTCCTACCCGTACAAGGAGGAGATGATAAACATCGCACTCCAGAAAAGGATCAGTATGGTTTTTTTATTGCGGGCAACCGAACCTGGACCCGTATTCCCTTTCAGCTTCACTCGAACCTGATCGTCGTTCCAGTCCGAATCAATGATTCGGATACCCTCAATTTTATTCTGGATACGGGCGTTAGCAATACGATTATTACCGACCCAGTCGCTTTTAAAAAGCAAAAACTTCAATTAACCCGCAAAGTTAAAATCAGTGGTGCTGGCGAAGGGGGCAGCCTGACCGCTTCGATTGCCATTGAAAATAATCTGACAATGGGCGGACTTAGAGCGTCGCACCATAATATTGTTATTCTGGATGAAGATATATTGAAGCTGTCCGAATATGTAGGAGCACCTGTTCACGGCATCTTTGGCTACGAAATCTTTTCCAACTTCGTCGTAAATGTTGATTTTCAGCGCCATGAGCTGATGATCATGCGACCTAGCAAATACAAATACAAAAAGAATAAAGGCGACCGATATCCGATTACCATCCAGGATACGAAAGCCTATACCGATGCGCTCTCGGTGTTCGATGGTGAAAAAACGTTGCCGTTACGGGTTGTTCTGGATACAGGAGCGGGTCATGCACTCTTACTGGATCGGTCGCGTAGTGCGGCTGCGATGCCTGTTCCAGAGAAAAGCATTCGGGCGCAACTAGGTCGGGGACTCAATGGCGTAATTAATGGTAGTGTTGGCCGAATTCAGAAAATCCGTTTTGGCCGCTACGAAATGGATAATATTCTGGCGTCGTTTCCCGACAGTATGGCGTTCGGGATGAAGCTGGTGAATATGCCCGAGCGTCAGGGAAATGTAGGATGCGAATTGCTGCGTCGATTTAATGTTACGTTCAATTATCCCGATCAATATGTCGTGATGAAACCCATCAAGCGACTGATGCGGGAGAGTTTTGAGCACGACATGAGTGGAATGGAGCTTCGAGCCCAAGGCGACCATTTTCGCAATTATTACATCGATAAAATTGTCGATGAATCGCCAGCTGCGAAGGCGGGTTTGGAAGAAGGTGATGAATTGTTGTTTGTGAATAACAGTTCGGTTCGTGATCTGACAATCAGCGAAATTTATAAGATACTCCAGAGGGGAGAAGGGCGCGAAGTGTCATTGGTGGCCCGACGAAATGGTCAGTTAGTTATCGCCCATTTCGCGCTCAAGCGATTAATCTAGCGGCATAATCCAGCTAATTCTAGGCAATTTTAATCCATCCGTTCCAGCTTAAATCGGAAGGTGGTTCCTTTATCGACTTTGCTCATTACGGTGATCTTCGCTTTATGAGCATTTAGAATGTGTTTCACAATCGCTAGCCCAAGTCCCGTACCACCCCGCTCTTTCGAACGGCTTTTTTCGACGCGGTAGAATCGCTCGAAAATTCGGCTTAAATGCTCGGGAGGTATGCCGGGGCCATTGTCTCGAACGGAGACGAGGATGTGTTTTTTATCTTCTTCAAGGTTAACGATCACCTTTCCCTTCTCATTCCCATATTTGACCGCATTCTCGACCAAATTGGTCATTACCTGCGTAATACGCTGTACGTCAGCTTTTACCCAAATTGGGCCAGACGGTTCTGTTTTTAACGAAAGCGATGCCTGTTTTGCATCAGCAATAGTCTCGAGCTGATCAAAAACTTCCTGAATAATCTGCGCTAGATTAACCCGCTCGAAGCTCATTTTCACCTCGCCGGTTTCTAGTTGAGAGAGTGCAACCAAATCCTTGACAAGGGCATCCAAACCGTCGAGACTTTTGGCCGCTTTCGATAGAAATTTATCTCGAACCATCTCGTCATCAACGGCCCCGTCAATGAGTGTATGAATAAAACCCTGTGCTGCGAAAATAGGAGTCTTTAGTTCATGCGATACGTCAGCTAGAAATTCCCGTCGAAATTGCTCCAGCCGCTTCAGTTCATCAATTTCCTTCTGCTTTCGAGCGACATAAACGAAAATTTCGTCGTTAAGCTTTTTGAATGGATTACTGTTTTTGATGATCGATTTTCGGGTGATACTGAAGTCGCGAATCTTAAGCTGATGGATCGTTTTATACATCTTATTGACCTCCCGAAACACGAGTAGTTCAATCGCGTACAGAACCAGAAAAAAAGAGATCGCAAATGAAGAAATTCCCACTACAAACAGCATGCTGCTCGTAACACCCTCTACAAACGTCAGAAAGGCGAGCGTCAATGCCGAAATCAGGCAAGCCAGCAAAAGAGCAATAATGCGGGGACTCAGAGACATTAGTGAATGAGCGAATGAGTGAATGAGTGAATAAAACACTCAGGCCCAGAAGTCACTATAAAATTAATTCGCTCATTTACTAATTCACTCATTCGCTCATTCATTTTGATCGGTGAACATATAACCTACGCCTTTTAGAGTGCGTATGTGGGTATCGCCGATTTTTTCGCGGAGTTTACGGATGTGGACGTCTACGGTGCGTTCGAGTACATAGATGTCGGCACCCCAGATTTTTTGAAGCAATTCTTCGCGGCTACAGACTTTGTTAGGGTGCTGAGCCAGAAAAAACAGCAGTTCAAATTCTTTCTTAGGGAGAATAACCGATTTCTCGTTCTGCGTGACCGAATAGTTTTTGCGGTTGATGAGTAGATCGGCAATCGAAATTTGCTCGCCAGGGTCAGCTTTTTGAGCTTCGCGACGGAACAAAGCATTAATACGACTCATCAACGCACGCGGCTTGATGGGTTTTGTAATGTAATCGTCGGCCCCCACATCGAAAGCAGCAACTTCAGAGTATTCTTCTGAACGAGCTGTCAGGTAAATAATATAGGTTTGGCGCAGTTCAGCAATGTCGCGTAACTGCCGACCTGTTTCGATGCCATCCATGTGGGGCATCATAATATCGAGCAAAACTAACTCGGGCAGATACGTTTTGGCGGTTTCGATGGCTTTTCGGCCATCCATGGCAGTACGAACCTCATAGCCTTCTTTGATGAGGTTATATTCAAGCATCTCTACGATGTCGGCGTCGTCATCAACGACTAAAACGCGGTGGAGTTGTTGAGCGGCTTTGGCAGCACTCATGCGAGGTAAAGTTGGTGAGAATGAACTACTTTACGCGTAGTTTTTGTAGCTTGTCTTTATGATTGACAACCCGAAGTTACGTGGCTTATCCCGAACGTTACCAATCCTAAATGCATCCTTAACAAAAACTTAATAGACTGGCACAGTATTTTTGCTCAAAAGGTTTGCCGAAAACAGGCACATCAAATTCGGAATAAAGAAAGACAATTCCTAAACTAAAGCTGGTATTAGATAGTTGGCTAGGTGGATAACCCTGCCAAATGATCTAAATTAATACCTATGCGATCGTTGGTTGTTATCGTCTACTATGGATACTCGTTCCCCGGAAGTTCAATTCCCTTCGTATGCTAAAATTACCTTTATCCTGCTTTCGCTGGTTATAATCGTTTATGGGTTACACGCGCTGCAAAGTCTACTCATTCCTTTAGTTTTTGCTATTCTATTCTCCGTTCTGCTGTTTCCGCTCGTACAGCGACTTGAAAACTGGAAAGTGCCACGAATCGGTGCTATTCTAATTTGTCTGTTACTGGCCCTGGCGGTACTGTCAGGATTGTTTTACGGCATTTCAGTCCAGATCAGTAATTTTTCAGAAGTCGTTCCGAAGTTTGTTCAAAAAGGTGGTGAATACATTAATAGTATCCAGACGTATGCTGATGAGCATTTAAATATTGATAAGCAACGGCAGGTTGCTGAAGTTAAAAAGTACTTAAATCAGGCATTAGCCGAAGCAGGCGTTATCGTAACAACAACCTTGTTAGCGACGACGAATATCATCAGCAATATGTTGCTGATACTACTTTTTGCGTTTTTCTTCCTGCTCTATCGGGATTTTTTCCGGACGTTTTTCTACAAAATTTTTGGCAGTACGCGCCGATCAAAAATTGATGGAATAATGGCGGGGATTTATCAGGTTGTCAAAGATTATCTGGCCGGACTGGTGTTGGTCATTATTATTATTGGTACCCTAATGACAGTCGGCCTGCTGATTTTGGGCGTTGATTATGCCGTATTTTTTGGTTTTTTTGGCGCTTGTCTAGTCTTAATCCCTTATTTTGGAATATCATTGGGATCACTTATTCCGGCAGCCTATACACTTGTTACACAGGATAATCCGGTGAAAGCGCTTGGGGTCATTGGTGTATTTCTGTTTGTTCAGGCGCTGGAAGGTAATTTTATTACGCCTTATATCGTCGGCTCCAAAGTAAGTATTAACCCACTGGCCGCGATTATCGTCCTGATTTTATGGGAAAACGTATGGGGATTACCGGGACTCGTACTGGCTTTGCCTATGACCGCTATTCTGAAAGTTATTTTCGATGCGATCGACCCACTGAAACCTTATGGTTTTCTGATCGGGGAAGCCGAAAAACCTCGACCTCCCATCAAAAATCTACAAGAACTAGCCGAACAATTACCCAAGCGAACCAAAAAAATTGGGAAGGTAGAAGAAAAGACTTAGCAACTTCTCCCGTGTTTGTGTCCTCACAAACACCTTTCCACTAGGTCAATCTTGCTGACGCATAGGTATCTGTGAGGACACAGATACGGAAAGATGGCGATTTTTCAATCGCTCTTTAAAAATTGAGCGGGTCGAGATTCTTAAAATGACCATTCATGCGAATACGTTGTTTGGTTCGCTCCAGGTCTGATACTACGGGCAAAACATTATTTAGGTGCTGAATCAAAAATAGTTGCCTTTCTGCTTCGTTGTCAAGAGTCAATAGCTCGTATTCCTGTTCGACGGATAAGCCTACTTTATGAGCTACTTTGTAGGAAAGATTGGCAATGGTCGGTGAGTAGTCTGTTTCGATTTGTAGCAATTTATATAATCGTTCTAGTCGCTCAGTTAGCGCAGTCGCATGAGCGCTGAAACTATCGCCGGGTTCGACCAATTCGACTTCGCCACCTGCATAGAGTTTTCCAGATACAGGATTCTCAAAATTGACAAGCCGAAAAACGCCTAATCCTTTCGATTTAATGTCCATCCGGCCATCAGGATACCGTTTGTGCAGCGTAGTTACGTGCATTTCGGTTCCGTAACCGGGCAATTTATTGTCGATAAAGGCCGGGATACCAAATGTCCGCTCTTCTTCCAGGCATTCATTAATTAACTGCCGATAGCGCGGTTCGAAAATGTGTAAATTCAAATCCTCGCCTGGATAGACAACTAAGTTGAGTGGGAATAAAGAGAGCGTTTTTTGCATACGCCCGAAAGTACGTTTTTTTAACTAAAAACCGCACTCGATTCCATAAAACCAACATTTCGAGCACGAGCTTCGGCATAAATTGGATCGCCCAGAAACCCTAGCCCCGTCACATCCGACATACAATCAGTGACGACAATCAGTTTTGGAACTAATTCAGGGGCAAAATCCAGAATCTGTTTGAGACTATTGGCAACACAGTGTGATTTGGCTTCGCCCATTAGATACACCTTCTCAAACCGATTCAGATCATTAATAAGCATGGTGTTTAGTTGCGTGGCAGGAACCGCCGGATCGGGAACCTGCGCCCGAAAAATGCCGAAATGCTCAGAAAGTGAATATAACCCCTTTTGTATTGCCACGTAATCGCGGTTTCGGCTATGTGACCAATCTTTAAGTGCATCCAATAAAGTGTCATGCAAGGCCGCTCCACGCGAACCAATTAAGCAATGCTCTGGCCAGATGAAATGATCAAACTGCCCATCGGCTTCCAGATCATGAACGTACTTCTTGGCTTTTTCTGGCGAGAAGCGTGGTGTCCATTGACCTGAATCAACGTCATCGCCCGTAATTCGTGTAAACGGAGCAGGATGATTACCGGCTGAATTCGCCCAGAACCCCGGATGGGCAATGTCTAAAATATGATGCGTATCGAGCGTAACAACAATATGATCGATCTGATCGCCATGCTGACGAATCAGCGTAGCCATCCGATCAACATCCTGTTCAGCACCTGGCACAAATAAAGCTCCGTCAGGATGACAGAAGTCGAACTGAGCATCAATAATAAGAAACGCATTTTTCATAAGCCGGAGTGCAATTTGTCAGAAAGTTAAGATACATAGCACGCTTCAAATGTAAGAGAGTATGATAAAAAATGAGAATCGGCAGACTGCAAACGACGAATTTTCCCCTCTCCTGTTTTAGGAGAGGAGTTAGGGTTGAGGTTAAATCCACTAGAGATAAGCGAATCGCTTGCCCTTTTTCGTTATTTTGATCTATGAATTACATTGAACTCCAAGTACAACTATCGCCCGACTATACGGACATCCTTACCGCCGAACTCGCCGAGATCGGTTTTGAATCCTTTGTTGAAACAGACGAAGGCTTAAATGCCTATATCATTGAGCCTGATTTTGACGAATTAGCCTTACAAGAATTGATTGCGAAATACACAGATCAGACTGCAATAGCCTATGAAGTTAGTTCGTTAGAAAAACGAAACTGGAACGCCGAGTGGGAGCGCGATTATGAGCCGATCGAAGTGGCGAGCCAAGTCCGGGTCCGGGCGTCCTTCCACGAGTTGGACGCCCGGTTTCGTTACGACATCGTGATCAACCCAAAAATGTCGTTCGGAACCGGCCACCATGAAACTACCGCCATGATGTTGGAGCAGCAGCTTGGCCTCAATTTTGCCGGTAAAACTGTACTGGATGTAGGTAGTGGAACCGGCATTTTAGCCATTCTGGCGGCAAAGATGGGTGCGCAGGCCGTATTAGCGTTCGATATTGAAGAATGGGCCGTTGAAAATGCTCGCGAAAACGCCGAACTTAACGATTCTGCTCAAGTTACGGTTTTTCAGGGTACCATTGCGGAGGTTGATACCACGAGCCAGTACGATATTGTGCTGGCCAATATCAATCGAAATGTGTTACTGGCCGAAATTCCCACCTACACGAAGTTGTTAACCCAAAATGGATATCTGGTCGTTAGTGGTTTTTATGAACACGACGCCCCCGATATTGAGCAAAAAGCAATCGAATCCGGCCTGACGCTGGTTAGGCAGACAACAAAAAATCAGTGGACTTCTTTGTCATTTTATAAACGTTGATAGGGTAAAAATAAGCCGATCTTAGGATAAGATGCTTATTTGTCGCCGGTTGACCTTCGGATATGAATCGTATTTATTACAGCCTGATACTCACATTTATCCAAGGTCTGTGCCCTCACAGATCTTTACTGGAAGAAGTACGTAAAAGGTCTGTGTCTTCACAGACCTTGGTTGGTTTATTGTTTTTCCTAACGCTTTCTGCCTCGTTTGGGCAGGCGGTTCGAATTTCGGATAAACCCGAGCAGTTTGTGGCCGATGTTCAAAAACTAATGGCAACAGGTGGCCCGGCAGGTGTTCGGGCAGGTACCAACTTACAAGTAGTTTGGTCTGAAAATCGACTTTCGACGCAGCAACAAGAGCGTGTAATGAGCCTGAGCCGGAAAATGAATCAGAAGCGACTTCCCGCAGCTTCTCATTTTGTGCCCTTCTACGAATCACTTTCTCTAGCTACACAGCAGCAACCCGCTTCCAATATAGACGGGCTGCTGACCATCGCAGAAAAATTATTCGAGGCTGGTGACTCAAAGACATTTACCCGGAGTCTCGAAACCGTTCGACGGTTTATGGAACGACACGAACTGTATGCCAGTACGTATAATAAACTATATGGTCTGGGCGGTAGCTATGAGTTACGCTATGTTGACGGCGTAAATCCGGTGCCACCGGGTGCTCCTCAAACCGTTCAGGATTCCATTGCATCCGTAAAAGCATCTGCCGAACGGTCGCGGTTTGATGGCTGGGATACTCCATCTCCATCCGATTCTACACAACCTCGCCAACTAGGTGTACAATACACTCCGCAAAGACGGCCCATTCCTTCTGTTTCGGGAGCCGTTATCACGCTTAAAGATGTATCGCTGGCTATGGTTGCCAATGGCGATTCGGCCGTTTTAGCGAATACGAGTGGCGATTTGATGTTGAAGGATGGCGTATTGGTCGGGAAAGGAGGAAAGTTCACCTGGGCCACAGCCGGCCGGCCAGACATTTTCGTGACGTTGAGCGAATATTCGTTTACAACGATGAACCCGCGCTTGCAAGCCGACGACGTTACGCTGACCTACGAAAAAACACAACCGATAAAAGGTGTATTTGAATATGTAAGTAAGAAAAAAGGCGGCCCTGTAACGTATCCCCGGTTTATGTCGTGGCAGAATGATGTAAAACTGCCCGATTTAGGTCCAGATGTTGAGTATAGAGGAGGATTAGCTTTGTCGGGGACGCAGATGGTTGGCGCATCGGCGAGTGGACAACCGGCCCAAGTAACGGTGAAATACAATGGTAAAGTCGCATTTAAAGCCATTAGCCGCCGATTTGACTTTACGGTTGGCGATCTGAATCCAGCCGATTCTACGCAAGCAGGTCTGGATTCGACGGGCTTTAATACGACGGCTCCTGTCAAAACAGTGGATGCGAAGTCTGCAAAAGCAAGACCAATGATTTCGTCCGGCTCGGCGGCCTTTGTTGGGTATATCGATACGGATTCTCTTACGCACCAATCCGTAAAATTCCGGTACGACAAAGCTCAGCGTATTGCCTGGCTCGACCGGGAACAACGTACCAGCTTTGCTCACATTCCCTACGCCGATTCGTACCACAAATTTTATATCATGCCCGAAGTGGTGCGCTGGGATTTACCGCGTCGAAAAGTCGATTTTTATCAGGTAGGTGCCAAGCGGGAAGTGCCAGTTCGGTTTGAATCGTACGATTATTTCCACCCGCAACGCTATTCTGATCTCACGGTTGACTACGGTTTTCACCCGTTGCAAATTGTCGCAAACTTTGTTTCGACCAAAAAACAGCAAACCTTCTTAGACGACGATATCTCCCAGTTTGCGAAAACGGTCAATGCTGGCGCGCTTCGAGGATCGCTCAATAGGATGGTGCTGGAAGGCTACATCGACCGCGATCCGAAAACCAGTGTCATGCGCCTGAGCCGCAAAGGTGTGTTGTATGTACTGGCCTATGCACATAAACAGGACTACGACAATTTTCAGGTACAATCGCTGTTTGCATCGAATGATAGCGTCAAGAATGCAACCATCGATTTAAATGATAAGATCCTGACGATTCGGGGTGTGAAGCAGTTCACTATGTCTGATTCGCTAAAAATCGTCGGTTTCCCCTCTGACAAAATATTACGGGTTGGAAAAGGCCGCGATTTTACGTTGAATGGGCAACTTAAAGCCGGAACCTTACGCTATGCGGGTCGTGATCTGAAATTCAATTACGACAAGTTCTCGATGGGTCTGAATAAAATCGACTCGATTACTTTTCAATCCCAAAAACTAGCTTCGCAGGGGAAAGAAGGGGAAGTTGGAGGTGATATTAAATACGAAAATCCGGGAACAGTTTTTTTAGCAGGTGCGGATAATAAATCCGGCCAAATGAAGGGCAAGAAAACAACTCAGCGACTGGTGATGCCAGAGGGGATGACGGTTTATTTCAACCAGCCTGTTCGTGGCGATAAAACCTATAATCAGAAAGTGTATTTCAAGATTCCGGCTATTGACAACGATAGTCTGGGTCAAGGCGAAATTGCCTTTATGGGTACGTTCTATTCCGATGGGATTTTCCCACCCTTTAAGGCCCAGCTAGTAACAATGCCCGATAATACCCTGGGTTTTGTGCATAAAGCACCTGCCACAGGCTATCCTGTGTACAGCGGCAAGAAAGGAACAGCCCCTTCAACTGTGAAGTTTACGGGCGATCTGACGATGGATAAAAGTGGACTTCGAGCTGAAGGCGTGTTGAATCACTTGACTACCAGCGTCAATACCAAGAGCATTTTATTTATGACCGATTCCTTAATTGCCTCTGGCGATAAGGGTGAAATCAAAGAAGGTCTTGTCGGAAAGGGCTATTTCCCGCAAGTTCAGCTCAACAATTTTAATATGAAATGGTGGCCAAAAGCGGATAGCATGGTCATCACAACCCAGAAAAATAACTTCAATTTCTACAACGCAACGACCAATCTTGAAGGTGGTTTGGTATTACGTTCGTCGGGGTTGTTTGGTCATGGAACCTTGCGTCGGAAAGATTCGGAGACCGTATCCAATGGCATCAAATTCAACAAAGAAGGATTTCTGGCCAGCGGAGCACAGTTCAAGATTGTTTCGGACAAAGAAGCTCCTGGAACTCCTGTTGGTAAGCCGATCCTGCTCGGTAGCGATGTTGATGTTGATTTTAATCAGACGAAAGGAATTGTTGGAATCGCGATTAATAAAAAGGAAAGCATTGGCGATACTATTCAGCCAAGTATGGAATTTCCATCGGCTGCCTATAAAACCAATATTAATCGAGCACAATGGAACGTAAACGCCAAAACCATCGCCATGAAAGGAGATGTAAAAACATCGACGTTTACGGCAACTGCCGAAGAGCAGGAAGGTCTAGTTTTCAATGGCTCGGCCGCCCTTTACGACGTTGAGAAACGCACCTTGAATATTAGTGGAGTTCCCTACATCGTCTCGGCCGATGCCCGGATTTATCCGGATAAAGGATTAGTCGCGATTCGGCGCAACGGCGAAATGATGGCGCTAAAAAATGCAAAACTGGAACTGGATACCGTTACCTTATTTCATAAACTCAAGAATGGTAATATTCAGGTCCTTTCCCGGACGAAGTTTGCAGGTGATGCTACTTATCTGTTCGCCACCGCAAAAGGCGATACAGCCAGCATCAAAATGGGCAATTTCGAGTTGCAGGAAGCTCCAGCCAATGCTATAGCGAAGCCCGAAACGGGGTCGTTAGTTGCTGATGCGAAGAAAGCCGGACGTACGTCGCAACGTGGTAAACGCAATTCGTCGGGGCCCTCGAAAACCTATTTTACAGTGGCCCGTGCCGAAGTGGAGGAAGTTGATAACCTGCAACTAGCGCCCAAAATGCTTTTCAGAGGGAATATTCTGATGAAAGCCCCCGAGCAGGATCTGGCGATGGATGGATTCATCAAACCTGCTCTGAAAAAACGTAAGGATTTAATAAGCGACTGGATTCCGTTTAAGGAAAAAGTAGCCGAGCGTCTTGAGATTAAGGTCGATAAGAATCTGAAAAATGATGGCGGCCAACAGCTTGTAGCAGGTCTTCACTTCCGGGCGGGCGGAGCTGGTTTATACCCAACATTCCTGTCGCCGAAAGAGGATTCCAGAGATGACGATCTCTTTAGTGCAACGGGTATCATGCACTATGACGAGAAAGACAAAGTATATCGGATTACGTCAAAAGGTAGTGAAGTTGTCGCGCAAACGGATTCGGCGGCAGCCGCTGATAGTTCGGACGATGCAGACGTAGAAAATGCATACACCTTCAACGATCCTCGTGGCCTAATGACGTTCAAAGGAAAGATGAACCTGATGAACACGGCTCCGAATGAGTATTTACTAGCTTCCGGTTCGGCACGAATCAACATTGACAGCAGCTTGTATCGGTTAAATACCTTATTAACCTTCGCATTCCCAATTCCTGATCAAATTAACGCCAGTATTGCTGACAAAATCGTCAAGACAAATCAGGAAGAAAAGAATGACGAAGCCGCTGATGATGATTTGAACCGGCTTTCTGATAAACTAGTCCCATTAATCGGCCAACAGGCAGTCGATGCGTACCGGACTAAAGCGCAGAATCAGCACGTTCCGCTCAACCAGGCATCGCCGAAATTAGCAGCCATGTTGGTATTGGCAAATGCTAATTTGCGTTGGTCAACCAAATACAATTCGTTTTACAGCACCGGTCAGCTCGGCGTTTCGAACATGATGGCGACTGATATTAACGCGCAGATGGATGGTTTTGTCGAAATCCGGAAAACGGGTAATGGGGATGAAGCGAGTATCTACCTCGAATCGTCGCCAGATGTCTGGGTGTTCTACGATTACAAGGGCGGAAACGGCCCGAATGCAATTGGTCAATTAGCGATCATTACATCAGAACAGGATATCAACGACCGACTCGTAGCCGGTTCTAAAAATTCCGGCAAAGCAACCCTGGAAGTCGTCCCCGCTACGATCGACGAGAAAACAATGTTTGTGGATCGGTACCTGGATCAATATAAGACTAAAGCTAAGCCCGCGCCAAAACCCAAACTCCAACCCGGACAGAAAGTCGTGAAGGAGGAGAAAAAGAAAGACGAGAAGAAAAAAGACAAGGAAGCAGAGAAAGAAGGGTTTTAAGCGCATTTTTTGTCGTTTCAACAAAGTAGGAATCGTAGAATTGAGAGTTAGATTTCTACTTTGTTGAAAAATGAATCAATGAAAGCCCTCTGGCAAGACCTTCGTACTCATTTCCGCATCGATTTCCGGCCCGATCTTTACATCGCAACAGCGATCTGGGTTACGATACTCCTGATTGTCAATTTTACCTTCGACGTTGAGGATACCTATATCGATTCGCATCAAGGAAAACCCCTCTGGCCAGTTCTCTATTTCGCGTTATATGCTACAACTTATTACGTCAGCGTTTGGCTCTGGACGCATTTTCACCGTCGGCCCGACATATGGCGAAATCGATGGTTCTGGCTTCGGAGTGGAGTAGCCCTTGTTTTCTATTCGATTTACGCCGGATTCTACGCACATAGCGAATGGAGTCGTCAAATCTTCGATGGGCAGATTTATGTATTTGCCTACTACTGTCTGCATAACCTGCAATCGGCCTTAACGATTGTGCTTCCTCTGTTTCTGTTCTATAAATTCATTGATCCGTATCCGAGCAGTTTCTATGGCATGACGCCAAAACGGAAAGGCTTAGTGCTCTATGCCCTGATGCTGGCATTGATGATTCCGCTGATTACCATCGCTTCCTTCCAGCCGGATTTTCTACGATCGTATCCAACGTATCACGATACAAACGCTAATGAATTTTTCGGTGTGTCAGAGTGGGTAACTGCCTTCATTTATGAGCTCTGCTATGGCTGGGATTTTGTACCAACAGAATTGCTATTTCGAGGCTTTCTGGTCATTGGCATGAATCGAGTGTTAGGCCATGGGGCGGTTTTACCGATGGTGGTCTGGTATTGCTCTATTCACTTTGGGCGACCTTTAGGCGAAGCCGTTTCATCCATATTTGGCGGTTACCTTCTTGGCGTGCTGGCACTGAGCACGCGCAGTATATGGGGCGGGTTACTGATTCACATAGGCATTGCCTGGTGCATGGAAATTGCCGCTTTTTTGCAACAGTAGCGTGTTCCTTTTAAATCGAAACAGAAGCCTTTTGGGCCAATTTGAGAATTTCTGCGGCTGCTTTTTCATAGCCGCCCGCTTCCATAAACGACTGGCTAATTTTCCTGATATTGCCAAGATATGTCGGATCGGTCAGTACACTGTCAACAGCTTGTTTGATTTGCTCGGCCGTAAGTGTGTTGGCGTCCAGAACAATTGTAGCGCCTAATTCGGCTGCTCGGTTGGCCAGATAAAACTGGTCGGCGCCTAGCGGTATCGAGACGAACGGAATGGTATTGTACAACAGATCGCCAATGCTATTCATACCCGCATGCGTAATGGCGACAGTAGTATATGTCAGCAGCTCCAGTTGTGGTACGTAGTCCCGGATAATAAAGTTGTCGGGGATCTTAAATTCGGAAACGTCCACGTGATGAGCCGCCATTACAACCACGAAATCCGTATCCGCAAAACTGTCGAAGAAAAGCTGATTAAGGGTGGCTGAATGGTTACCGAATACGGTTCCCAACGAGATATAAATGACTTTTTTTCCTTCCAACTTGTCAAACGGAAACGCTACGTCGTATGGCTTCTTGTAGACAGGTGGCCCGATGAAAAGAAAACTATCGTCATAATCGTCGAGGTTCCTGATGAAGTATTTCGACGTATAAATAATATTCAAATCCCCTTTATTGAAGAGCAAATCAACGACGTTTTCAGGGAGGGTTACGTTGTATTTCTCGATAAGCTGCTGACGAATTAGCTTCAATTCATCCAGTACCATCGAGTCTACGCCGAAAGGGCCCTTGCTGGCGACAGAAAGACCCTGATTAGGTTTAGCAAACAGTTCTTTGAGAGGTACGAAAACGGCGAAGGAAGAAACGGCGGGGATATTTAGGTATTGAGCAATGACCGTCGCATAGGGGTAGGCCGCTGAAAAAACGATGTAATCAACTTTGTAATCCTGAATTTGGAGCAAGACATTATCAACAAACTTTTGGGGTTGTAGTAAGGCACTCACCAACCCGCCTTTCGGTTTCGCATCGCCCGGTTTCTTCTGAAAGATATTCATGTCCTCCTTATAGGCCACGAAATGAGCACCGATATCGTTAATAGTGTTTTTGAATTCTTCGGAGCTTAAGAAAATGATTTCCTCTCCTTGATTGGCTAATTCGGCGGCCAAACCCAACATCGGGTTCATATGCCCATGCGAGGGAATGCTTAAAAAAAGTGTTTTAGACATTGTTGTTTAGTTATGTTATTGTTCATAAGTACTTGTAGTTTACTGTTATTAGAGTTGACGAATCGACAGAGAAAATACTTTATCTCAATCGATAAAAATTTAAACTGATGACTTCCTATTCATTTTTCGTTACTCTAATTGAGTCCTTAATCGAGGCAAATCGATAAACCCTACTTGTTAATACTTGTATGAATACCCAAAAGCTAGCCCAGGAACCTCCTATCCCAGCCGGGAAAAATTTTGATGCTATTGTTGTCGGTTCTGGAATTAGCGGAGGTTGGTCGGCGAAAGAGCTTAGCGAGAAGGGCTTAAATGTTTTACTTCTGGAACGTGGGCGCATGATCGAGCACGTTACGGATTACCATACCGCAACAAAAGCGCCCTGGGAGTTTCCACATCATAACCAGGCCATGCCACAGGATCTATTGAAGCGGTATCCAGTCCAGAACCGAACGGGTTTTTCGATTACCGAAGCAACGCATCAGCATTTTGTTAACGATCTGGAAAATCCGTACGTCGAAGAAAAACCGTTTGACTGGATTCGGGGCTATCACGTGGGCGGGCGCTCACTAATGTGGGGACGCTATTCCTTTCGCTTCTCGGATATGGATTTTGAAGCGAATGCCAAAGAAGGAATTGCGACGGATTGGCCTATTCGCTATAAAGACATTGCCCCCTGGTACGATTACGTGGAGAAATTTGCCGGAATTGCTGGAAATCGCGATGGATTACCGCACTTGCCCGATGGCCTATTTCAACCGGCTATGCCCGACAATTGCGTCGAGCAGCATTTTCGAAAATCGGTGAACGGTCAATTCCCTGATCGCAAAGTTATTTCAGCAAGAGCCGCTCACCTGACAGCTCCAACTCAGGAACAAATGGCGTTGGGCCGCGCTAAATGCCAGTACAGGAACCTGTGTATGCGCGGTTGTCCGTACGGCGCTTATTTCAGTACGCAATCAGCTACGTTGCCCGCTGCCCGACGAACCAAGCGGCTCACAGTTCGGCCACATTCTATTGTCAACTCGATTATTTATGATGAGAAAACCGGAAGGGCAACGGGCGTTCGGGTTATTGACGAGCAAACGCACCAATGGCATGAGTTTAAGGCCAGCATTATTTTCCTGAATGCATCGGCATTAGGCTCGACCTATATTCTGATGAATTCCAAATCGCGCCGATTTCCGAATGGGATGGACGATAGCGGTCAACTAGGCCGAAATCTGATGGATCATCATTTTCACGTTGGCGCTACGGCTGATTACGACCACGATCTGGATAAATACTATTATGGTCGCCATCCGGCAGGATTGTACATTCCGCGATTTCGGAACCTGCCTAATCAGCCAAACCAGCCATTCAAGCGAGGATATGGATTTGAAGTCTATACGAACCGGGAAAACTGGGAGCATGCCTATCATGAAGAGGGGTTTGGGGCTGATTTTAAAGAAAAAGCCACGCAGTTTGGTACGTGGAAAATTACGCTGGATGCCTTTGGTGAATGTATGCCCTATGAAGACAATCGTGTGTATTTGACGGATGAAGTCAAGGACAAATGGGGGCAACCCGTTCTGAAAATGGATGTACATTATCGTGAAAACGAAACACTCATGCGCAAAGACGCACATGATCAAGCTGTGCTCATGCTCGAAAAAGCGGGTTTCTCCAATATTGGTGGGTTTGATAGCCAGGCGCATCCGGGACTAAGCATTCATGAAATGGGAACCGCTCGCATGGGGACATCGCCGAAAAACTCGGTATTCAACAAGTTTAACCAGCATCACCTTGTCAAAAATGTGTTCTGCACCGATGGGGCTAGTATGACTTCGTCGCCTTGCCAGAATCCTTCATTGACCTACATGGCGCTCTCTGCCCGAGCTGCCGATTATGCGGTAAAAGCGCTCAAGCGGGGAGATATTCCCCGCTAAAACAGGTTTTTTGCTGCCTTCCGATAGTTGAAGGAGTAAGAGTTTGCGAAAGTCATCTTTGGATTTTGCTACTCTATTCTAACAGTGCGTCATGCGTATTCGATATTTTGTTGTTGGTTATCTGAGCGGATTGGCGAGTCTAATAGCACAGCCAAATCCTGCCCGACCCGATTTATGCCAGGGCGCTTATTTCACCGAAGAACAGGGCGCAAATGCGTTGAAAACGTTTGCCAGTACATATCATGATAAGGCAAGTTGGGAGAAGCGTGCTGACATGATTCGGAAAGGTATACGCGAGGGAATGAAATTGCCTGAAAAGCCTAAATTTGCTCCGCTTCAACCGATTCGGCATAGTCTACGAAAAATGAATGGCTATACAGTCGAAAATGTCGCTTTTGAAAGCTTGCCGGGGGTATTCGTAACAGGTAATTTATATCGCCCCTTGAACGCGACGGGGAAATCACCGGGTATACTTTGCCCGCATGGACACGGAGCTAATCAGAATAATCGTCTAATGGAATATACGCAACAACGGGGTGCTACACTAGCCCGAATGGGAGCCGTTGTATTTGCGTATGATATGATTGGCTACGGTGATTCAAAGCAAACCGAGCATAAACTTCCGGAAGCGCTAAAACTACAGACATTGAATGGAATGCGGTCATTAGATTTTTTGACTAGCCTACCTGATGTCGATCCTGACCGAATTGCCATGTCGGGAGAATCGGGCGGAGGAACGCAAACGTTTGTGCTCACGGCACTTGATCCGCGGATAAAAGTATCGGTACCTGTCGTGATGGTATCCGCTCATTTTTTTGGCGGCTGTGTCTGCGAAAGCGGCATGCCCATTCATAAACGACCGACGCATCAGACCAGCAACGTAGAAATTGCCGCTCTGGCCGCTCCGCGACCGATGTTGCTTGTATCGGACGGAAAGGATTGGACCAAGAATACGCCCAATGTAGAATACCCGTATATCCAGAACATCTATGGGTATTACAATGCGAAAGATCGGGTCGAAAATGTGCATTTGCCGACCGAAGGGCACGATTATGGTCCTAATAAACGAATCGCAGCTTATGGCTTTCTGGCTAAACACCTGAAATTAGATTTAGCCAAAGTGCAGAAAGATGGGCAAATTGATGAATCTCCCAATACAATATTAGAACCCACTGCTTTACAGGTATTTACTGCTGAACACCCGCGCCCAGCCCGAGCTGTAGTAGGGGATGATGCGGTGATGGCACTTTTAAAATAACCAGTTCATTTAACCCCGGCACTGCTGCCTAAACTCTCAACTTGCATGCATAATTTCAATATCAACCGTCGTCGTTTTATACAAGGTACTACGGCTTCTCTTGCTCTGTCATCGTTTGGAGCTAGGGGGCTGGATTTAATTAACCCACCGAAAGCCTATCGCGTAGCATTGATTGGTACGGGCTGGTATGGTAAGAGTGATTTGTTGCGCCTAATCCAAGTGGCACCCGTTGATGTTGTTGCCCTTTGCGATGTTGATAAAAATATGCTGGCAGGAGCGGCCAAATTGGTGAGTCAACGGCAAAAATCGGGTAAAACGCCTAAACTGTACGGCGATTATCAGAAGATGCTGGCTGAAAATCAATTAGACATTGTCCTGATTGGTACGCCTGACCATTGGCATGCTTTGCAGATGATCGATTGCGTAAAAGCGGGAGCGAATGTGTACGTACAAAAGCCAATTAGTGTGGATGTTATGGAAGGTGAAGCCATGGTAGCCGCAGCTCGCAAATACAATAAAGTGGTTCAGGTCGGTACGCAACGGAAAAGTACACCACACCTGATCGAAGCCAAAAAACGGTTCGTCGATTCGGGCATGCTGGGTAAAATATCGCACGTAGAAATGTCCTGCGATTTACACATGCGGAACAATGGTAATCCACCCGTACAGGCTGTTCCTGACTTCCTGGATTACAACATGTGGACAGGCCCAGCTCCGCTGCGTCCTTACGATGGCTTGCCACACGTACGTTGGTGGCGGACGTTTATGGAATACGGTAACGGCATTACCGGCGATATGTGCGTTCACATGCTCGATACCGTTCGCTGGATGTTGAACCTTAAGTGGCCCAAGCGCATCAGCTCGCATGGTGGTATTTACGTGCAGAAAGAAGGGAAATCAAATATCTCTGATACGCAATCGGCTCTATTTGAATATGATGAGTTGAACTGCGTATGGCATCACAAAACCTGGGGCACAGCAAATAACCCTGACTATCCCTGGTCGTTTACGCTGTATGGCGAAAAAGGAACCCTATGGGGAAGTACAATGCAATGTGACTTTATCCCAGAGGGCAAAGGTGGAGAGAAAGTTCACCTGGATGTTGTTTATGAAAAGGAAAAATATCCAGAAGATGTAACCGAAGATACCAATCCGAAAATTGAATTGAACGCAGCACCAGCTACGCGCCTGCACATGCTCAACTTCCTGGATGCCATCGAGAAAAATTCTCGCCCTATTGCTGACATCGAAGAAGGGCACATCTCAACAGCGAGCTGCATTTTGGCCAACATGGCGATGAAAACGGGCCGACCAATGGTATATGATCCCGTCAAACGCGAAGTGGTTGGCGATAAGGAAGCCACTAAAATGCTCGCACGGGATTACCGTTCACCGTATGTGCATCCCGATCCGAAGAAAGTTTAGGGAAAAAGTTAACTAGTATTCCATACGAAAAAGGGCTAGCCTGATTCAGGCTAGCCCTTTTTCGTATGGAAAATGCTTGCTTACAAACCGAACGTAATACCCAGCATAAGCGGAGCAATACCTGTTCCTAATTCAGCAAAACCACCTACTTTCTCACTGAAGAAGTAGCGGCCACCAAGGTGTACGGGTACAAACACACCGCTGCCAAACGTGTTAAAACCTGTACCGAAGCTAGAGCTGTAACTAACACTCTCGTAGCCTAAACCAATACCTGCATACAGATCAGCCTTATCAGTGCTTAGGTTTAATATTTCGTTGAAGTGATAAGAGCCTCGAGCTGCAAAGTATAAATAGTTGATTTTATCATTGTAACCAAGATAGCCATAATTGAAGCTACGATAAGCTACCTGGCCACCGACCGTGATGTTTGGAGCAACACCGAAATCGGCAGAAGCACCGAAGGCAATACCACCCGCACTTGCCCAACCACCAACACCAATACCGAGATTAATTAACTTGGTTCCTTTGTCAACTTTATACTGTGCAAACGATTGAGTACCGGCTAACAGGCCAAGAACCAATAAAATAGAAAAGTGGATTTTTTTCATTTGACGAAACTGATTTATGTTAAAATTTAGGACAAATTAAAAGCGAATATGTGGGCCTAACAAACACCAGCGCGCACCTCTTATTAATCGGTCATCTGATAGATTGTGCGACAAACATAACAAACAGAAATATATAACCTATAGTGTATTCTAAATATATTTTGATTAAATATCTCACTTTCAATAAGTTATTTTTAATGCTTTTTAATTCAGACGTACAACTACACTAAAAAAGCTCCTCACTATTGAGGAACTAAAAAAGAAAAAATATGATGGATCTCATTGTTAATGAGCGACTTTAAGTTTCAATCTATTCTTAAAACAAACAAGCTGCGATACTATGGATATAGTAGTCAATCTCCCTCGAATAAATGATAGTTTTGTGTGTTTGTATAGTTGAAAACCTTATCCTCACCATGAAAATTACCTGCCTAAGCCTTACTTGGGCTACGCTTTTCTTAGGTTTACTATTTTTGGGCTGCCAATCATCAGGCAGCGAGCAGGCTTCCACTACAATTGAACGCGAAACCAACGAGCATCTTTCTAAGGAGCAACCTGATGTCAGTGTGGATTCAACCGCCAATAACGATTCTGATATGATAGCCTGGGAGAGACGACAGCAATCTCTGAGTCAACCTCGTCAGCCATTAGATTATATTCCCATCGTACGCGATACGCTAATGGGTCGGAATGTGCCTGTCCGTACTGCACGGCAACTAGCTGGCCCACTAGTCAAACAGATTGGTTTTGATCAATATGATATTATTGATGTCATGTTATCGGATAACCGCGATCTGAATGGTGATCATCGATCCGATTTTCTATTTACGCTGCGGAATGGGCCTTTTGATGGCAACGGTCGTGGATTAACGACGCTTGTACTGCTTTCAACAGGAAAAAATCAGTACGAGGGTTATGCGACCGAACCTGCCTGGAATGGTATGCAGAACGAGCTGCCAGACCTCGACGCCGTACAGTTTTCGAAAAAAAATCAGCGGCCTTATTTCACTCAAAACACAGCCACTTTTCCTTTTATCAAACTCTAGCCTTACTATCAATTACGACAAAAGCCCTGATACGTGGTAGGTATCAGGGCTTTTGTTTACCAGTACTCCCAACGGGCCGAGTGCCGATGCTGATAGCGAAAACAGTCATCGGTTTTACCTCGGACTACCCGGTATAATTCCTGTTTGTTGTGTGCCCGATCTTTACGTTGTTTGAGTTTACAATACCAACGTGGGACAGGCCATAACCAATACCGAGGATGTCGCTCTATCGACTTTTTTACCGCTTGGGTCGGATACTTGTCAGTGTACTTGTGTGTTCTTGCCATTGTGCATTAGGTGATTACCTAATGCGGACGAAAGAAGTGCATAACATAGCTATGTTTAATGTGGAAGACTATTCGTGATTTGCTATCGAGTTGATTTACGGTTTCAATTTATCCTTAAGAATCGAAGTGGCGGTAATACTACTTTGATTCTCAAAACAGTACAAAGATATGAATTAATTAAGGGTACCAATAAGAATAAAATTTTACCAAATAAGTCGCAACGCCATTATTTCAACCATTATAGCGCTTTGATACCTCTGTAAAGATTTTCTTGGTAATTCATTGATAGCCTTAGTTGGTATGTATAAAACAAAACCCTCACCATTGGCAAGGGTATGTTTGATTATGTAAACTTGACATTTGGCGCTGAAGTGGTGCAGCGCCCACACCTTACCTGATCACCAAAGCTAAGGGTGAGAGATTGTAGCTGCCGAAGCAGCCCAGACCACCCTGAATGTTGCTGGGAATCGTCACCGACTCCGCAAACGGGTTTTCCGACGCCTGTAGCTGCTGATTCAGCGCCAGATGATAGTGATAATACGCTTCATCCACATGCAACAAAGACACACTGATCAGCGTCGATCGATTGTTCTTTTTAAAGCTGCCATCCCCCAACGTGGCTGCCATCGCCAGACTTTTATCCTGGCGGCCACAGGTCAACAAACCCATCGAGTTCGTGGCGCTCATAAATGAAATGGGACTTGGTGTGCCGTAGGATGCAGTAAGAGGAGCCGTTTGGCTGATGCCCTGTACCATCCCTTTCAGGCGGAAATAAGCACCCGATTGATTGTCCCAGCAGCCGATGGCCCGGAACACCTTCTGAGTAGCGGTCGACTGTGAGGTGGAGTCAATCCGGATATTTTTGAGCGGAATTTGAGTTGGCACAGTGGTGGTAGCGGTAACCTGCTTGCCATCAGGTGTGCTAACGGTGAGTATATACGTACTGCCCGCTTGGATAGGCATTCTTTTGGCTTTGATGGTGTATTGCGATTGCGAAGCGTTGTAAATCAGATTGACTGTCGTGCTGCCATTGGAGAGGGTAACAGTAGCATTGGCAATATCGACGGCTTGGGCAGCATTGTTGTCCAGTACGGGCCTTGATCGGCTGACTTTGGCGGTGAGCAGGGTATCCTGTGGGGAGATGAAGCAAGCGACGGTCAATTTAGCGGTTTCGGTGCTTAGTTGATCGGGGGTGATTTCTTGCTGGTTGAAACTACAGGCAACTAAGGAGGTTGCTAAAAAAAGCAACAGCATTTTTTTAGTGAAGGAAATCATGAAATCGGGTGAGACGAGTCTCTTAGTAGACTGTTGATGATGATTAAAAACGAACTGTGTAGCTTACCGACGGCAACACTGGGAACAGCGAGTATTTATACAAGACTGTTTTTGAAGGAAGGCCCTGGCCCTGATCTTTTCCTTCCAGCGAGTACAGGAAGGCATTGTGGCGATTGTAAGCGTTATAGACACCAACCTCCCAAATTCGCTCGAAGCTAGACCGCTTTTTGGTAAAGCGTACGCTCATGTTCAGGCGGTGATATGCTTCGGCACGGAAACTGTTCCGATCACCATACTCTTTGATATTCGGTGCAGTAGAGGAAACCGGACCTTGATCAGAATAACCTGAATAACGGGCGATAGGCAGCGTCAGCGCATTTCCTGTGCCATATACCCAGGAGGCTGAGAAAGAGATGGATGGCGTCAGATCATACATGGCTACAATCGAAGCATCATGACGACGGTCGTAACGAGGGAAGAATGGCTTGCCACCATTTAAGTCGTTGAATTGCCATTCGGTCCAAGACAACGTGTAGCCAATCCATCCTGACAATCGGCCAGCTTGTTTTTGCAGCAATACTTCCGCACCATATGAATGACCTTGACCATTCGTTACATTATTCGTCCAGCCCGTCGAATTTACGTTGCCAGCCGCGTCTGTCGAAAGGAAACTAGCACCTTCTTTGTAGCTCAGCAACTGATTCATCTTCTTGTAATAGCCTTCCACCGTTAGCGACATACCAGCTTTGGTAAAGTCTTTGGCGATACCGAACGCTACTTGCTGCGATTGTTGTGGCTTGATATTGCCAACCGTAGGTACCCATAAATCAGCCGATAAACCAACACCTGAACTCGACAACAGGTGCATGTACTGATTCATCAGGGCGTAAGAGGCTTTGAAAGAAAGCGTAGGGGTGGCGTGATAAACCATCGACAGACGAGGCTCTGGACGAACATACATCGTTGACGCTGAATCACTTGATTTAGATAGACTATCCGATTTCAGGACCGAATAGCCGCTCACCCGAATGCCCGTATTAAGCGTGAACCGATCGCTTGGGCTCCAGGTATGCTCGAAATAGGCACCTGACTCAAGAGCGTTCACCGTTTGATCAGTCGTAGTTCCTTCTTCGTGGCTCGATGTTACGTAAGCCTGTGGGTTGAACTGGTGGCCAGTAGTCTGAACACCAAACGCTAGTTGATGATGGGTATTGATGTATTTATTGAAATCATATTTCAGACCTAAATCCTGGATGCTCGACTGATAATTCAGTGTGTATGCGCTAACCTGATTGTTGTTGTTAACAGCCTGCTGATCTTTTACACCTAGCTTGTAGGAGCTATAGAGAAGCGACAGGTTCGAGCTAGAGCCTTTTGAACCAACATGGCTCCAGCGCACACTACCAGCCTGGTTAGCCCATTGAAGGTCAGATTGTAAAGGGATACTATTGCTACGGTTATTGCTGAATTTATCCCGGCTGGCGTAGCCGCTGATGTAGATTTTGTCGTTATCGCTAGCCTGGATGGTCAATTTGGCGTTGGCATCGTAGAAATAGGTTTTTAGAGTGGGCTGATCGGCGGCTTTCTTCTCTAAAAGGCCGGTAATCATATCAATATACGTACGACGTCCAGCTACCATAAACGACACCCGTTTGCCCAGTGGGGCACTCAGGCTTACACGAGAAGCGATCAGACCACCCGAAACTTCGCCGTGGAAGCCATCGGTTGAACCATCTTTAGTGGTTAACTCAATAACCGACGATAGCCGACCTCCGAAACGAGCAGGGAAGCCACCTTTGGTCAAATCAACGCGCTTTAACGCATCGCCGTTGAAGGCAGAGAAAATACCTAATAAGTGATTGGGATTATAGATCGGTGCATTATCTAATAGAACCAGATTCTGATCGGGAGCCCCACCGCGAACGTACAAGCCTGCATTACCTTCTGATCCTTTCTGAACGCCAGGCATCAGTTGGAGCATTTTCATCACATCTTTCTCGCCGAAGAGCATGGGCATTTTATCCAATTTCTCCATTGACAGGCTAATGGTGCTCATCTGTGGATTCGCACTGATGTTGGGCCGATTGGTTACCTTAACTACTTGCTCCTGAAGCATCTGACCTGCTGACAGATATACGGTCAGTTCATTTGTCTGTGTTGGTTTAACGGTTTGGTTTACAGATGTGAAACCAACAAATGAAAAAGTTAATTGAACGTTTGCCGAAGCGGGGATCGATAATGAGAAGTATCCTTTGCTGTCTGTAATGATTCCTGCTTTATTATCGCTGGTGTGAACGTTGACGCCGACGAGAGGAGTTTGGCTGCCTTGTTCAAAAACGTAACCGGAGATGCGACGAAATTTAGGTAATCCGTTGGCGACTACAAGAGTAGTCAACAGCCAGAAGCTGAAGAGGGTAATTGTACGTTTCATGTTTAAGTTCAAGTTTACAGTAGGGCGAAAGCATCAATTGATTGCATTCACTTACTAATAAGACTATGCTTATTTGAATAGGTCACATGAACAAAAATCCATTTCTAGTTAATTGAAGCCAATGCATAATCTTATGTTTTGTACTTTTTGTAGATAATATGTATCAACACGAATAGTTTACACAAAAAGATATAGTACAATAGTACTATTTAGCTAATAGCCTGTTATCTGCTTTAATAGCTAGATAAAATCCTGGTTGTTTATTGATTATATAAGTTAACTGCTTGATATAGAATGAACTGATAATCAAATAAAATATAAAATACTAGCTCTTTTTAGCTGAAATTGTCACTATTTGTTTACTAAGCGGTGGTGATTGACTACGTTGAAGTCGTGAATTATGACGTTGGCCACACTGAGTCTTTTTCGGAGAAAATGACCATTAAAAATTAATTAAAATTAATTAACGCCAGTGACTTAGCCTGTTTTCTCAACTATTTCGGCGCTGTTAGATTAATCATTTGCTCTGTAATCTTTCTCGATTTTTTAAGATAAGGAGCTGTAAAAGAGCTATTGATTAGCCTAAGAAGCAATTTTAGGCATTTGATAGAGCCAAAGGTGTCAGACAAAAATGGTCGAAGAGAAATGGAGAGTTATTAAAAACGAGAAGCGATACTATATTCTTGAACAGTTGAAGACAGATATAGTGCAATATGACTATGCGTAATCGTAGGCATTCGGTGATCAGCTCGGAATAGCAGGCTGAAATCCACAAAGTAGTCGGCAGGATAATGTATTGGCGCGCCCAGATTAGGCCGTCGTCCAGCCGTGCAGGAATGTCATAGATATGTCTAAATAAATAAGCTTGATACGTCAGCTTTCAAACCAATACATCTATACTTAAACAAGCTAATAATAAGCGAGTACTGTCCAGATAGATATCAATAAAAAAGCCCCATTTTCAGGGGCTTAACTTGGGTATTAGTGATTGGCCAGAGAGTTTATCTCGGGTTTCAATTTATCCTTAAAGACTTTGCGGAATTTGTCCACTTTGGGAGCCACAACAAAGGCACAATATCCTTGATTCGGATTATTTGCAAAGTAATGTTGGTGATACTCCTCTGCTTTATAGAATGTCTCAGCGGGCGTAATTTCCGTTACAATCGGATCATTGTAAGCACCTGACTTATCTAATTCGGCTTTTATGGTTTCTGCCAGTTGTTTCTGCTCATCGTTATGGTAAAAGATTACAGATCGGTACTGTGTACCAATATCATTTCCCTGGCGGTTGAGCGTGGTTGGGTCGTGGCTACGAAAAAACGCTTGCAGTAATTCCTGATACGAAATTATCGTTGGATCGTAAGTCACTTCAACACATTCGGCATGGCCTGTTGTACCTGTGCAAACTTCTTTATACGTTGGATGTGGCTTGTGGCCGCCTTCATACCCAGAAACGACCGAAATAATGCCGTTGAGTGATTCGTAAACGGCTTCTGTACACCAGAAACATCCTGTTCCAAAGGTTGCTTTTGCCAGATTATCAGATTGCGTATTTGTCATATCTATGGATGCTATAAACCTGTAACGTTTCGAAACCTTATAGATTTAATTCGGTTAATTTGCCTGATCACTTAACGTAAGTGAGCTACGTAAAGTTTACCTCCATTCCTGTGAAAGATTTCGATACCGACCGCTTCCGTTACGACGGTGATAAACCTCTAAAAATTAAAAAAGCGCCAACGAAAGTTGATGATCTGTACGAAGATGATGAACATTACGAAGCCTTGTTACGGCAACAGGCTGCGGAAATCGACAAGTTGCAGGAGAAACTATATGCCGACAACCGATATGGATTATTGACCGTCTTTCAGGCGTTGGATGCTGCCGGAAAAGATGGGACAATTCAGCATGTATTTACGGGTACGAATCCGGCGGGTATACGTGTCTATTCGTTTAAACGACCAACGGATCAGGAGCTCGATCACGATTTCCTCTGGCGCAGTTGGCGTGAATTACCTGAGCGGGGTATGATCGGTATTTTCAATCGATCGTATTATGAAGAAGTACTGGTCGTAAAAGTACATCCGGAGATTTTGACCCAGAGCCAGCGTTTGCCCGAAAAGTCAACCGAGGATTTGGAGAAGCTTTTTAAACATCGTTACGAAGCAATTCGAAATATGGAAATCTTTCTGCATAGGAACGGCTTCCCGACAGTAAAATTTTTTCTACATGTCTCTAAAGATGAACAGGCCGAACGGCTCATTGCTCGTATTGAGGACGCGGAAAAAAACTGGAAGTTTGAAGAAGGCGATGTAAAAGAACGCGATTTCTGGGATGACTATCAAGACGCTTACGAGATGTGTGTCAACGAAACGGCTACGGATAAAGCACCCTGGTACATTATTCCGGCCGATGATAAGAAGAATATGCGCCTGATTGTTGGCCGTATTATCATCGAAGAGCTAAAAAAGTTGCCTAATGCCGACGTCAAACCCGATAAAAAACGATTCGAGGAACTACAGAAACTGATTCCGGTTATTCGGGCTCAGTAATTGATTCGAGTAAATTATATTGGTTTTGTCCTGCAATCGGGGCCGTTCAGCCTCTGATTTAGCAGGTTTATCTAATTTTATACAAAACCACCTACCTGGAGGTGTACCTTTACGTTATCATTGGAGCAACCTGATCGTGCCTTCCCAGAGGTACGCAATCTATTGATAATGGAATGAAAAATACCTTACTGTTTTGGCTGTACGGCTTATTTAGCGTTACACTAACGCTGCAACAAAGTCAGGCCCAATCGAACACGAATGCAATAAACCTTCAGGAAAAGGCGGGCCGAGCTGCTGCGCTGACCGTTAGCGGCTACATCAAGGACGCGACTAATGGCGAAGGGTTGATCGGCGTATCGATCTATGTAAAAGAAACCGGAACGGGCGCCGTTACCAATAGCTACGGATTTTACGCCGTTACGTTACCTCCTGGTAATTATAATCTGATAATCAGCTATGTCGGTTATGCCAAACAAACCAAAATCGTTGATCTGACGGATCGCAATCTGCGCCTTGATCTGGAATTGAGTCAGGAAGGAAAAGATTTGCAGGAAGTGGTCGTTTCGGCCAATCGGGAAGACGATAACGTTAAGAGTATCGAGATGAGCGTTAACCGGATTGACGTAAAAACATTGCAGCGAATTCCGGCACTATTGGGCGAGGTCGATGTGATTCGGAGTATTCAGTTGCTACCCGGCGTTTCGACGGTAGGAGAGGGGGCCACCGGATTTAATGTGCGGGGCGGAAGTATCGATCAGAATCTGGTCTTGCTGGATGAAGCGCCAGTCTATAATTCTTCTCACCTTTTTGGTTTCTTTTCGGTCTTTAATCCAGACGCTGTAAAAGATGTAAAGCTGATTAAGGGCGGTATCCCCTCTAATTATGGCGGACGAATTGCCTCAATTCTAGATGTTCGATTGAAAGAAGGAAATGCTAAGAAACCTGAATTGAATGGTGGAATTGGGTTGATTTTTAGCCGATTATCCTACGAGCGGCCCTTATTTAAAGGGAAAGGGTCATTTATTGTAGCGGCCCGACGGTCGTATGCGGACATTCTGGCGCAACCATTTCTGAACAATGATCTAAAAGGCGCTAAATTCTACTTTTACGACCTGACGGCAAAAGGTAATTATCGTATCAACGATAAAAATACCGTGTTCCTTTCCGGCTATTTAGGACGCGATGTCTTCGGATCTGACTTTGGCTTTAACTGGGGAAATACAACGTTATCGGCACGCTGGAATCACGTATTCAATGATCGACTGTTTTTAAATACGACGGCTTATTACAGCAACTACGATTACTCGCTAAACACGGATTTGAAGCAGAAAAGGCCCAACGATTTCTTCAGAACCGACTCACGTATAGTTGATTACAGTATAAAGCCCGATTTTTCGCTTGCGTTGGGTAAAAACACAATTACGTTTGGTGGGCAGGCAATTGTGCATGATTTTCAGCCTGGTACGGCGACTGCTGCCAGCGCAGGAGCTGTTCGCTCCTTCGGTATCGAGAATAAACATGCGCTCGAAGCCGCTCTGTATATAGGTAACGAACAGCAGGTAACCCCACAACTGCAACTCCAGTACGGCCTACGCTATTCATTATTTAACTATACGGGTCCAGGCGAAGCCTATACGTTTCAGACCGACGTTGCCTTAGGGACAAGACGCGAAGTGCTTACCACAGTTGCCTATAAAGGTGCCAGCACGATTCAGACATATGGGAATTGGGAACCACGCTTCGCAGCTAAATATGAACTGACGGATAATAGCTCGATCAAACTCAGCTACAACCGGTTAGCGCAATATATCCACCTGATTTCCAATACGACAGCCTCAACACCGTTGGATATCTGGACACCGTCGACCAATAATATCAAACCACAGATTGGTGATCAGATTGCGGGTGGATATTTCAGGAATTTTGGTCGTTCGGGAAAAGAATTCGAAGCGTCGGTGGAGGTTTATTATAAATGGCTTCAGAATCAGATCGATTACATTGATGGAGCCAGCCTGATTTTAAACAAATACCTGGAAGGTGATCTACTCAACGGCAAAGGCCGAGCGTATGGAGCTGAGTTTTATTTGAAACGAAATACGGGTGTCGTCAATGGCTGGATCAGCTATACACTGGCAAAAACGGAACGTCAGGTGGCCGGTATTAATGGTGGAGATTGGTATCCAACCCGCTTCGACAAACGGCATACATTGACGTCAGTTCTGCTTTTCGATCCACCCAGTGCCAAGCGATGGAATTTCTCAGCCACATTTACACTTGCCAGTGGTACACCCGGTACCTTTCCTACAGGACGATTTGAGTACGGTGGATTTGTTGCTCCGATTATCGATGGGCGTAATAATTATCGAATTCCAGCTTATCACCGGCTTGATCTGGCTGCAACCTTGCAGGGACGGAAACGACCCGGCAAGAAAAAAGAAGATAACTGGGTTTTCTCAGTCTATAATGCATATGCCCGGAAAAATGCGTTCTCGGTTTATTTCCAGCAAAATCCCGACAATGCCCGTGTGACCGAAGCGATCAGATATTCGGTTTTTGCTACGATCATTCCATCGGTGACCTACAACTTTAAATTTTAGACAACAGTAGTCTGAAGTATGGCTTCATTACCATGAAAAAAACAGTTCTTTTCCTATATCTGTTCAGTGCTGTCTTACTGCTAAATAGTTGTACAACAGTTATTGACGCAAAACTCGATACTGGGCCTACGCAGTTATCAGTCGATGCGCTCTTAACCGATCAGCCCGGTCCGCAAACGATTCGACTTACCCAATCGGCGGCTTATTTCGATAATAGTACACCACCAGCCGCAACCAGCGCAACCGTGATGGTAACCGACAATACAGGTAAGAAATACGCTTTTTTAGATCCGGATAATGACGGTTATTATATCTGGCAACCAACCGGAAAAGATACACTTGGGCATGTTGGCCGCACATACCAGTTGACGATTGCTTTTCAGGGAGAAACCTACCAAGCCAGCTCGAAAATAAATCCGGTTCCCCCTATCGATTCGACTATTTTCGTCAAACGCAAAACCAATCCATTTTCGACAAGAGAGGGGTATAGGGCGGAATTTTATGCTGTCGATCTACCCAAATCCGTTGATTATTATCGGGTACGATTCTTCCGAAATGGCGAATTGCAGAATAAACCAAACAACATTATTACCTCGCAGGATGGAGGATTTCGGAGCGGCAGTAATAACGTTACGGATGGATTGATGTTTATCGCGCCCATTCGTCGTTCTGCCAATCCGGATAGTTTGTACAACATGAACGACGAGGTGAAGGTTGAACTCCACTCGCTCTCAGCTGAGGCTTTTGATTTCTGGCAACAATTCCGAACCCAGATCACCAATGGTGGATTATTTGCTACCCCACCCGCTAATATTCCAACGAACATTATCAATACTAAATCGACGGGCCGGAACGGAGTTGGATTTTTTATCACGTCGGCCGTGCGAAGCCGCACTGTTAAAGTTACAGACGCGGCTATTCGGGTAAGGGAAGATTGAACCGATTATTTACTGATCTGCTCACCCGGTAATAACCAGACTCCACGTGCTGACTGGGCATAAAACGACGTTCCGAATGGAATTTCCTGCCGACGATCTTTGCCGTTTTTCAAGCGGATGCTAACAGCCGTTGTCTTGATATCTACAGACGTGAACGTTTGGGGCTGCTGAACGGCAAAAATGCGTAATGGTCCCCGGTTTTGCGAGGCCGCCAACCGACAACGTCCCTGAGCATCGGGCCAGCTAACCAGCGCTCTGGCGTTCCCCGGAACAAAAAATCCGCTTTCAGACATGGATACGGGCGTAAATCCTCCTTTTCCATCGCCTTTCAAAACCAACCCGTTGAACGCATCCATGCGACCCGCAATCAAATCTGTGCCATAATCATTACCGACCAAAACAGCGTCTAAATTTCCATCGTTGTCTACGTCCTGCGCCAGCATGCCAAATAGGGGAGCCGTTTGAGCCAACAAGGGTAGTGGCCGAATCTCGAATTTACCCGCTCCTTTATTCTCAATATAGCTACTTGACAGATAGTTGGCTGAGAGCTTTAAGGCCTGATTGCGCTCGTCTTCGGTTAAAATCTGACTGATGGTTGCCTCGCCAAATGGAGCATATTTAATGTATCGGCGTTTGATCCCAATCATCTGCTTTACCATGTCATCCCAACCAAAATAAGGATACTCGTCGTAACCTTTCGCGTTCTTGTAGTAAACGGTCGGGAATGCATCGTAAAATCCATTATTATCAAAATCACCGGCGTAAATCCGCGCTGGGTGTTCAGGCGTAGCCCGGATCAGGTTATTCTGCCCTACATTGCCTGCCAGATAATCTATATCGCCATCGTTATCAAAATCGCCAGGGGTTAGCGAATTCCAAAAACCCGTCTTTTCTGCTAAACCACTATCCGTAAGCGGCTGAAAACGCCCTTTATCATTACGAAGCATTGTCAACGGAGCCCATTCACTGGCTAGCAGTAAGTCAGGATCGCCATCGTTGTCGTAGTCTGTCCAGAGTGCATCACAGGTTAGTCCACCTTTAACCAGAACTGGAGCTATCTGAGCGGTCACATCAGTAAAACGTGGCTGCCCCTTTTTACTATCGTTTCGAAGTAAATAGCTGGGTACGGCCATCGGATACTTGTACGGCTCAACGCGCCCTCCAACAAATAAATCGAGGTCGCCATCACCATCAAAATCAGCGGCTTTTACGCAGGAACCATTCAACTGAAAGGCTGGTAAGGCAGTTGGTGTCAGGGCGAAATTACCTTTACCATCATTTACGTAAAGCCGGTGTCGGTAAGCCTCTGCCGACTGGTCAGGATTAAATTCAGGGCTTCCGCTAGCCGCGTACAGATCTAAATCGCCATCACTATCGGCGTCGAATAACAATAGACCCGTATCTTCAGCCAACTTGGTCGGTAGGGCTTTCAGCGTAAAATGCCCATTCGGTTGTTGTAGCAGCAGTTCAGTTGCATACTTAGAACTTCCCCCAACCACCATATCAATAAGGCCATCACCATTAACATCACCAGCCGCCAGTGCAGGACCATACTCAGATAATTTATGCAGTAATGTCTTCTGTACGTTGAAATCGATAACATCCGTTTCTTCGTGCTGGTACGTTACACCAAGCTGAGTTGTTATATCCTGAAGAAAAGGTTTAGAGGTTGGTTGGGTAGTTGGGGCAACGGGTTGGGCATCGCTTGCTTTCACTGTAATTGTCTGATCGGCCTTGAGGCTGGGAATGACCTGTACATGACCATCAGACCAAGTGATTTTTACGTTTTTAATTTCTGTTGCCTTGCCCAGACCAAAGTGCGCAACCGGCTCAATGCTAGATAGATACCCCCTATAAGGTGTATGTTCGTAAAAATCCTTCCGACCATCCGCAAACTCATACTCAATAGTTGCGCCTAATCCCATCGGATTGGCATTGGACCCCTGAAATTTGATGCGCAGGTAATGTGTTGAACCCGATTTTTCGTCGTTCAGGTTGTTTCGATAGACAAAAGCTTCGTCATTAATGTTGTTGATAATGTAGTCGAGATCGCCATCACCGTCGAAATCAGCATAAGCGGCTCCGTTCGAGAAATTGGGTTCCGACATGCCCCAGCTTTTCGTAACATCTTCGAACGTCGCATTTCCCTTGTTTCGAAATACGTAATTGCTGACTTTTACCTCAGGGATTTTTTCGATTAACTCTTTGCGTAAATCGTTGGTCAACAGCTTATTGACAGAGCTATAATACGCCATAAAATCGCGATCGGTAATATCTCGTGGATAGCCATTGGTAACCAATAAATCCCGATTTCCATCATTATCGAGATCGGCCAGTAATGGCGACCAACTCCATTCGGTTTCGGCTATACCAGACAGCATACTGATCTCGCTAAAAACGGGCATGCGTACGTTGGTCGTGTCGGTAGGGGGTACGCCCTGATTGAGTTGTAACGTATTACGGGTGTATTGATGCTCGTATTTTAGCCGATCCCACTCCTGATAGAGAAAATAGCTCGTACTGCCCATCAGACTCTTCTTTCGCAGATTTTCTTCAGGAAGCATATCCATAACGACAATATCAGACAAGCCATCGCTGTTGACATCAGCCACGTCGATTCCCATAGCGGTATAGCTGGTATGTTTTAGCGAGCCACGGGAGCGGTTGGTAAAGGTTCCGTTTTGATTATTTACGTACAGTACATCGTTGGTTGTGAAATCGTTAGCTACGTAAATATCTTTCCAGCCATCACGGTTTATATCGCAGATATTAACACCCAGCCCGAATCCTTCCGACAATAAACCCGCTTGTTTGGTAACGTCCGTGAAATAAGCATGACCGCGTTTTTGATCGAAATCATTTCGATAAAGACGGTCCGTATTGGGCGAAGACCCATCATTCACTAATACGTGCAGATTACTGGGACTTTTCTCATCCGCCACCTGATCGACCAGCACAAAAAGATCCAGATCACCATCGTTATCATAATCAAAAAAGGCCGAATGCGTTGAGTAGGTCGTATCTGCAATGCCGTAATCGGCCGCCATTTCGCGGAATTTTGGTGCTCCGTTGGCGTCATTGCCTTGGTTTACATACAGCAAATTGGCTCGACGGGTGGCATTTTTGTGAAGCGTAGTCGATACGTAAACGTCTAACTTCCCATCTGCATTAATGTCTACAACCGATACGCCCGAACACCAGCGGCCAGCGCCATTTACGCCCGCAGATTCGGTTACGTCTTTAAAGTGAAAACTGCCTTCGCCTGTCTCCGTTTCATTAATATAGAGTCGATTCGATACCTGATTACCGGCAAAAAACACATCTGGTTTCTGATCGCCGTTGAAATCGCCAACGCCAACACCCCCACCGTTATAAAAATATTGATAGCTCAGAATGTTCAGCGTATCACTGTTGGTAACGGTATTCGCAAAGGTGATTCCTGTATCAGAAGAACTGAGCCGATCAAACAGTTTCTTTTCAGAACAGGCCGTTAATAAAAACAGAGTTGCAATTGGGAGGAGCCAGGCGATGCTGTTGAAATGTCGTTTCATGAATCAAAATGCGGATTCTACAGTGGCAGAATGAGCAGTATATCCCCAAATTTACCTATTAAAACACCGATTCGTGCATAATACGTGTGTTTCTGGGCAAAATTTAATTGAGCCCAGTGTATCGTTTGGGAAATTACGTTGGATTTAAGGCTGTTTATCGTCGGGTAATACGCGTTCGGGCTCGCGATTGATTTTGGACTTTCCTTTTCGCAAACGCACCAAAACCGGCTGAAACGTATCGCGTTCAATCAGAAAAATCGCGCCCATAAACAACCCAACTAATCCCAAATGTACGGGGACAGAAATCCATAAATCGTTAATCGGGAATTGCCAGGATAGATAAATTAATAAGCCTGCACCCAGTATATAGCCTGCCGCCGAACCAACTTTGTAAGGAACAGGATAGTATTTCTCCCCTAATCCATAACACAAAGCCATCATAACAAAACTCGAAGCCAGAAACGCTACAGCACATCCCATATAGCCCATAACCGGAATAAGTACAATGTTAAGGGCAATGGTGATTACGGTACCAATTACGGTAATTAGCGTGCCATACTGAGTTTTGTCTTTCAGCTTAAACCAGAATGAAATGTTGTAATAAACACCGAGGAGCAAATTGCCCAGTAGTAGTAACGGAACCACATCTAAACCAATTCGATACGCTTTAGAGCGTAAAAAAATCTGCCCAATAAGATCAAGGTTTAGGCTGACGCCTACCCAAATAAGCACACAAACGATAATGAACCATTTCGTTACGTTGGCGAGAAGTGAGGGTGCATTTTTGTCTTCGGCCTGCGAGAAGAAAAACGGGTCGGCAGCGAATTTGAATGATTGAATAGCTAGCGCCATAAAAACAGACAGCTTCAGGCAGTTTCCATAAATACCCAGTACCGTTTCGGAAGATAAGCCAGGGTAAAAACCGGCTGGAAGGAAGTGTCGTAAAAATAACCGATCGGTAAGCAAGTTAAGAACGCCCGCCAGATTGGTTAACATGATTGGAAAGGCGTAAACGATTAGTGCACGGCTTTGTTCGCCCTTTAATTGGAAACGGAACCCGGCAAATGCTTTTCGAATAATGATAAAATACAGCGCATTCCCGATCAGATTAGACAGAAAGGCATAGCCAGGCCCAATTTGTGGAGAATACACTAGGCTGGCGAGGGATTGTAAAGAGGACAAATACTTGCCTTCGTAAATATCTTTTGCCAAAACAAGGAAAAACACGTTCAGCGCGACAACAATAACGATATTGATGATTTTAGCCGCCACAAATTCCTTGGCTCGATTTTCAGCCCGCAATCGGGCAAACGGAATCGCCACAATCGCATCAATCGCCACCAGCAAAGCTGACCATTGTACAAATCGCTCCTGACCCGAGTAGTTTAGCCAACTAGTTATGTGCGATGTCAGACTAAACAGCAGAATTGTCGATAAAACGCTGATACAGATAACAATACTAAGCGACTGATTGAAAATGCGATTCTTCTCTTCAACCGGCTCATTTTTCGACCGGGCAATAAAGCGGAAAAACGCCGTTTCCAACCCTAGCGTATATACAACGAGCAAGACACCGATCCAGCTATAAAACTCAACGTTCGAAGCCATTGCGGCTGGTTTAGCAAAGGCATAGGTTTGAATCGGAACGAGGGCGTAATTGAGCAGCCGCCCCAGAATAGTGCTGACCCCATACAGTGCCGTATCGCTCGCTAATTTTTTAAATGTGCTCATCTGATAAAAGAACGCCAGAGCCGTATTAGCTATTGGCTAAACTACCACTAGTGAACTTGGTAGATTACAAAGTTAAGACCTTTGGTTATCTTTGCACTTCAGACCGAAACAGGCTCCAGGCTGTTTCGCGTAACTTGCTATCTATTCCTGAAACAGCCGGAGCCTGTTTCGGTAATTTCCATGTCTCTGAAAATTTCTTCTGCTCTAATCTCCGTTTTCTATAAAGACGGTTTGGAGCCATTAGTGCAGTTGCTGCACCAGCAAAATGTTAAGTTGTATTCAACGGGTGGTACCCAGGCTTTCATTGAGCAATTGGGTATTCCGGTCACAGCGGTTGAAGACCTGACGGGCTATCCGTCTATTTTTGGTGGCCGGGTAAAAACCTTGCACCCAGCTGTGATGGGTGGTATTCTATACCGTCGCGAAATGCCCGAAGACCTTGCACAGGCTGAACGACATCGAATTCCTCCGATCGATTTAGTTGTCGTCGATCTGTATCCGTTTGAAGAAACCGTTGCTTCTGGAGCCTCTGACGAAGATATTATTGAAAAAATTGACATCGGTGGTATTTCACTGATTCGGGCAGCTGCCAAGAATTATAACGATGTACTTATCGTTTCTTCTCGAAGTCAATACGCCGATGTAGTTACGTTATTGACAGAAAAGAGCGGTGCAACCGACCTAAGCGATCGCCGTCGGTATGCGGGAGAAGCGTTTGCTGTAACATCACATTACGATACGGCTATTCAAGCCTATTTTGCTGGTGAAACGAATCAGGGAACAAATTACCAAGGGCCGATTTACGACTTTAAAGCGCTGCCCGCCAACCATCTTCGCTACGGCGAAAACCCCCACCAGCAGGCAAGTTTCTACGGCGATCTGGACGCTATGTTCGATAAATTGCACGGCAAAGAATTATCGTACAATAACCTGGTTGACGTTGATGCCTGTGTTGGTTTGATTGATGAATTTCCGGCAACAGAAGGTTCGGCTGCATATGCCATTATCAAACACACCAACGCTTGCGGTATTGCCACGGCTCCAACGGCGAAGGAAGCTTATCTGAATGCACTGGCCTGCGACCCAGTTTCAGCCTTTGGTGGTGTTGTGATCACAAATGGTCCTGTCGATTTGGCAACGGCGGAAGAGTTGAATAAGCTGTTCATGGAAATCCTGATCGCACCGGACTATGAGCCGGAAGCGCTGACCTTGCTGAAGTCAAAAAAGAACCGGATCCTGCTGAAACGTAATTCGGTCGAATTGCCATCGGTCATGTTCAAAACGATTTTGAACGGCGTTCTGGAGCAGGATAAGGATAACGTTGCGGAAACCGCCCATCAGTTTAAGACTGTTACAGAAAAAGCACCAACAGATAGCGAACTAAGGGCCTTGGAGTTTGCGCTGAAGGTCTGTAAGCATACAAAATCAAACACGATTGTACTAGCGAAAGAAGGCCAACTACTAGCTAGTGGCGTAGGACAGACATCGCGGGTGGACGCATTGAAACAGGCTATTGAAAAAGCGCACTCGTTCGGTTTTGACCTGAATGGCTCAGTAATGGCATCGGATGCATTCTTCCCATTCCCAGACTGCGTCGAAATTGCTGATAAAGCGGGAGTTACAGCGGTTGTACAACCCGGCGGTTCTATCCGCGATCAGGATTCAATCGATTATTGTAATCAACACGGTCTGGCAATGGTCACGACTGGCGTAAGACATTTTAAACACTAAAATTTTTTGTCATGCTGACAAAGGAAGCATCCTAAGGTTTCTCGATCTTCAAGTAAGGATATTTAAGGATATCGCTTCGGCGGTCCGATTCCTGCGTCAGCATGACAAATGATAGCTTATGCGACTACTCTACACAATCTGGTGTGCTATTTGGTTCGTGGCGTTGTACCTCGTGCTGTTTCCGTTCCAGTTTGTGTTTTTACAACGGGACGAATGGAAGCCTTTGGCGCACAAGGTCAATTACATCTGGGGAAAATTATTCTTCATAGTTATTGGTATACCCGTTCGGGTAGAGCGTCGTTTCGAACCCGATCCTAAGCAAGTCTATGTGTTTTGTGCGAACCATTTTTCGTACCTCGACATTGCCGCTATGGGCATAATTGTGAAAAACTTTTATGCGTTTGTCGGAAAAAGCGAAGTAAAACACATTCCCTTATTAGGCTATATGTTTGCCAAATTGCACGTTCAGGTAGATCGCAGTCAGCCAAATAGCCGGGCTTATTCGTTAGCGAAATCCATTCGAACATTAGCGTCGGGACGTAGTATTATGATTTTTCCGGAAGGTGGTATTAAAGCTCCTGAACCTCCGCAGATGATCCAGTTTCGGGACGGCGCGTTTACGATGGCCATTCAGCAACAGGTACCAATTGTTCCGGTTAGTTTGTTGAACAACTATCAAATACTGCCTGATAAAAGCCCAGTTCGGTTTCATTGGCATCCCTTGCGGGCTGTCATTCACCCACCCATTGAAACAGCTGGTATGAATCAAGACGATGTGGATCGGTTAAAAGAAGAAACGTATAAAGTTATTGACACTGAATTAATGAAAGGCAAGAAAGTCGCTGTTTAAGATCATGATGGTCTTTCACTCTTTCACTCTTTCACTCTTTCGCCATGAAGGTAGATCAGGAAACATTACATAAAATTGCTCATCTGGCCCGTCTGGAAGTTCGTCCAGAAGAAGAAGCCGAACTGCTCAACAGCCTGAACGGCGTATTGACCTGGATGGAGCAACTAAATGAAATTGATACAACAGGCATTGAGCCACTAACGCATATTTCGTTGGAAACCAACGTTCTGCGCGATGATGTCGTTGGTAATCACCTCTCCCGCGAACAAGCTCTGTCAAACGCTCCTCAGCACGACGAGCAGTTTTTCGAAGTGCCGAAAGTGCTCTGAGCCAGGATTTATGGGATTAAACTGACCGACTATGATTTTGTAGATGAGCACTTCTTCGAAGCGAAAAACAAAATCTATGTAATCCTGAAATCTGCTAAATCCCGGTTCAGGCAAGGACGGGTTTAATCACTTTACCCGCTACATCCGTTAATCGGAACGGGCGACCCTGAAATTGATACGTAAGTTTGGTGTGATCAAAACCAAGCAGGTGTAAAATAGTGGCTTGCAGATCATGGATGTGGGTTTTGTCTTTTACGCCATAATACCCGATATCGTCGGTTTCGCCGTAGGAGAAGCCTCGTTTTACTCCACCGCCCGCCATCCAGACGGTAAAGGCTTCCAGATGATGGTCGCGACCCATGAATGGTAACGTTTGTCCATCCCGATTTTCCTGCATCGGTGTCCGACCAAACTCTCCTCCCCAGACAACCAGTGTATCATCTAATAAACCGCGTTGTTTAAGATCTTTCAGTAGAGCTGTTACGGCCTGATCCGATTCTTTACATTTGTTTTTTAAACCGATTTCTATTGCCCCATCGGCACTGGTTCCGTGCGTATCCCAACCCCAATCGAAGAGCTGAATGAAACGCACACCACGCTCAGCTAAGCGCCTGGCCAATAGGCAATTTCGGGCAAAAGATCCTTGGTTGGGATCGACGCCGTAACTATCCAGAATATACTGCGGTTCGCTCTTAATATCCATCGCATCGGGCACCGACATCTGCATTCGGAAGGCTAGTTCGTACTGAGCAATACGAGTCAGAATTTCAGGATCTTTGACGTCTTCGTATTGCTGTTGATTGATCTCGCTAATCGCGTCAATCGTTTGCTTACGAACATCGCGAGTCATCCCAAATGGATCGGATGCGTAGAGAACCGGATCACCATCGGTTCGACATTGAACGCCCTGATAAACAGTGGGTAAAAAACCACTTCCCCACACCGACTTTCCCGCGTCGGGTTGTTTACCGCCCGACGCCAATACGATGTACCCAGGTAAATTATCGTTTTCTGTACCAAGCCCGTAAGTTACCCAGGAGCCTATGCTTGGGCGACCCAATCGAGCACTGCCCGTATGCATGAGCAATTGGGCTGGTGCGTGGTTGAACTGGTCGGTATACATGGCTTTCAGGAACGTAACATCATCCGCAACGCCCTGAAGGTGTGGTAAGTAGTCTGAAATCCAGGCTCCTGATTGGCCGTGCTGAGCGAACTTCCCCTGTGGACCAAGCATTTTCGGAACGCCCCGAATGAACGCAAACTTTTTGCCTTCGAGTAAAGCCTGTGGACAATCTTTACCGTTGTACTTCGCCAACTCGGGTTTATAGTCGAATAACTCCAGCTGGCTTGGCGACCCTGCCATGTGGACATAAATAACCCGCTGTGCTTTCGGCAAATACTGCGATGGATGTGGTGCTGTTGGCTCGTCGGTCTGTAGAGCTGCTCCAACTGAGTTTGTTCGTGGCTTTTCTTTATCGAAAAATCCGCAACTGCCTAATACTGAACTTAGAGCCATAGCTCCCAGGCCCGTTGAACAGGTATGTAGAAAATGCCGACGAGTTTCGCGCTCGGCAGCTGCTTGTTGGAGTTCTTGCAGGAGCTTATTCATAACAGAAAATTACTCTTTTGTAATTACCTCATCCAGATTCAACATTGTATTGGCCGTCACGGTTAAGGCGGCTAACTGAGGTGAAATCGTAGCACAATCGACACCTGGACGATCCAATAAATTAGCAGCCTGGCCGGGTTGCTGTTGATAAAATTGCTCTGTATTTCGATACAGCTTGACAAGAATGGTGAGTTTTTTCGGCGATAGATCGCGTAGCATAATTTGGCGGAAACCTGCCTGAATCTGCTTATTGGGCGATTGTCCTTGTTTCTGCATGTACTCCGCTAGGTGCTGAGCCGCTTCAACATAGACTGGATCGTTGAGAGTGACCAGTGCTTGAAGAGGTGTATTCGTACGTAAGCGTCGTAATTGGCAGAACTCCCGACTTGGACTGTCAAACGTCACCATAGATGGATAAGGAGCGGTACGTTTCCAGTAGGTATATAAAGCACGTCGATGGAGGTCTTCGCCTGTACTTTGCTTCCATTTTTCGCCGTCGTAGGGCGATTGCCAGATGCCATCGGGTTGTACAGGCATTACACTCGGACCGTACATTTTTCGGCTAATCAATCCACTGACTGCCAGAGCCTGATCATGCACAGCTTCGGCCGATAGACGGACGCGCGGACCACGAGCCAGTAATTTGTTAAATGGATCTTTTGCTAATAATTCAGGGGAAGCTTTGGACTGTTGTCGGTAGGTTGCCGACATAACCATCTTTTTTAATAGCTTTTTAACGCTCCAATGATCGGTTTCCATGAACTCAACTGCCAGATAGTCGAGGAGTTCGCGGTGGGTAGGTGGAATTCCTTGAGTACCCATGTCTTCCACCGTTTCAACGATACCCGTGCCAAATAGCTGTTCCCAGAGACGGTTCACCGCAACGCGGGCAGTTAAAGGGTGCTCCCGGCTAACCATCCAACGAGCCAAGCCAAGGCGATTTTTAGGTACCTGTGCATCCATTGTTGGAAATGATTTAGGGACTTCAGGCGTCACCTGTTTCCCCTTTACCATCCAATTACCACGCTCAAAAATGAACGTTTTTCGCGATAAATCGCCAGAACCATCGAGCATGATGGGTGTCTGTTCGACATCCGTATTGAGCAATTCAAGCAATACTTTGTCTTTCTCGCCAACAGTATTTTGTGGTTGTCCGGGCAGTACTGGCATAAACGCCACCCATTTGATTTGCACCCACTCTTTCGGTTTTTTCGTACTGTTAAGCGATAAATACAAATCATGGCGGCCCTGACGTGTAGGTAGCGGAATCATCTGTACGGTATCTTTCCCTGGTTTGGGCGTCGGAATAGTTGCTAAAACGGGACCATCCAATTTATCTTGATGGATAGTAACTGTTGCCTCTTCAGCCTTAGTCCCCCAGCGGATCAACAGCCGTGGGCGGCCTGTTAAGGTTACGGCCTTTATGCGGCAAGATCCTTTATCCTGAAAACCGAAATATTTCGCATCGAGGAGCGATGCATTGACATATTGATCGAAGTCGTGCGAATTAATTTTAGGTTCAACCGTGCGCAACAGATGCGTCACCCGCTGGATGTCAGCCTGGGCTTGTTTCGGATTTTTTTCTGTGCTGGAAATGTACTGCTGTAACGAAACGATTTTGGTCGAATCGGCTGGTTTATAGAACCGAAGGGTTGGGGTATCGCTCGTTACATCTTCGTCGCGGGTATTGTTGAAGAAAGCGAGGTATTTATAATATTCATCGTTGGTAAAAGGATCATACGGATGGCTATGGCATTGTACACAGCCAAACGTAGTGCCCTGAAATACATCCCAGGTAGTATTCACTCGATCAATAATGGCGGCTGTCCGGAATTCCTCATCCTGCGTACCTCCTTCGTCATTGGTCATCGTATTCCGATGAAAACCCGTTGCTACTAACTGAGCATCAGTAGGATTAGGCAATAGATCTCCCGCTAATTGTTCGACCGTAAATTGATCGAAGGGTTTGTCTTCGTTGAAAGCCTTAATTAGCCAATCCCGATAGCGCCAGATTTTGCGGCCCGGATCGCGTTCATAGCCTTTCGTATCGGCGTATCGAGCTAAATCCAACCACATTCCCGTCCAGCGTTCGCCATAAGTAGGAGATTTTAACAGACGATCAACCACTTTTTCATAAGCGTCTGGTGATTTATCCGCTATGAAATCGGCAGCTTCTTTTTCGGAAGGCGGTAAGCCTGTAAGGTCGAGCGATACGCGCCGGATCAGGGTAGCGCGGTCAGCTTCTGGCGACGGTTTAAGGGACTCCTGATTTAGTTTGTCGAGAATAAAATGATCGATTTCATTTTTCGCCCAATCAGTTTCGTCATTGCTGGTAATACCTAACCGGCTCAGAAATGTACCAATTGTTGGAACACCGGGGTTTTCAACAGTCTGATAAGCCCAATGATCACCCCATTCCGCTCCTTGATCGATCCATTTGCGCAGTAAATCTATTTCTTCCGGTTTTAGGGCCGGATGGTCGAGTGGCATCCGTTCGTCGGGGTCAGTTAACGTGAGCCTTCGGATCATTTCGCTACCATCGGCATCACCGGGGATAATGGCTGGTTTACCTGATTTAGCAGGAGCTAACGCTTCGTGTTTGAACAGGAGCGAAAAACCAGAGGCTTTTTTTACTCCTCCGTGACAGGCAATACAGTTTTTATTGAGCAGAGGTTTTACCTGCGTGTTATAGTCAACGCGCTTCTCGAAAATGCCTAGAAACGATGACAAGACCAGGGCGAGAACAAATCCGATGGTACTAACAACTAGCCATTGCGTTTTCATATAACCGATACAGACGGACAGTACTTGCTACTAAAAGCAAATACCAGCTGATTTGTACTAAGAAAAGCGTTGATTGATGTAATTTTAACGAAGCTGCCGGCTAAACCGTTCAGGAAAAGTTAACAGAAAACGTAGATTAATCCACTATTGCGCTCGTAAATCGACTTGAGCGGTATCATCTTCGCCATTAGTCGTGCCGTTATTGGGTGTCGAATCTGGATCAGGAACGCCAGAAGCTGTTATTTGAGCGCTACAAACGCCATAGCCTGATGCTAGAATTCTGGCTCGAAATAGTAGGGTAACGCTACTACCCGCAGCCAAACTGTTGACCCCCCCTACGGGATTACCGCCCGATAAGGCAAAGTCGTCGCCACTAACCAAGGTTTGCCCCGCAGGTAAATAAGCCGTAACAACCACTCCTGAAGCAGATAAGCCACCTAAATTGCTAATGGTCAGGGAGTAAGTAATTATATCATTCAGGTTCGGGGTGCGCGTATTGACTGCCAGTTTAATACTAAGATCAGCTTTGGCCGGGTCTGGAGTTGGTTGATTGCTGATAACGGGAGGCAATGGAACTTGATTGGGATTAGGCGAAACAAATAGCGAAGATCCTGATTGAGAAGTTCGGAAATCAATTTGAGCCGCATCATCCTGACCATCACCCGTTCCGGAGTTAGGCTGGCTATCTGGGTCGGGCGAGGTAGCTTGTGAAATCTCAGCCGCATTCAGGTAAGTGCCAGCCGCTACTGGCTGCGCGACAAAGCTGAGCGTCTGTGTTGATCCTACAGCCAGATTAAATGCTGAGCTAGTCAATACGGTCCCATTCGCGGAGAAATTACTGGATGACACAAACGCTAGATTATCAGGCAATCGATCTCGGACAACTACACCCGTAGCCTGAGCTGGCCCATTATTATGCACAAACAGATTAACTGTGACAGGTGTATTGATGCTGGGGTTACGTTCACTGACAACCATAGACAAATTGACGTCGGCCTGGGTAGTTATCTGGAATACATTAGATGGAACGGCGGGGAGAGCCGGTGAACTGGAAACGACCCGGATTCGGAAGCGTCCGCTGGTAAGCGATCCCGGAAGCGAAACCAGAATAGGACTGGTCTGGCCACCACCTAGTGTGCTGATATAGCGTCCAAGGGAATCAAGAAGCTGTACCTGCCATTGATTCCCTCCATTGAATGTACCAAGTGTTGCAAAAGACACGCTTAATGTTGCGCCAGGAGCGACCGCATCCGCCAGATTGCCAGTTACGGCAAATTGAGTGGGAGTAATAGGCTGTGCATTCTGGAAAAAAGTATTATCCAGGCTATTATTCCAACTCCGCGCCAAATAAGATAGTCCCATATCGGCTGGAATCGCTGTGGCATTCAGGTAATACTGTGGGTGGGGTGATGGACGAACACTGTTTCGGAAATGTACGTCGATCGATCCGGCGTTACGATTCGTATAGGCATCATTCGAGGGGCCTGAAAAAGCATTCAAGCCAGCTGTATTAATGACCTGTTGCTGGGCTGTAATTAGGTCTGGCCGCGTTGTACTACCATCGAAAGAAGCCCTGGCTATTACCCAGGATAGATTCTGGTTGCCGAAATCCTGTCGTGATTTCTGAATCAGATTCGTCAGACTTGTTTTGTAATTCGGAATTGAACCAGAACTCGCGTCACCGTATTCTGCCTCCCCCTGATGCCATAAAACCGCCCGTGCTCCCGACATGGATAGGTAGTACTGCATCACATTTTTCAGGTTCGTGTAGGGTTGTAAATTTGGCCAGTTGCCTGGGGTGCAATTATATCGGTTACAGGTAGGAATTCCGTTCGCCGTATTGATCCAGTTTTCAACGGTAGAGCCGTCCCAACCAGTTGAATAGAAAGTTACGGGTACATTGTAACGATTGACAATATAATCGCCCAACTCGCCCCAGCACCATGAGCTTTCGGCCATCGGGAAAACCTTTCGGGTGGCTGTCAATGCCTTGTATACAGGCACAGGGGAAGGATCACCAGAAGAAACGAGTGGGCTATTGCCGCCGGGGTAATAGTGATTAATAGAATCGATCGAATTGACCCGATCGGTATTAGTGCCAAGATCATTATCTCCAACGCCCAAACCCCGTGAATTCGACTGACCTGCCGTTACAAAAATCTCGCCAATACCCACTGGTTGCACGGTTGCCTGCGCAGTCACTACGTTGCTCAGTATCGTACGTACTGTCAATACATACCATCCTCCAGATCCCGTAATATAGCCTAGAAAAAGGTTGTTGGTAGGATTGTTCTGAACAGTTTGCCAACCAGTCGCAGTCCCTTGACCAGCGACAACGGGTATTAACTGAGCTTCAACTCGATCTACGGGATTTGTAGAAAGCCTGCCTGCGATGTACAATCGACCATTTCCGTCAGCTCCGCGCTGTATAACCAGTCGAGACATCGGGTATGAAATTTCGAGTTGCCCAAAAGCTAGAGCCGGACAGACTACGAACAAAAACACCCATTTTAGAAATGTGGACATGCGCACGTTGAGCAATGGCCACCTCAATGATAGAGATGAGCCAATCAGAGAAATTTATCGATTATTATTCCATTGCAAAACAACACTTTATGTGCATAGGAACCGCATAATCGTTACACTTTTCCCCGCAAATACTCTGCCGTATAGTTGCCGTCGGTCAATTTTACCATTTCTTCTGGCGTACCGGCGAAGGTGATATACCCGCCAGTTTCGCCACCTTCCGGGCCAAGGTCAATAATGTGATCGGCATTCTTGATGACCTCCATATTGTGTTCGATAATGATCACTGAATCGCCCTGATCAACGAGCGCGTTGATAGCTGAGAGCAATTTTCGGATATCGTGGAAATGCAGTCCTGTGGTAGGTTCATCAAAAATAAAGAGCGTACCACCTTTGTTCGGATTTCCTTTTCCAAGGAACGATGCCAGTTTAACTCGCTGAGCCTCACCACCCGAAAGCGTATTTGCCGATTGGCCCAGACCAATATACCCTAAACCCACATCCTGTAACGGTTGCAGTTTATCCGCCATTTTCGGATCGTACTGTCGGAAGAAAGCGACGGCTTCATCGACAGTCATTTCCAGAATGTCCGACACGTTTTTATCGTGAAATAGTACTTCCAGCACTTCCTGTTTGAACCGTTTGCCACCACAGCCTTCGCATTTGAGGTAAATGTCAGCCATGAACTGCATTTCGATTTTTACTTCGCCTTCACCCTGACAAACCTCGCAACGGCCGCCATCGACGTTGAACGAAAAATGACTTGGTTTGTACCCCCGCGATTTCGAGACAGGCTGATCGGCCATCACCGTTCGTAGGTAATCATAGGCTTTAATATACGTGACCGGATTGGATCGACTTGATTTGCCAATCGGATTCTGATCGATCATTTCAATGGCCGAAATCCGGTTAAGCGAACCTTCCAACGAGTCGTATTTTCCTGCTTCTTCGGCTGCATCGCCTTTTTCGCGCATGAGAGCAGGGTAGAGAACTTTCCGAATCAGCGTACTTTTCCCCGAACCGGATACACCTGTTACAACCGTCAATGTGTTTAACGGGAACCGCGCCGTAACATCTTTCAGGTTATTCTCTCGTGCTCCTTTTATCTCAATGAAATTAGTCGATTTCCGCCGAAAGTTAGGTACCGGAACCGTCTCCTGACCTGTCAGAAAGTCGAGTGTGTGGGAGGGCAGAGGGGTAAGGGTATGGGGCATGGAGTTATTATTGTTTTCGCCCTCTGCCCTAAACCCTTTGCCCTCTGCAATTTCTTCCCACGTTCCCTGAAAAACTAAATGTCCACCCAGCGATCCGGCATCGGGACCAATGTCGATCAACTGGTCGGCAGCACGCATCACTTCTTCTTCGTGTTCGACGACGATTACTGTATTGCCCATATCGCGCAGGGATTCCAGTACGCTAACCAAACGTTTGGTGTCGCGCGGGTGCAAGCCAATACTGGGTTCGTCCAGAATGTACATCGAACCAACCAGCGCAGAGCCTAGTGAAGTTGCTAACTTAATGCGTTGATATTCACCGCCGGATAGCGTATTCGTCAAGCGGTTGAGCGTTAGATAGCCCAAGCCGACTCGCTCCATATAGTCTAATCGATTTCGAATTTCGATCAGGATTCGGTTGGCGACTTGCTGTTGCTGAGTTGGTAATTCAAGATTGTGGAAGAAAGCCGTTGCGTGCGTAATTGGCATCAAAACCAGATCCGTAATGGATTTGCCACCTACTTTTACATAGCTGGCATCTTTCCGAAGCCGAGAGCCCCGACATTCTGGACAAGTCGTTTTGCCCCGATACCGGGAAAGCATAACCCGATACTGTACTTTAAATGTCTGGCTTTCAACGTAAGCAAAAAAGCTATTCAGTCCGTTGAAATAGGAATTGCCATTCCAGAGTAATTCCTGTTCGGCAGAAGTTAAATCTTTATATGGACGATGAATTGGAAAATCGAAGCGAATGCCATTTTTGAGCAACGGGCGTAAAAACTCTTCGCTCATTTTTTCGCTGCGCCAGGGCGCAATAGCTCCTTCGAAAACTGATAGCGTTTTATCTGGAATAACCAGATCAGGGTCGATTCCAAGGACTTTTCCAAAACCATCGCATCGGCGGCAGGCGCCGTACGGATTGTTGAATGTGAACAGGTTGACGCTCGGCTCTTCGAAAGCAATCCCATCCAATTCAAATTTGTCGGAGAAAACGCGCGATTCTTGACCGACAATATCGACCCGGCAAGTGCCTTCGCCTTCATTAAACGCAGTTTGTACCGAATCAGAAAAACGATATAGATTGTCTTCATCGGGTTCACCTTTGTCGTCGTAAAGTACCGTACCTCGGTCAACCAGAATTTCGAGTGAACCGTACTGTTCAGAAAGACTTTCGGCATTCGCCAGCATATCCTCAATTTGCAAAACCGTCCCATCGGACACAATCCGGGTATAGCCTTTTTGAAGCAGGATATTCAGCTCATAATCAAGCGTACGGTCTTCTCGTACGCGCAACGGAGCCACGATCATGACGCGCTGGCCAGCTTCGAAACCATAGATGTAATTGACAACATCTGTGACGGTATCCTTCCGTACTTCATGTCCCGAAACCGGCGAATAGGTCACGCCCACTCGCGCAAAAAGAAGTTTCAGATAATCGTAAATTTCGGTCGAGGTTCCAACGGTTGACCGGGGATTTCGGGTCGATACTTTTTGTTCGATGGCAATTGCTGGCGAAACTCCCTTAATGTATTCCACTTCGGGTTTCTCCATGCGGCCTAAAAACTGCCGGGCATAACTGCTCAGGCTTTCGACGTACATCCGCTGACCTTCAGCGAATAAAGTGTCGAATGCCAGCGACGATTTGCCCGAACCTGATAAGCCGGTAAGTACAACTAATTTGTTGCGGGGTATGGCGACGTCAATTCCTTTTAGATTATGTACTTTCGCCCCTTTAATGATAATAAACTGCTTGGGGTCGAGATGGTCAACGGAATGCAATAGTTCGGTTTCCGGAGTCTGAGTCATTCTTAGCTGATGAGGTAAACGCTATCTAATTTTAACGGTTTATTTCGAAATATGGTTTCTCTGTTTTGCTATTCTTGACAAGGGAATCGTGCGTATTTTGTGGAAAGATTGATGGGAAAATCAGACAGATGGATTTTGCACAGGAAGATATTATTCGGTTAAGCGCGGCACTGGTCATTGGTGGCTTAATTGGCGTTGAACGTGAGTATCATGGTAAAGCGGCCGGTTTTCGGACAATGATTATGATCTGCGTTGGATCGACCTTGTTTACCATGATTTCGGGGCGAATAGGCGGATCGGGCGACCGTATTGCTGCTAATATTGTAAACGGAATCGGCTTTCTGGGGGCTGGAATTATTTTCCGGGAAGACAGTCAGGTAAAAGGTCTGACTACGGCTGCAACGGTTTGGGCCGTATCTGCGTTAGGTATGTGTGTAGGGGCAGGCCATTATGATATTGCGCTGGTAGGGTTCGTGTTTATTCTTGGCTCGCTACTTTTGCTGGTCGGTTTTGCCAAGCGAATCAAGAAACTGAATCAAACGCGCGATTATAAAATAGTGACAGCGTTCCATAACAAGACCCTGAATCAGTACGAAAAATTTTTCGAAGAATGTGGTCTTTCGCCAACCCGAAGCCAACAGCAACGTATCGGTACGGAGATTATTGGTCATTGGCGCGTTGACGGTTCCGAAAAGAACCATGAAAAGTGCATTAAACGCTTGCTGAACGACCCTGAAGTAAAAGAATTTACATTTTGATTTCGTTAGATAGAAAGAGTTAGTTTTCGTATAAAACACTATGAGCCATATTAGAAAATTACTGTTTATCACGGCTTTATTGAGTAGCAGTATTGCCTTCGGACAGCTTACCGAAGACCCAGAAGATCGTAAGGATCAGGGTAAAGATCCTTTGAGAACTCAAACCCCGGAAGGGCGTCCTTTACCGTTTGGACAACGTCTGCGATTTGGGGGCGGCATCAACGGCTTCCGATTCGGAAATCCATTCAGTTTAGGCATTTCGCCCGTTGTTGCCTATCAGGCTACTGAGCGAATGATTGTTGGTATTGGTGGAAACTACACGTACACGCGTTATAAAGGATATACGAATGTAGGTACAACCGTGCCCGTGCAAACGTATAACCAATATGGAGGGCGCGGATTTATCATGTACGAATTCATTCCGTCAATTTTACCGAATCTGTATCTGCACGGCGAGGTAGAAAGTACGACCATTGATATTAAGTATGATCAGACGGGGCAGAAATTTAGTGATGTCCTAACGGCACCATTAGTTGGGGTAACGTATTCACAGCCGATTTCACGTCGGTTTGGGGTTAATCTAACGGCGCTTTATAACCTGAATTATAACGACAATGCCTTAGCACGTACGATCTACGGTAGCCCGTTTGTACTCCGGATCTCATTTTTCTAGAAGAGAAATAACTATTTTTCAATGAAAACGCCGTCGAAATTGGATTTCGACGGCGTTTCGTTTTCAGAAAGATTATTTTAGAAAAGCAATTATCCTTTCAATTCTGCGATTACCGTAACGCCCCCTTTTGTGACATCACCGATGGCTACTTTGATTTCGGCATCCAAGGGTAGAAAGACATCGACACGTGAGCCGAATTTTATGAATCCAAACTCTTCTCCCTGCTGAACGGGCTGCCCTTCTTTAACGTACCAGATAATTCGACGGGCCACGGCACCCGCAATTTGTCGAAACAGCACTTTGATGCCCGTTGCCGTTTCAATCACAATCGTTGTCCGTTCGTTTTCTGTACTGGATTTCGGATGCCAGGCCACTAAATATTTGCCCGGAAAGTATTTAAAGTAGCGAACAATACCCGAAACAGGATTGCGATTTACGTGTACGTTCAGGGGGGACATAAAAATAGAAACCTGACGACGTCGATCGTTAAAGTATTCACTCTCAGTAGTTTCTTCAATAACAACTACCTTTCCATCAGCCGGAGCGATTACCTGTGTATCGCCCGTTGTAAGTTGCCGATTCGGAATGCGGAAAAACTGAACGACCAGAACAAATAATACCAAACTAACAATAGCTAATAAGGTAATGGCCGTTGGATTATCGGAAAACAGGTAGAAATAAGCGAGGAGGTTCAGGGCAAGTAAAACCAACCCCGTTGTAAGCATGATGGTATTCCCTTCGCGGTGAAAGCGCATGTGACGAATGTATGATGTATATTGTATGAACTGAATTTGATGTGGCAAGTTTGACAAAAATATATATCATACTTTATACATCATACATTCCAGCCAAAATCCGCTAGTATCCGCCCCGGAATTTATACGTGCTCGCTACTTTGTCGATGGCAACAATGTAAGCGGCCAATCGCATGGGGACTTTATATTTTTGCGAGGTTTCAAATACCCGGTCGAATGCATCTTTCATAGCGCGGTCGGCCCGGCGATTCACTCGGTCGAGCGTCCATTTATAGCCGATCCGGTTTTGAACCCATTCGAAATAGGAAACAGTTACACCGCCCGCGTTCGCCAGAATATCTGGTACCACCAGGATGCCTTTGCTGTTAATGATCTCGTCGGCACTGGCTGAGGTTGGTCCGTTAGCACCTTCTACAATCATTTTTGCCTGAATCGACGCAGCATTATCATCCGTAATGACGTCTTCTTTAGCCGCCGGAACCAGCACATCGACAGCTAGCGACAGAAGTTCTTCGTTCGAGATTTTTTCTGCGCCCGTAAAACCTTCTAAGGTTCCTTTATTCGAGTTTCGATAATTAACAGCGGCTGTAATATCGATACCACTCTGATTGTAGTAGCCTCCCGAAATATCACTGACAGCAACTACGGTAACACCTCGCTCATGAAGCAATTCGGCGGCAAATGAACCCACATTACCGAATCCCTGAACAGCGGCTGTGGTGCGGTAAGGGTTCATGCGCAACTTATCCATTGCAGCCAACGCAGCTACCGTAACTCCCCGTCCTGTAGCTTCGGTTCGTCCCAATGACCCACCCAGTACAAGCGGTTTTCCTGTTACGACGCCGTTAACGGTCATGCCTTTCGACTTGGAGTACTCATCGACGATCCAGGCCATTTCACGTGGGCCAGTGCCCATATCTGGAGCTGGAATATCACGATCTGGTCCAATTACATCCAGCATCGCAACGGTATATTGGCGGATAAGTCGCTCAATTTCACCGGCCGACATTTCTCGGGGATTGCAGGCAATACCGCCTTTTGCTCCGCCGTAAGGAATGTCAACAACGGCACATTTCCAGGTCATCCAGGCCGCCAGTGCGCGAACTTCGTCCAGATTCACTGCAGGATCAAGCCGGATGCCGCCTTTTGCCGGACCAAGAATATTGGAATGAATAACCCGATAGCCTTCAAACACTTTGATGGCCCCATTGTCCATCGTAACAGGTAGACCAACAATCACTTGTCGGGCGGGAACTTTCAGGATGTCATACATTTCATCGGTGATACCTACCAGTTTAGCAGCGGCATCAAAACGCGACATCATCGATTCAAGGGGATTCTCTTTATCTTTTATTGGGGCTGGTTCAATATATGCCATGGCCATGCTTTTACTTCTGTTGAGAACAAATATGCTAATGAAGTGATAACAAAATTAGTAAATCATAGTCTATATAGTGAAAGGTATATTTTTTCTAGGATTAATATAATAGTAACATGGCCTTGTGTTGTTCTATATATTTCTAATTTGTCCAAAGGGTTTATTGCTAAATTAAGAATTAACCGAAGATTCATTTGGAAATAGTGCGAAAGACAATTTGATGAAAATCCGGAAAAATCAAGAACTATTTGACAAATCATTGAAATACCGGATACAAACTATTAATTTTGCACCAGAAAACAGGACACACCATCTAAAATAGGTTTAACATTGAATTAACTATGGTTCAGGAAGAAAGAAAGCGATACTCGGAAGAGGATCTCAAGGAGTTTGAAGAACTAATTGGCCAAAAGCTCAATGAAACGCGTAGTGAATTAAACTACATTAAAGAGAGCTTGAGCAAACGCAATGATAGTGGTACAGACAACACCTCGGGCAACTCGAAACTGCTTGAAGATGGCGCCGACACTAGCGAGCGGGAAAACTTGAGCCAATTAGCCGCTCGCTTGCAGAAATTTATTCAGCAGCTTGACGCAGCGATGGTTCGAATCAAGAATGGGACGTACGGTATCTGCAAAGACACTGGCAAATTGATACCCAAAGAAAGACTTCGCGCTGTTCCGCATACACAGCAAACTATCGAAGCCAAATTGCGCCAGTCACGATAACGGCCAAAAGGAGTTCGAAAAGCTGATCGTTCCTGACTTGCTTGTTATGCTAAGGTCTTTCTTGCTGCATAACCAACAAGCCTACCACCAGCTTTTGTGCATTTCATCTTCGTAAAATCATTCAAAAAGCTTCAATACCTTACGTATTGAGGCTTTTTTATTTAATCATTTTTTAAACAAATTGAGCCATTATTTGTAAATACCGCAGGGCAAAATCATTTTAAAGAACCATGCTGGAACATCTGGACGAAATCCGAGAAAATATATTCCGTTATCTGGAAGCCCGCATCGAGTTGTTTACGCTGGAAAGTCGGGCCAAACTCGAAGAAGGGGTAGTGATAGGCGTTCACGGTATCGTGCTGGCACTGCTAAGTACGATGACTATCCTGTTTTTATTTATTCTGCTGGCCGCTTATCTGAACGAAGTAACCAATAGTCAATACCTCGGCTTTTTAATTGTGGCCGGTTTTTTCATGCTGCTTACACTCTTCTGGTTGGCTGCTAAAGACTTTTTCAAGAATAAAATTAGAGGTGTTGCTTATAATGCCATTAAAAAGAGCCAGGAGAAAAAAGTTGAAGAGAAGTCGCAGGCTGTTGAAGAGCTGATGGCTCAGACGCGCTCGGCAATGAACAATCCAAACATATAGGGAGTATCTTGAATCAAATTTTTGATAGCCAGCGAGTTAGTTTCGCTAAAATTTGTTTTTAAACACATTCTGGAAAGAGTAAAATGGAAGATCCAAAAGTACCATTTGCTGATACAACGGCCCGTCGGGCGCAATTAATGGCCGCTACGGAGCGGCTCAAATCATCCATTACAAATGGCGTTGAAACCATAAAAGATGATGCAACGGAGTTAGGTAAAACGACAATGTTTGTCGCAGGTGCCGCTTTAGCCGTATATTTGGTTGTAAATGCTGTATTACCGAAGTCCGATGAATATCGGTACGCTGAAAAATACGGCGAACCCGATGAGGACTACGACGATGATGATGACGAATCGGACAATGAGCCGTCAATTCGACGTAACGTCAGGTATCAGGAGCCTAAAACGCAAAAAACGGCAGCCGTGAGTGGATTAATCAGTGGTATTGTAACCTCTGTTTTAACGAATATCGCTCGCGAGCAGCTAACTGGATTTTTAGCCCGCATCCGTACAAATAATGCCATCAATCCAACTGCCGACCCAACACAATACCACGAACAGGCCCCCAAAACACCTGTTGACTACACTCCGTAACAATAAATTAGTTGGCCGGAAAGCGATTGCTGTGTTGCTCGATCCTGATAAAATTGAGCCCCACTCGCTCACTAATTTACTGGCCCGAACCACTGAGTATCCAATCGACTTTTTTTTAGTTGGCGGTAGTTTGGTCACCGATTATGTTCACAAAGAAGTAATCGAGGCTATCCGCCAACACACAAATATTCCCATTATTCTATTCCCAGGGAATCCGCTTCATATTGAGCCATCGGCCGATGCGATTTTATTTCTTTCGCTTATTTCGGGCCGAAATGCTGAGTTTCTGATCGGGCAGCACGTCATTGCGGCTCCTATTCTCAAAAAAAGCGGGTTAGAGATTCTACCCACCGGCTATATGTTGGTGGATAGCGGTACGCAAACAACCGTTTCATACGTTAGTGGTACGATGCCGTTGCCGCACGATAAACCCGGCGTAGCGGCTTGTACTGCCATGGCAGGTGAAATGCTTGGTTTACAATTAATGTATCTGGATGCTGGAAGTGGTGCTCGCAGGCCCGTATCGCCCGAAATGATTGCGGCTGTGCGATCTGTCATTGACGTTCCGCTAATTGTAGGAGGGGGAATTAATTCGGGTGAAAAAGCCTATGAAGCGTTAAAGGCCGGCGCTGATTTGCTAGTGGTTGGCAATGGCATTGAAAAAGATCCTGACTTGCTGCCCCAGTTATCGACCGTTATTCAGGAATTTAATCAATCTGTTGTTCGCGCTTAGCCCATGAATCGTTTTGCCTTTACTGGATTCTATTTGATTCTTTCAGTTTGTTTTAGCTTATGCCCTGATAAAGCTACAGCACAGTCAAAAGCTAAATTTGATAAGGTTTATACAGTGGCTGAAGTTCAACCCGAGTATCCGGGTGGGGCAGCCGCTTTGAGCAGTTATTTGGCCGCGACAGTGAAAATTCCTGGTTCGTTAGCACGGAACCAATACAACACAGGTCCCGTAGCTGCCAAATTCATTATCGACGACCTTGGGTATATCCACGATATCCGAATCCAGACAAAGCCGCTTGACAAAAAGATGCGAAAAGGTATGCAGGCTTATATGGCTAATATTATAGCGTCTATCGAAAAAATGCCGCGTTGGACACCTGGCCAGGTTGGAGGAAAACCCGTTCCAGTATTCTATACGTTACCGATTGAAGTAAGTATGCAATAAAAAAGTCGATAGCTGATAGTCAACAGTCGCTAGTAACTGACGTTAGCGGCTCACTGACTATCGACTATCGACTATCGACTATCGACTATCGACTATCGACTATCGACTATCGACTATCGACTATCGACTCTTATACATTCATCAGTGATTCCCGACGGCGCATTTTACCGGCTGGGATACCAAACATCATCTTAAAACGGCGGCAGAAATAAGCGGTATCTTTGTAGCCCACTTCCGACCCGATAGCCCGAATGCTTTTCTTGCTCGTACGCAATAGACCAACGGCCGCTTCCATTCGCTGATACTCAATATAATCCTGCGGATTGATACCTGTCAGCATCTTGAAATACTGACCAACGTAATCTTCCGAAACGTTTGCAACGTTTGCCAATACTTTGTTCGACAGATCTCCACCCAGATTTTCTTTGATATAAGCGAAGATGTCGATCAGACGCGGATCTTTAAAATACGTGCTATTCGTTACAAGCTGCTCAACAAACAGGTGATTCTTCAGAATATACCGAACAACTTCGATAACGATTTCTTCGGTTTTGATCTTGATAATCCGGCCTTTACCTGCCAGATCAGTCATATCTTCAGCCAGAATCTGATCGATCGTCGTCGCTAAATGTTCCTGCCGCTTGATGATAAACGGAGGTACGTCCAGCGAGTTGAAGAAGTTGACCGAATCGAACACCTTCGCTTCGAAAGAAACGTAGCCGAACGAGTTGGGTAAATGGCCAATCAGTTTTGGATCGTGGTTTCCTTCCCAATATGATTCCCGATGCGTCATGAACTCTTCGTTCGAGACGGTTCTAGGATTTGTAGGGTCACCATAGGTAACGGTAACATGTTTGCCGCCCGGTATGAACAGCATGTCGCCCACATCGACCTTAATCTTCTCCTCGCCAATCGATACGTCGCCGTTGTACAGCATCAGCAACGTATTTTCAACATCGTAAAAATTCTTAATCGTTATAGGTTGTAGAATCCGAATGTTACGGGCCTTAATAAACTTAACACCCAGTGATTCGATTATCTTATTATAGTCTTCCATAGCTGAAAGTGAATGTGCCCAGATCGTTCGTGCCCTTAAAGTTGCACAAAACTAATAATTTGTACAAAACTAATACAAGTATAAAAGTTTCCAAAAAATAAAAAAAATAATGCGTATTCTTCTCGAACACGCATTATGCAATTAGAAAAATTCTATTTTAGTAAGAAATACCTTATCGAATAAGCTCCCGAGCGATCACTAATTTTTGGATTTCGGACGTACCCTCGTAGATCTGAGTGATTTTCGCATCCCGCATTAATCGCTCCACATGGAATTCTTTTACGTAGCCATAGCCACCATGAATTTGAACCGCTTCAGTGGTAGCCCACATGGCTACTTCGGAAGCAAATAATTTGGCCATGGCTGCCGCTTGTACGTAATCTTTATGCTCATCCTTCAATCGAGCGGCCTTGTATACCAATAATCGAGCGGCTTCAATCTTGGTTGCCATTTCGGCTAATTTGAACTGAATTGCCTGATGATCAAATATTTGCTTGCCAAATGCTTTGCGTTCCTGACTATATTTCAGGGCTAATTCATACGCTCCGGCTGCAATTCCCAAGGCCTGTGCGGCAATGCCAATACGTCCACCGTTCAGTGTAGACATAGCAAATTTGAACCCAAATCCGTCTGCGCCAATGCGATTTTCTTTAGGTACTTTTACATCCGTAAATAGCAAAGAATGCGTGTCAGATGCCCGAATACCCATCTTATCTTCTTTCTTCCCAACAACAAACCCTGGCAAACTCTTCTCTACAATCAGGCAATTGATACCTCGGTGCGCTTTTTCGCGGTCAGTTTGAGCAACCACCAAACAAACGCCCGATGAGTTGCCATTGGTAATCCAGTTTTTAGTACCGTTTAATAAATAATAGTCGCCTTTATCTTCGGCGGTCGTGCTTTGGGAGGTTGCATCAGATCCCGCTTCGGGTTCGGATAGGCAAAAAGCGCCGATTATTTCGCCAGTTGCCAAACGGGTTAGGTATTTCTGTTTTTGCTCTTCTGTACCATACGCTTCGAGTCCGTAACAAACCAGCGAGTTATTTACGGACATAATCACGGAAGCCGACGCATCGATTTTGGAGATTTCTTCCATTGCCAATACATACGAAACAGCATCCATACCACCCCCGCCATACTCGGGCGAAACCATCATCCCCAAAAAGCCAAGTTCGCCCATTCGTTTGACTTGCTCAGCTGGGAAACGAGCTTCATTATCGCGCTCGACGATGCCCGGTAATAACTCATTTTGAGCGAAATCGCGGGCTGCTTCCTGAACTGCAAGATGTTCTTCTGATAAATTAAAATTCAATCCCTGTAACTCCAGCGCTGCCGATGCCATTCGAATTAGGTGATTTTAGTTGTGCCTATGAATCTGTTGCCAATCGGGTAAAGGTAAGAAAATGTTCGAATGTATGCGTGCATACTATCTATTCAAACAATAAGGTAATTAGCTCTGCAACACAAGCCGGTTTCGTTTCCCCTTCAATTTCAAAAAGACAATCCAATGTAACTCGTACGCCATTAGTTTGTGGCTCAACACGCTGTAATTGAGCACTTAACCGTAGTCGGCTACCAACTGGTACACCGCTAGTAAACCGAATTTTATTCGCTCCATAGTTGATTCCCATTTTGACTGACTCCACCCGATAGAGTTCACCGATTAGCTTAGAAGCCAGCGAAAGCGTCAGAAAGCCATGGGCAATCGGCACTTTGTAAGGCGATTCGCGGGTCGCTCGTTCGGGATCAGTATGAATCCATTGATGATCGCCAGTCGCCTGGGCAAACTGATTGACCATTTCCTGGGTAATTGTCATATAGGCCGTTGCGCCAAGCGATTGCCCGGTATGGGCGGCAAGTTCGGTTAGGTTTGAAAAGGTTAGCATAGAGAGTTATGTTTTTGCAATTTTGCCAGCATGTGTGCCGCCAATGTCCAAAAATTCGAGGTAGAAGGCAATCTGATTGCTTATCAAAAAATCGGAGCGGGGCCGAACGTATTACTGGCTTTTCACGGATTTGGACAAACGAATCGAGTTTTTGAATCCCTGGAATCGTCACTTGGCGACCAATTTACCATTTTCGCACTCGACCTCTTTTTTCATGGCGACAGCAGTTATCAGTCTAATCAATTGTTGACTAAAGCCGATTGGCAGCGATTTATAGCCGCTTTTTTACGAGAAAAAAACGTTAATCGATTTTCGCTGATGGGATTTAGTCTTGGCGGACGCTTCGCGCTTTCAACAGTCGAAGGTTTTGCCGATCGAGTTGATCAATTGATACTGATTGCTCCCGATGGCATTACACGAAATATCTGGTATCGGATTGCGACAGGTTCCAGGCCAGGACGGTTACTGTTTCGATATATGCTGCGTCATTTGTCGATGTTAAATAAACTGGGACAGGGACTTGCATGGATTGGGTTACTGAATCGGACCATAGTGCGCTTTGCTGAATTATCGCTGGGTACACCAGAGCAGCGCGAGCGCGTCTACCAAAGCTGGACTCTATTTCGACTTATTCAACCGGATTTATCGCTCATTAGTAAGCAGTTGACAACTCATTTGGTATGGACTCGTTTTTTCACCGGTGCTTTTGACCGAATTGTTCCCGGCAGCTACATTTTACCATTAACCAAACGACTCCCGCATTTCGAATTAACCATTTTACAAACCGGACATAATCGCCTGATCGACATGACAGCGGCCCATTTAATTGAGAAAACAGATTCTGATTAATCTTTCTTCAGTGATTTTTGAATCGCATGCCAAAGTCCGGCAATGGAGACGATAACTAAGCCAATAACAATAATTTGAGTCCATGAACCTTGATTCGGGTTATCGAGCAGCGTTTTTATCGCATGGGCTTCATGACCGGACCAGATCGCGAGAATCGTCCGGGGGGTCATACCCAGGAAACCACCCAGCAATATATTTTTAAGCTTTGCTCCCGATAATGCGAAAAGCAAATTGGTCAGCCCAAACGGGAGAATAGGAGAGAGCTTTGCAAAAAAAATAACTTCCAGTTCATTATTCAGAATGCGATCTAAAACGGATTGCGATTTTGGATTTCGGCGAATAAATGCCAGTACCTGATCGTGGTTGAGCCAGTGAACAAGTAGGTTGATGAAGAGAATTCCTCCGAAATTAATCACAAACATAGGTAGCACAGCCTGCCAGCCCAGAAAATAGCCGAAAATCAGCGCTAGCATAGTTGGAGGAGTTAACCCCGCCGAGGTAATTGCACAGGTTATGGTAATGACCGCCCACTGCCATGCACTGAACTGGGCGATAACTGGTTCATAGACAACAGAATAATAAGTCAGTACGGATGTAAAGACAATTGGGGTTACTGAAAGAATGATACCGGCAACAGCAGGGCCAGTAAAGGATTTAGAAACGGGATTTTTCACTTTCTATCAAACTGTCAGAAAGCACTTCTGTTTTCAGATGGCTATCAGACAGCATTCTTAGCTATTTTTGACTATGAAATTCGGAACCAAAGCCATCCATGCCGGTATAGAGCCGGACCCTACAACGGGCGCTATCATGACGCCTATTTACCAGACCTCAACGTACGTTCAGGAATCGCCGGGTAAGCATAAAGGGTACGAATACGCTCGTACGCAGAATCCGACCCGAACGGTGCTGCAAAATAACCTGGCTGCGCTCGAAAATGGTAAACATGGTATTTGTTATTCATCTGGCCTTGGTGCGACCGATGCTATTTTAAAACTGTTCAAACCTGGCGACGAAATCATTGCCAGTAATGATTTATATGGCGGTACGTACCGAATCATGGTGCGTGTGTTTCAGGAATTTGGACTGAAATTCAAATTCGTTGATTTATCGAATCCATCGAATGTAGAGTCGGCTATTTCGTCCGCAACCAAAATGGTTTGGATTGAAACGCCAACAAATCCGTTGCTACGATTGGTCGATATTGTTGCTATTGCTGCGATTACCAAGCAAAAGGGTATACAATTAGTAGTCGATAATACGTTTGCGTCGCCCTATTTGCAAAACCCGCTCGATCTGGGTGCCGATATCGTCATGCACTCAGTTACGAAATATTTGGGTGGTCATTCTGATACGGTGATGGGCGCTATCGTGCTCAATGACGACGAAACGGCGCAAAAACTAGCGTTTATTCAAAATGCCTGTGGGGCCGTGCCAGGGCCACAAGACTGTTTTCTGGTATTACGAGGTATTAAAACGCTGCATGTTCGGATGCAGCGGCATTGTGAAAACGCCATGAAAGTAGCCACCTATTTGCAGCAACATCCAAAGGTGAGTCAGGTCTATTATCCCGGTTTATCGGCGCACGTTGGTCATGAATTGGCGAAAAAGCAGATGCGGGATTTTGGCGGTATGCTATCATTTGAACTTAAAGGCGACTCAATGCCCGAAGCGGTTCGGGTGATGGAAAGTTTCGAAGTGTTTTCGTTGGGCGAATCGTTGGGAGGAGTGGAGTCGCTTTGTACGCATCCAGCCAGTATGACACATGCCAGTATCCCCAAAGAAGAGCGTCAACGAAACGGACTGAAAGACACCCTGATTCGCTTAAGCGTAGGTATCGAAGATGTTGATGATCTAATTCTGGATTTGGAACGGGCAATTGGCTAATGTCTTATCCGACTGCCGAGAAATTAAATTTACCAACTAATAAATTTGTTCCATCAACAGATAGGATAGAAGCGTTAACTTAGATAGTTATTTTTGATTTGGTTCAATGCGATTACTCTACACGTTTCTTTTCTTTGGATTTCTACATGCTGCCTACGCTCAACTGCCGACTGGGTTTGTGCAGAAACAGGTCGCGCGCAATCTGAATCCAACTACGTTAACATTTTCACCGAATGGTCGGCTATTTGTCGTAGAAAAATCCGGAAGAATCCGGGAAGTAGTTAACGATGTATTGGCTCCTGATCCTTTTTTCACAGTGCCCAATATTGATGTGACGAACGAGCGTGGCCTGTCTGGGCTATGTTTTCACCCTGATTTCCCACAGACGCCTTATTTCTACGTTTACTATACTGTAAAAGATCAGAATCATAATCGACTGAGTCGTTTTCGGATGAACAATGGCGTAGGCGATCCGACGAGCGAAACTGTTCTTATTAACTTTGACGCTATTACAGGTACACTTCATAACGCCGGTGCCCTTCGGTTCGGTCCTGATCGAAAATTATATGCGGCTGTTGGAGACGGGACAAATGCCTCTGCAGCGCAGAATCTGAATAGTTTACTAGGGAAAATTATTCGGTTAAACGATGATGGCAGTATTCCTTCAGATAACCCGTTTGTAGGAAAATTAGCTGGGAACTATCAGGCGATCTACGCGCTTGGTCTGCGAAATCCATTCTCGATGGATATTGATCCGGGATCGGGACGAATTTTAGTGGGTGATGTAGGCGATGCGAGTTTTGAGGAAGTAAACGACGTACGGGCTGGGCGCAATTATGGATGGCCGCTTGTTGAAGGAAAACGTACAAATCAGGAAGCGCCTGAAAATTATACCGATCCGATCCATGCCTACAATCATGATGCTGGTTGTGCCGTAGCCGGAGTGGCTATCTATAATCCACCAACCAACCGATTTCCAACAGAATACAAGGGGAAAGCCTTTTTTGCCGATTACTGCGGGGGGAATATTTACACAATTGATCCTGCAAATGGTCAGGTTTCGGGTACGTTCGTATCCGGCATTGATCGGCCGGTTGCCATTGCTACTAGTCCGGATGGCTATTTGTATTACTTAGCACGGGCTGGGCAGGGTGGTGGTAGTCAGGATGATAATACATCGAGCTGGAATGGTTCGCTGTATAAAGTATCGTTTTTTGATTCAGGCTTGCCTTACATCAGTACGCAATCGGCAAACGCTTTTGTGCCGGTTGGTGAATCGGTTACGTTTTCGGTAAATGCAGTAGGGCAGAAGCCGCTAACCTATAGTTGGTATCGGAATGGACAATTAATTGCGGGGGCAAACCAGAGTCAATATACCATCGCAAGCCCTTCACTGACTGATAACGGTGCTACCTATTACGTTACGGTTTCTAATGCACTGGGAGCTGCTACCTCTGAGACGATGTCGTTGCGAACTGTACAGGCGCAGCGACCTGTAGCCCGTATTCAGCAGCCAACTACTAACAAAACCTATAAGGCGGGAGATGTGGTTACGTTTGCTGGTGATGCGTTGAATGCCAATCAACAAGCACTATCGGGCGCTAAGCTGACCTGGTGGGTTAATTTCCACCATGAAGACCATATTCACCCCGCCCTTGATCCGGTTTCAGGCATTACGACAGGTACGTTTAAAATTCCGCGAGTAGGCGAAACGTCTACGGAAGTTTGGTATCGAGTGCATTTGCTTGTTACCGATGTATCGGGGCTTACAAACGAAACCTTTGTGGATGTAAAACCCGAAGTCGCTACGGTTACGATTGGTAGTAGTTTGACGGGTATTCGAATCTATCTGGACGGCGAACCTAAGCAGCCTGACCTATCATTTCAATCGGTTATAGGCATGTTGCGCAGCCTCGAAACCAGGCCCTATTTAGCCGCATCAAACGGTTTCTATAAATTTCTGGGCTGGGGAAATGGCCAGAATGCAAATCTGGTCACGTATGAGGTACAAGCAGGAACGCCTAAACTGACGATGAATTACGAAGCTCTGGCACCACCTAATGGCAATGGTCTTTTAGGGGAATATTTCACGGAAACAGACCAGGTTACGGGAACGCCCACGTTCAAGCGGACAGATGAAACCATAAATTTTGACTGGGCTGAAGGATCACCAAGTCCGCTAATCAGTAACGATAACTTTACAGCACGCTGGACGGGTAAAATACAAGTTCCACTGACTGATACGTACACGTTTTATACAGAAACGGATGATGGCGTTCGACTTTGGGTGGATAATAAGTTGCTGATTGATCATTGGGAATACCAGCCTTCGCTCGAATGGTTGGGAAAAGCTACCTTAACGGCTGGTCAATCGTACGATATTCGGATGGAATTTCTGGAAGGGCAGGGATATGCCACAGCACGTTTATTCTGGAGCTCTTCCCAATTTGAGAAGACGATTATTAGTAAACCCTATCTGTTTAGTCAACCTCTGGTTACGGCAACAACGCCCGAAGCAGAAGGCAGCCTGACCGTGTTTCCGTTACCCGCTCAGGATCAGATTACCATTCGATATACTGCGGTCGGCTCAGGGACGGCTCAATTGGAAGTAACGGATTTATTAGGCCGATGTACGCATGCTCAGTCGGTCAAATACCAAACAGGAACAAATCAGTATGGTTTGTCGGTTGCCGACTGGCCAGCGGGATTGTACCAACTTACGATACATCCCACCGACCAGCCAGCCGTACACCGACGAATATTGGTGCGTTAAAACCGGAGCCGTATGCCCGCCAGGAAATTCCGGCCAGCCTGCGGATAATACGCATTATCGGCCACTACTTTTCCTTCCGAGATATAGGCATACGTATAGCCATTCGATTCGTATAGCTCATTCAACACGTTGTTCAGGAGAAACGTAAAGGCTATTTCCTGCGCAAATTTGGGTTTTATCGTATAAATCAACCGAAGATCATTTGTGAAGTAAGAGTTAATTTTCCGGCTCTCATTCGAGGTATTATCTAGATATTGCTTCCCAACGTATTTCGACAAAAGACCTAATTCAAGTCCTTTAGCTGGTGTAAACAACAATTGCGATCCGGCAATAACGTTGGGCGAAAACGAAATATCCCTCTGGCTGTATTGACGACTCTCCTGCTGACCATTATCAAAATTATCCAGGTATTCCGTGAACTTGTTGACCTTATTGCGACTAAGCGTCGTATTAACATTCCAGCGGAGTTGTTTGGCCAACCTGGCGCCTAATTCCAACTCTATCCCGGCTCGATAGCTGGTCGGAATATTCACCCGATTATAAGCACCCACATCGTTCAATTGGCCTGATAGTACCAATTGATTTTTGTAATCCATGTAATACAGGTTCGCAGTAAACGCAATCCGCTCCGTTTGAAGCTTATAACCTGCTTCGTAATCAATCAATTGTTCTGCTTTAGGACGGCTCTCCGGGGTCGATTGGGTGTAATCATCACGATTTGGTTCCCGATGTCCAACACCTACCGACGCGTAAATTGTAGACCGGTCGTTAAGTGTATACGTCAGACCTGCTTTTGGGTTAAAAAATGTCAGGTTCGCGTTTTGTTGCACATTCTGCAATTGACTGTTAAAACCCAGAAATGAATAGCCAATTGTTCGAATCTGCAAGTCAACAAAGCCATTTAGTGGATTACTGAACTGATAGAATGCTTTTGCGTACACATTAAAATCAGTTTTTATCGCATCGTCGTTGTAATACCGGTCACGAATATTGGTATTCCCAGCCACACGCGCCCAGATGATTTCGCCGTAATGCGCGCCCTGGTATTGATTCCAGCCGCCACCAATGTTAGCTGTCAACTTACCAAAACTGTTGTAATCGAAGGAAAAAACGGTACCGAAAAAGTCATTATCCAACCATTTTCGTCGAATGATATCGGTTCTTGTGATGGTTGAATCACCAATAGTTACGTTAGGTAAGCCATACTTACTAAACGCATCATCTGGTTTATACTCCTCGTAATAACCTCTGCCCTTTGTGTAGAAAAAGGACAGGTTCGCCCGCCAGTTTTTACTTAATTCATGCGAACTAATTAATTGATAATTATCCTGTTGGTAATTGTCTGTTTGGTTATCGTATGTGAATGAATTGTACGTGCGGTTGGTTGCCAGAAGGTTTTCTGGTACGCCATTCCAGGCCTGATACGTCTGTTCCTGACCCGAAAATATATTCAGTCGGATAAAGCTTTTCTTCGCATAATAACCCCCTGAAACAAAGAAGGATTTCAGGTTAGAAAAAGCCCGGTCAATGAAACCGTCAGAATGTATTTTTGACAGACGAGCATCTAATACGAAGTGATTGTTGAGCAATCCCGTTCCTGCCAATACATTTACTTTGTACGTTCCAAACGACCCGCCCGATACGTTCGCTTCAGCGTATGGTTTCGTCTCCAGCTTATTCGTCTGAATGTTGATTGATGCCCCAAAGGCGCCAGCACCATTGGTAGATGTGCCAACACCCCGCTGAATTTGAACGCTACTGACCGATGAGGCAAAATCGGGCATATTGACAAAAAATGTCCCCTGCGATTCAGCATCGTTATAAGGAATGCCGTTCAGCGTCACATTTACGCGGGTGGCATCGGAACCACGAATCCGAATTCCGGTGTAGCCGACACCCGCACCCGCATCGGAGGTGGTGACAATGGAAGGCGTAAAATTTAATAGCTGCGGAACATCCTGTCCCATATTAAGCTTGTCCAAATCCCGTCGAGTAACATCACTGTAGGCAATCGCTGATTTTTGATTTGCTCGTATAGCGCTCACAACTACTTCATCGACAGCAATCGCTGTTTTAGTCAGTTTAACCTCAATCGTGGCATTCTGTGTAAGGTCAACGGATTGGTTTTGAGATTCATAACCCAGTAATGAGATGCGTAATACAAGCGGACCCGGTTTGATATTTGTAAGATGAAAGGCTCCGGAAGCATCCGTAAACGTGCCTTTGTAGGTCCCGTCGATTACAACGGCTGAGCCGGGCAATGATCCACCATCAGCATCGCTGACTGTTCCGGAAATAGATAATTGTGCCCAGGCAGGCAGAATTGATAGCCACACTAGGGCTATAAGAATAAAAAAGTAGGTCGTCGGTTTTTTCATGACGAAAAAGCGTGACGATAGGCAAGGGGCCAAACCTACCTTTGGTTGGTATGATTTTTGAAAATATTCATAGACACTCTATGAACAAATTTCCCTTCACAGCATTACCTGCGCAGGTTCATTGGGTATAATCTCAGCCCGTTGTTTTAGGGCACCCCTAGAAGATTAGCGGAGCAAAGTTATTTAATTTAAACAAAACAAGATGCTATGTCAATTGTTTCTTTTCCTGAACCAGTAAGTGTAAGTATGAATGAGTATGATTTAGTCGTGCTACAGGAAGAAGTAGCCGACGGACGGTTGAAAGCGGGCGATGTTGGCACGATTTTAACAGTGTATAATGGTGGCAAAGCGTATGAAGTTGAGTTTGTGACCTTAACCGGCGAAGCTGTAGCGGTAGAGACTTTGCTGCCGCATCAGATTCGAGAGGTTCGCTCGTCGGAGGTTATGACTGTCCGTGATATCGACGCATAGGATGGCTGTGATTCGTAAACTTTTGACGATTACCCTTTTCCGTATGGTAAATATTCCTAATTTTGCAATCCAAATTGCAAAAGCATGAGCAAGAAGAATAGCGGACTGGAGTTTTTGGAAGATCCAGACGCATTAGCTGGTCAGTTTGAACGGGCCGAAGATTTTTTTGAACAGAACCGGAACATCGTTTTAGGTGTGTTGGGAGGTATTGTGCTGTTGGTTGCTGGTTTCTTTGGCTATCGATACTATATCAGCACTCAGGACGATGCTGCGCAGGTCGAGATGTTTCCTGCCCTTTTTCAACTCGAAGCGGATTCTACCAAAAAAGCCTTGAATGGCGATGGTAAAACAGCCGGTTTGTTAAGTGTGGCCAGTAACTATGGGTCAACACCGACTGGGAATCTAGCCGAACTGGGTTCTGGGGAAGCCTTAATGAAACAAGGCAAGTATGACGAAGCGATTGAACACCTAAAAGCGTTCAGTTCGTCAGATTTGTTGTTTCAGGGAGCTGCTTACAAGCTTATCGGCGACGCCTATATGGAGAAGAAAAGCTTCGACGAAGCTATTGATTATTACAAGAAAGCGGTTGATTATAAGCCGAATAAAGAGTTTACGCCTGGCTATCTTATGAAATTGGCCATTGCCTATGAACAGGCTAAACAAAATGACAAAGCTATAGAGGCCTACAATGAGGTTATCGAAAAATACGGTCAATCCGCTGAATCCGGTAATGCTAAAAAGTATAAATCCTTACTGGAGGCTACTATCGGTGAGTCGTAAGCGTCATTGACCAATTCAATACAGCAAAGGACAAAGCCGAACCCGGTTTTGTCCTTTTTTATTGACCGCTCCGGCGGCCCGGCGGGATTATACAGATTAATGGATTTACAGGATTTTGTAAAAAAAGTCGAAGCGAAAACAAAGAAAATCCCTAAATCAGCTAAATCCCGACTCAGATAACCAAACAAAATCCAGAAAATCCCTAAATCAGCTAAATCCCGGTTCCATGGCCAGTGCTTCAAAAAATCTCAGTGTTTTTTCAACAGACGAATTACCCAATGTAAGCCAGCGCCGATTCGCGATCCTGGTTTCGGAGTGGAATACCGAAGTCACTGAAGCCCTTTTCGAAGGTGCTTATCAAACCTTGCTTCAACATGGCGTACAGGCCGAAAATGTTATTCGCGGAAATGTACCGGGAAGTTATGAATTAAGTTTGGGGGCACAGTGGTTTGCCCAGCGTGATGATATTGATGCTGTTATTGCACTCGGATGCGTTATTCAGGGCGAAACAAAGCACAACGATTACATCAATCACGCTGTATCGCAAGGCCTGACGAATGTTAGTCTGAAAACCGGAAAGCCCGTCATTTTTGGCGTATTGACCCCAAACGATCAGCAGCAAGCCCTTGATCGCGCAGGAGGAAAACACGGCAACAAAGGCGATGAAGCCGCCATTACGGCGATCAAAATGATTGGATTACAGGAGCAGGTCTATAATTTTCAATTTTGAATGAGTGAATGATAGAATAGATGGCTCCTGCTTTTTATTCGCTCATTCGCTCATTCGCTCATTCACAATTAATCATGCACGTCTGGAAATTTGGCGGCACGTCGGTCGGGAAGCCCGAGCGTATGCAGTCGATCCGCAATCTCATTACTGAAGATAGCACCACTAAAATTGTTGTCTTGTCGGCCTTGTCTGGCTCGACGAATGCCTTATTAGCTATTGGTGAATCACTGAAAGCCAATAATGATGCTGACGCGAACGCTAAGATTGACACGCTGAAAGCGCATTATGATAGCTTTATTGGCGAATTATATAAAACAGAATACGGTAAAGCGGCCGGACAGATAATTGTCGATAATGAGTTCGCATTTATCCGATCGCTGACTACTATTAAGCCATTTACGCTTAAGCAGGAAAAAGAACTGGTTGCGGAGGGTGAATTGCTAAGTACGCAGATTTTTCAGGCCTATCTGGTTGAAGAAGGTGTTGCGTCGACGTTATTGCCAGCTCTGGAATTCATGCGGATTGATGCAGATAACGAACCAGAAATTCAGTTTACGGAGCAAAAACTGGCTGAAATGCTGCCTGCACACGCAGCTAAACACATTATTGTCACGCAGGGCTTTATCTGCCGAAATCCACGGGGTGAAGTCGATAACCTCAAACGAGGTGGATCAGATTACACCGCTTCGTTGATCGGTGGAGCAATTCATGCTGAAGAAATCCAAATCTGGACGGACATCGACGGCATGCACAACAACGATCCGCGGATTGTGAAAAACACGTTCCCGGTTCGTGAATTGACATTTGATGAAGCCGCTGAGCTAGCTTATTTCGGGGCAAAAATCCTCCATCCGTCGACCATTACACCAGCCCGGATGTTTGGCGTACCTGTACGCTTGAAAAATACGATGGATCCCAGTGCGCCCGGTACGTTGATCGCTGATCGGACGAGTGCGGAAGTCTTTAAAGCCATTGCTGCGAAAGATGGTATTACGGCGTTGTACATCCATTCGACCCGCATGCTGAACGCGTATGGCTTTTTGCGCCGGATTTTCGAGATTTTCGAGAAGTACAAAACGCCTGTCGATATGATTACCACTTCGGAGGTTTCGGTATCGGTCACCATCGACAATACGGAGCGTATTCAGGAGATTACGGATGAACTTAATACGTTCTGTACCTTAGAAGAACCGGACTACGATCAGACAATTATTTGTATTGTCGGTAATTTCAGCGCTGATAATCAAGGTGTAGCGGTTCGAGTTTTCAACGCTCTGAAGAATATCCCAATTCGGATGATCTCCTACGGTGGCACTGAAAGCAATCTGTCGTTACTCGTTCACGGCAAATACAAAGCCGATGCGCTGAACGCACTGAACGAAGGCCTATTTTCAGTTTAATACCTCAGAGACCTAAAAGGTTTTTAAAACCTTTTAGGTCTTATATCCCCAATTGCTGACATACTCAAACGCCCTATTAATACAAACTAATGCTCCAACTACCTTTCATCCGCGAGAACAAAGAGACTGTTTTGACGGGTCTTCGAAAGCGTCATTTTGCTAATGCAGAAGCAGTTATTGAGCAGGTTATTTCGCTCGATCAGCAACGACGTGATACCCAACGAGAATTAGACGATGTGTTGGCGCAATCCAATGCGAAAGCGGGTCAGATTGGTGCGTTGATGAAGGCGGGTGATAAAGAAGCTGCCGAGTCGGCTAAAGCTGAAACTGCTGAACTAAAAGTTCGCTCAAAAGATCTTGCTGAGGCTCTTCGCCAAATAGAAACGGATGTGCAGGCTGTTCTGGTAACAATTCCGAACATTCCGCATAGCAGTGTTCCAGAAGGACGTGGTGCTGACGATAACGAAGTCGTGCTGGAGCATGGTGAGAAACCCACGCTTCATGAAGCAGCGCAGCCGCACTGGGAGCTTATCAAAAAATACGACATCATTGACTTTGAATTAGGCGTTAAAATTTCGGGCGCTGGATTTCCAGTGTATAAAGGGAAAGGCGCGCGCATTCAACGGGCGATGATTAATTTCTTTCTGGATGAGGCCCTAAAAGCGGGTTATCTGGAGGTACAGCCGCCCATTGTTGTTAATGAAGATTCTGGCTTTGGTACGGGGCAATTGCCTGATAAAGAAGGCCAGATGTACTACGTTACGGAAGATAAATTGTATCTGATCCCGACTGCCGAAGTTCCCATTACCAATCTTTATCGGGATGTGATTCTCCCTGAAGCGCAGCTGCCTGTTAAAAACGTCGGCTATACGCCATGTTTTCGCCGGGAGGCTGGCTCATGGGGAGCGCACGTTCGCGGATTGAACCGGCTCCACCAATTCGATAAGGTTGAAATTGTACGAATTGAAAAGCCTGAAAATTCGTACGCTGCGTTGGAAGAAATGAGCCAGCACGTACAAGGCTTATTGCAAAAACTAGAATTGCCTTACCGGGTTCTACGGCTTTGTGGGGGTGATATGGGCTTTACGTCGGCATTAACCTACGATATGGAGGTTTGGTCGGCGGCACAACAGCGTTGGCTAGAAGTTAGCTCAGTATCAAATTTTGATACCTATCAGGCAAACCGTTTGAAGCTACGCTCGAAGCTAGAGGGGAAAATGCAACTTATGCATACATTAAACGGCTCAGCATTGGCCTTACCACGTATTCTGGCGTCGATTCTGGAAAATAACCAAACGCCAGAAAGTATTCGAATTCCAAGTGTGCTGGTACCGTATTGCGGGTTTGAGGTGATCAACTAACAATCACACGAGTAATTGCCGTAGCCTGGGTAGCGGGGCGATAATTTACCTGATACGCTTACGACTCGATCAAGCGGGATGATTTCGCCAGTGGCTAGTTCGAGGTATTCAACGCCATTTTCGTACGAAAGCTGCTTGATTAGTACGTCAGCTTTAATGAATTCATTGAGGTCCGTTAAATATTCGAGTCGGACGAATTTACCCGGAACGATAGCGGCTCTAAAGTCGGTATCGGGGGTTAAAAAATCGGGTTGATTCAGGTTTGTTTCCATATCTGATTAACAAGTTCTGAAACATGAGTCATCCCGAATTTTTGGTCTGACTAAAAAAGCGAAAACCTCCTGAACTTTGTGGTCGCCAAACTACAAAACAGGAGGTTTTCTAATGAATACTGC
>NZ_BAAHBD010000011.1:0-258167 GCF_054776975.1 Spirosoma harenae | reverse complement strand
CAGTATTCATTAGAAAACCTCCTGTTTTGTAGTTTGGCGACCACAAAGTTCAGGAGGTTTTCGCTTTTTTAGTCAGACCAAAAATTCGGGATGACTCATGTTTAAAAACAACTAGTTTGTTACTTCGCCTGATTTGTAAAATCGACAACTGTTACATCTGCAAGCCAAGGACCAACGATTTTGCCAAACTCTTTGTGCGCTGGATGAGGAAGGTAATTATCTCGATCTTTTTCTGAATCAAACGTCAGAATAAACGCATGTGTTAGGCCATGCGCGTGGTTTTCTGGACTATTGTTTGTGCCCCATTGAAAGCCTTTGATTTCTTTAATTTTTGACGGCAATGCTTCAAAAGCAGTCAGGATTTCCTTTACTTTTTCGGCTGTTGTTTCGGGTTTAAACTTGAAGAGCACAATGTGCTGAACAGCATTACTTTTCATGGTTTTTACGGGCGGATCGCCATTAAGTGTGTGTGCGTATGTTGCAACTGACAACAAAGTCAACGCTACAATCGTCAGGATTTGTTTCATAATACATGTAGGAGTTTGAAGGCAAAGAAAAGAAGAGTGCCGCCCTACTATGAGCGGCACTATCTGAACCGGGATTGAAGGGATTGATGGATTAATCAGATTTTGTTTTACTTTCCTAAAAAGCAAAATCCTGAAAATCGACAAATCAGTTTAATCCCGGTCAAGTTTAGCTTTCAGATTTTCATCCAAAGCTTCGAGGAAATCTTCGGTATTCAGGTAATGCTCACCAGCGGTCAACTTGGTACCAACTGGATAAGCAGACAAGGCTAAATCCTTCGTCATTTTGCCGCTTTCAACCGTCTCTACACAAACCGCTTCGAGAGCGTTTGCGAAATCGATCAGAGGCTGATTACCGTCGAGTTTACCACGGAATGCTAAACCACGCGTCCAAGCGTAAATCGACGCGATAGGGTTGGTGGAGGTTTTGTTACCTTTCTGATATTCGCGGTAGTGACGCGTTACCGTGCCATGAGCAGCTTCGGCTTCCATCGTATTGCCATCAGGTGTAACCAACACTGAGGTCATCAGACCCAGCGAACCAAAGCCTTGTGCAACCGTATCCGACTGAACGTCACCATCGTAGTTTTTGCAGGCCCATACGAAGTTACCTTCCCATTTCAACGCCGAAGCCACCATATCGTCGATCAGGCGGTGCTCGTAATGAACGCCTTTGGCTTTGAATTCAGCTTCGTAAATTTCCTGGAAGATATCTTTGAACCGACCGTCGTATTTTTTCAGGATCGTGTTTTTGGTCGAGAGATATAATGGCCAGCCTTTTTGCAGCGCCATATTGAAGCAAGCCTGCGCAAACCCACGAATCGACTCATCGACGTTGTACATACCCATCGCTACACCTGGGCCTTTGAAGTTGAATACTTCATACTCTTGTACAGTACCGTCTTCGCCTTCGAATTTCATGGTCAGTTTTCCTTTGCCAGGAACGAGGAAATCCGTAGCCCGATACTGATCACCGAATGCGTGACGACCCACGATAATCGGTGCTTTCCAGTTTACGACCAGGCGAGGAACGTTGCTCATCACAATCGGCTCGCGGAACACCGTACCATCCAGAATATTCCGGATTGTACCGTTCGGTGATTTCCACATCTGCTTCAGATTGAACTCTTTAACGCGGTCTTCGTCGGGTGTAATGGTAGCGCATTTGATACCGACACCATATTCTTTGATGGCATTTGCCGCATCAATCGTTACCTGGTCGTTGGTTTCGTCGCGGTACTCGATGCCGAGGTCGTAATATTTAATATCAACGTCAACGTAGGGAAGAATCAGTTTGTCTTTAATGAATTTCCAGATGATACGGGTCATTTCGTCGCCATCCAGTTCGACAACCGGATTCGCTACCTTAATTTTCTCCATTGGACTTGGTTATATAAACGATTGAAAACGATACGAAAACTTGCCGCAAAAGTAGTGAATATCGCCCAAACCACTATGAATCGGTCCGTACACTTACGAATTAAGCGAGATTCCGGCCCGCCCAATTTGACGAACGGGTTTTATCTGGTCGCACTTGGGCAAGAGTTGGGCAATCTCGGTCAGGCCGCGGATTTGTGAGTAACAGCCAACTGATGGAGTGGCTTTGGCAGGTAATAAGGGTTGTGCTTGTGCGTCGATAGCCAGATGCCAGCCGATGTGTTTTGCATCGGGGAAATGCTGGAAAGTATAGTCGTGAATACGCTTAAACCATTTCAGGCAATCGTTATTTTGCGTATTGATATAACATTTTAACAAGGCCAATAGCGCTTCAGTATGAACCCAAGCCCATTTCTGTTGCCAGTCAGGAAAGATAGTCGGCTGGTCTTTCAGGTCGAGATAGGATTTCAAACCGGCTGTTGTTTCATCCCAGCCTTGCTCACATACCGACAAGCACCAGCTCACAATCTGCGTAATTAATTTTCGGTTAACTATCCCCGAAAAGACAATTTTTTGAGCTGTAATTTCCGAGTATAGATCGAGTAAATAGTTAGCCGTTTGAAATACCAGGCCAACATTTATTCGACGGCCTTCGGGCGTATTAACAAATGTGCCTTCCGGCAATACATATTCACGAAGAACGTCAATCCGACGATCAACAAATTCATTCAAGATCTCCTGTAAAACAACCTCAACCGACTGCTTCCAATCTTCTTCATCCAATAAGAGACGCATCTCCAGCAAAGTTTTCAGAACCGCCAGCGGTTCACTTAAATGCCGAATTTCTCGAAAAGCCCCTATTGTTGACGATTGCTCAATCCGTATCGTTTCTCGTCGTTCGAGTATGTTTGATAGTGTTTGTTTGGCTAACATCGCCCATTCATCCTCGCCTGTCGCCCGATGAAATTGAGCATACCCCATCGTAACAAAGCTATCGGGTATTACCGAATTGGAAGGAGCCACCAACCGGCCGCGCCGATCAACTTGAGCGTAGCAATTGAGTGTATCGTCGTGAACAAATTGACTCAGGAAATCGGCACCATGACGAGCGTGCTGGAGCCAGGTAGATTGACCGTCGAAGGCGTTGTAGAGCCAGGCAAACGCCCACGTTTGCTGGGCCTGTAAAGCAACGAATTTGTCGCCATCAATCGAATCGCCCGTAGCCGTGAGCATATCAAAATATCCCCCGCATAGTTCATCCTGGCTATGTTTTAGCCAAAACGGCACAACCTGACGCAACAACGCCTGTTGATATTGAGCAGAGAGTTTTTGAAAATCGAGCACTGGACGGATGTATGATATAGGATGTATGATATAGGAGATGTAAGATGTGGACTAGATTTTGTTACATCCAGCTTACATCATACATCCTATATCATACATCATACACCAATTTAATACACTTTTTCTACTTCGCGATGCTCTTTTTCTTCGGGTAGAATGAACTTCATCGGCTTGCCGACCTGACCGGGCAATAAGGCGATATCCAGAACCTGATCGACATTGTCGACGTAGTGGAATGTCAGATCTTTAATATAGGTCTGGTTGATTTCGCCGATGTCTTTCCGATTTTTCGAGCAGAGGATAATTTCTTTAACACCCGCCCGGTTAGCCGCCAGGATTTTTTCTTTTATACCACCCACCGGCAATACTTTACCACGAAGCGTTACCTCGCCGGTCATCGCGATATATGGCTTCACTTTACGCTGCGTATAAATCGACGTCATCGACGTCAGCATAGTGATACCAGCGGAGGGGCCATCTTTCGGGACAGCACCAGCAGGAATATGAATATGCAGATCGTAGTGATTGAAGATCCGATAATCGATCCCTAATTCGTCAGCGTGGGCTTTCAGATAAGAGAGAGCCGTAATCGCTGATTCCTTCATCACATCGCCCAATTGACCAGATAAGGTCAGAACGCCTTTACCACGACTTAAACTGGATTCGATCAGGAGAATTTCACCGCCAACCTGTGTCCAGGCTAGCCCAGTAACAACACCAGCGATATCATCGTCAGCGTAAAGTTCTTTATCGAATACCTCTGGACCAATCAGTTTCGGAATGTCGGCAGCTTTAACCGTGTGATTATATTCCTCTTCCATCGCCACCGATTTCGCAATCTTGCGGACAAGCGCGCCAATCTTTTGCTCCAGATTCCGAACGCCCGATTCGCGGGTATAGCCTTCGATGATTCGCAGAATCGCTTTATCATCAATGACTAAATCCTTGGGATTCAGGCCGTGATCTTTACGCTGTTTCGGAATCAGGTATTTTTTCGCGATCTGAACTTTCTCTTCCACTGTATAGCCCGCAATGTCGATAATCTCCATCCGATCGCGCAGGGCAGGGTGAATGGTATCGAGCGAGTTGGCCGTGGCTATGAACAATACTCGCGAGAGATCGAACTCTGTTTCGAGGTAATTGTCCATGAACGTTGAATTTTGCTCAGGATCAAGAACTTCGAGCAGCGCAGACGAAGGATCACCCCGGAAATCTGAACTTACTTTGTCGATTTCATCCAGAATAAAGACAGGATTTGCCGTTCCGCATTTGCGAATATTCTGGATGATTTTGCCCGGCATAGCCCCAATATAGGTCTTCCGGTGACCACGGATTTCGGCTTCATCGTGGACACCGCCCAACGCCATCCGGCTGTATTTACGCCCTAACGCTTTGGCTACCGATTTCCCCAGCGAGGTTTTACCCACTCCTGGAGGTCCGTATAGGCACAAAATCGGCGCTTTCATATCATTCTTCAGCTTCAGAACGGCCAGATACTCAATGATCCGCTCTTTCACTTTTTCCAGGCCGAAATGGTCCGCATCTAAAATTTTCTGAGCACGCTTCAGATCAAAATTATCCTTGGTATATTCATTCCAGGGAAGATCGACCATCAGCTCAACGTAATTCATGGTCACCGGATATTCCGGAGCCATCGGGTTGATACGTTGTAACTTATTGAGCTCTTTATCGAAATGCCCACGTACTTCGGTCGGCCACTTTTTGCGGTCGGCTTTCATGCGGATTTCGTCAATTTCGCGGTCGGGATTATCCATGCCCAGCTCGTCCTGCAACACTTTCATCTGCTGACGCAGGTAGTAATCGCGTTGCTGCTGATCAAGGTCCGACGATGCTTTGGACTGAATTTCACGCTTCAATTCCAGCAATTGTACTTCGCGAAGCATGTATTCGAGTAACAAACTCGCTTGCTGACTACCTTCGGTTAACTCTAAAAGCCGCTGTTTATCAGCAACATCAGCGTTGATATTGGATGACAGGAAGTGAATTAGAAACGTTGAACTTTCGATATTATCCAGCGCAATTCGAGCTTCCTGAGGAATTTCAGGATTTAGACGCAGGGTTTTATAAGCTGCGTCTTTCACCGACTGCAAAAGGGCTTTCCCTTCTTTTTTATTTACGTTCGGGAATGAATCATCAATCTGGCGTACCTGCGCCGTCATGAACGGTTCTTCCTGCGAAAACTGCTGAATTTCAAAGCGTTTTTTACCCTGAATAATGATCGTAATATTGCCATCAGGCAACGTAATCATTTTGATGATATAAGCTACCGTACCGTACCGATACAGATCATCGGCCGTTGGTTCATCTTTCTGCTGATTGAGTTGGGCTACGACTCCAATAATACGGTTGCCCTTGTACGCTCGTTTTACTAATCGAATTGACTTAGCACGCCCAACCGTTACGGGAATCACCATCCCCGGAAATAAAACTGTATTACGAACCGGCAGAATCGGGAGATTCGGCGGTAATTCATAATCCTCATCTAACCCTTCCGGCGATCCGAGCGGGACAATCTCTAAATTATCCGAATCGAAATCAGTCATTAATAAACGAGACGCAAGTTCTTTTTCTGAAATCATATTCACACTGCCAGTCTGGCAGCATCATAATGGGTTGGTTTCTGCACTCTACGGAAGAACAGGGAAAGTAGTACCGGCAAGAGCCGTGCCAGTCGCTGTATTATGACGAATTGACGGGCCGATCGTTACATCTACAATAATAATGAATATCAGTTTGTTGTGATTCTTAAATTTATTTACCGAGAGAAATATCCTGAACGGTCTGATTTTTACGGAAAACAAACGTTTTTTTCTGATCCTGATAGTGAATATTTACCATATTAACCTGGTCATCAAACATCTCCATCAACGCACTTTGTTTCAACGAACCACCTCGAAAAGGCTCCGCATAGGGCATTTCCAGATAGATCCATTGGGCATCAGCTTCCGTTTCGTGTCCTAAGTATTTAAACGTCTTCGGCTGTTTCTGTGGCGTAGTGAATTGAATATGAGATAGAATATATTTCTCGATGATATCGTCATTCTTATTCGCTGCATCCAGATTGACACGACTGTGTGTAGCTTCGGTGAGTGTCTTTTCAAAGTCATCGGTGAAAATTCGGATGCTAATTTCAAACGCATGCTCCTTCGCGTTGTATTGCATCTGCGTGACACTGGCATGAAAATCATGCGCTGATCGACTGGCGGTCAGGCCAATAGCTAAACCACAGAGGCACAAAGGCACAAAGAACGCAGAGCGAAACCCTGCGTTCTTTGTGATTTTATTCCTTGAAATTATCTTAGAAAACAGCCTTGAAAACATCGTTGAAAATAGCAAAAGCCATCAAGCCAAGTAGAATAACCATACCCACTCGTTGGGCACCTTCCAAAAAGCGATCAGACGGTTTACGGCCCGAAATGATTTCGTAACCCAGAATCGTCGCATGGCCACCATCGAGTGCTGGAATTGGCAGCGCATTCATAAAGGCAAGTGCCATTGAGAGAAGGCCGGTAACCGTCCAGAAGCGATCCCAAACCCAGATGCCACCGAACAGGTTTTGTGCAATCCCGATTGGTCCACTTAGTGCTTTCGAAGCAGAAACTTCACCTCGAAAGATCTTGCCAAACCCTTTGATGTTATCAAAAACAACCTGAAAGGCTTTTTTCGTACCAATTACTAACGCTTCGCCAAAGGTGTAATCCTGCTTGGTAAGCGGCAGTAAAAATTCAGGATAGAAACCAATCGTACCATCGGCAGTAGTCGTCATTTTTAGCGTATCGACTTTTCCAGCCCGATTAACCGTCAGTGTTAATGGCTTGTTTTTAAGCGGTTTTACGACCTCCGTAAATTCATGATAGAATTGAATTGGTTTGCCGTTGGCGCTGGTAATTACGTCACCAGCTTTTAACCCAGCTTTCGTCGCGGGCTGGCCCGGAACTAATTCGGCTACTTTAAACGGTTCGATGGGTTCGATGAATTGACCAGCTGCTTTTTTATCGGCTAGTTTATCGACGAAGTCATTTGGAATATAGATGTCTTCTAATTTGCCATTTCGCTCAACCGTATAAGAGCTATTGTTACCTAAAAAGACATCAGAGCTACGGACTTCGTTAAAATCCGTAATTTCTTTTCCATTGACTTTCACAATTTTATCGCCCGTTCGTAAGCCAATACTTTGTGCCAATTCATAGGCAACAATGCCATACTTAGCATCTTTGGTCGCCAGATACGTATTGCCATTCTTATAGGCCATGATGACAAAAATCATGATGCCGACTATCACGTTGACGATGATACCGCCAAGCATAACGATTAAACGCTGCCAGGCTGGTTTTGAGCGGAATTCATACGGTTGTGGCTCGGTATCGGTATGAGCCGTATCGAGCGATTCGTCGATCATTCCTGAAATCTTGACAAAGCCACCGAGCGGAATAGCACCTACGCCATATTCGGTTTCGCCCCGTTTGATACTCCAGACTTTTGGTGGAAAGCCAATAAAATATTGCTCGACCCGCATGCCAAATGCCTTAGCCGCCAGCAAGTGTCCTAATTCGTGTAATCCAACTAATATAGACAAGCCCAAAATGAGCTGCCCAGCCATCACTAAAATTTCCATGTAGTCAAAACCGCTACGGCGGACCGTTCTGATAAGATCAATTTAAGATTATTTAACGACTGTGTTTTCGAAGGTTGATACCAAAGAGCCAACTAAGATAGTCACATCGAATAGAACTCTGGGCATTTTGGTGATTAAAACGCTGTAGAAAGGCGGTATAATATGAACAGCTAAACCAAACTTTTAATTCGCTCGGTTGCCAGTCGGCGCGTCTCTTCGTCTGTACTGACATAATCTGCATAAACGGGGGCTTTAACGAAACTAGTTTTAGCAAGGCAAGTCTCGATAATTTCCGAAATCTCCAGAAAGCCAATTTGATCATGCAGGAACGCGTCAACGGCGACTTCGTTAGCAGCATTAATAATGCAAGGCGCATTACCCCCCTGACTTAGTGCGTCGAAGGCTAACTGCAAATTGCGGAACGTGCCGAGGTCGGGTTGCTCGAATGTCAGCGACGGATAATCCAGAAAATTAAAGCGTGGAAAATCTGATTTCAGGCGATTCGGATAGCCCAAGGCAAACTGAATCGGGAGCCGCATATCCGGAAGGCCCATTTGCGCTTTGAGGCTTCCATCTTCAAACTGCACCAGCGAGTGAATAATGCTTTGCGGGTGAACAACTACATCAATCTGATCAGGACGAAGGCCAAAAAGCCATTTAGCTTCGATGACTTCCAACCCTTTATTCATCAGCGTCGCCGAATCGATGGTGATTTTCGCCCCCATTGTCCAGTTAGGATGCTTAAGCGCTTGCGCTTTCGTAACCGTCGATAAGAACTCCCGCGATTTTCCCCGAAATGGGCCACCCGAAGCGGTCAGGATAATTTTTTCAATCGGATTGTGAAATTCACCAACCAGACATTGAAAAATAGCCGAATGCTCCGAATCGACGGGATAAATATTAACGCCTTTCTGAGCGGCCAGCTGTGTAATGAGTTCACCCGCTACGACCAGCGTTTCTTTATTGGCTAACGCAATCGATTTTCCGGCTTCAATAGCTTTAATAGTCGGAAGCAAACCGGCATAACCGACCATAGCCGTCAGTACTATATCAATAGTATCCATCTGCACCGCCGACGCAATCGCTTTTGCTCCAGCGTAGACTTTAATCCCAATCGGATCAAGCGCCGAGAAAACCTGATCGTATCGGTCTTCGTTGCAAATAATCACTACATTAGGTTGCAACTCAACTGCCTGCTGAATGAGTAGTTCAGCGTTATTATTGGTTGTCAACAACTCCACCTGAAACTGGTCAGGATGCGCTTTTACCACCTCGACGGCCTGTGTACCAATAGAACCCGTCGAGCCAAGAATGGCGATATGGCGTTTTTTATGTTCAGTCATTTAATTTCTTTACTAAGTCAAAGTTAACTTTTACCTGTAACTCTTCCTCAATAGCTCGGATAAAGTAGACCAAACTAGGCCTTGTCATAACTAAATCATCAATATATTGCTGAGCGGATTTCCCAGACAATACAAACGTTTCTTTGAGATTTTCTAGATAGCAATGCCGCTCTGTCGCTAACTCATGGTCATCTAGTTTCAAAAGATGAATCAGATTAATCGCTTCCTGATCGTCTGGCGAAGCGGCAATGTATTCACCTTCAAAATAGATGATTCGCTTTTCGAAATCACTAGCTGTTGGATGAAGAATAGGTTGATAGTTTTTCCATTTCGAAGCTTTTTCACTATTCCATTGCGCTTTAACTAGGAACCAGTTTTGATAATGATCACCTGTCTGACCTTTTAAAGTTGGATCAAAGTGCTCAATATCTTTTTTGTCTGAACGACCTAGGTACGTTTCTGTATACGCGCAAATATTATGCTGCTCATGGCAAAGCTGATCCGCTAACTTTTTATTGTCGCCACCTACTTTATAGGATAATTGCTTTTGCAGAACAGCAGAATTACTCGGTTTACTTACTCGACGCATACTGACCAGCAAAATTGTAGCGATTACCTAACTCAAGCCGCTCTGCAATGAGTTGATTTTTCTTATTCTCATCTGTTTCTACCCGAATTTGCATCGCAAGCTGGCGATAACGTTCGTACTCTTCCAGTCCTTTCTGTAGCATCAATTCAGCCATATCAAAATCCTGCCGTAAAATATCATTAGGATCATCACCTTCAGGAGCGATACCATTATGAAATTTCACTTCACCATTTCCATCAAAATATAAAATGAAGCGTTCACACGGCTCAAAAGCCGACGCTATAATTGGAGAATGAGTAGCAAAAAAGAATTGCGCTTCAGGAGCAAGAGACGTATAATACTTTACTAATTCACGCTGAATGTCAGGAAATAGTGATCGTTCTGGTTCGTCGAAAAGTATAACTGTGCCTTTAGTATCGAATTTATAAATAGGAATGGCTGTAGCTAAGAGTTGACGAGTACCAGTACTGAGATGAGAACTATCAATTACTTCCCCCTTTTTTAATTTAATTTTTATAGGTACTTCATTGCTTTCCGTATCCATTTCTAAAAAGAAACGATCCAGCAGAGGGTTTAAACAGTTATTAGCTAAGTCAACTCTAGGATTTGGAGTATTGTCTCGCCAATATGTAAGTCTTTTTATTAATTGATCAGCTGTAATTTTTTCGCGATTTAATACAATACTATTGATTAAGTCTCGACCCGTATTGTCGTATTGATGAATCTGCTGCAATAGAAACTCCCATGTAGCTAATGAGCGTAAGTCTCCTAATGAGACCGTTTTCTTACGATCAATATTTTTAATTAGTTCTTCCCTATTTGTTTTTTCAGCTGCGAATTGACTATCGGTTTTTACATAATCAGAAAAGGTTTCTGGATCAGATTTTTGTGCTATTAAGAAAGCATCTGCTTCACGAGCTATTGAATCTTTAATATATATTCCTATTTTATTGGTATCCTCTATTTTATATTGCTGAGTTTTTGTTAATATTTCCAAAAACCAATAGCTTAAAAAATCTTTATCTGATTTTTCATTTGAACTTTCATGATCAAGCTTTACTTTATTTCCATCTATTGCAATTGAAAGTTTACTATTTAATAAAGCTTCAGGTAAAAAAGTATTATCAATCAAACTATTAAACTCTTTTGTATTAAAAAGAGATGTACTGGCTTGTACTATAATATTTAAATAATCCCAAATTATATTCAGTAAAGTCGTTTTTCCCGTTCCACTTTGCCCAATAAAACACACTTTTTCCAAAGGTTGGCCTGCTTTTGGGTGGCCTTCTGGATAGGTAAAATCAAACTTTATATTGTTAAACTGGCGGTATTCGCCAATGTCGATTCCGGTTATTTTCATAGTTAAACCGTTTTCTCTGCTTCTAATAATCCCTCTGCAATTTTTCGGTCGTTGCTTAGGCGGGGGACTTTGTTTTGGCCGCCTAACTTTCCTTGTGACTTCATATAGCGTTGAAAGGCTCCGCGCGGCAAACTGGTTAGCTTGAGCGGTTGCAAAATAGAGCCGGTGATGAGGTCGTCGTAATAAACGTTCAATTCCGTCAGGCGAGTATCTACATCGCGAGCAAAGGCGTTTGCGTCGTGTGGGGGCGTTGCAAACTCAACCAGCCATTCATGATAGGGTAACCCCTCTTTTGGACTAACCATCGGCGCTACGGTAAATTCAACTACCTCGGTTTCGGGGTGCTTTTGCATGGCATCCTGGAGCGCTTTTTCTACTTCTTCACCAATGACGTGCTCGCCAAAAGCCGAAATGAAATGCTTAATACGTCCCGTGACCACCAATCGATAGGGTTCTCGTGACACGAACTTTACGGTGTCGCCGAGCGAGTAACCCCATAAACCCGCATTATTATTGATAATCACGGCATAGTTTTTTCCTAGTTCCACTTCGCCAATAGTCAGTCGACGCGGGTTTTCGGTGAAAAACTCTTCGGCAGGGACGAATTCAAAGAAGATGCCGCTATTCAATAGTAATAATAAACCTTCCTCAGTCTGTGAATCCTGAAACGCGATGAAGCCCTCTGACGCTGGGTACGTTTCAATGGAGTCGATTCGTTTGCCAATGCTTTCGTAGAGTTTGGCGCGGTAGGGTTCGAAGTTTACTCCGCCGTATACAAACAGCGAAAAATCAGGAAATACGTCTTTGATTAATTTGCCTGTTCGGTCCTGAATCCGGTCGAAATACATCTGCACCCAAGGCGGAATTCCCGAAATCAGCGACATCGGTTGCGGTAACGTTTCGTCGATGATCCGCTCTAATTTCGTTTCCCAATCCTCGATCGTGTTGGTTTCGTAGCTGGGTAATTGATTGGTACGCAGGTAAGCTGGTACGTGGTGATTCACAATTCCCGACAATCGGCCAATGTTGATCCCTACTTTCTGCGTGAGTTCAGGACTGCCTGATAGGAAAATCAATTTCTTATCTAGAAACTCACTTTTGCCCGTCTCAGCCACATAATTCAGTAAAGCGTCGCGGGCCGAATTGATGTGGTTAGGAATTGACTCTTCCGTAATCGGAATGTATTTCGTTCCTGACGTAGTTCCTGACGTTTTGGCAAAATATAGTGGTTTGCCTTTCCACAATACATCGGTATCACCGTGCAGAATTTGTTCGATATATGGCTTTAAATCTTCGTAGTCGCGAACGGGAACAGCTTGCCGAAATTCCTCGATTGTTCGTACGTCTTTTAGGTGATGATCCCGGCCAAAAACAGTATTCTGTCCTGTATCGACCAGCCGCTCAAACCAGCGTTGCTGGGCTTCGATGGGCTGATACATCCAGGCTTGTTGCCGCTCCACTACCCATTTGGCCAAAGGCTTACTCAAAACCGAACGAATTCCCATAGTCCTGCAAAAGTAAGCTAATTTGAGTGATGAATGATGAACGATAAATGATGAGTGAGGCCGTAAATAATATTAGAGGAACATCTTGTATCATTTATCATTCTGATTAATAATCTATATTTTTGCACACTTTTCAAAAATCAGTACTCGTAATAAGACGTTCTGCGTCAACCTATAATGGGACTTTTTAATTTTCTTACCAGCGACATTGCGATTGACCTGGGCACAGCGAATACCTTGATTATTCACAAGGACCGGATTGTGGTGGATGAGCCTTCAATTATTGCAATGGACAAGGTCAGCGGAAAAGTGCTGGCTATTGGCCACAAGGCCATGCAGATGCATGAAAAGACCAACGAAAATATCAAGACCATTCGCCCGCTCAAAGATGGGGTTATCGCCGACTTTACGGCCGCCGAATTGATGATTCGGGGAATGATCAAGATGATAGATACGGGCAGCAAACTTTTTTCACCCTCTCACCGGATGGTAATCTGTATTCCGTCGGGGATTACGGAGGTGGAGAAGCGGGCTGTTAAAGACTCGGCCGAACACGCTGGCGCGAAGGAGGTATACATGGTACACGAACCGATTGCCGCGGCAATCGGTATCGGTATCGATATTACCCAGCCGAACGGTACAATGATCGTCGATATCGGTGGAGGTACTACCGAAATTGCGGTCATTGCTCTTTCTGGCATTGTTTGCGAACAGTCGATTCGGATTGCGGGCGATGTGTTTACCCGCGATATTGTGGATTACATGCGTCGTGAGCACAACCTATTGATCGGTGAGCGGTCGGCGGAGCAAATCAAAATGGAAGTGGGTTCGGCGCTGCCCGAACTCGACAATCCACCAGCTGATTATGAAATCCGTGGACGTGACTTGATGACGGGTATTCCGAAAGAAATCAAGGTGACGTATAGCGAGATTGCCTATTCGCTCGATAAATCGATTTCAAAAATTGAGGAAGCTACGATGAAGGCACTCGAGATTTCGCCACCGGAATTGTCGGCTGACATTTACACCAACGGTATTCACCTGACGGGCGGAGGAGCATTATTACACGGCCTCGACAAACGACTGGGTGCGAAAACAAAATTACCGATTCACGTAGCCGACGACCCGCTCAAGGCCGTTGTGAAAGGAACGGGTGAAGTCATTAAGAATCTGGATTTATATAAATCTGTTCTGATTAGCTAGCATTTATAATTCTCCGGCTGGTTTGTCATTCCGACCGGTCCGCCGATGCGGCAGGAGAAATCTTAAACTTTCCCAATGAGAGACTTCAAGATTCCTCCTGCCGCATCGGCGGACCGGTCGGAATAACAAACCAGCCGGAATTGTTTGGTCATAAGTCGTGACCCAGCCATGAGTGAGTTAGTTGATTTTTTTCTTCGAAGTCGAAACTTCATCCTATTTGTGTTGCTGGAAGTAGCCTGTTTTTACTTCATCATCAACACCAGTAATTATTGGGGTGTAACGTACTTCAACACATCGAATCGGTATGCGGCTCAGATCTTAGCCTGGTCGAATGCTGCCAATCAATATGCCAACTTACGGCAGGTAAACGCTGATTTAGCGCTTGAAAATCAACGTCTTCACCAACGGCTGACAAAATTACTCCAAAGTAAACCAGCGGCCCCAACCGAATATCTGGCTGATTCAGCTTTTGCCGATCGATTTAAGTTTACCGTCGCCAAGGTTGTTAATAACACGACGCAGTTTGCCAACAACTACATTACCATCGATAAAGGAACTGACGATGGTATTCGACCGGGTATGGGTGTTATTTCTCCAACGGGCGTTGTTGGGAAGGTGAAGATTTGTAATCGCCATTTTTCGGTTATTACGTCCATTCTCCACTCGGAATATCTGGTTTCATCTCAATTGGTAAAATCCCGGGAGATTGGCACGGCACGATGGGATGGTGTTGATCCTCACCTAATTAAGCTAAACGATATTTCGTTGACGCAGCCAGTAAGTAAGGGCGATTCGGTCGTGACATCGGAGCGGAATTCAACATTCCCACCCGGCATTCTGGTCGGTCGAGTTCGAACGATTGGGGTTCAGCCTAATCGAACGTTTCACGACATTACGCTCAATCTGGCTACGAATTTTAGCAGTCTATCCTTCGTATATGTAGTTGAGAACAATCTGCAAGGCGCTCAGGAACAGCTGGAAAAACAAATTGAAACGGAAAAATAAGTCATAGTTGATAGTGGTCAGAAAAGAGTAATTTAACGATAAGAACTGACGGCTACCGACTCCTGACTATCAACTATAAAAAATGACCCTTCGCGAAATCGTATCGACAGTACTTATGTTTTTGCTCTACCTGGTATTGCAAATTCTATTAGTACGAAATATTGTACTGTTCGATTATGCATTCTGCTTTATTTACATTGCTTGCATTCTGTTGCTACCCAATGAAACCAGTATGACCTGGCTGCTACTTATCGCTTTCATAACGGGTATAGTTGTCGACACGTTTTACAATACGTTTGGCATGCACGCAGCTGCTACGGTGCTAATGGCGTATATCCGACCTTTAATAGTCCGTTCGCAGATTGACGTGCCGGGTCTGGAGTCATCACGGATTGAGTTTTCATTGAATGAATTGGGCACTGGTGCCTTTTTTCGATATGTACTGATTCTAGCACTGATTCATCATACTGCCTTATTTTTCATTGAAGCCAGCAGCCTTGCGCTGATTATTCCGACCCTGATCCGAGTAGCTGCCAGTACGCTGTTTACAACCGTCAGCATTGTACTAATCCAATTCTTCACAAGAAATTAAATGATGTATGATATATCCCGGTTATAGCTTACATCATACATACCATAACATACATCGTGGCCGAAACACTCATTATTCCTCAAACGGCTGATCGTCGAGTTATTTACGATAGCCTGATTCCGCAAATAGCTGCTCTGCTGGAAGGTGAAACTGATTTGATCGCTAATCTGGCTAATGTGGCAGCAGCTTTAAAAGAAGCTTTCGACTTTTTCTGGGTGGGTTTTTATCTCAAAAAAGAAAACCAATTAGTTCTTGGCCCTTTTCAAGGCCCGATTGCCTGCACACGTATTGCATTTAACAAAGGTGTTTGCGGAGCGGCCTACAGCCGCCAAGAAACGATCATTGTGCCCGATGTTGAGCAATTTCCTGGGCACATTGCCTGTAGTTCAGCGTCAAAATCGGAAATTGTGGTGCCCGTTTTTGACCGCAGTGGAAATGTGGCTATGGTGTTAGATGTGGATAGCGATCAGCTAAACGATTTCAGTACTGTTGATGCAGAGGGACTGGAACAAATCGTACGTTTAATTTCGCTGGCTTAACTTGAGATAGTAAGCATCCGAGCTTAAGTTCTGGTTAAAATCAATGTCCTTCTTAAACCGTGGCCTCGTTGACATGTCTTAGGGTATATCAACAATTGATAAACCATGTTTAAGAAACTTGCTTTGAGCGGCCTGATGCTGTCGCTCTGTTCATTCCCGTTGCTGGCCCAGCAGACTACAACGCCCGACGCGCAATCGCAAACGACTACACGAGCAGGGCGTAATCATTCGATGGCGCAACGTCAAATGGCTGATCCTGAAACACGAGCCCATAAAATGACGGATCGGATGACGAAACAACTGGGACTAGATGAGGCTACGTCAAAAAAAGTGTATGATGTTACGCTGGCCCGCGCGCAGAAAGTAGATGCGATTCAGGCTAATGCCGATGATCGTAAGGCGAAAGCACAGGCACTGAAAGCGAATGCTGATGATTTTAAAACCAAGATGAAAAGTATCCTGAAGCCCGATCAATTCGCCAAATTTGAGTCGATGCACGACAAAATGCGACACGGACGCCGTGGGGCTGACGGACCGGAAAACGGAAAATAGGCTCGCAGATAACAAACTGTTTGTCAACGTACAGGCCAACTATTCGGATTGATTTAATCTGGATAGTTGGCTTTTTCTTTATTGTCTTGACTGCCAGAATGAGTAATTTCATGAAGTGAATCGCCAAGCTGACTATACAGATAAGCCAACTGTATCCGTGTGGTCAGTAAAGTTTACGTAACTCTTCCTTTTACCGGAAATCTTGATTGACTATGTGCTCGTTACTTTCGCGCCGATTATTTGCCAAACAGGCGGCATTGGCAACAGCGACTTCGCTTGTCGCACCAACTATTCTTTCCGCTAATCCTTACAAAAAAAGTGTAGAATCGGCTGTAATTGGTCATAATGGATTTCGCTACCGTGCTGTTCCGGGATGGGGTGTGCTCGATGCCGGTAAAAATCCGGTCAACGATTGTCACGAAATGGTTCTGGACTCGCAAGGACGGATTATTCTGTTGACTAACGAGACGAAAAATAATATCCTTATTTACGATAAATCCGGTAAACTGCTCGAAACCTGGGGACACGATTATCCCGGTGGACATGGACTTTCATTAGGGGGAGAGGGAAATGACCAGTATTTGCTGATTACGGATACTAGCCGCCATCAGGTTATTAAAACCGATCTGAAAGGTAAGCAACTGATGAAGATAGAATATCCGAAAGAAACGGGTAAGTATGATTATCCAACTCAGTTTATGCCTACCGAAACGGCTATCAATCCAGCGAATGGTGATATATACATCGTAGATGGCTACGGACTGAATTATGTCATGCAGTACGATAAATCGGGCAAACTCATCCGCTATTGGGGGGGCAAAGGAGAGACAACTGAAACATTTGATTGCTGCCATGGTATTGCCGTCGATCGTCGGAATGCATCCAACCCAACCTTACTAATTACGGATCGACGACATAACGCGCTGAAACGCTTTAGTTTGGATGGAAAATACTTATCAACAATTGCTCTGCCCGGTTCCTATATCTGTCGACCAGTGATTCACGGAGAAAATATTTATGGTGCTGTGTTTCGTAGTACCTCAGATGCCTATCCCGAATCAGGATATATTCAGATTCTGGACAAAAACGACCGGGTAGTTTCGACGCCGGGTGGTACGGCTCCAGTTTATCAGGGTGATAAGCTTACAGAACAGCGGAAAGAACTTCTTAATTCGCCTTTCCTGCATCCGCACGACGTATTAGTTGATAGCGACGAAAGTGTTTACGTAGCGCAATGGGCTTCTAAAAAAACATATCCCATTAAATTAGAGCGAGTCGCTTGAGTAACTCCTTACTTATGACCAGTTTGATTCTCTTACAGGCAGCAACTCCGCCATCGGATTGGGTGCTGTTCTGGGGGCATTTCCATCCGCTAATTGTACACCTACCGATTGGCTTCCTACTCATTGCCGGCCTGCTCGAACTGGACCGATTAACTCGGCGTAATTCGGTTAGCCAGCATACCATTACGCTTATTCTGTTCTGGTCGGCAGTAAGTGCAACGATGGCTTGTTTGTTTGGTTACATGCTTTCATTAGGCGGTGGTTACGAAGTTGAAACACTGGATTCGCACAAATGGCAGGGGATAGGTGTTGCCGTATTTGCCTGGCTTGCCTGGGCGGTGAAATCGGAGAACCTGGGCCGTATCATTCCATTTGCGCAGCTGGCTTACCTACCCGCATTAGGTGGTGCGTTAGTGCTTCTATTAGCCACTGGGCACAACGGCGGTAATTTAACCCATGGCTCTGATTACCTGACGCAATATGCTCCCGGCCCTATCCGATCATTAGCTGGTTTACCACCAAAGCAGCCGGAAATGAAATTTGAGCCGATTACGGATGTTAATAAGGCCATGGTATACCAGCAGATTGTCAATCCGATTCTGCAAACGCGCTGCGTACAATGCCATAATGCCGATAAATCGAAGGCAAAGCTGCGTCTGGATTCGCCCGAGATGATTAAAAAAGGCTATGAGGATGGTCCCGTTTTCGTAGCTGGAAAAGGCGTAAATAGTGAGTTGGTTAAAGTCTGCTTACGGCCCGTCGAAGATGATCATCATATGCCCCCCAAAGGCAAACCTCAATTAACTGAAGGCCAAATAGCTTTATTAACCTGGTGGATTGATCAGGGCGCACCATTCGACAAAAAAGTGGCTGACCTGACAGTTACCGACGCAATCCGACCCGTATTAGCTTCTCTGACTGGCGATAGTCCGGTTGAGTCAGGAGGGGCTAATGTAGCGTCTACAGGTCCAGCACCTGAATCGCCTGTGTTGACGATGAAGGTACCAGCCGCTGATCCAGCTATTATTGATGAGTTGAAAAAAGCGGGATTACTCGTGCTTCCACTGTCGAAAGAGCAAAACCAGTTGGAAGTTAGTGCAGTAAATGCTCGAACATTTAATGACGCGCAAGCTGCTTTATTGCCTAAAGCAGGTACGCAAATTGTCTGGTTGAAGTTGGGCGATACAGAAGTTACGGATGCTGCTTTGACGCAGGTAGCCAAGTTGAAAAACCTTCAAAAACTCCATTTGGAGCAAACGAAAATAACAGACGCTGGTTTGAAGCAGCTAAAAAATCTAACCAATTTAGAATACCTGAATCTGTATGGAACGGCGATAACAGATGCGGGTGTAGCTGAACTGATCAGCCTGAAAAACCTGAAAACGTTATACTTGTGGCAGACGAAAGTAACGGATCAAGGTATTGCCACTCTTAAAAAATCAATGCCGAAGCTTGAAATCATCGGCGGTCTGAGCGAACAAGCCGTTGCCGAATTAGCGAAAACGGCTGAGCCGAAAAAATAATCATTGGAGAATGAAAGACTGTCTAAAAATTTGTTAGTGGCATTTTTTGTCATTCCGACCGGTCCGCCGGTGCGGCAGGAGGAATGACAAAATCTCCTCGATTCGTCTTTTCATTGGAGTTTAAACAGTCTTTAAAAGACAGATTTTGTCCTTCTGATGAAGGAAGAATCTTAAAGCATTCCTATTTGACTATTCGGGAACAGTAAGATTCTTCCTTTGTCAGAAAGACAAAAAACCCCTCATCAGTCAAATTTTAAGCTTCAGTTAATTCCTTTTTTGTACTTTTCTTTGTTAATTTTGTAGCCTTATTATCCGGTCAATCTGTACGTTTGTATGCCTGTCTGGTCTGACATACGATTTCGTTATGCGCTGTTTGCTGCAACAGTAGGTTTGTTTAGTACGTCGGTTTGGCTGACCGCCTGTCGTAGTTCTATTGAAAAACCGGCTGATATAGTTGCCGCTGAAACCAATCTCCCTGAAAAAGTCGATTATAACCTACATGTCAAACCCATTCTGTCTGACCGTTGTTTTGCGTGTCATGGTCCCGACAAGGCTAAACAACAGGCAGGATTGCGGCTGGATACGCCTGAAGGCGCATATGAAGCTTTGGCAAAAAGTGGTCATATCGCTATTGTACCAGGGGATCTGGCAAAAAGCGAACTCGCCAATCGTATCCTCAGCACAGATCCTGATGAGATGATGCCTACACCACAATCCAACCTGGCATTAACTATCGAGGAAAAGGCGATGTTGCTGCGTTGGATTGAGCAGGGAGCCGAATACAAACAGCATTGGTCGCTGATTGCGCCCACAATGCCTGAAGTTCCCAAGGCAAAAGACGATAAGTGGGTCGTTAATGACATCGACCGATTTGTGTTGACTAAACAACAGGAGAAAAAGCTATCGCATAATACGCAGGCAGACAAAACTACTTTGCTGCGTCGCGCCAGTCTTGATCTAACCGGCTTACCGCCAACCCCTGCCGAAGTGGACGCGTTTCTGGCGGACAATTCCCCAAATGCGTACGAAAAAGTCGTCAATCGATTGCTCAATAGTCCGCACTATGGCGAACGACAGGCGGCTGAATGGCTTGATGTGGCCCGTTATGCCGATACACATGGCTATCAGGATGATGGCCTTCGAACCATGTGGCCTTATCGGGATTGGGTCATTCGGGCGTACAACCGGAATCTTTCGTTTGATCGATTCATTACCTGGCAATTAGCGGGCGATCTGCTTCCGAATCCGAATCGGGACCAACTGATTGCCACCGCTTTCAACCGAAATCATCAGCAAAGCCAGGAAGGTGGTATTGTCGATGAAGAATACCGGGTTGAATATGTGGCAGACAGGACGAATACATTTGGAAAGGCAATGCTGGGCTTGACGGTTGAGTGCGCCCGTTGTCATGATCACAAATACGATCCCATTAGCCAGAAAGATTATTATTCGCTGTTTGCCTTTTTCAACAGCAATAACGAACGAGGGCAGATTCCGTACAATGGTGAAGCGGCTCCAACCATTACGCTGACAAAGCCCGAAACGGATGCTAAGTTGAATTACATCCGCAAGCAATTAACGCCAATCCAGCAACAATTAAATCTAAATCGGCCTGATTATCAGAAGCGATTTGGGCAATGGCTGAGTCAGGCGGAAAAGCGCCCGATTGTATCTGTTGATTCAGGTTTACTGGCACATTATACTTTCGATGAAGCCGATCGGACGGATATAAGTGCGTATGTGAAAGCGCAGACCGAGAAGAAAAAACTAGAAGACGAGCAGAAAAAGAAGCTGGAAGAAGCCGCTAAGAAAAAAGAAGCGCTGACTGGTAAAAAGGAAGTTGCCAGGAAAGAAGAGAAAAAAGAGCCACCGAAACGGAAAACCAAAGAAGAACTCTGGCAAGATCCTCGAAACGCATTTGCTAATCTGGTCAACGATACGATTCCGGCACGGCTTGGTGGCGATCCAGATAAAGTACCTTATGCCGTTCCTGGCCGATTTGGGAAAGCCCGTTTCCTGCCTGGTGATAGCTATATTCAACTGCCGGGAAACTTCGCTGCTTTCGAGCAAAACGAGCCTTTTTCGATTAGCAGTTGGTTCAACCTCGCGAAACCAAATATGGCGTTGACTTTATTGGGTCGTACGACAGGGCCAATGGATGGTCAGCGTGGGTACCAGCTTGATCTTCTGGCAGATGGACGACTGAAACTTAGCCTAAACCATGTCTGGCCATCGAACGCCATTGATATTGAATCGATTGATAAAGTGCCGGCTCATCAATGGTTTCAGGTTGCGTTTACGTACGATGGAATGGGTCAGGCGAAGGGACTTACGCTGTATTTGAATGGAAAGCCAATGCGTACGAAAACCATTGCTGACCATTTGATTCACAGTACCGTATTTGGCAAAGATCGTACGCACTGGGCGCAACATTCGTTTTATGTGGGACGAATGCATGACAACTTCTACAAAGATTTTGCCGTCGACGAACTTCGTATCTACAATCGTTGCCTGACTTCGCTGGAAATGCCTGCCCTGGCTGGTCAGCCTGACGCACTCCAAGCGGCATTACGTACCGCTACCGCTAATCGGACACCTAACCAGCGCGCGGGTTTGTACACCTATTACGTAACTACGCAAGATCCGATTTATCGTACCGATTTTGCCAAAGCAATGAAATTGCGTGGTGAGCAAATTGCGCTTTATACCAACTCTGATCAGGTGATGGTGATGGAGGAGCGGAAAACAGCGCGCGAAACGCACTTGCTGAAACGGGGCGCTTATGATGCTCCCGGCGAGGTAGTTACGCCCGCTGTACTACATAGTATGCAACCGCTTGACGAGACGATGCCAAAGAATCGGCTTGGCTTGGCGAAATGGCTATTGTCGGAAGAAAACCCACTCTTTGCCCGCGTGATTGTCAACCGGATGTGGCAGCAATATTTTGGGCAGGGGTTAGCAAAAAATAGTGATGATTTCGGTAATCAGGGAGCTTTACCGAGCCACCCTGAATTGCTGGATTATCTGGCCGTACGATTTAGAGAATCGGGCTGGAATGCGAAAGCGATGCACAAACTGATCGTGATGTCGGCTACCTATCGGCAGTCGTCGAGCGTACCGGAAAAAGCACGCGAAGCCGATCCCGACAATACGTTTCTGACTCGAGGAGCTAGCTATCGAATGTCAGCTGAACAGGTACGTGACAATGCATTGGCCGCCAGCGGACTATTGACGCAGCGCATTGGTGGGCCAAGTGTTCATCCGTATCAACCGTCTGGTATCTGGGAAGCGCTGGCTACCCGTAATGCCGTGAAATACGTTCAAAATCATAAAGATAGTCTCTACCGTCGGTCGATGTACACGATCTGGAAACGCTCATCGCCACCACCGATGATGCTAAATTTCGACGCGGCTGAACGGCATACCTGTATTGTAAAGCGGCAGAAAACCAGTACACCATTACAGGCTCTGGTTACGCTTAACGATCCGCAGTTTGTGGAAGCGGCACGAGTACTGGCGCAAAAAGAGGGCGAACGGGGAATCTGGAAGCAGGGCGAAACGGAAACGATCAATCAACTGTTCAAGTCTGTCGTTAGTCGGCCAGCCCGTTCAGAAGAACTGTCACTCATGAAGCAACTCTACGCGGAAGAGCTACTTGATTTTAGAAAGAATCCGAAACGAGCAATCGAGTTATTGTCAGTAGGAGAATATCCAGCAGATAAGAAGCTGGACGATAAAGAATTAGCTGCCTGGACGGTAGTGACTAGTACAATCATGAATTTCGACGAAGCGATAATAAAACGGTAAGGGCAAAGGGCATGGGGCAGAGGGTAATCAAATTTACCCCAAGCCCTTTGCCCCCTGCCCCCTGCTACAAAATGGATATTCAGGATCAAATACATGACCAATTAAGTCGCCGGAATTTTCTGGGACAGGCGAGTGCAGGTTTAGGCACGATTGCGTTGGCATCGTTGCTAAATCCGACGAATTTGTTTGGTGGAACGCCCGGCGAGAACCCTGCCGTTGGGAAACCACATTTTTCGCCGAAAGTGAAGCGGATCATTTATTTGTTCCAGAGTGGGGCTCCGTCGCAATTGGAGTTATACGATTACAAGCCGAAACTCGAAGCGATGTGGGGACAGGATTTGCCAGAATCGGTGCGGAAAGGTCAACGATTGACGGGGATGACAGCTGGACAAAGTCGCTTTCCACTAGCTGCATCAAAGTACAAATTTGCTCAGTACGGCCCCGGTCGAATGTGGATCAGTGAGCTGCTGCCCAATATTTCGCGCATTGCCGATGATCTAACGTTTGTACGCTCGTTGCATACTGAAGCCATTAACCATGATCCGGCCGTCACGTTTTTCCAAACGGGAAGCCAGCAAGCGGGCCGACCTTCGTTTGGTTCCTGGGTTAGTTATGGCTTAGGCTCTGATAATCAGAATTTACCGGCGTTTGTCGTCCTGCTCTCAAAAGGTCGCGATGGGGATCAACCACTTTATGCCAAACTCTGGAGCAATGGTTTTCTGCCCTCTGTACACCAGGGCGTTGTATTTCGGTCCGGCCCCGATCCTGTTTATTACCTGAATAACCCACCGGGAATCGACAAGACCAGCCGCCGACGCATGCTCGATTATCTCGGGAAAATGCATCAGGAGCAATTCAAGCATGTACTGGACCCGGAAATTAATAACCGGATGCAGCAGTACGAAATGGCGTATCGGATGCAGACGTCGGTTCCGGAAACACTTGATATATCCAAGGAGCCGGACTACATTTTTGATATGTACGGCCCCGATAGTCGCAAGCCCGGTACGTTTGCCGCGAACTGTTTGCTGGCCCGAAAGCTGGTCGAAAAAGATGTAAAATTCGTTCAGTTATATCACCAAGGTTGGGACCAGCACGGAAATTTGCCAAACGATATCAAAATTCAGACAAAGAGCGTCGATCAACCTTCGGCAGCTCTGATTCAGGATTTAAAACAGCGTGGTTTGCTGGATGATACATTGGTGATTTGGGGCGGAGAATTTGGACGTGGAGCTTACTCACAGGGCAAACTCACCCGCGACAATTATGGCCGCGATCACCATCCGCGTGCGTTTTCAATCTGGATGGCGGGTGCTGGCGTTAAGAAAGGGCTAGTGTATGGCGAAACGGACGATTTTGGCTACAATGTCATTAAAGAGCCGGTTCATGTACATGATTTCCAAGCTACTATTTTGCATCTGCTTGGTATCGATCACGAAAAATTAACCTTCAAAAGCCAAGGCCGACGTTATCGACTGACCGATGTGCATGGTAAAGTGGTGAAGCCGTTGCTCGCCTAATCGCTTTTATGTATCTTACAAGGGTAAAAATACATACTTAACCCTTGCGGATACTTTTAGTTTCTTTTCTTGTCCTTTTTAGCACTTCGGGTATAGCGCAGCTGCGTTATGGGAACGAGTGGATTGTTCCGGAGCAGTCTTATGCGAAAATCAGTGTTTCCGAAAACGGTATTTATCGCGTCAGCTATACAGAGTTAGTCGCTGCAGGATTTACGGTTGATGCGATCAATCCGCAGCGATTACAACTTTTTCATCACGGTCGCGAATTGGCGATTGAGGTGATAGGAGAGGCTGATGGTCGGTTCGATCCCGGTGATTTTATTCAATTCTACGCCGAAAAAAATCAGGGTGGGCAGGATAGCCTAGTCTATTATCATGCCTCTCGCGCCAATCCGTATCAAAGCCTATTTTCGGATGAAACAATCTATTTTCTGACCGTGGGCGGTCGTTTGGGAAAACGAATACAAACGCATCCTTTCAAAACCATCAACCAAGATCCTGAGCCATATCACCTTGAGGAGCAAGTTATTGCATACGCCGACCAATATTCTTTTAACAATTCTATTGGCTTGGTACCCGCCGTTCAGCAGAGCTATTTCGAGGAAGGCGAAGGCTGGACTGGAAAGTACATTGTGCCCGATACAACGGCCAAATTCTCTGTAAAATTCAAAAATAGAGTGGCAGTTAATGATGTATCACCAGTTTTTGAATTTCAACTAAATGGTCGTTCCCCTTCTAATCATCGAATTTGGTATTCACTGAATAATAACCAGCCAATTGATACAATTTTCGTAGAAGCTTTTAATCCAAAGAAGATAACTATAAAGCTGGATGAAAGCGACATTCAGGATGGTGCTATACAGTTGAATACACAGACGTTGCCAGGAAACCCTTACGACTGGTATTCGATGACGTATCTGAAAGTTGTGTATCCACAGCGTTTTTTGATGGATGGACAACGAAATAAATACTTTAATCTACGCCCAAATGTGACGAATCAATCCGTCGTCCACTTCGATGATCTAGGGGCAGATTACTTAGTTTATGCAATTACAGATCAATACAATTCGGCCAAAATTGAGCACCAAAAAAATCAGTTCATCATACCCAATACGGCAAGCAAACAGCAACTGTTTATTAGTAACGAATTCAAGAAATCGGCTAAGATTACTCGGGTTAACTATGCCATTCCCGATCCTAAAGCGTATAATTATCTGATCGTTACACACAATTCATTAGCAGAGTCTGCCAATCAATATGCAGAATATCGCTCGTCGGTGGCAGGAGGCAGTTACAAGCCGTTGGTTATCGATACAAAATCGATCTATGAGCAGTTTAATTTTGGTGAACGAAGTCCAATCGCTATTCGCCGTTTTGCTGATTTTATGCTATCCGGCCGACGCGATCAGCAACTATTTCTTCTAGGAAGGGGGATCAGCTTTCCTGATATTCTGAAAAAGCTGGAAACCCAGGATTTGGTACCCACGTTTGGCTATCCGGGTTCGGATGCGTTACTGACGATGGGCCTTAGCGACTATCCCGAATTCGTACAGGCCATACCAACCGGGCGAATTAATGTAACGACGAACCAACAGGTATTGAACTACTTGGCCAAAGTGAAAGAGGCTGAGCAATCCGCACCCGACGACTGGCAAAAACGAATTTTGCATCTAAATGGGGGGCATGATAAAGCTGAAATTACATACCTAAAAAGCTTGATGGAGCAACTGCGCCCGATTGCCGAAAATCCATACATGGGCGCGCAGGTGAAGTCATTATCAAAACGAACGTTTGAGGAAGTCGAAACGGTTGATATTTCGAAGGAAGTTAATGAGGGCGTTTCGATGATCAGCTATACGGGACACGGCTCATCCAATACCCTCGATTTCAATTTTGGGTATTGCTCAACGCCCACCAACAAGATTGCTAATAAGGGAAAGTACCCAATCCTATTTTTTAATGGATATAGCATTAATAACATTTTCCACATATACGATCCGCTAAGCACCGATTGGCTGATCGCGCCCGACAAAGGTGCGATTGCCGTTTTAGCCGGTTCATTCTGGAGCTACCCCGCCAGCACGCAGATGTATGCGAAGCAACTTTATCAAAAACTTTTTGCTGATACAATTAGCCTCGCTTTAACGCTGGGACAAACCCAGCAGCAGGTTAACTTAGCGCTGTCTCCCCAATCGAGCGATCTGACGCTCCGCAGCGATATGCAGCAGATCATTTTGCAGGGCGATCCGGCGTTAAAGATTTTCCCGCTGACAAAACCAGATTATGTTGCTCGGAGCCTTTTTATTCAAGCTCGAAAACCGGGAAAATCTATCGCTGAAGATGATTCGCTTATAATTAATTTGGTCGTTGCCAGCGTCGGAAAGTATATTCCAAATCAGGCTATATCGGTCGAATTAGCGAAAACATATTCGACGAATGAGGTGGTTCGAGAGCGTTTTTCCGCTCGTTTTAATTCCATTCGCGATACGATTCAGATTCCTATACAGAAAGATGTGTCGGTAAAAAAGCTGGAAATTCTAGTCGACAGTGAGGCTAAAATTGATGAACTAGTCGAGACAAACAATCAGATTAGCCTTGAATTAACCGATTGGCAGGCCATCCAGCAAAATAGTATCTATCCGATCAATGCCCTTCCCGACCGTTTAAATCCTGTTTTATTGGTTACTGTTGATCAGCGGACGCTTAAAAACGGTGATTACGTTTCGGCGAATCCGATTATCCAGGTCGATTTAACGGATGAAAACAAACTATCAGGAAGTAATCTGATAAATATTCAGACGTATCTTAAACAGTGCGGGACCTGTCCATTCATTGATTTAACTCCTCAATCTGGCTCAGCTTTGTCGTCTGTGTCGCTACAAGCTACGTATCAGTTAAATAATCTCGCTGCCGGAACCTATGAATTAGTAGTAAAAGGCAGTGATGCAGCTGGAAATGCGTCGGGAACTCCCTATACAATTACATTTAATGTAGCTGATTCAGCCACTCCAACAACCTGGCGAATTTATCCTAATCCTAGCACCGATATTGTTCAAATCAGCTATACACTGATTGGGCAAATTGCCCCAAAATCAGCCTTTCTACAGATTGTTAATCAACTTGGAACGACCGTAGAAACGCACACACTAACGCCCTTTGTTGGCGAAAACACATTTTACTGGGAAAACCTGCGACAATTACCGGCGGGCCTTTATCACGCCAATTTACGAGTAGTTTGGGGAGATGGTCGTGAAGAAGTTATGCAGGGCAAACTAGTTAAGAACTAATTCTACTTTGTCATGCAGAGGTACGAAGCATCCTGAGTTTTCCTGACTCAGAGATAAGAATACATTAAGATGTTTCGTGCCTCAACATGACAAAAATTTTAGCCTAGATAGACCAAAGGGTTAGTTTCAATCTTTACCCTCTTCCAGCAAAGCCATTTTCTGCCGGAATCCATACGCAATCTGCTCTTTCCCAATGCAATCTGGTGAGCTTTGGCAATATGATAATGCCGCTGTCTCTCTAAAAATCAGCCCTGTTTTATAAGCATATACGGCCACCTGCTTGCTCAGGGAAATGGCTGTTGAATCGTTTCGTGTATTTACTACCTGAATCGTATTCGGATAAGTCGTTGTTCCCTGATTATACGACTTCCCGATCTGTTCATATTCGTATTTATCGGTAGGCAAGGAATTGTATTCATTCTGATTCCAAACCGAATTAGTAGCGATGGGGAACGTAAGTTTCTGATAAACAATGCCATTTTCAGTGCGAATCAGTTTATCAGGCCACTGCTGTATAGCCCAGGCCGAATCTACTTTCCAGGGCTCAGAGAGAAGATTTCGTTTATATCGGATCAATTTATAGGTTTTTGCTCCATCTACAGACGGTAGCCATTCGCCAATGGCTTCCTTCAGAAAATAGCTGCTGAAAATAGGCTCTTCGGTTAACGAATACCGCTCTTCACTCACTTCATAAATCCAGTGACGCCCCGGCTGGATTGGGTAATAAGCACCATCGTCCTGTTGAGTTAGTATTTCCGGCTGACACGACTGACAAAGGACTAACGCTCCAAGCAATATCAGGCCGAGATAGTTTTGAGATAATCGAGCCATATAGATAAATAGATTACTCGACTGGCTAAAAAACGATAAGGATTTCTCCGTCGAATCGTGTAGCGTTCATCGAAAATGATTCGAACAGCCTCAACAAACGCTTCTCTCTGGACGATTCGCCAAACTGGATTTTCGGGTTTATCCTGTTTTATAAATTCGTCGTAAAGAGCGATAAAAGCCTGATGAGCGTAGTCAGAAAATTCTCCTTTATCGACTCGATTGACAATTTTTTCGGGCAAATAATCTTTAAGTCCCTGACGTAGAACACTTCGTCCTAGCCCATCGCCAAATCGTAATCGATCAGACGTATTTAATGTTAATTCCAGAAGATTCTTATCCAGAAACGGATGAGCTGTTTCCATACCATACTGTGTGTGGATTTGCTCAATTTCTTCATTGTATTGAATGCCCAGACGACCATAAATGAAATCAATCTGCTCTTTTTGAGAAGGTGAAAGTGTTCCGGAAACCAATTGTTGACTATCGATCGCCTGCACATCAGAAGTCGATTTTGCTGCCTGCCAGTCGGCTCGAATCCAATTTGTTAAACGAGGTGGATGCTTTTTTCCAGTTCGCGTTAGCTTATCGATCAAGAAATAAACAATATCAACCAGACTGAAATGAAACTCAGTAAATAAGGCATTTAGTGCTGATTGCCAGATTCTTATTTCTTTCGTTCGGCTTAACTTTTGGGCTAAAAAATGAATGGAATACGTTTTCCGTTTTTGGTCATCCGTTCTAAATACCTTTCCTGCATTTAACGAGTATAGAGTGCGTTTATCAGCATAGCTATTCAAGGCCAACCGAAGATTCTTCCAATCCTGTTTCTGGAAAAGATTATCTAGATAATCAAATCCGTAACCTACTACTTGATCACCAGCATGTCCAGATAAGATAAGTCTACAACCTGCCTGCTGAGCCTGACTGATAATAGGTAAGAAAGTGCTAACTGGTAGCAACAACTGACTTGGTTGAGCGATTTGTGAAGTAGTCTTTTCTATAGAATCATACACATTTTGATCTGGCTGAACAGGTTTATGAAGCAACGACTCTCCATGGTGTTGCCATTGTTCCAGTGTTGCCGCTACGTATTCCGCTTCATTCGCTGAAAGGGTATCAGTTTGAATGTAAAAGCTGTGAACAGGTTCATTAGCTAGTGACTGCGCTACATTACATACTGAAGACGAGTCAAGACCACCACTTAAATGAGTGGCTATTCTTTGATGAGATGTGCTTGTTTTCTGAACAGACGCAACAAATAAATCTTCGAATTTATCGAAGTATTCCTGATCCGAGAGCGACGCATATTTATCAAGCTCTATCTGGCCAAAAGCACTAATGGAAAGGTTGTTCTTATCGCCGACTAACTTATGACCCGGCAGTAACGAATAGAGATTTTGATAAAAGGTTTGATTAGTAATTGGTTTTGTAATGTTATCCCAGCTCAAATAATCCGCAATCATCTCTGGATTAGCAATGGGTGTAAACCACGGCGATTCAACAATCGCTTTTACCGAGAAACTCACCAATAATTGATTGCCAATCTGGGTATAATAGAGCGGATAAACGCCAAATAAATCACGTGCTGTAAGGACAAACTCATTAGCCGAATCATACAGAACAAAAGATGTACTTGCATTTGTATGATGCAAACACTCGTCTCCTAACTGATTATAAAGACTCAATAACTCCAGCGGATCTGACGGCCCATTGACCCAAATCGATACTTGACCATTGGTAGCAAAACCCTTAGTTGGCTTATTCGCGAAGAAGGTGAAAAATCCAATTGTAAAGCAGTTCGCAGAACTGTTGTTGCTTTCGACTTGCCAGCCCACTGGTTTAGGGCTGGAAATCATTGGAAGTATTCATTACATCGAAAGCGCTTCCACCTTTGAGCGTAATTTGAGCGACTGATCCATGCTTTATCAGATTGGGAGTTGTGTATACTCTTTTTGGTTGAACGGCATTTGTGGCTTTTGTTGTCTTCATGATGCTACCGCTTTTAACGTGTTTTTAGTGAAAAATTAGTGGATGACCACGCCCAATGTTTTAAATGTCCTGTCGCTCGTTGCTCCCAGCTTTAAATAATATAGCCCTGGTAAAACGCTCGACAGGAGTTTAATTGAATATGAGTTAGCAGTTTGATTTTTAACTATATGTAAAGGGATTTCTGTGCCGGTGATATTATAGAGCCGGATATCTGAGACAGCTAAATCGTTAGCGGAAAGTGTGAAATTACCCGGATTGGGGTTCGGATAGACGGTAGGTTTACGTTCGTCAACACCTGTGTTAGCACGAGCCCCAATCAGGTTGGATGGCGTGCTTCTGCCACCTATATCTCTTTGTTTTAATTGATAGTAATAAAGTTGACCGGCTTGAACGGCTGAGTCTGTAAATGAATAAAAAGAGGTTGCTTGTGTCGTATTATTGCCTCTGACAAAAGCGATTCGCTCTAAACTGTTGGGGGTTTGGCCTTTTAAAATATCGAAACCTTCATTTTTATCTTCCCAGGAAGTTGACCAATTCAGGACAATGGCTTGATCTGTGGGTATTGCTGTGAACGAGATAAGACCAACGGGCAGCGGGGCCGCTCCAGTCACAGTCAAGGTATTGGTAAGCTTTAGTGTTCCCAATACATTAGTAGCTCCCCACGCATAAATTCTGAATCGAACGGGTTGGGGCGTATTGATAGAAAGTGTAATCCCAACAGATTGATCGACATTAGCCGTTGGTATAGTTCCTGATGAAGCAGTTGTCTCTGGTCCTCCCCCAATACTATAAGCTACTAAATAATTGTTAGGCCCTGTAGCAGACTTATTTATAAAGAAATCAAGATGCGTTATATTGAGCTGATGCCCACTTGTGGGATTCAGAGTAAACTCATAATAGTCGCTGGCATCCTGCGACAATCTATTCCAGTTACGGGAATTAATGCTCCCTGTACCAGCTATCTCAACAATTCCACTCCCTCTTCTAATTGCAGAAGCCGTTAAACTTGGATCATTTGAGGCCGCAGGTTGCGAAACTTGACTCCCTGGCGCACCAGCAAAATTGTACGTGACTATTTGCGCAACAGATGGTAAAGTAAATAAAAGAAGTATAGATGTTAAAAGTGTTCGCATAGAGTAAATACTGTGACTTATATGAGTTCAAATATACTATTTTTTAATCATGATAGTTTTGTTTGTAATTTTATTTTTTATAATAGTATATAAATTTGTGCCTTATCAGTAGTCTTCAAGCTAGTAAAGGAAAATTTGCAAATTGACTTTTTCATTGAAACAGAGTAAGAAAAACAAACAGAAGAGGTTTCATATCCAAATCCAGGATCAGGTATTACTAATTCGTGTATTTGTTATTATTGTGGCAATCCAGTTGGGACTTAAATTGCTTTCTTTTCAGAAATTCAGGCGTTCATATGGGAAGATGGTCAGAACGAAGAAAAAAATTGACGTTCCCAATCGATCGGTTGAACGCGAAATTTGGGCTATAAGACTGATCAGCAAGTCATTGGCCGTTTGTTGCCTACCTCAGGCATTGGCATTAACTTATTTGTTGAAAACAGACAAAGGAATCAAACTAGTCGTTGGTATTCAGAAAACTCATAAGTTTGAAGCCCATGCCTGGGTAGAGAGCAACGGAACTATTTTACTGGGAGAATTACCAAATTTTAGCTTTCAGCCTCTCTGGACATGGCATTGACGGATGCAGAAACGTAATGTATCCATATATCATTTACGCATTCTGTAGTTAACTCTACAGACAATTTAATGAAAAATGCAGCAACAACTTGATGCATGGATACGAGCTATCGTTCGTTGGTTTGGATATGTGCCCAATCGGGATTTATCGGGCTGGGTTTTGCTCATTACGGCTCTGGTATTAGGTATAGCCGTTGATTTCGTAGTTACACAGATCATTCGCTTTATTGCCCGTCGACGTCCGTTTCGCACGTTAGCCCTGCTTAAAATATACGCACGCTGGGCTTTCTGGGCCTTTGTTCCTTCTTTATTCTTTCTGCTGGCGACAAACATGCAGTCGGCACGTTTTCTACGTCGACATCCGGTAGCTGATAAAACGGCCGAAATTTTATTTTTGATTGCTACTACCTGGTTTTTGATTCAGTTGCTGAAAGTAGGAGAACAGCGGTTGATTCATGAATACGATACGTCTAAGGACGTTAATCTCGCTCAGAGAAAGTTCGTTACGCAGGTGCGTTTCTTTCGTCGACTGATTGCTATAGTTGTCTTTATGATAGGGACTTCGCTGCTACTCATTTCATTTCAGGGAAGCCGGAAAGTGGGATTGAGCGTATTGACTTCAGCTGGGGTTGTATCGGTCGTTATTGGGTTTGCGGCACAGAAAACGTTGGCGAATCTGTTAGCGGGCATTCAGATTGCGTTTAACCAACAAATTCGTCTGGATGATGCCGTTGTCGTCGAGAAGGAGTGGGGGCGAATTGAAGAAATTAACCTGACCAGCGTTATCGTGCGTTTATGGGATCGACGCCGACTGATTCTACCAATCACTTATTTTGTCGAGAACCCTTTTGAGAACTGGACTCGTTCTGACGCTTCCATTATTGGCGCCATATTTTTATACCTGGATTACAACGTTCCTGTGGACATAATTCGGAAAAAGGCGCGCGAAATTGCAGAGAACGACCCGCTCTGGACGGGAGAAAGTTTTGCTGTACAAGTCACAGATACAACGCCGACATGCATTCAGGTTCGGGTACTGGTTTCTGCTCCGGATGCGCCATCTGCCTTTGATTTACGGTGCCACATGCGCGAACAACTCATCACGTTCATTCGCGACGAATACCCCGAAAGCCTTCCCCAAACACGACTAGTGTTAGCCGAAGAACTGAAGAAAGATGTATGATATAGGATGTATGATATATGAGATAAGTTTCCCGAATACATCATACATCCTATATCATACATCTTCCTACTCTTCCCAGCCGAATGAGCGCTCAATAGCTTTTTGCCAGCCGCGCATCAGTTTTGTGCGCTGAGAATCCTCCATTTGGGGTTCGTATGTTTTGGCGATGCCCCAGTTTTGACGCAGATCATCCAGATTTTGCCAGTAACCGACGGCTAACCCGGCGGCATAAGCGGCTCCCAGGGCAGTTGTTTCGGTCATTTGCGGGCAGACAACCGGGCCATTTAATACATCGGCCTGAAATTGCATAAGCAATGAATTAACGACCATGCCGCCATCCACTCGTAAAGAACTGAGTGATACACCCGCATCTTGTTCCATCGCTCGTACAACGTCAACAGTCTGATAAGCAGTTGCTTCCAATACGGCTCTGGCAAGGTGTCCTTTGTTGACAAAACGAGTTAATCCAGCGATAACTCCACGAGCATCGGCTTTCCAGTGAGGGGCGTATAAGCCTGAAAAAGCAGGTACAAAATAAGCGCCACCGTTATCATCAACCGAACGAGCTAACGATTCAATTTCTGTACTTTTTTTGATGATTCCCAGATTATCACGCACCCATTGCACAAGCGCACCGGTAATGGCAACACTTCCTTCCAACGCATAATGAACTGGTGAATTCTGGAATTGATAAGCTACGGTGGTCAGCAATCCGCAGGTTGATTCCCGAAGTTCGGTTCCTGTGTTCATCAACAGGAAACAGCCCGTTCCGTACGTATTTTTTGCTTGCCCTGGTTCGTAACAAGTTTGCCCGACGAGCGCTGCCTGTTGATCACCAAGAATACCCGCTACTGGAACGCCTGGCAAAACTTCCGAAACCACCTTTCCGTACACCTCGCTACTCGGGCGAATTTCGGGTAACATAGCGCGCGGAACGGTGAATGCTTCTAACAAAGTGTCGTCCCAGTTAAGTGTCTGGAGATTCATCAATTGCGTTCGACTGGCATTTGTGACATCGGTAAGATGCAATCCACCTTGCGTTCCACCCGTTAGGTTCCAGACCACGAACGTATCCATATTGCCAAATAACGCATCGCCCCGTTCGGCATCGGCTCGTAGGCCTTCTACGTTATCTAATAGCCATTTGAGCTTTAAGCCACTGAAATAAGTCGCTAGAGGTAAGCCGGTTTGAGGTCGGAAACGGTCTTGTCCGCCATCCGTCGAAAATTGATTCACTAAATCAGCCGTTCGCATATCCTGCCAGACGATGGCATTATAATACGGTTTGCCCGTCCGACGATTCCAGACAACCGTTGTTTCGCGTTGGTTCGTAATACCAACAGCTGCAATATCCTGTACGGATAACTTTCCTTTTATACGTGCCAACGCGATGACTTCGAGGGTATTGCGCCAGATTTCTTCGGGGTCATGTTCGACCCAGCCGGGCTGCGGATAAATTTGCTTATGTTCTTTTTGCGCCAGCGAAACAATCTGGCCTTGACGATTGAAGACGATACAGCGCGTACTGGTCGTTCCCTGGTCAATAGCGGCTACGTAAGAGGGCATAGGGTTTAGAGAAGATTCTTTTCGGGCGTAATATTGTCAAATTATCCAATTAGTTTAGCGAAAAACCCTATAACCATGCAAAAAAGAACCTTTCTCAAGCTGTCATCTACATTAATGGCTACTCCTTTATTTTCTCCTTTGGTTGGCTGGGTATCAGACGAAAAGATTAAAAACTGGGCTGGAAATTATGAATACAGTACCACCAAATTGACGAAAGCCAAGTCGATTCAGGATGTTCAGGGTTTCATAAAAAAGCATCCCAAATTCAAAGTACTAGGCACACGCCACTGCTTTAATAGCATCGCCGATAGTAAGAACGAGTTTCTATCACTGACCGAAATGGACGATGTGATATCGCTGGATACCAAAGCGCATACCGTGACAGTCGATGCGAGTATGAAGTATGGTCAATTAGCGCCTTATCTGGATAAAAAAGGTTTTGCTCTGCACAACCTGGCTTCGTTGCCGCATATCTCTATCGCAGGTGCTTGCGCGACGGCTACACATGGTTCGGGGGTAAAAAATGGCAACCTGTCAACGGCAGTAGCGGCTATGGAAATCATCACGGCAAAAGGCGAAGTTCGCACACTTTCGCGCGCAAAAGATGGCGAAGCATTCAAAGCGGCTGTTGTTCATTTAGGCGGACTTGGCGTCGTGACAAAAGTTACGCTCGATATTCAGCCAACCTATATGATGCGGCAGGATGTGTACGAGAATCTGCCGCTAACGCAACTTCAGGAGCATTTCGAAGCGATCATGTCGGCAGGGTATAGCGTAAGTTTGTTTACTGATTGGCAGAAAAAGCGAGTGAATGAAGTCTGGATAAAACGCCGAATTGAAGCCGGAAAAACGCTGGATGCTAAACCCGAATTTTATGGCGCGAAACGGGCTACGAAAAATCTGCACCCGATTGCCGAATTATCGGCGGTCAATTGCACCGAACAAATGGGTGTGCCCGGCCCCTGGTACGAACGGTTGCCCCACTTCAAAATGGGTTTCACACCTAGTAGTGGGAAGGAATTACAATCAGAATATTTCGTTCCTCGCAAAAACGCCGTCGAAGCAATTTTAGCGGTCGAGCGGCTCAATAAATTCGTAAGTCCTCACCTGATGATTACAGAATTACGAACTATTGATGCTGATAATTTCTGGATGAGCCCTTGCTACAAACAGCCGAGCTTAGCCATTCACTTTACCTGGAAACAGGATTGGGCGTCGGTCAAAAAAGTGTTACCTATGATTGAGAAAGAATTAGCGCCATTTAAGGCTCGTCCGCACTGGGGCAAACTGTTTACAATTGCGCCTAAAGAATTGCAATCGCGCTACGAAAAATTACCGGAGTTCCGAAAAATGCTTACCGACTATGATCCGCAAGGCAAATTCCGCAACGCGTTTTTAGATACGAATATCTTCGGAAGTTAGAAGCTGTCTATGTAAAGTAATAAGTTTGCCATTAAATTTTCCTCGGTCTGTGTCCTCACAGGCTGCATTTTTTGAATGCCGACGTCAGCTGGCGCGTGATAGGTCTGTGAGGACACAGACCTTGGATGTTGCTCTACAACGCAAACCACTGAATCAGTACACCGCCAACAGCAGCACCGACCAGCGGCCCAACCACAGGAATCCAAGCATAGCTCCAATCCGAAGAACCCTTGCCAGAAACTGGCAGCAGTGCATGAGCTAGTCTAGGACTAAAATCACGAGCTGGATTAATGGCGTACCCCGTAGTACCACCAAGCGATAAGCCGATGCTCCACACTAAAATACCGACCAGATAAGGTCCAACGCCAATCGCTAATTCCCCCAGATTTTTGGACGAGATTCCGGCTAAACCAAGAATGAGGACTAATGTGCCCAGTGCTTCACTTAGGAAATTAGCACCCGTTGAGCGGATGGCTGGGCCAGTGGCGAAGCAGGCTAATTTAGCGCCTGGATCAGGCGTAGCAGCCCAATGGGGAAGATAATGCAACCAAACCAGCGTAGAGCCTATAAAAGCACCAATTAGCTGGGCAGTGATGTACGGAACAATATGACTATAATCGGAGGTGGCTACAGCGAAAGCGACTGTTACTGCTGGATTTAGGTGCGCGTCGGTACTTCCGAAGGCTTTAGAAACAAAGACACCCATCGTTACGGCAAACGCCCAGCCTGCTGTAATAACGATCCAGCCGCCCGATTCACCCTTTGTTTGCTTGAGAACCACATTCGCAACGACGCCGTTGCCTAACAGAAGAAGCACCATGGTGCCGATCAATTCGCCCAGAAAAGGAGAGGTTTGCATAGGGGACGAAAATAAAAAATCGTTAGCCCATAGGCAACAATCAATAGAGTTTGGTGGGTACGGCGACTATTGACTGTCCGACTATGTGCTAACGACTAAAATCAAGGTTTAGGAATAGTTTATGCAAATTAAGTGATATTTTTAATCCCAATCCAAACAAAATCTGAAACTCATTGGATTATGACGTGTTGAATTAGTTGTTGATTTGCAAAATCACTACAGCCAAAATCTGATTCCTTACCGAATGAAAAGTATTGTTTTTAAAGAAACGGGGAAGCCACAGCATATTCTTAGCGTCGCTGACATACCAGTTCCTGAACCAGGCCCCAATGAAGTTCGTGTAAAAGTAATTGCTGCTCCGATTAACCCGTCGGATATCATGTTCGTACAGAACTTGTATGGCATCCGTCCAAAATTACCTTCCGGTGCGGGATTCGAGGGTGTGGGTATTGTCGATGCGGTAGGCGAAGGTGTTCAGATGCGTACGGGGATGCGGGTGAGTTTTACGAGTATTGGCACCTGGTCGGAATACGCCATCGCGCATCATCGCAGCCTGATTCCCGTTCCAGATGCGATGTCAGACGATATAGCCGCGCAATTATTCGTGAATCCGTTTACCGCCTACGCTATGGTTCAGGATTCGAAAGTACTAGAAGGAGGTTGGCTGATGCTTACAGCAGCTGGGTCTGCATTTGGTAAATTGGTAATTCAATTGTGTAAAATGCGCGGGATCAAAACCATCGGGACGGTTCGGCGTGACGATCTCAATAGTGAATTAAAATCGCTAGGACTGACAGAAGTCGTTAATGTTGAAACTGAAAACCTAACGGCCCGCGTAAAACAAATTACAGACGGCAATGGCGTTGCCTGCATCCTGGATGCAGTGGGCGGGCATACAGCTACCGAAGCCTTAAAATGTCTTGGCAAAGGTGGAACCATGCTGATTTATGGCGTACTAAGCTTGCAAGACCCGGAAATTAATGCGGGATTAATGATTTTTAGAGGGTTGACTGTCAGAGGTTTCTGGCTTACAGAATGGATGTATCGAGTTGATAGCCAAACGCGGCAGGAAGTAGCCCAACAGGTGATTAGTTTATTGGCTTCTGGTACGATGCAATTGCCAGTTGAGGCCTCTTATTCGCTCAATCAAATCACTGAAGCGATTGACCATGCAGAGCGTCATGGCCGGTGGGGAAAAATTCTGATTAAACCTTGATCAAGATTTGTGGTTTTTGCTTTATGGTGATTGATTCAATGGATTTATGTCGTGCTAGCCCACTGTAAACCATAAACTGTAAATCGTCAACTGTAAATAACATAGGGTTCCTTATCTTTGAAACAATATCCGGTGAAACCAACACGTTTGTTCCTAGTAACGAATCCATTGGTCTAACCTCATCCACTTACCCGACTCGTTCGTATGCTCTTGCTTCAGGTTCCGGCTGTTGACACTACAGCTGCATCGCTGTCAGCCACAACGGCTGCTCAACCCCAATCGCTACAACTATTTGATCTGGTAGCTAAAGGCGGTTGGGTCATGATTCCCATTGCAATTCTATTTTTTGCTGCGCTCTATCTGATCTTTGAACGATTCTTTGTGATTCGTTCACAAACGAAAGCAGACCCCAATTTTATCGATAACATCCGCGATATGATTGCGCAGGGAAACATTCGATCGGCAGAGTCGTTTGCTAAAAATCAGCGTACGGCTATGGGACGGGTTTTCGAGAAAGCGATTGGCCGGATTGGTTCGCCCATTCGGGAAATCGAAAGCACCGTAGAAACGGTTGGGCAAATCGAACTGTCGCGACTGGAGCGTAATATGGGCTATCTTGGAATTATCGCCGGTATTGCGCCGATGATGGGTTTTATCGGAACCATTTCCGGTATCATCCGTATCTTCTACGACATCTCGTTATCTGACAACATTAGCGTCGGGATTATTGCCGGAGGTCTGTACGAAAAAATGATCACTTCGGGAGCTGGTCTGATCGTCGGGGTAATTGCTTACACAGGTTATCACCTGTTAAACATGATGATTGAGCGCTTTACATTAGCCCTCGAAATCAACGTATTCGAATTCATCGAAGTCCTCCAGAAACCAACCAACGAACCTGCAAGGGTAAGATAAATTTTAGTGATAAGTGATGAGTACTTATTTACACTCATCGTTCATCGCTCATCGTTTATAACTCCGCTATGAAACTCCGTCGAAAAAATAAGTTTGCTGCCGAAGTAGCGACCTCATCGCTGAACGACATCATGTTTTTTCTGCTGTTGTTCTTCTTAATTATTTCGACCGTAGCAAATCCGAACGTCATCAAACTGATGTTACCGAAAGCAGCATCGTCACAGCAGTTGAGTAAGAAGCAGGTAACGCTGTCGGTTGATGATAAGAAGCAATATTTTATCGACAAAAAGCCAGTTGATCCGGCCAATCTGGAATTGGAATTGAAAACGATTATGGCAGGTATTGCCGAGCCAACCGTTGTGGTGCGTTTTGATAAGAGTTTAACCGTTCAGGATTTGGTCGATGTGCTGCAAACAGGTGCGAAGCTGAACATCAAAATGGTGATGGCGACGTCGAAGTAAAACCGCTTCGTCGGCCCGGCAGGATTTATTTGATTTTATTGATTGCCAAGATTTTGAGCCGATACAGTTTTGTATCGGCTTTTTGTTGATTCTCTTTTTTGATGTGTTTTTGTCATTCTGAACGTAGTGAAGAATCTCAAAGTCACTTATGAGGAGCGCTCAAGATTCTTCCCTGTGGTCAGAATGACAAAAAAGCGATTTGATAGTATCGTTTGTAAAAAGGTTGAACAATTTCTGAGTAAATCAAAGTGGGCGAGTTTGTAGTTTATAGCACAAACGGAACCACTATGATTGCTGATTACACCGAAGCCTCGGTCTGCCGTGTGGATGATATGGCGGATGGCGAAATGAAACAAGTCCGCGTGGGCGATACCGACGTATTATTAGCTAAGGTTGATGGGCAATTTCACGCGCTTCATCCGCATTGTTCGCATTATCATGGTCCTTTGGTCGAAGGTGTATTGCATGGGCATCGATTGATTTGTCCCTGGCATAACGCCTGTTTTGATATTCGGGATGGTCATCGTCTCGAAGCGCCTGCATTAAACGGGTTGCCAACGCATGAAGTACGTGTTGAAAACGAGCAGGTATTTGTTCGTCTGACAACGAACAAGGAAAGTCTGGAAAATCCAATGTCGGCTCCTGAGGAAACTAACACAGATACGTACGTAATTATTGGAAGCGGAGGTGCCGCAGCGTTTGCCGCTGAAGCCATGCGTGAAGGTGGTTTTGCAGGTAAAATTCTGATGCTTACCGAAAGTAGCCAATCCCCTTATGACCGACCGAATTGTTCAAAAGAATACTTATCCGACGAAGCGCCTGACGAATGGATGCCACTTCGCACTGAAGAATTTTATAAAGATTATGGCATTGAGATTCGGACGGGACAACAGGTAAAATCGCTTGATCCAGCTATAAAACAGATCGAATTAGCCTCTGGCGAAATCATTGAGTATACGAAAGCGCTCGTATGTTCAGGTGGAAAACCGAATGCATTGCCAAATCTGAAAACGGATCTTAAAGGTGTATACGCGCTTCGAACATTACATGATAGTCAGCATTTGCGCGAATTGGGAAAGCAGGGCAAGCGCGTAGTGATTGTTGGTAGTTCGTTTATCGGGTTAGAAGGCGCTATGAGTCTACGCAAATTAGGTAGCGACGTGGATATAGTAGGCCCAGAAAATGTGCCGTTCGAGAAAATTCTGGGCGAAAAAATTGGTCGTGTTGTGCAGGGTTGGCATGAGAAAGAAGGCATTCGATTTCACCTCGGTCGTAAAGTAGATCATCTGGAAGGTAATGAGATTGTCGAAGCCGTCGTAATGGATAATGGCGAACGCATTCCGGCCGATTTTGTCCTACTGGGGTTGGGCGTAAAACCGCGTACTGATTTCCTGAAAGGCATTTCGCTGGAGAAAGATGGTGGGGTTAAAACCGATAGTAATCTAAAAATTACTGACGACCTGTATGCTGCTGGTGACATAGTTCACTATCCAATAGAAGGTGGTTTTCAGCGAATTGAGCACTGGAAAGTTGCCTGCCAGCAAGGACATGTTTCTGGATTAACGATGGCTGGTCAAGAGACGTCTTATGATTTACCGGCATTTTTCTGGAGTAATCAGCAAGGAAATCAAATCAATTACGTAGGCCACGCTACGAAAATCGACGAAATTATTTACGAAGGCGATCCAGAAAAAGACGATGCTTTTCTAGCCTTGTATGTTCAGGATGGGCAAATTAAAGCGGCTGCTGGATTCCAGCGCGATCAGGATATCATTGCCATTCGTGAGCTGATGCACGAAGGCCGACTGCCATCTGTAGAAGCGACTCGAAACGGCGTAAAATGGGTAGATGAATTGAAAAAAGCCTGATTCCGCCGAAACCTGTTTACCTTTGTCGCCTGACCGTACGAAACTTCGGTTTGGTTATGACGCATCAATTTATACTTAAAAAACCACTCGCTTTTTTCGACCTCGAAACCACGGGCATAAATATCGCCAAAGATCGCATCATTGATATCTGTATCATGAAGGCGCTACCAGGCGGTGAAATTGTCAGTAAAACCCAGCGCGTTAATCCGGGAATGCCCATTCCACTGGAGTCGAGCCTGATTCATGGCATTTACGACGACGATGTGAAGGATGCTCCTCCGTTCAAATCGGTTGCCCGGACATTGGCTCAATTTCTGGATGGCTGCGATCTGGCTGGTTTTAACTCCAATCGCTTTGACATTCCGCTGCTGGTTGAAGAATTTCTGCGGGCTGATGTGAATTTTGATGTAAAAAATCGTCGAATGGTGGATGCACAGCGCATTTTCCACCTGATGGAGCCCCGTAACCTCTCGGCTGCCTATAAATTTTACTGCAATAAAGAATTAATTGGCGCGCATGGTGCCGAAGCGGATACACTGGCAAGTCTGGAAGTCCTGAATGCACAGGTACAGCGCTATTTGGGTATGGTAGGCAGAACCGACGGTGGGCAGGATGTCGTGTTTGAGAACGACATGGATATGCTTCACAGCCTGACGGCCAATACGAACGTTGATCTGGCTGGCCGAATCATTCTGAACGATAAAGGAGAAGAAGTCTTTAATTTCGGCAAACACAAAGGCGTACCCGTTCTTGATGTGCTAAAAAAAGAACCCTCTTTTTTCGACTGGGTCCAAAAAGGCGAATTTTCATTGGATACCAAACGTCGGCTTACCGAAATCCGACTACGTATGTTGACTCATGTCAACGGGAAGAAATGAGGTAAAAATCAAATTAAAATAGGTATCGAATCTGGTCCTATTGCCACTTATTACGGCTACTTCATCTGTGTAACTATGCACCAATCCCGAATAATCTTTACATTTGCGATACTTTTTATTAACTGGTAAGCCATGCAACCCACGCAGGACGTCCTCATTCCAGAAGTTATTCAGCAAATACCGCTCACGTATTACCTGATTCTCAGTACAGCTCTCTTTGTTATCGGTATCATTGGTGTATTGACCCGGCGGAACGCGATCATTATTTTTATGTCTATTGAGTTGATGCTCAACGCCGTCAACTTATTACTCATCGCCTTTTCGTCGTACCGATCGGATTCTGCCGGACAAGTATTCGTCTTTTTCATTATGGCTGTTGCGGCCGCTGAAGTATCGGTCGGGCTGGCTATTATTGTGATGATTTATCGAAATACCCGATCCATCGACGTCGGACTGCTTAACAAACTGAAATGGTAAAACGAGTTTTCAGTCGATACCGGGCCGCCGGAGCGGTCGTTAGTCAATAGTGACTGACGAATTCTATCGACTGACGACTATCGACTATCGACCAATGAAAATAGAATTACTCTGTGCCTTAATCCCGCTGTTCCCACTTGTTGGCTTTTTGATCAACGGACTGGGCTTTCGTCGGGTACCAACAGGTTTGGTTGGCGTTGTTGCTACCGCAGCTGTACTCGCTTCCTTTCTGATTTCGATCTCCTTATTTCTTGGCTTCCAGGCTGAAGCTGGTCCACAAGTCGTTACCCTCTTCGACTGGATCAGCGTTGGCGATCTACACATCAATTTCTCGTTTCAGATCGACCAGTTATCATTGTTGATGCTGCTGGTCGTAACGGGCGTTGGGTCGTTGATTCACCTGTATAGCATTGGCTATATGCATCACGATGAAGGATTTGGCAAGTTCATGTCGTTCCTGAACCTGTTTATTTTCTTCATGTTGCTGCTGGTGATGGGGTCTAACTACGTCATCATGTTCATTGGCTGGGAAGGCGTAGGGCTTTGTTCGTACCTGCTCATCGGTTTCTGGAACAAGAATGTCAGTTACAACAATGCCGCCCGGAAAGCATTCGTCATGAACCGGATCGGAGATTTGGGCTTCCTGTTGGGCATATTCATGTTGATCAACACGTTTGGTAGCGTCGAATACCTCGATATTTTCAAACAGGCAACGAGCCTGGAAATGGGCGATAAAACGGTTTTGGCCATTACACTATTGTTATTTGTTGGCGCAATGGGTAAATCGGCGCAGATTCCATTGTATACCTGGTTACCCGATGCTATGGCTGGTCCAACGCCTGTATCGGCGCTGATTCACGCAGCAACGATGGTTACCGCCGGAATCTACATGGTCGTTCGATCGAATGTGTTATATACGCTCTCTCCATTGACCATCCAGATTATTGGCGGTATCGCGATTGCAACAGCGTTGTTAGCCGCTTCGATTGGGTTATTACAGAATGACATCAAAAAGGTTCTTGCGTATTCAACCGTTTCGCAGTTGGGCTACATGTTCCTTGGTTTGAGCGCCACAGCTTACACCGCGGGTATGTTCCACGTAATGACCCACGCGTTCTTTAAAGCGCTGCTGTTTCTGGGAGCGGGTAGTGTCATTCACGCGATGTCGGATGAGCAGGACATTCGCAAAATGGGTGGCTTGCGGAAAGCGTTACCGATTACGTTCACAACCTTTTTATTGGGTACCTGGGCTATTTCAGGTATTCCTCCTTTAGCCGGTTTCTTTTCAAAAGACGAAATTTTAGCGCACGTCTATGAGCATAGTAAACTGCTTTGGGGCTTGGGCGTTTTAGGTTCTGGTCTGACCTCTTTTTACATGTTCCGGTTATTATTCTTAACCTTCTTCGGCGAGTTCCGAGGAACGGAAGAACAAAAGCATCACCTGCATGAATCACCGCTAACAATGACGTTGCCTTTGATGATTCTTGCCGTTCTGTCAGTTCTTGGCGGAGCGTTGAATCTGCCGGGAGGGGGTTGGCTAACTCACTTTATGGAACCGCTTTTCGAAGGTTCGCGACAGGTAAATCCTGAAGCGTTTGCCGAAGGTGCAATTGATCATGGAACAGAGTATATGCTAATGGCTATCTCGTCGGGAGTTGCTTTAGTGTCGTTCGGTATTGCTTTTGTCATGTACATAAATCGTGGAGCCGTACCAGCGCCGGATACTACCGAGCGTTCTCTACCTGAACAAGTTATCTACAACAAATACTACGTCGATGAGCTGTATGAGACCATTATCGTTCGGCCAATTCGCGGATTGGGGGATGCGCTCTATAGCTTCGGGGAAGGGTTAATTGATGGCGTTGTGAACGGTGTTGCCTGGCTAGTTCGCCAAGCTTCGGCGCAGTTACGATTGCTGCAAAGCGGTTCAATCGGCTTTTACGTACTGGCAATGGTTGTAAGCATTGTGCTCATCTTTGCCTTCCGGTTCTTTATTCGATTTTAAGTAACTACGCGAATTCGTACTACATCGTCCATCGTAATTCGTAAATCGATATATGCTTACCTTATTACTGATTTTTTTTCCTGTCGCAGCGGCCTCCCTGATTTTGATAATTGGGGGAGAACGGATAAAACAGGTAGCCTTAATAGCTGCCCTGGTTGAATTAGCAATTGCTGGCTACGCTTTTTCCGCCTTCAAACCCGATGCAACATCGCAGTTCGGTTTTGATTATGCCTGGATTGGCTCATTAGGCATCCGGTTTAGTGCGGGGATCGATGGAATTAGCCTACTGTTAGTTCTTCTGACAGGCTTGCTGGTTCCGTTCATTGTCCTCTCGACATTTGACCGGACGTATAAAAATCCATCTACGTTCTACGCACTGATGCTGTATATGCAGGCGGCACTGATGGGCGTTTTTACCGCTCGCGACGGATTCTTGTTTTACCTCTTCTTCGAAGCTGCGCTGATTCCTATTTATTTCCTGGCTGCTATGTGGGGCGGAGAAAATCGGATTCCGGTTACGTTCAAATTCTTCGTTTATACCATTTTCGGTAGCTTGTTCATGCTGCTTGCACTAGTCTATCTGTATTACCAGACACCTGCCACGGTAACAGCTCCTCATTCGGCCGCTATCGCTGATTTCTACAAACTTAACCTAACTCCGCAAGCCGAAAATTGGCTGTTCTGGGCATTCTTTATTGCATTTGCCATTAAAATGCCTGTTTTCCCATTCCATACCTGGCAGCCAGATACCTATGTCGAATCGCCAACGCCCGCTACGATGCTGCTGGCCGGTATCATGCTGAAAATGGGGGTTTACGGATTGATTCGGTTTATCCTACCCATTACATCAGTTGGCGTTGAAAACTGGGGGCAAACGGCTGTTATTCTTTCCGTTATCGGTATCATTTACGGTTCGGTCATTGCCATTCGTCAGCGCGATATGAAACGTCTGATTGCCTATTCGTCGTTTTCACACGTTGGATTGATGGCGGCTGGCGTATTCTCGCAAACTGAAACAGGATTGCAGGGAGCGCTCGTTCAGATGCTGGCACACGGCATCAATGTCGTCGGCATGTTTTTCGTCGCTGATATTATTTTCAACCGCACCAATACGCGGCAACTTGACCAATTGGGCGGCATTACGCAGTCAACGCCAAAATTGACTGTCTTCTTCATGATCATGCTGTTAGGCAGTGTAGCGCTTCCGCTGACAAACGGTTTTGTTGGCGAATTCCTATTGCTTCATGGTGTCTTTACGTATAACAATTATCTAGGATTAGCCGCTGGTTTCACCATTATTTTCGGAGCCGTTTATATGCTTCGGATGTTCCAGAAAAGCATGTTTGGGCCGACTTCATCACGGACCGAATCCGTTGCCGATCTGACCAGTTCAGAGAGTTGGGTATTTATCCCACTGGTTGTAATGGTATTCTGGATTGGTGTTTACCCGCATACATTTTTAAAAGTAACCGAACCTGCTATAGCCAATCTGATGAAATACATCGGCACAACGGCAGTATCAATGAAATAATGTTTCAGGTTCCAAGTTTCATGTTTGACAAAAACCAACCTGAAACTTGAAACAATAAACTTTGAACAAAAAGAAATGCTTCCCATCGTCCTGTTATCGGTTTTTGGCATCGGACTCTTGTTCCTTGGCTTTTTGAAGTCGAAGAGTGTGCTATTACCCGCTGCACTGTTGTTCTTGCTTATCTCATTGGTTGTCAATTTCCTCGATTGGAACAAAACGTATCTATATTTCAACGATATGTTGCGAACCAATAATCTGGCGATGGTATTTACGGCCATTATGTTGGGATCGGCATTTATGGTGGTAGCGTTATCGAGTAATTTTCTGGAGGATGAAGCTGCTCAACCCGCTGAATATTACGCCCTTATTTTGTTCTCATTAGTAGGGGCCATTATGATGGTCAGCTTCGAGAATTTGATTATGCTGTTTGTTGGTGTTGAAATTTTATCCGTTGCCATGTACGTATTGACGGGAAGCGATAAGCGTAACCTTCGTTCCAATGAAGCTGCCTTGAAGTATTTTCTGATGGGCGCTTTTGCTACGGGCATCATGCTGTTCGGTATGGCCTTGCTCTATGGCGCAACAGGTTCGTTTACGATTGCGGGTATTGGCGGCTACGCAGCTCATCCCGAAACAGGTCTTTCACTCCTGCTGTACGTTGGTCTGTTAATGCTTTTAATTGGCTTACTATTTAAAGTCTCAGCGGCTCCTTTCCATTTCTGGACACCGGACGTTTATGATGGTGCACCAACCATTTTCACCGCCTTCATGTCGACGGTGGTAAAAACGGCTGGTTTTGCGGCCTTATTTCGGCTGCTTTCTGTTTCGTTTGGTGGTGTATATACGTTCTGGTGGACGATTCTGGCAATTATTACAGCACTAACTCTGATTGTTGGTAATATTACCGCCGTTTATCAAAGCAGTTTTAAGCGGATGATGGCATATTCCAGCATTTCGCACGCGGGTTATCTGCTGATTGGCTTAGCATCACTAGGAACACAAACAAAACAGGCAATTGTCTTTTATTCACTCGCTTATTCAGTAGCAACTATTGCGGCTTTCGGCGTATTGCTATTGGTAGCGCAACAGCGTAGTTCACAGACTCTTACCAGCGAAGGTGTAATCACTGAAAACTTTGATTCCTTCAACGGTCTTGCTCGGCAAAACCCGCTATTGGGCGTCGCGATGACTGTTTCGATGCTTTCTTTAGCGGGTATACCCTTAACGGCTGGTTTCTGGGGTAAATTTTATATGTTCTCAACGGCCGTTGAGCGTGGGCAAATCTGGCTGCTAGTTGTAGCTGTACTAATGTCTGCTGTAGGGATTTATTATTACTTTAAGGTTATTATCGCCATGTATTTTCGGGATGGCGGCTACGATGCCATTCGCGTGGCTCCATTTTATCGTTACGTATTATTAGCAGCTACTATTCTCACTTTGGGGCTGGGTATTGCACCAGGTCTTTTACAAGGTCTTTTCTAAATAAGCTTACAAAAGTTTAGAATCTGTAAGATATTTTCTTGTAACATATTGATAGTTAATGAATTATTGCGTATAGTTAATTAGTTGTCCACAGAATATTTCTTCCTCTTGTCTGACCATATGGTAAGTCAGCCTTACTGAGAGCATAGACATTTGGTCCGGAGTTTGTACTTTTGGATTTGCAAGATACGTACCCTTAATAAATCCAACTTTTCTTGTCCGGTCAACTAGTCAACGTGAGCAGAATCGAACAGCCCAAGTCTAAAAACGACAATAGTTTTTTCTCGTTCTTCCTGACGGCTCTGCTAGGTGCTTCTGTTAATTTCTTTAGCCAGATTCTTTACCGGAACTATTTTGGCTACTCGACCAGCGTTTTTCTCGGTTATCTGACTGCTACTGTTATTAGTTTTCTGCCAACCAAAAATTTCGCTTTTTCTGCTAAGCAAACGGGCAATACAGGCCGTGAAATGGTCAAGTTTGTCATTATTGCATTAGTTGCCTGGGGAGTTCAGGTAGGAGTTGCTGTAGCTACACTTGAATGGATCGCAAATCCTTTTTTTTCAAAAGTATCGCTCTGGTGGCGGGAGAAAATGTCCCACGTGGTGGGAATGGGATTTAGTTTCCTGGCCAATTACTTTGGTCATAAGCTCCTAACCTTTCGTAGTACAGGTTTTTACGATAGGATTCTTTCTAGAACTTCGAAAGAGAAGCAGGAGCAGATATGAATGAAATTCCCTATATAGTTCTATCCTGATTAGGATTTTTTAAATAAAAAACTCTCTTTCTGTATATTTACTTAGGTATTTATTGCATTCGATAGAAAAAAACTATATTTGCTCTCTAAAACCTAAAATAGCACTAACAGGACAATGAAAAAAGTATTCGCTTTATTATTCGTGGGCAGCATGTTGACTTTCGCAGCTTGCCAAAGCAAACCTAAAACAGAAGAAGCTGCTGCTGATTCAACAGCTACTATGTCGACTGACACCACCACGATGGCTACGGATTCGGCTTCTACGATGGCAGGTGATTCCGCTGCTGCTGATACCACGAAGAAATAAGCTTCTTCCTTCCAGCATTTAAAAAAGCCTTATTTTTATAAGGCTTTTTTGTTTTTACCGACTTTGACAGACGTATTCGCTACACACATTCCATCGGGCGCTTCCGACTACTGTCGGAAGCTTTGGCAGTATTATCGCTTTAACTTTAGAGTCACCAATCCACGTCGCACCCGGTTGGGCGACTTCCGCGTTTTGCCGGCCAATCAGACTCAGATTACGGTTAATAAAAATCTGAATCCTTACGCGTTCCTAATTACTTATATTCATGAAGTGGCTCACGCCGATGTACATTATCAGTATACACTTCTACGAAAAACCCGGCGGGCAAAACCGCACGGAAAATCCTGGCAAGTAGCGTTTCAGCGACTTATGCAGCCTTTGCTATCGGAAGCTATTTTTCCTGCTTCTGTTCTAACACCACTGAAGCAATATATGGCCAAACCAGCGGCCACAACCTATGCAAACCCAGTTCTGATGCTTGCATTACGACAGTTCGATGTGCAGGTATCGGAAGAAATTACTCAGAATCGGGTAATGCTTCAGGACGTGCTAGAAGGAGATGCATTTCGATTTGCACAAAAGACGTATGTGCGAGGTACGCTACGCCGGACTCGCGTCGTTTGTAAGGAAGTAGTTTCGGGAAGATCATACGCCATTCTGGCCCATGCCTGGGTAGAAATTGATGAAAAATAGACAAGGTATTATGAATCAGCGAAAATCAGTTCGATGGCAACTGATGGTAAGCTTCATTCTCCCCTTGTCGTTTTTATTTATTCATGCCAATGCTATAGCGCAATCAGTGCTTCGGCAAGGAACATGGGTAAAAATTGGTATTACGCAGTCGGGGGTGTATCGGCTAAGTCAGGCGCAACTAGTAAAAATCAATCCCGCTTTTTCAACGGCTGATCCCCGAACATTGCGATTGTATGGCAATGGAGGAGCTATGTTAGCCCAGGCGAATGCTGTTTCCCGACCGACTGATTTACTTGAAAATGCGATCCAGGTAACGGGTGAATCCGACGGTCGATTTGATACGGACGATGCGATCATGTTTTTTGGTCAAAGTCCACACGTCATTCGGTACGATTCAGTAGCCCGGCGTTTCACCCATCAACTGAATCTCTATTCCGATACAACGTTTTATTTTTTAACGATTGGTGCTACTCCTGGTTTGCGTATTGCTGATCGTGCTGCAGGCACTTTGTCGTCGCCAACCGTTACGACCTTTGATGATTATCAATTTCATGAGCTGGATCAGGTCAAACTTCCTTCGGTACGTTCCGGGCGCGAATGGCTGGGTGAATACCTGACAACCGACACGACAAAGACGATATCGTTTGATGTACCAGGCGCTGTTGCAGATGCACCAATACGAGCAACTGCATCGGTAGCAGCTGGAGCCATGGTAGCCACTCGATTCCAATTTAGGCTTAATAATCAATTAATTGGTACATCGTCAATACCTTCTGTATCAGGGTATGAATATGATTATCAGGCCGTTGAGGGGCGATTAGACACGCTTTTAGCAAAACTAACCACAACTACCAATCCTATTCAATTCGCGATTACGTTTCAGAAAAATGGCCTATATAGCGCACAGGGTTATTTGAATTCGCTGGGCCTGCTGATCCGCCGTGAACTTCGTCAATACGACCGGCCAACGTGGGTACGTCGGTTGGCGGCAGGCCAGTATTCTGTAAAACAAGCCAGTTCTAGTTTACGTGCCTGGGATATTACCAATCCAATTGTTCCAATTTCACAGGCTTATACCATTTCGGGGCAGGAAGCAGGCTGGATATCTTCTCAAATTCGAGATTATTTTTTGTTCACAGACTCGCAACTATTAACACCTGTATCAACGGCGTCTGTCGCGAATCAGGATTTACATACTCAATCTACACCTGATTTACTTATTGTTACACCTGCTACCTGGCGAGCGCAGGCCGAACGGTTAGCACAATTTCGACGCGATCATGATCAACTTTCGGTATTGGTCGTAACGACTCAGCAGGTATATAATGAATTCGGTTCTGGTCAGGCCGATCTGACAGCTATTCGAGATATGGCGCGTTACTTCTATCAGAAACAACCTTCTAAACTTCGATACCTACTCCTTTTCGGGGATGCGACCTACGATTATCGCAATATTGGTGGGCAAATCAGTTCGACTCAACTGGCCAATATGGTGCCTACCTATGAGAGCCGCGAGTCCTATCATCCTGTTTATAGCTATTCATCCGATGATTACTTTGGGTTCATGGATGCTAATGAAGGCGAATGGGCGGAAACTGTACAGGGCGATCATCTAATGGATATTGGTGTGGGTCGATTGCCAGTAAAATCTTTGGATGAAGCCCAAACGGTTGTTGACAAGCTTATTCGTTACAGTTCTGATCCGGCCTTGACCGGTGATTGGCAGACACGAACGCTGTTTGTTGCCGATGATGGAGACTATAACGAGCATCAGAAACACGCTGAATTACTCGCTAAAATGATTGAGAGCCAGCATCCAGCCTATCGGCCCGAACGTCTTTTTTTAGGAGATTATTTGCAGGAAAATACAGCCACTGGCCAAAAAGCGCCCGCTGTTAATCAGACTATTAACCAGGATATTGCGGATGGTAGGCTAATTATCAATTATAGCGGACATGGTGGCATAGCGGGTTTGGCCGAAGAGCAGATCGTGACGCTTCAGGATATTCTTTCCTGGAAAAATAGTCGTCTGCCTTTGTTTGTGACAGCTACCTGTCAGTTTGGTCGGTACGATGATCCGGGTATTACATCGGGTGCAGAGCTTACACTGTTGAGCCGGACAGGCGGAGGAATTGGGCTATTGACAACGACAAGACCTGTTTATTCAAATACCAATCTATTGCTGAATCAGGCATTTTATAATGCAGTTTTCACCCCAATCAATGGTCAGATGCCACGCCTGGGCGATATAATGCGTTTGACGAAAAATAATAGTTTAACAGGCTCCGTAAACCGGAATTTCACTCTTCTGGGCGATCCATCGATGCAATTAGCCTATCCAAAGGCGAAGGCAGTACTTACACAGGTGAATGGCAAAGCCATCTCAGCCACACGTATCGATACGCTCAAAGCGCTCCAGACGGTTGAGTTAACGGGTGAAATTCGGCAGCAGAACCAATCAGTAACCAACTTCACCGGTACCGTTCGAGTGTCGTTGTATGACAAAGCGGTGACTCAAACCACCCTTGGCAATGAATCGGATAGCCCGAAAATGAGCTATCAGGTATTTAAAAATCCAATTTTTATTGGTCAGGTACCAGTGCAACAAGGCAAATTCTCCTTACGCTTTACAATACCTAAAGATATTGATTACACAGTCGGTTGGGGGAAACTGTATTTGTATGCTGTGCGCGCCGATAGTTTGCTCGATGCAATGGGTAATTACGATAGCCTACGCGTAGGTGGCAGCGTTTTTGCTGATAGTATTGATACAACCCCGCCTACGGTGGCAATTACTGTTGTAGGGGGCCGTGTGGAAGGCGATATTGTTCATGTGGCAGGGCCGGACGTAACGCTGCAAATTAACTTAGCCGATAATCGGGGCATAAATATTGCCCGATCAGGCTTAGGTCATGAGCTAACGGCCCAGCTCGGAAGCCAATCTGTTGTTATTTTAAATGAATACTATATTGCTAATGGATCAACTGGACGTCAGGGGCAAGTGAAATACACCTTTCGGGATGTATCGCCAGGCACTTATACGATTCGGGTCAAAGCATGGGATATTAACAATAATTCGGTTGAGGGCACGTTGACCATAGTAGTTTCTGAACGGCCCGGTTTAGCATTGCGGACCTTCCGAGCTAGCCCTAACCCACTAATTGATCAAACAACATTAATGGCTGAACTGAATCGTTCGGGCGAGCCGCTTGACTGGACAGTAGGGGTATACGACCTGAATAGTCGATTACTACATCAGCAGGTAGGCCAGTGTACGAATTGCGATGCGATTGTCAATGTTGGCGCCTGGAGCGGTATGATGGATAATGGGCAACCAGCACCTAACGGACTTTATGTTGTCCGCCTTACCATTCGTTCGGCAGTTGATGGCACAACAGCACTTGGTACCGGACGAATAATAGTAACTAAATGATTTATCAGGACTTAAAATAATCTCATTTTTTCTAATCCAAGGATTCCTTGTAATTTTGACCGCACAGGGCTGCCATACTCACCATAATCAGTTGCTGTCGTTGACCAACATTCTTTCTATGAAGCGCAATTTTTTCCGTGTTCTTCTCGGCGTTTATAGTCTTTTCCCGTTCGTTGTTTCTGCCCAAGGCACCCTTAACGGCGCAACTCTTAATGTCCCCACTTCCTCCGTCCCGTTTCTGAATTTTACACCTGATGCGCGTTCTGGTGCGCTCGGCGATGCTGGCGTAGCTTTGGGTGATGCAGACGCTAGTGCTGTATTCTGGAATCCGGCAAAATTAGTCTTCGCAAAGCAGTCTAAAGGTGCTACGCTTTCCTATACGCCCTGGCTACGGAATCTGATTGGCGATATGTATTATACGTATCTGAGTGGATACTCGAAAGTAGGTAAAAACACAGCTATATCCGGTTCATTACTTTATTTCGATTTAGGTACGGTTGACTTTACAACGGCGCAAGGTGTTAGCATGGGCACATTCAATTCTCGTGAATATGCTATTACAGGGTCGATTACTCAACGACTTTCGGATCGGTTTTCGCTGGCCGCCAGTATTAAATACCTGAACTCAAACCTGGCAGCGGGCAGCAGTAGTCCGGGGCTTAAACCTGGTGCAACGGCAGCTGCTGATATTAGCGCCTATTATTATGATGAAGCACGCGACAACGCTACGGGCAAAGGGGTAGGCTGGGGATTCGGAGCCATGATCTCAAACTTAGGTGGGCGTCTTAATTATGGTGGCAGCCAGAGCTATTTCATTCCAACAAACTTCCGGATAGGAACAGGCATAACCTTGTTTGCTGACCAATACAACAAATTCAACTTTTTGGTCGATGCCAATAAACTAATGGTACCAACCCCAAATGTTGTGAACGGGGTCAATTTGAATGCGAATAAAGGATATTTCGAATCAGTATTTGGTTCGTTCGCCGATGCTCCCGGTGGATTTAGCGAAGAACTAAAAGAGATTACTCTGTCGACAGGTATAGAGTATTGGTATAACGATCAGTTTGCTGCCCGGGTTGGTTATTTCAACGAGTCCAACGAGAAAGGCGGCCGTAAATATGTGACGACCGGTATCGGACTTCGCTTACAGCAGCGATTTGGTGTTGATTTTTCATACCTGATTCCAATTAAACAGGGAAGCCCCTTGGCGGATACATTCCGGATTTCGCTGATCTTAAACTTCGCCAAAAGTGATCGAATTGGCGATGACGATGAAGCCCTAAACGACGATTCGAATTAACTAAAAGAGTAAAAGAGCGAAAGAGTGAAAGAGCGAGGGCTTAGCTGGTCAGTGCGTTCTTTCACTCTTTCGCTCTTTTACTCTTTCACTCTTTATATGACGCTCGATAGAACCCAATCTCCGCCTTTTCAGGCCATAAATGAAATACTGCTACCGGCTGTTCAATCACATCGATTGGATAATGGTATTCCACTGCATCTGATTGCGGTAGCGCATCAACCGGTCCTTCGATTAGAATGTGTTTTCGATGCTGGAACCTGGTATGAGCAAGTTCCGGGAAGCGCGTTCTTTGCCATGAAAATGCTATCGGAAGGGACAACGTCGCGTTCGTCAGCGCAGATTAGCGAATATGTGGACAGCTACGGAGCCTTTCTGGAGCTAAATACAGGACCAGACCGAGCGAGCATCGTTGTTTATTGCCTGACGAAATTCCTGCCGAACATATTACCTCTTCTGGCCGAAATTCTGACGGAGCCAACGTTTCCGCAGAAAGAACTGGAAGACCTACGCAATATTACGCTTCAGAATCTGCGGGTTAATTATGAGAAGAATGCTTATCTGGCGGGCGTTCTGTTTCGGGAGACGCTTTTTGGCGCAGAACACCCGTATGGCCGTAGTCAGAAACCTGCTTTTGTTGAGACAATCAGCCGCGACAATATCGTGAGCTTTTATGAACGAGTTATCCGAAATCGGCCATTTCAGATCATTCTGGCTGGACAGGCAGCCGAAAATGAAATCCTACTCATCAATCGAGCGCTCGGTCAATCAGCAATTCGGACCGATATTCTTCCTTCGTTTGCTGAGAATATAGCAGATAATAATACCCTTTCTGTGCTCTCCGAAAAGCCTGATAGTATCCAATCATCAATACGGCTAGGACGTCGATTATTTACGCGTTCGCATCCTGACTTTTTTGCAGTGTTGGTTGCGAATGAAGTGTTTGGCGGTTATTTCGGATCGCGATTGATGAAGAATATTCGCGAAGAAAAAGGCTTTACATACGGCATATCCTCGAATATGCCTTCCTTCCGTCATGATGGCTATTTCCTGATTGGTACGGATGTAAACAAAGAAAATACGCAGCAAACTTTAGACGAAATCCATAAGGAAATCAACATTCTCCAGACGGAGCCCGTATCAGATGACGAACTGGAAACGGTAAAAAATTACATGGCTGGCGAATTTGTTGGTTCGCTCAACACTCCATTCGAAATTGCGGATCGGTATAAAGTTATTTTGCTGGATGGCATGCCTGCTGATTTCCTAACGACCTACATTCAGAAGATCAGAGCGGTTACGTCTACTGATATTATGCAAATGGTAACACGTTATTTAGGATCTGATCGTTTGAGTGAAGTCATTGTCGGTGGAAAATGATATCTTTTTATAGCCTTTATTAACTTATCAAGCCATTTTTGTAGGATAAAAAGATTGACCGTTTAGTAACAATCCCGTAATTTTGGGGTTACACTCCTTTGTAGAGCTAGTCGTTTCGTTCGATTATTTCTCTATTCAAACTGTATACCTTTTTTCTTAATGAACGTCCTATTAATTAGCATCACCGCCGTAATCGCTTATTTTTTAGGTTCCATTCCCACTGCCGTCTGGTATGGACAAGGATTTTTTGGAATAGATATTCGCAAGTATGGAAGTGGAAACGCTGGGGCGACAAATACCTTTCGCGTATTAGGGAAAAGGGCTGGTACTATTGTGATGCTGGTGGACGTATTAAAAGGCTATACAGCGGCTATCATGTCAAATTTGCTTTGGTATGCTGATGTGATTACCGCCAACGAAATCCTGACGTTTAAAATCGTTTTTGGTCTGATCGCCGTAATTGGGCACCTCTATCCAATTTTCGCCAATTTTAAAGGCGGGAAGGGCGTCGCTACGTTGCTTGGTATGATGCTGGCGACGCATCCTGAAATGGCGTTAGTTTGCATCGGCGTTTTCCTTCTGGTGGTTATTGCCTCTCAATACGTATCGCTTGGGTCAATAACAGCTGCCCTGGCTTTTCCGGTACTTTTGCTGCTTCAGATATTTGGCCAGAAAGAAAATCCGATTTTAATTGTCTTTGGTTTCGTCATTTTTTTACTGGTTGTCGTCACGCACCAAAAGAATATTGGTCGGCTTCTGAGAGGAGAGGAGAACCGCACGGTACTCATCCGATTCCGCAAAAAGCCATAAGAATCATTTTCATAGAATAAATTGAAGCCCCGTCGGTGCGCGAAAAGTGCGTAACTTCGGGGCAAACTTTTTGGATGTATGATGTATGATATAGGAAGTTTGATGTACTGATAAGCTTAGTTGATCTATATTATACATCATGCATCATACACCCAGATATGACGACTTACCTCGAAGCCAACAAGCAGCGGTTCCTGGATGAATTGTTTGACTTACTACGTATTCCTTCGGTGTCTGCTGATTCTGCTTTCAAAGGCGATGTTCGCCGAGCCGCAGAATTTATTAAAGATAAACTGACTGCTGCCGGATTAGATAACGCTGCTTTATTTGAAACGCCGGGCCATCCAGTTGTTTATGCGGAAAAAATAATTGACCCGGCAAAGCCGACGGTATTAGTATATGGTCATTACGATGTCCAGCCTGCTGATCCTTACGAACTGTGGCACACTCCTCCCTTTGAACCAACCATTCGCAACGAACGGATTTACGCACGTGGAGCCTGTGACGATAAAGGTCAATTCTACATGCATATCAAAGCCATCGAAGCGATGGTGGCAACGGATGGTCTTCCCTGTAACGTGAAAGTGATGATCGAAGGCGAAGAAGAAGTTGGCTCGGATCATCTCGGAACATTCGTTGTAGAAAACCGTGATATGCTCAAAGCCGATGTCATTTTGATTTCGGATACGAGCATCATTTCAAACGAAACGCCTTCGCTGGAAATGGGTTTGCGTGGACTTTCGTATGTAGAAGTTCAGGTAACGGGCGCTAACCGCGATCTGCATTCAGGTGTTTACGGGGGCGGAGTCGCGAACCCGATTAACGTGTTGGCCCAAATGATTGCCTCTTTACACGATGAAGATGGGAAAGTGAACATCCCCGGTTTTTACGATAAAGTAGTGGAATTGAGCGATAGCGAACGCGCTGAATTGGCCAAAGCGCCATTTGACCTGGAAGAATACAAACGTGATTTGGGCATCAACGAGGTAATGGGTGAAACTGGCTATTCGACCAACGAACGCACTTCGATTCGTCCGACACTGGATGTGAATGGTATCTGGGGAGGCTATACGGGTGAAGGCGCTAAAACGGTGTTGCCTTCTAAAGCATCGGCTAAAATCAGCATGCGGTTAGTGCCAAATCAGACGCCGGATGAGATTACGGAGCTGTTCACTAATCATTTTAAATCCATAGCGCCAGCCGGTGTAACAGTTACCGTAACACCGCATCACGGCGGCATGCCGTATGTAACACCTGTTGATTCTATCGAGTTTGAAGCCGCTAGCAAGGCTTTTGAGGATGCCTGGGGTAAGAAACCCATTCCAACGCGCGGGGGCGGTAGTATCCCTATTACGGCTTTATTCGAAAAAGAACTCGGTATTAAGTCGATTCTGATGGGATTTGGGCTAGATGCTGATGCGTTGCATTCGCCTAACGAAAGTTACGGTTTGTTCAATTTTTACAAAGGAATTGAAACGATTCCCTATTTCTATAAACATTATACTGAGCTTAAACAGTAATTGCACGTCCGTAATTTGTGGTATCTACTGCATTAATCCACCTTTCTTCAATGAAAAAAACGCTGTTGATTCTTTTGTTGAGCTGTTTCACAATAATGTGGGCTTCAGCTCAGCAAACACCAACAACTCCACCTGCTCGGGTATTAACCCCAGCTGAGCAAAAACAGAAAGAAAAAATAGAGCGCGAAATTCAGCGAGAGCGACAAATTCGGGCCGAGTGGGCGCAAAAACAGCGAGAGTATGAAGCGAAACAGGCTGAAAAAGAACGATTAAAGCAAGCTAAAAAAGCAGCCAAAGAACAGCCTACCCCATCAACACCGGCACCTGCTGCTCCAACGCCGACGCCAACTGTCAGTCAGCCAGCCGAATCGGCTCCTGTAGTTGTTGAACCTAAAAAGGAGAAAAAGGAAAAACGTAAGAAGGAGAAAGTTCAGGAAGCGCCTGTTCGCCAGATGATAGAGCCAACATCGGAGCAACCGCCCAAAACCAAAGCTCCTGAACCAACGCCACCAGCTACGGATGCTTCACAAACAGTAGCACCTGTTTCGTCACCTCCCGCGCCCGTTGAAACGAAAGCTGAGAAAGTGCAACGGCCTAAGCGGGAAAAAAAGGCTAAGCCTGCTGCCCCACCAGTCGATTCAGCCGCTATGGTTTCGGGAAGTACTGAGCCAAGCGTTATTCGGGCGAAACGGGAATTTCTACCCAAAGGACATTTGTTCGAGCCTATATTGCTTGATCCTCTGGAAGCGCAGACATATGGTAGTGTTTTGCCGGCTTATTGGACAGAAGGAAAGCAGTATGCCGGTAGTATTGTACCGTTTGCGTTTGGTTTTGCGAAGCCTTTTTACCGCCATTCAAGCGCGTCAGACCGAGCTGAAGAATGGGTACTGGATTTAGCATCGTTTACGCAATTTGAAGCGTTTCATGACCCTGTGGCTAATAAAGCGCGCAGACGAATCATGAATAACGATTACAAAATCAGTATTATTTATAACATTCGTCGTGGAGAAAATAATTACCGGATTCGGGTCTATCACCTATCCTCGCACTTGGGTGACGACTATATTTTCAGAAACCAAATAACAGCACCTTCACCTAATTCGGTCAATTACGAGCTGCTGGATTTTACGTATAGTCGAAATGTAGAAAATTGGCGTTTGTACGGCGGAGCTGGTATTGTTTTACGGAAAACGGAAGAGCGAAAGCCGATCAGCGCTCAATTGGGGGCTTTCTATAAAAAACCATCGACTAGAGCAGCGCGATTAGTGGGTGGTGTCGATATTAAGTTCTGGCAGCAAACCGATTTCCGACCAGGTATTCACGGAGGAGTTGGTATTGAGTTAGGTCGAACGCAGAATAATCTGACTTTTTTGCTAGAAGGCTATTCAGGTTTCCGTCCGTACAGCCAGTATGAAGATCAGCAAACATCCTGGATAGGACTTGGCCTATACCTGAACCCATTTTGATGTATGATATAGAAAGATTGACTATTATACTTCATACATCGAACCTGGTTAAACTTTTATTCGAGAGTAGTTTTTGTCCTTCCGACGCAGGAAAAATCTCAACGTATCCTTGCTTGTGAGTGATGATATCTCAAGATTACTTCTACCTCAGAAGGACAAGGACACGCATTCGCAACGTTTTTTCGAAAGTTTAAACAGGTTCATCATATATCGCATACCCTACAATGAACTTATCAGCATTAACGGCCATTTCGCCAGTCGACGGGCGGTACCGGACACAGGTTGAGGCTCTGGCTCCTTATTTTTCAGAATTAGGCCTGATTCACTACCGGGTCCGGATCGAGATCGAGTATTTTATTGCGCTCTGCGAATGGCCAATTCCTCAATTATCTGGTGTTGAACCGTCACAGTTTCCGGCGCTTCGAGCCTTGTATGAGAATTTTTCGGAAACTGATGCGTTGCGAATCAAGGAAATCGAAAAAACGACCAATCACGACGTAAAAGCAGTTGAGTATTTTATTAAAGAAAAGCTAAAAGGATCACCTGTTGAGCCGTTTCTGGAATTTGTGCATTTTGGTCTGACCTCACAGGATATTAACAACACAGCTATTCCGCTTTCGCTGAGCGATGCCTGTAATACCGAAATAAAGCCACTGTACGAGCAAGTTTTTATGCGCTTGCAGGAGTTGGCTGAGCAATGGAAAGGTGTTCCCATGTTGGCGCGGACGCACGGCCAACCGGCATCCCCAACTCGTTTGGGGAAGGAGTTATTAGTATTCGTTGAACGAATTGAGAAACAATTACTTCTGTTATCTGACATTCCAACAGCTGCCAAATTTGGCGGAGCGACAGGTAATTTTAATGCCCACGCCGTTGCCTATCCTAACGAGGATTGGAAAAAGTTCGGCGATAAATTTGTTGAGAGTCTCGGCATGGTACGTAGCCAGTTTACGACTCAAATTGAGCATTACGACATGCTGGCAGCTACACTTGATGCCTATAAACGTCTGAATACCATTCTAATTGATTTAGATCGAGATATCTGGACGTACGTATCCATGAATTATTTCAAGCAGAAGCTAAAGGCAGGCGAAGTGGGTTCGTCGGCTATGCCGCATAAAGTAAATCCTATCGATTTCGAGAATTCGGAAGGTAATTTGGGGATTGCCAATGCGCTATTTGAACATCTGTCAGCGAAATTGCCTATCTCTCGATTACAGCGTGACCTAACCGATTCAACAGTTTTGCGAAGTATCGGCGTTCCGTTTGCTCATTCAGTAATTGCTCTAAAATCGCTACTGAAAGGATTAAATAAACTCGAATTGAATCCAGCCGCCATCCAGGCTGATCTCGAGGACAATTGGGCCGTTGTAGCAGAAGGCATTCAAACCATTCTCCGTCGTGAGGGCTATCCAGAACCCTATGAAGCACTAAAAGCGCTGACACGTACGAATCAAAAAATTACGGCTGAGACGATCCAACAATTTATTGATGAGCTGAATGTATCGGATGCAGTTAAAACTGAACTTCGGGCAATTACGCCGTTTAGCTATACAGGTATATAGATCATTTAAGCCAGGCCCAGCGTGTATGGTATGCCGTAAATGTTATCTTAAAAGCATTATGACTCCTTGATGCTCAAGAGTTTCTTTGTTGACGAGCGATGTGTAGGTTAGTTTATAAGGATAAATACCATTTAGGCATTTTTCATCCTTATACTTACCATCCCATTGTGGGTTTGCGTTTTCCTCAGAGTAAATAACTTCTCCCCAACGATTGTAAATCAAGAGTTTAATTTGAATTCCTTCAGTAACTATTAGTTTGAAGGTATCATTCAACTGATCGTCATTAGGTGTGAAAACATCTGGTGCAAAAACTGTAGAAGAGCAGGGACCAGTTACTACTATCGTTCTTTCTACTGAGCAATTAAATTGGTTGGTAACTTTTACCTTGTATACACCCGACTGCTGTACTTCTATTATTGGAGCAATATCACCTGTAGGTTCCCATTGATATACCAATCCTTTGCCTGTAGCTCCTGGCTCAAGTGAAATTGAGGCTGAGTTGAGGCATAATTTCTCATCTGATTTAATGCTAGGCTGTTCAGGAATTTCAGTTATATTTTTTACGGCAATAGCAGTGCAACCATTTCGATCTGTGGCTGTAACACTATAAGGCCCACTTATTTTGATTCTATTTTTAGAACTATTTGGATTCTCTCCTCCGCTCCATTTGTACGAATCTCCTCCACTTACAGTTAAGGTCACACTACCACACTCTGCCAGACTATCTGCTATGATAACAGGATATGAAGGATCTTGTAGACCCCAAGTAATATTAGTATAATACTCAGGAGTTTTAGAGTTGATAGTCAGGCAAGTAAAAGTTCCTGGAAATAAAATAATTGTGTAACCTTCTACGCCACTTAACGAATAGGAATCTATAAAATCCATTCCACCACCATCATATACGACATTATAGGGCTGGGAAAAACTAAGTGTAACACTCACATTTTTACCAACTATCTTATCTACTTGACCTAATGAGGAGATCAAAAGAACAGGGTTTGTTACAGGTTCAGAGAAGCACATAGTTGTTATCCCTCCATTTGAATCTAGCCATTCTGTTTGTGGTACAGTTGAATTAGGAACTGCAGAGAAACCGCTGAATTTACTGAATGCGCTAAAGTTGTATATGGTATTTGTCGAGGAGAACGCATAATTAGCAGACATTGTAACATTGACTGTTTTTTGCCCAACAGTTATAGTTCCTTTGGCTTGATTACCTAAAAATTCTCGCCAAGTTGTCCATGAATAACTTTGTTTGCATTGAGCTTCTAATTCGCTGGCTTGTGGTAGAATAAAACAAAGGAGAAATAATGCTCTCCAAATAGTGTTAAATGTAGCCATACCCTTGATCTGTAGAATACAAATGTTAATCTATGGTTTATGGATTTGGCTATATACCAATCGGAAAGATATAATAACGATTTACTTCGATTCTAACAAAGAGCCTAACCTATCTTTTACTAAAAGAACAGATGCTGTGTATTCAGGAACCAGTATAGAATCCTAAATACACAGTATGAACTTATCTGATTTCACCCTTTCGACAATTCTGTTGCTCGCACCTGAGCGGCTTTAATTCCCGCAACGAGCGTATCTGATAAAGCACCGCTTTCAAATGTGCGTAAAGCGGCTTCAGTTGTACCACCTTTGGAAGCTACTGCTTTAATGAGATCGTCTAACGATTTGTCTGCGGTATTAATCAGGTGATAAGCGCCGAGCATGGTTTGCTTTACCAATAAAGCCGAAACGGCATCGTCGAAGCCCATTTGTTTGCCGGCCTCAATCATTGCCTTTACAACATAATAGAAATAAGCCGGACCACTGCCACTAAGAGCCGTTACGGCATCGAGCATCGATTCATCCTCCAGGAAAATAGAGCGCCCGGTAGCATTGATCAGATTTTCGACTCGGCGCAGATTTGCCAGATCAACCTCTTTTGCCGCCGTAAATCCTGTGATGCCCATACCCAGCATAGCGGGCGTATTAGGCATGGCTCTGACGACTAAAAAATGCCCCAACTTCTCTTGAATTTGCGAAATGGGAATGCCTGCCATGATAGACAAAATCACTTGCCGGGGTTGAATAACTCCTCGTAGAGCTTCGTATACACTATTAAAATCCTGAGGTTTTACCGACAAAATGATTAAATCGGTTTCGCCAACATGGGGACCGATCGTATCGACAACAATACCGGCTTTTTCGGCTTTTAAAGCTTCGGACCGATCGGCGCTTTTTTCAATTAAGAGAAGGTTTTCTTTTTTTACCAGATCGTATTGTAAAAATGATTTGGCAAAAGCCATGCCCATGTTACCACAGCCGACAATAGCGATTTTCATCGTTTTGATGCGTTAATTGGTGAATCAATCAATAAGAGAATTAGCGCTGATGAAGCGTCGCAATGGCATGTCGCCAAATAAAAAGGCCAGATTTTAAATCTGGCCCTGCAAATTTACTACTTACCAGTCGCTTATTGACCAGCTTTCAGTACTTCTTCTAATTTTTGCTCCAGTGCTTCGCCCCGTAAGTTTTTGGCAATAATTTTTCCCTCTTTATCTAGTAAAAACGTAGCTGGGATTGCCTGAACGCCATATTGCTGGGCAGCTGCCGATTGCCAGAATTTGAGATCCGAAACGTGTGTCCAGGTTAGGTTGTCGTTACGAATGGCTTTCGTCCAGTTCGCTTTTGCCTGATCGAGCGAAACGCTGTAAATAGCAAATCCCTTGTCTTTGAACTTGTTATACATTCTGACAACGTTTGGGTTTTCGGCCCGGCAAGGTCCACACCACGACGCCCAGAAATCGATCAGTACATATTTACCTCGCAGAGAAGAAAGTGGAACAGGAGTACCTGTGGTATCGGTCAGAGCAATTTCGGGAGCTTGTGCGCCAATCGATACGCCTTTGATCCGAGCTACCCGGCCAATCAGCGATTTAGCATGAGGGCTATTGGGGTTCTCTTTCTCAAATTTTTGCGCTAGTGCGTCGTAAGTGGCAAAATCCGTCTCGATGTTAATGAAATTTAGCGCAAACAACGACACCAGTGAAGTTCCCATTTCAGGGAGCATAGCCTTTACCTTATTGACAACATCCTGCTCAGCAGCCTGATATTCCTGCTCAATCTGCGCGATTTTCTTGTTATCTTTCTTTTCGGTGGCAGCCGCTACCTGTTTATTCCACATCGTTACCTTAGCTTCCATATCCTTACGAAGCGTATTTAGCTTATCGTAATATTCCATGTTTTTGGAACCCGTTATGGATGCTTTGCCAATTTGCCCTGTCTTCTGATCCATGGCATAACCATCGGCCATAACATTGAGCGTTTCACCACCTTCAAGTAGGAGGGCCATTTTCTGGCCACCTCCCACATTGAGAATCAGCACTTCACCACCATCGGCTACTTTGCCATTGAGCGTGAAGGTGTTCCCCGCTTCTACTTTCGTGGAGTCGATTTTGCGGGTGGGTTGTGAATTTGTTTCCAGAAATACATAACTGCCTGGCGCTGCTTTGTTGATTTTTCCCTTAACAGTAAAGGGTTTGGTGGTTTGAGCATTGGCCATCAGGCTAAGGGCCATGAATCCTGCGAGGCTGAATACTACGTTTCTCATTTTTTCTGTAAAGTCTTCGCTAATAACTCATTCACTAATTTGGGATCAGCCGAACCTTTCGATTTTTTCATCACTTCGCCGACAAACATGCCCAGTAAATTCTTTTTGCCTTTTTGATATTGCTCAACTTTATCGGGCCAGGCACCCAGTACTTCTTCTACCAACGTTTGTAATGCATCGGTATTGCGGTTCTGCAGCAAACCGTTAGCTTGTGCTAAATCACCAGGTAACGCATCGGGTTGATCGATCATCAGCGAAAATACTTGCTGAGCAGCTGTTTGGCTAATAGTGCCCTTATCAACTAGTGTAATCAACGCAGCCAGTTGTTCAGCCGAAACCGGAAACTGCCGATCACGTAATGTTTTCTCGTTGAGTTGGCCTTTCACAGGACCCATAATCCAGTTCGAAGCAGCTTTATAATTCGTTGTATGCTGGCAAACTGTTTCAAAATAGTCGGCTAATTCTTTCGCATCGGTCAACAACGCGGCATCGTAATCTGGTAATCCATAAGTCGTTGTGAATTTCTGGAACAATGCAGTTGGCAACATCGGCATCTGTGCCTGAATATCAGCCAACCATTCATCAGAAATCACGACGGGCGTTAGGTCAGGATCGGGGAAATAGCGATAGTCGTTCATCGTTTCTTTCTCCCGCATGGCATAACTGAGGCCGGTGTTCGCATCGAATGTGCGCGTTTCCTGCACAATGCGCCCACCTGATTCGGTAAGTTCGACCTGACGTTTAAATTCGCTATCGACTGCCCGCATGACATTTCGAATGGAGTTCAGGTTTTTCACTTCAACCTTCGTGCCGAGATTTGTCGCGCCTTTAAGTCGAATGGAAACGTTTACATCGCAACGCAGCGAACCTTCTTCCATGTTGCCATCGCAAATACCCAAATACCGGACCAGCCGACGAACTTCGGTCAAATATTGCCCTGCTTCATCGGCCGTATGGATACAAGGGTCTGTGACCATTTCAATGAGTGGTGTTCCAGCGCGATTGTAGTCTAATTGAGTGGCCCATTCGTCGCCATCGTGAATACTTTTGCCAGCATCTTCTTCAAGATGAATATGATGTATTTGAATGGTTGTTTGGTAAGGTTGCCCCGTTACCGGATCTTTTACTTTCACCGAAATGCCCCCACCGACGCAAACAGGGCCCTTATCCTGCGATAGCTGATAGCCTTTCGGAAGATCGGGATAAAAGTAATTTTTTCGGGCAAATATGTTCCGGCGTGTAATCTCGCTGCCACAGGCAATCCCCATCCGAACAGCGTATTCAACGGCTTTTCGATTCAATTTGGGCAACGTGCCTGGGTGACCAAGCGTAATCACACTAATATTTGTATTCGGCTCGGCACCAAACGCATTGGCATCGGCCGCAAAAATTTTGCTTTGCGTAAGCAACTGGCAGTGTACTTCCAGCCCGACAACGGCTTCGTAGCGGGATAAGACATCTGGCGAAAGGGTCGCTTCGGCTACCATTAGTAAGAAGAATTATTTTGACAAAGATAGGCAGAAATAAAACAGGGGGTTATGCTTGTAAATGGCTTTAGTGTGTTTCAAAAAAGTACCGAACAATAAATAGTTAGAATAAAATATGGCCGCAGAGTAAACTTTTAGTCTAAACCGTAACAGGCACTTTTGAAAAAAATATACCCACAAAATGGATACCCAAACAGTTGAACTTGTTAAAGAAGGAACCATCGTTGTCGAGAAAAAATACCGACTGAGTTACGAAGAGTTTTCGAAAAAGCACCTATTTGGTAATTACCCGGTCGTAATTGGAGATGCCTGCGCTGCCTGGTCGGCTAAGGATAAGTTTACGCCCGAGTTTTTTAAGAAACATTATAGTGATCGGGAAGTAGAAATAGCAGGTAAAAAATACAATTTCGGCTATTTTCTCGATTGGATGATGACGGCCACTGAAGATAATCCAGCACCTTATCCGTGTACTCTCCAAATTGAGCGGGATTATCCAGAATTACTGCCCGACGTTTTGCCACGCCTTAAATATGCCCTGCCTGATCGGATCAAGAGCAAATTGTTGCCTAATCGACTATTGTCGGGAGCAAATACGCTGGAGATCTTTTTTGGTAGCCCCGGCGGACAGTTTCCGTATGTGCATTACGACTATATGTGTCTTCATGCGTATATCACACAACTGTATGGCTATAAGGAGTTTACGGTCATTCCGCCGGACCAAACGCCTTATGTTTATCCAGATCCCGAAAACATTTGGGTATCGCAGGTAAAGGATATTAAAAAGCCGGATTTAGAGAAATTCCCCCTCTTCGCCAAGACAACGCCTGTTACGTTCGTCGTTGGTCCTGGCGAAACTTTATTTATTCCCTGTGGCTGGTGGCACACAGCTCGTTCTTTAACACCAACCATTTCGATTGCACTTGACGCGCTGAATGAGTCGAACTGGAAGAACTTTATGAACGAAGTCGATATGAATATGCAAAAACGTAAACCCAAACTGGCCAAAGCAGTTCAGGCTTATTTGTCGGTACTGGGTGGCGTTTTGGGAACTGTTGAAAAGTTAGCTTAATGTAGTATTGGAGGGATGACAAAAAAGGATTAGCCTATCTATCCAAATCATAGCGCATTCAGCCGGTACTTCACATACGTTTGCGCTAACAAAGCAAATTTTTGCGAGTTAGGTACTCGAATTCGCTCGTTCTGAATACAGGAAGCTGAGGTCTTTTTGATTTTGTTGAACAGCGTTTGGTAATAAATATAGGCTAGGTAAACGCCCATTCTGGCTCCTCGAGGCAAATTGATGATACCTTCATAAGCAGCGTCGAAATCGTGTTGAATATCGGTTTCGATGCTGTTTTTTGTATTCAGATCAAAGTGACTAAAATCGATGCCCGGAAAGTACGTTCGTCCGCGCTCAACATAATCACTTTTCATATCGCGCAGAAAATTTACTTTTTGAAAAGCGGCCCCTAATTTCCGGGCAGGCTCGGCTAATCGATCAAATTCCTTCGGATTACCCTCACAAAATACCCGTAGGCACATTAGCCCAACGACTTCTGCCGATCCATAAATGTATTCCTGATATTTGTCGGACGTATAATCCTGATAATACAGATCCATCTCCATGCTTTTCAGGAACGCATCAATCAGCTCGTTTTCGATGTGGTATTGGCTGACAACCAGCTGAAAAGATTGTAAAACAGGGTTTAGGCTGATGCCTTCTTCAATGGCCTGATAGGTATCGTGTTTAAAACGTTCGAGTAAGGTCTTTTTGTCGTAATCGTGAAAGGTATCCACAATTTCGTCGGCATAGCGAACAAATCCGTAGATGGCGTAGATGGGGGAGTGAAACTTACGGTCGAGGGTTTTAATGCCTAATGTAAACGACGTACTGTAGCGCTCAGTAATTAATTTACTGCATTCCAGGGCCGTTTTATTGAACAATGCCATCATAAACGTAAAATAGGAAGGGTTAATAGGTAACTACAAGCACCAGAAACTGAGTATAAAGAGAACTAGATTTAAGCTTTTGTTGCGTAATCAGTATTTCTTAGCTAACGCTTTCCGCTAAAACTAAACAAATTCTTTGGCAACCTCATCAGCCACAACTAATCCTGAGATTAGCGATGGGGGCACTCCGGGGCCTGGCACAGTCAGTTGACCGGTGTAGAACAAGTTGTTCACCCGTTTGTTCTTGATGGATGGTTTTAAAATTGCAGTTTGTCGAAGCGTATTTGCCAAACCATACGCATTTCCACGGAAAGCGTTGTAGTCACTTTTGAAATCGCTGTGCGCATAACTACGTTTGAAGACAATATGACTGCGGATATCTCCGCCAACATAAGCTTCGAGCCGATCCATAATCAGATCGAAATAGTGTTGTCTAGTGGTCTCATTATCAGCTAAATCGGGCGCTACGGGAATTAAGAGAAACAGATTCTCGCAACCTTCGGGAGCTACGCTAGGATCAGTTTTGGAAGGTGCCGACGCGTAAAAAAGAGGTTTCGTCGGCCAGCGGGGCGTTTCATAAATTTCCTGGGCATGAAGTGTAAAATCTTCATCGAAGAATAGATTATGATGCTGTAAACGAGGTACTCGCTTATTTACACCCAAATAAAATAGCAGAGACGAAGGTGCCATAACCCGCTTTTGCCAGTAACTATCGTCATAATTGCGATAATTGCTCTCGACCAACTGCGTTTCGACATGATTATAATCGGCTCCTGCAATAACTACATCGGCCTCAAAAATGCCATCTTCTGTAATGACTCGCTGAGCTTTTTTATTGATTACCTCAATTTTTTTGACTGGCTGATTCATCAAAATTTTTACGCCCTTTTCCTCGGCCAAGCTCACCATTGCTTTCACAATTTCGTGCATACCACCCATTGGATACCAGGTCCCTAACGCCATTTCAGCATAATTCATCAGACTATACATGGCAGGTGTATTTTCGGGAGTAGCCCCCAAAAACAATACCGGAAACTCAATGATTTCGAGCAAACGAGGATGCTTGAAAAACTTACGAGCGTGCGTAGAAAACGACTGAAAAACATCTAGTCGCGTAACGTCATACAGCAATTTAAGACTCAGAAATTCAGTAATCGACCGGCTTGGCTTCCAGACAAATTTGTTCATGCCAACGTCGTACTTATAAGATGCCTGCTTTAAAAAGTTTTTCAATTTAGAGCCGCTGCCAGGGTCTATTTTCTCGAAAAGATGTTCAAGTGGCTCGATGCCAGCAGGCAAATCGACGGATTCATTCGGACCAAAGACAACCGAATAGGAGGGATCTAATCGGACAAGTTGGTAATAATCAGATGTTTTTTTGCCGAAGCGGGCAAAATACGCGTCAAAAACGTCGGGCATCCAATACCAGCTTGGCCCCATATCGAATGTAAAACCTTTGGCCTGAAAAACTCGCGCTCGGCCTCCCGGCATCGAATTTTTTTCAAGGATGGTAACGTCGTATCCTTTATCGGCAAGACTAGTAGCGGCAGAAAGCCCGGCGAACCCGGCTCCAATCACAAGAACGCGCTGAGGCATTAGGCAATAAATTGATTGAGTGTACGGATAATAGCCAGTTGAAGCAATTTGTTGTTGGCTTACCCGAAAATTTTGGGAAAGATAGTGAACTGAAATCCGTTTGATTCTAATCTATACTGGATTTATCCCTATACGTTCCGATTTGACCAGTAGAGAAGTTCTGGTTCAAATACATAAGATTGCTAATGCTATGCGCTGATAATCAGGGTATATAAAACAAAAAAAGTTGGGCAGATGCCACCCAACTTTTTCGAACCTTCCTCTTTTTTAACCAAAAACTACTCAATCAATATGTCTTAGACGAAGGTTCCGTCAGAAAGTCTCGCGTTTATGAATTAAAATATGCATAAACTTTTAACTGGTCCTTCAATTCTTTCCGGGCAATGTGAATTCGGTTTTTCACTGTGCCTATGGGGATGTTTAGTTTCGCTGCAATTTCGTGGTATTTAAAACCGCGGAAATGCATCATGAATGGGGTTTTGTAAGTATCGTCGAGGTCGTTTACGGCCCGATTGATATCATCCTGAGCGAAAGACGAATAAGCTAAATTATCCGTGCTGCTTTCGATTGAATTTATATAGTGTAAATTATCAGTTGTGTCGATAAACGTATTCTTCCGAACCATTCGCTGATAGTTTGTAATGAATGTGTTTTTCATGATGGTGTACAACCAGGCTTTCAGGTTCGTCCCATCCGTATACTTATCACGATTGGTAAACGCTTTCAAAAGAGTATCCTGTAAAAGGTCGTTCGCATCTTCAACATCTTTCGTTAGACGGAGCGCGAATGGGCGTAGAGACTTAGATACTTTGCCAATATGATTAGTAAATTCGAGAGCGGTCATGGCTGTTTAAGTTTTTCTGTTGAATCACATCTGCTCAATGATAAACAAAAAGACAACCATTCTTTTCGAAACTTGATGTATATCGTTTGCTTTCGTTGTAAATTATTGAAATTCAGAAGTTTGTACTAATGTAAATTTATTGAGTGATGGTATGCCATTTCGAGGATTTTTTTGTGGACTGTGGAAAATTTCCCCCATTGTGTGGAATGTGGGGTGTGGACTTTGTTTAATCTTTCCACAAAATTGTTTAACAGAAACACTGAGAGAATTTATCAGACCAATCCCTCTTTTAGTAAGTCGTGTAAGTGAATAAAGCCTTGAATATGACCTTCTTCAGCGACAATAAGCTGCGTAATATCACGCTCCTGCATCACCTGTAGGGCGGCAACAGCATATTCATCTGGGGAAACACAAACAGGATTTGCTGTCATAACGTCCTGTGCACAGAGTTGCCAAAAAGATTCGTGGTCGTATGCCATTCGCCGGATATCGCCATCGGTAACAATCCCTGTCAACAAACCGTCTTCACTAACTACGGCTGTAGCACCTAATAAATTGGCTGAAATTGTGAAGATTACGTCTCTGACAGGTGTATTGAGTAATACTTGTGGGCACTTATTGTGTGGAAAAATATCAGCGACTTTTAGATACAATTTTTTACCCAGCGAACCGCCGGGATGGTATCGTGCAAAATCCTGTCGGGTAAATCCGCGAAGCTCTAATAAGCTGACGGCTAATGCATCACCCAACGCCAAAGCGACTGTTGTACTAGTTGTAGGTGCTAAGTTCAGCGAATCCGCTTCCTGCTCGGCATAAGCATGAAGTACGTAATTAGCATGTCGGGCTAAATAAGAATCGCGCGCGCTTACCATGGCAATAAGTTGAACGCCTGTCCGCTTCAGGAGTGGAACTAATACCTTAATTTCAGCAGTATTGCCACTTTTGGAAATAATCAAGATAACATCATTATCCTGAATCATACCCAGGTCGCCGTGAATAGCGTCGGCTGCGTGCATAAATAAAGATGGTGTGCCAGTCGAATTCATCGTCGCGACGATTTTTTGACCGATTAGTGCACTTTTCCCCACGCCCGTTACCACCAATCGACCTGTAGATTGAAGCAACGTCTCGACGATAGAATCAAACTGATCGTCAAGCAAATCAACTACGTTACGAATGGCTTCCGCTTCTGCCAGCAGTACTTGCTGGGCGATATTCTTAGGATTTTTTATTACTTTCAATGGTAGTTGTAGTAATCAGGAATCGTTTGCTGCGTATATTCGCTAACTTTATAAAACAAAGATACGGCAAGCAAACAGAGTAAAGTAACTTTTGTACGATTTGTAGAATGATGCAAGTTGATGAGTCGGTTCATGCTACGCTAAAAGAACGACTAAAAGAAATATTTGGGTACAGTCAATTCCGAGGTGAACAAGAAGCCATTATTTATAATATCCTGGCCGGGCGAAATACGTTTGTGATTATGCCCACCGGAGCTGGTAAATCATTGTGCTACCAACTGCCTGCCATTGTTAGCGACGGGACTGCCGTTGTCATTTCGCCCCTTATTGCCCTGATGAAAAATCAGGTTGATCAATTAAATGCCTTTGGAATTAACGCACAATTTCTGAATTCGACGCTGTCGAAAGCAGAGATGAATAAGGTTAAAAAGGATACCTTGAACGGTTCTCTTAAGCTACTTTATATTGCGCCTGAGTCCCTGACAAAGGAAGAGAATTTGGACTTTTTGAAGAAAGCCAACATTTCTTTCGTGGCAATTGATGAAGCACACTGTATTTCGGAATGGGGGCACGATTTCCGTCCGGAGTATCGGAAAATCCGGGGAATTGTTGATAACATCGGTAATCTACCAGTTATCGCGCTTACCGCTACGGCTACGCCGAAAGTGCAGCAGGATATTCAGAAAAACCTCCAGATGGAGGACGCCAATCTGTTTAAAACGTCATTCAATCGGAAGAATTTATACTACGAAATAAAGCCTAAGGTTGACTCCAAAAAGCAACTGATTAAATACATCAAGCAGAATAAAGGCAAGTCAGGCATTGTCTATTGTTTAAGCCGCAAAACGGTCGAAGAAATTGCCGAATTGCTAAGCGTTAATGATGTAAAAGCACTTCCTTATCACGCTGGTCTGGACCCGCAGACTCGCATGCACAACCAGGATGCTTTCCTCAATGAGGATGTCGACGTGGTTTGCGCAACGATTGCGTTCGGAATGGGTATCGACAAACCCGACGTTCGGTTTGTGATTCACTACGATGCGCCAAAATCGCTCGAAGGATATTATCAGGAAACGGGTCGGGCCGGGCGCGATGGATTGGAAGGTAACTGCCTGATGTTCTACAGCTACGACGATATTGTTAAGCTGGAGAAATTCAACAAAGACAAACCGGTTACCGAACGCGATAACGCCAAGCATCTGCTGACAGAAATGGTTTCGTACGCCAATCTGGGTGTATGCCGTCGGCGTCAGTTGTTAGGCTATTTTGGCGAATTTCTGGATAAAGACTGCGGCTTCTGCGACAACTGCCTAAAAGCAACCGAGAAGTTTAAGACGCAGCATGAAGTTGTGTTAGCATTGCAAACCGTCTTACAGACCGATCAACGTTTCGACGTAGCTCACCTAGCCGATGTACTGACCGCTACTCATAATCAGTATGTTACCAGCTACGAACATGATAAACTAAACGTTTACGGAAAAGGACGTGATTTTAGTGAAGACTGTAATTATTGGTGCTCACTGATTAAGCAGATCACTATTTATGGCTATCTGGAAAAGGATGTCGATAATTATGGTGTGCTGAAACTGACGCAAAAAGGGCTGAACTATATCGAAGATCCGTATCCAATTACGCTGGCGAAAGATCATAATTACGAAGAATCAGAGACTGATTCAAAAGATGACGACGATAAAGATTCGACTCCATCGGCAGGTGGCGTATCGTACGACGAAGAGCTGCTCGGCTTGCTGAAAGCACTTCGGAAGAAAATTGCCAAAGAAAAGAATTTGCCACCCTATGTAATCTTCCAGGAAACTTCGATGGAAGAAATGGCGACTACCTACCCCACTACGCGCGAAGAAATGGCGCAGATCAATGGAGTCGGGATGGGCAAAGTACAGAAATTTGGCCGACCATTTATTGAGCTAATTGCCAAATATGTCGAAGAAAATGAGATTGAAACGGCTCAGGATGTCGTTGTAAAATCAACGGTTAATAAATCAAAAGTCAAAATATTTATTATCCAGCAGATTGACCGGAAAATTGATTTGGATGAGATTGCCGAATCCAAATCATTATCGATGGAAGATTTGATGGAGGAAATCGAGCATATCTGTTATTCAGGAACACGACTTAATCTGGATTATTACATTAATCAGGTAATGGATGAAGACCGACAGGATGAAATTTACCACTACTTCATGAATGCCGAAAGCGATAACATCGCCATAGCTATGCGTGAATTTGGGGGAGACGATTTCACAGAACAAGACCTGCGCCTAATGCGCATCAAATTCCTGTCGGAAGTAGCTAACTAAGTGATAATAGTGATGAGCGATGAACGATGAATGATGAGTTTGCTGACGCGCTCAGTAATTGCTGGGGTCAATAAACTCATCATTCATCGTTCATCGCTCATCACTATCATCACCTATCACTCTTTATGAATATACTTATACTGGGGTCGGGTGGGCGTGAACATGCCTTCGCCTGGAAATTAGCGCAAAGCCCCTTGTGTGATAAATTATTTGTAGCACCAGGTAATGCCGGAACAGCGCAGGTCGCCACGAATCTGCCGGTTAAATACAATGATTTCCCAGCGGTTGCGAAAGCGGTTCGTGATGAAAAAATTGATCTGCTGATTGTTGGGCCAGAAGAACCATTAGTAAAAGGAATTGTTGATTTTCTTCGTCAGCAACCTGATTTAAAAGATCTTCGGATTGTTGGACCCAATGCCGAAGGGGCGCAGTTAGAGGGGAGTAAGGATTTCTCCAAGCAGTTTATGGTACGCCACAGTATTCCTACGGCGGCTTCTAAATCATTTACAGCGTCGACCTTACAGGAAGGGTTGGTTTATTTAGAAAGCCATTCGTTGCCTGTTGTTTTAAAGGCAGACGGCTTGGCTGCCGGTAAGGGCGTAATCATAGCAGAAACCTTATTGGATGCCCAAACGGCCCTTCGGGATATGCTCGACGGACAGAAGTTTGGCGAGGCTGGCAGCAAGGTCGTTGTGGAGCAGTTTTTGCGAGGGATTGAACTATCGGTATTTGTTCTGACTGATGGTGAAAACTACAAAATTCTGCCTGAAGCGAAAGATTACAAACGCATTGGCGATGGAGATACCGGGCCTAATACGGGTGGAATGGGAGCCGTATCTCCCGTCGTTTTTGCAAACCGGAACTTCCTGCAAAAGGTTGAAGATAAAGTGGTTAAGCCAACATTGTTGGGTCTGCAAAAGGAGAATATACGCTATCAGGGCTTTATTTTTGTAGGGCTGATGAAAGTGAACGGCGAACCTTACGTGATTGAATACAATGCGCGTATGGGTGATCCGGAAACCGAAGTCGTTTTGCCACGTATCCAAAGCGATTTTGTTGAATTAATGGTCGCTACGGCTGATGGCGAACTAGACAAAATTTCTGTGCAAGTTTCGCCACAAACAGCTGTAACAACCATGCTGGTATCAGGTGGTTATCCGGGTGACTATGAGACAGGTAAAATCATTTCTGAACTGGAACGTTTAGAAGATGTAACAGCTTTCCATGCCGGAACGCTGGACAAAAACGGTCAGGTAGTGACCAATGGCGGGCGAGTTCTGGCTATAACAGCACAGGCAAACTCGCTCGAAAATGCCGTCCGAAAGTCGCAGGAAGCGGCCCGGATGGTGCAATTTGATGGGAAGCAATACCGAAAAGATATCGGGGTCGACCTGATTCGGTACGCTGATTAACTATAAGTGATGAGTGATGAACGATGAGTGATAAACGGTCAGCTACCGAAAACACTCATCGTTCATTACTCATCGTTCATCACTTTACTATATATGAGTTGTAAGTCCTGTGCAACGGGTGGGTGTGGAACCCAACGTGGCGCATCCGACGGGCAAAAAACGGCCACAGCAGGATGCGGAAGCGGAGGGTGTAGCACCGGAGGTTGCAATAAATTAAATTCGTTCGATTGGCTGAGTGATATCGCCATGCCGGGCAAGAGCCGATATGATGTTGTAGAAGTAAAGTTTAAAGGTGGTCGTAAAGAATATTATCGCAATGTTCACCAACTTGACTTAACGACTGGCGATTATGTTGTGGCTGAAATGCAATCGGGATACCACATTGGAGCCGTTTCGCTTCAGGGAGAACTGGTGCGATTGCAGGTGAAAAAGCGGGCCGTCAAAATCAATGACGATACTAAAGTCATTCACCGAATTGCTACTCCAAAAGATATGGAACGGCATGAGCAGGCTGTTCTGCGCGACCTTCCATCGCTATATCGTTCCCGCGAAATTATCCGCGAATTGAAGCTCAATATGAAATTGTCAGACGTTGAGTTTCAGTCTGATAATACAAAAGCGACGTTTTATTATTCGTCGGAGGAGCGGGTTGATTTTCGGGAATTAATCAAGATGCTGGCGAGTGAATTTAAGGCTCGGATTGAGATGCGTCAGATTAGCCTTCGGCAGGAAGCCGGGCGATTAGGCGGCATTGGTTCCTGCGGTCGCGAACTTTGTTGTTCGACCTGGCTGACTGATTTCAAGAACATTGCTACTTCGGCTGCTCGATACCAAAATCTGTCCTTAAATCCAGCGAAATTATCGGGTCAGTGTGGGCGATTGAAATGTTGTCTGAACTACGAGTTGGACACTTACATGGATGCCCTACGTGATATTCCAACGATTGAAAAACCACTGGAAACGCAAAAAGGTAGAGCCTTTTTGCAGAAAACAGACATTTTCCGGAAGCTGATGTGGTTTGGCTATAGTGCCGAAAGCACTTGGCATGCCTTGCCGATCAGTCGAGTACTTGAAATCGTAGAGCTCAATAAAAATGGAGTCGTCCCCGAATCGTTTGATGTGTTGACGCCTATCGGCGAAAAAGAAACGGTACCTGTAGCCGCTCTCAACAGTGATCTTCAGAAGCTCGACGCGAAGTATAACTCCAAGCCAGGCAAGAAGAAAAAGAAGAAACCGAGAGGAACAGAAGGAAATTCTCCTAAGCCTTCTCCAAATGGTAAAACTTCCTGACAAAAATCCCAGCGGCTGATGCTGGGATTTTTTTGTTTTATAGATTTTTAGCTTTCAGAAATCTCCACTATAAAATGGGCTAAATACATAGTAACTGCTATCCCGTTTAGCACGCGTAGGTGCTGTTTGGATATGTAATTCAAACCTTGATTCAGGGTTGTCAGCCCGAAACCATTGGTTATAAGGCCGTTCTCTTATATAAAGTCGGGCTACTTCGCGAACGTGAATTGTCTTTACATCGGCGATGGTAGAAGGTATATGATTGATAAATACATCAACAGTTTTAGCGAATTCGTCGTACACTTGCAGGTGCTCGTTTTTCGTACGCTCAACGAGTGCGTTTTTATTGTGAAAAAAAGTTGCTTCGAGCAACTGATTCATGTTGAATGAAAACGTCTCACCAAGTGGATATTTCGAGATAGCCGCTGCCTGAAGTAACGTAAAAAACTGCTTACGTTTTGCGTCAAAAGGGATAGGTTTTGGGCTAGTTTGGATAAAGATTTTATAAGTTTTAGCTTCTTTATTATCCAGATACTCAGGTTGGTGCATTACAAATAATTCACTAACAAACTCCGGAGATAAGGTTGATAGTTTCTCAGTCGCAACTACTTGACCATCAATATAGACTTCAGAATCATATTGATAATCTTCATGCAGGTTAAATTGGTTGCCTTTTATTTGTACTACAACGGGTTTACTTTCAACGAGCTTTATGTCCGATTGGCGACCGTATATAGCCATATGACGGTACCAGGATTTCTGCTCTTCAAGATCGGCAACCAACGCTCTCGTTGGACTAGTAGCGGGCAATCTATTAGTAGTAGTTTTTATTTTTGGAGATAACGAATTATTAATCAGGTCAATGTTAGTTTGGCTTTCATGCTTACAGGCCAATCCCATAGCGCCCATAATCATCACCCAAACTGCATAGCGCCACCAGGCGGATATACCAGAACGATGGCTATTCATCATACCTATGCGTTGGCGTAAGCTAGGGCCGTTGAATTGGTTTGTGAAAGTATACATGGCAGGCTAAATGGGCTCAGGAATTACCTTGTAAGTTTCGATTTGTTGAAATGATTTGTCAGGCTCGGTTCCCTGATGCTATACTGACTTTCAAGAGGTTGTACTGGTACGCTTTGGCATCTATGCCTTCGGCCAATACGCTTCGGTCGGCACTGAACTCGAGCGTTTGCTGAAGTAGATGACGGAATAAATAAGCAGCTGGGTTGAACCAGAAAATGATACAAACCAATTCTGCACCGATCATATCAAGGCTATGGCGCTCCCGAACATGAACGCGCTCATGTCTTAGAATTTGGTCTAACTCATTAGTTGTATGCTGATTAGGGTTTAAAACGACCCAATCAAAAAATGAAAACGGCGATGTAACCTGTTCATTAACAACCAACATGAAATCATCGTAGGATTCCTGCCTTGACCGACCAATCAGTTTCCGAAGGGATGCCAATTGAACACCGAATCGACTTAGCAAAAGTATAACACCGACTATATATAGGACAATCAGGCCTTTTTGCCATGACCAGACAAATTGTTTCGGTCTGTTTTGAAGGGCCTTATAGGTTTTTTGATTTGGAAAGGTAATCGTTATCTCAGCTTCTATAGCCGATGGTTTGGAAAGTACTTTCGGTACGATAATCTGCGCCGTTCGGTGCATAACCGAACGTACGTGTTGGGGGCGCCAATCGGGTAATTCAAGCAGGGGAAGTACCATAGCACCCGCAAAACCCAGCCAGAGGGCTAGTCTATTAGCGCTAAAAAACGTTTCATGTCGGAGCAAAACATAATAAGCAAGACTCACAACGGCCAATAAACCATTGACTAACACAACGTAGCGCAGAGTTTCCATGTTTTACAGCGTTATGAATTGTTGGAGATCGTCATGCATAGCTATTGTACTTTATAGATATCCCTGACGATTGGTAATTACTTTTTTTCAATCATCGCTAGAATTTCGCGTAACTCATCTGCTGAAATCTTCTCATTCTGAGCAAAGTAGCTAACCAGATTTTTGTACGAATTGTCGAAATATTCATCCACTACTTTCTTTAATACGAACCGATTCTGGTAAGCTTCTTTGGTGATAATAGGATAGTATTCATGCGTGTTTCCATAAGCCTTATGGCCAACGTAACCCTTTTCTTCCAGGTTGCGAACGATTGTCGAAACAGTATTATAGTGTAGTGGAGGGTCCGTAAACAGAGGAACCATATCTTTTACATACCCTTGCTCCATTTTCCAGAGCACCTGCATGACCTCTTCTTCTTTGGCAGTTAGCTTTTCCATAGAACAAAGCTAAAACTATTTTTATCGTTTACAAACTAGGTGCATAGTTTTTTGCAATTTGAAAAGCCAGTCTGACCGTTGTAGCTTTGTAAACTATTTATTGAACATGAAACAACTGGGATTAGGGCTGTTTATAATGTTGCTGGCGATTGGCTGCGACACAAATGCAGTTTATAAAGAATATACTGATATCGACGACGGAAAATGGTATATCAAAAATGCACCTTCGTTTACGTTCGAGATCACGGATACCTCTATTCCGTATAATATCTATTATAATCTCCGCAATAGCCTGTCGTACGGATATTATAATCTCTACCTGACTCGGTATCTGCGTGATGCGACCGGGAAAGAAATTGAATCGCGGCTAGACGAGCTGATTTTGATGGACCCTAAAACGGGTAAACCCAATGGCGATGGTTTAGGCGATTTATTCGATCATAAATTCCTGATGAAGCGAAATTATAAATTTCCGAAACCCGGAAAATACACGATGCAAATCCGGCAGTATATGCGTCAAGACCCACTGCTAAACATTTTGAGTGTTGGGATCACGGTTGAAAAAGCCGCTTCCGCCCACTAAAAGAGTTGTTGTCTCGATCTGGATAACAATGAATTATGTAGAATGCTAGCTGAATTACTTCGTAAAAATCGATTCTTTTTTGTTCTTTATGCCTTGGCGCTAGTGGTTATGGGTGCCCTGCAATTGATCTTCACGCAGGAGCAACTTATGCAATGGGTGAATACGCGGAATAGTTGGCTGGGCGACCAACTCTTTCCGTATATAACGTACATGGGCGACGGCGCTTTTTACGTTGTTGTATGCTTTATCCTCCTGATTTACAACTGGCGAATTGGTTTGATGGGGTTTGCCAGTTTTGCGCTGTCGTCGCTCACATCCGAGTTTTTAAAGAAAGTGGTTTTTACAGATTCGCCCCGCCCGTTGAAATTTTTTGAGCACTCTACATTTCAATACCATATTATAGAAGGGCTTGATATTCACAGTTATAATAGTTTTCCGTCGGGGCATACTACAACCGCCTTCGCTATGTTTGGTTTGCTGGCCTTCCTTTATAAGGGCAAGAAATGGGGATGGGTTCCCTTTGTTCTAGCTGCTCTTGCAGGCTATTCCCGCGTTTATTTATTTCAGCATTTTGTGGAAGATGTTTACGTCGGATCAATTGTTGGGACAGTTTCATCAGTAATTATTTACCTTTTGCTGTTTAAATGGGCCACAAAAGATCAAGAATTGAACAGCAAGTAACTCTGCTTTTCTCTACCTTTGTTTATACCCCTATCGAACCATTGTCAGCGTAGGGCCGTTACCCCTTTGATACTTCATTACTGACAGCAACCAACGTGCTTCGACAAACTCTTTCATGAGCGACGCCATCAAACACGAATGCGGAATTGCCCTGATTAGGCTCCGCAAACCTTATCAGTATTACATCGATAAGTACGGGACTCCTCTGTACGCAGCCAACAAGCTTTATCTGCTGATGGAAAAGCAGGTCAATCGCGGCCAGGATGGAGCTGGAATCGCCAACATTAAGCTGGACGTTCCCCCCGGTCATCGATACATCAGTAGATACCGTTCTGTTGATCAGCGACCCGTAACGGACATTTTCGAAAAAGTTAACAAGAAATTCCGGAAGGCGCTGAAAGGCAATAAACACAAGTCCAAAGATGCTCAATGGCTCCAGGAAAATGTTGCGTTTACGGGCGAAGTCTGGATGGGGCACCTGCGCTACGGTACGCATGGATCTAACGAAATCGAGAATTGCCATCCTATGCTTCGGCAAAGTAACTGGCGGAGTCGGAATCTGGTCGTAGCGGGGAACTTCAACATGACCAATGTAGATGAACTGTTCGGCAAGCTTGTCTCATTGGGGCAGCACCCAAAAGACAAGGTCGATACCGTTACCGTAATGGAAAAAATCGGCCACTTTCTGGATGAAGAAAATCAGCGCGTATTCGAGCGATTTAAGGGAATCTACGAAAACCCGGATCTTTCGGACATTATCGAAGACAATCTGGACCTTCAGCGCGTTCTTCACCGGTCCTGCCGTGATTTTGATGGCGGCTATGCAATGGTCGGTATGACTGGCTATGGGGCTGCCTTCGTGGCTCGCGATCCGGCTGGTATCCGTCCCGCTTACTACTATGCGGATGATGAAATTGTTGTTGTCGCATCGGAGAAACCTGCTATTAAAGCTGCTTTTAATGCTGAATATAGTGAGATCCGGGAAGTACAGCCTGGTCATGCGCTCATCATTGATAAGTATGGCGAGTACATGGAGCAGCAGTTTGTTCAGCCAATCGAGAAGAAATCATGCAGTTTCGAACGAATTTACTTCTCGCGAGCGACTGATCCTGACATTTATAATGAACGTAAGGCTTTAGGCAAACTGCTTATTCCGCAAATCCTGAAAGAAGTAGATTACGATCTTGAAAACACGGTCTTCTCGTACATTCCCAATACGGCCGAAACGGCTTTCTTTGGCATGGTAGAAGGCTTGGAAGAATACCTCTATAAACAGCGTAAAAAAGCAATTATGGAGGGAATTCTTTTCGAAGAAGAACTGGATCGGGTACTCTCTTTCCGGCCACGGATTGAGAAATTAGTGGCTAAAGATGTAAAACTGCGAACGTTTATAACCGACGATTCTCAGCGTGATGACATGGTGTCGCATGTGTACGATACAACGTTTGAAGTCATTAAGAAGGGGAAAGATAACGTCGTGGTTGTTGATGATTCCATCGTTCGGGGAACCACACTTGAGAAGAGTATTCTGCGGATGCTGGACCGGCTTGGCCCTAAAAAAATAGTTATTGTTTCGTCGGCTCCACAAATTCGTTTCCCGGACTGTTATGGCATTGATATGTCGAAGTTTAAAGAATTTGTGGCTTTCCGGGCTGTTATGGAGTTGCTTCGTGATCGTGCGCAGGAATATCTGCTTGATGAAGTATATGCCCAATGCGTAGCAGCTATCGAATCCGGTAATGCAACCCAGCAGAATTATGTAAAGGCCCTGTTTGAGCCATTTACGCACGACGAGATCTCGAAAAAAGTATCTGATATTGTCACGCCAGACGATTTGAAGGCTGAAGTAGCGGTCGTTTACCAAACCGTTGAAAACTTACATAAAGCCTGCCCCAATCATACTGGCGACTGGTATTTTACGGGCGATTATCCGACACCAGGTGGTAATAATGTAGTGAATAAAGCTTTCGTCAATTTTATGGAAGGTAAACTAGTAAGAGCTTATTAAGCTACTAGTTACATAAATACAATAGGGAGCGTAACGATGTTACGCTCCCTATTGTATTTATAGTAGGTCTGATTATTTTTCCCAAGCGAGTGCATTAACGTTAGCACCTATTTTCTTGCCTTCAGCAAGTCCGGTTTCGTTGTCCTGCCGAGTATGAATATTTCCATAGAAACGGGAGTCTGCAGATTCCTGAGCAGCTTGATGAAACGACGTAAACGACCGGGCTTTAAAATCAATATTTCGAGCTGCATCTTTTGCCCGACCTACATGTGAATCGTCAGTAAACGCAAAACTTTCACCGTAAACAGCCGTCAGGACTTCAGCCGCTGACGAGGATTGGGTGGCATGTCCGGATGGATAACCTGGAAAAGGTGGGGCCGGCCAGAAAGGTAACCAGGCCGGATCAATCGCGAGCCGCACATACGTGAAAGGACGAAGATTATTATATGTGTATTTACAGCGCCAGCAGAGAGTAAAAGCATCAGCAACAGCAATGCCCGTGCGAGCAAAAGTTTCGGCAGCTTTGGCCAAATTGGCTTTGGATGTATTTACGGCAATTCGCGCTAAACTATAGGAGTGACCGGGTGGCGTAAACGTTTCGACTGGATTATCAGCCCACCAAACCGCAATTTCTTTTTCGGTTTGGGTTAAGCTTTTCGACTTATTATAAACGTCTAGATACTGATTAAACACAGCCGATTTGACATCGGTTGAGTGAGTAAGCGGCTTTGGCATGGGTAATGTTTCGTTTGCTTTCACAAACGTTCTGACTTTTCCCCAATAAGGCTGCATTGGGATTTTTTGCCCGTTTTCGGTAGGTTGCCATAGTCCAGCGCCTACAGGAACTACATAACTTGCTGGAAAATTACGTGTGTAGCCAGCATCTCCGCCATCTGTTTTCGACCATTCGAACAGCGCATCAGCGATTTTCTTTCCGAATTCAATGGAACGCTGATTAACTGTTTCGTCGGTGTCTTGAAATGTTGTCAATAAAGCCGTTTCTAATGAATCAATAAGTGTTTTATTCGCTGCACTGGTTGTGGGAAACAAACTTCTCAGGATAGAAGCTTCTGCCGCATTAGCACTTACCGCCCAGTTGTAAATTTTAGCCGATTCTGCCAGAGGCAACGTTGTCAGTCCTTGCAATTGACCTGCTAATGATTTACGATTGCCAATACCAGGCACAACAGCTTCATACATAGCCAAACCAGCGTATCCATACGCTCGCGAAGCCACGGGAGGAGTAAAACCAGGAGTAGTTTTCGTTAACTTTAAGTGTAAAGCTGCCCATTGAGTTGCTACATCACTTGCATATTGATTGGCTGATTTTCCACCTGCGGAAGGTGTTGGCGTAACATCATCGGTAGGCTGGATTCGGCAGGCTTGAAAGAGAGCAACCAAAATTAGTGCAAGCAGTAAACCTCTGTGGTTGCGTATTAATACTGATCCTGGATCGGAATGCTTATGACAATCAGTAGGCAAACGTGTATTCATATTGAGTGGGGTGGCAATTGCCAGATATCCAGCGGTCGATGAGGAGTTTAGCAAAAACGTTGCCAGAAAGAGATGCCTTTACCTTGTATTTGATCCCGTAATTAGAGAGAACAGGTCGACTTTCGACGTAAATTTGATCATCGAATAAAGCCAAAACGATACAATGCGTATTCCCGAAGAAACCGTTGAACGAATTCGTCAGTCTGCCGATATTCTGGAGGTAATTAATGACTTCGTTTCGCTCAAAAAGCGAGGTACTAATTACATTGCCTGCTGCCCATTTCATAATGAGAAAACCCCATCATTTAATGTAAATCCTGTTCGACAGATTTATAAATGTTTCGGATGTGGTAAAGCCGGGGATTCCGTTCGGTTTGTGATGGATATTGAGAATATCGGATATGGCGAAGCACTGCGCTATCTGGCTAAAAAATATGGTATTGAAATTCAGGAACAGGAACAAACACCTGAAGATTTATTACGTCAGAACGAACGCGAGAGCTTACTGATCGTACTCAATTTCGCCAAAACATTCTTTCAGGAAACGCTCTTAACTTCTGACGAAGGGAAAAGTATCGGTCTCAGCTATTTCCGTGAACGTGGTTTCACAAATCCAACGATTGACGCTTTTGAATTGGGATACACGCTCGATCAATGGGATGTATTGCTGCGAGAAGGTCAACGTCGGGGCTATAGCGTCGAACTACTTGAAAAAGCTGGTTTGATTTTAAGTAAGGAGGGTAATTCTGGGCAGGATAAACGTTTATTCGATCGATTCCGGGGCCGAGTAATGTTCCCGATTCATAATGTATCGGGTCGGGTGATTGCGTTTGGAGCCCGGATTCTGAAAACAGACAAAAACCAACCGAAGTACCTGAATTCACCCGAAACAGCGGTCTATCATAAAAGCCAGGTCTTATACGGAATCTTTCAGGCTAAACAGACGATTCGGCAAGAAGACGTTTGCTATTTGACGGAAGGTTATACGGATGTTATCTCCCTTCATCAGGCCGGAATTAAAAACGTAGTCGCTTCGTCAGGTACGTCGCTTACAACCGAACAGATTCGACTGATTAGTCGCTTTACGCCCAACGTGACTATTCTGTACGATGGCGATGCGGCTGGGATCAAAGCTGCTCTACGCGGTCTTGATATGGTGCTGGAGGAAGGTCTAAACCTAAGACTTCTCTTATTACCTGATGGAGAAGATCCGGATAGCTACGTTCATAAGGTTGGGGCAGATGCTTTCAAAACGTATATCCAAAACAACTCCCAGGATTTTATCGACTTCAAAGCAAGTCGGTGGTTAACCGAAGCGGGAGACAATCCGCTAAAACGGGCTGAGGGAATCTCAGACGTTTGCGCTAGCATAACCAAAATACCTGATCCACTCAAACGGCAAACGCTTTCACAACGGGTTGCTCAGGTATTTCATGTAAGTGAGCAATCGGTTATTTCAGAAATTAATAGATTGCTTCGCAAGCAGCAGGATCAGACTAAAAAAGATTCCGAACGTCAGCGACGACCGGAAACTCCTCGAAATAACCAGCCTGCTTCAAATACGACTTTACCCGCGAGCGAGCCTTCACTGGATGATATAAATGCGCTTTTGGATGGATTTAGTATTGAAGAACCTGATATCGCTAATTACGGCTCAATCATGCCAACGCCAGCGCTTGCTCCAGTTGAGCGCACAAAGCCCATTAGAACGCCTTTAGCCGATGAAGAGGAGGAATGTATCCGATTATTGATGAACTACGGTGCGCGTGAGTTAGAGCCCGACATCACTCTCTGCCAATACGTACTGAGTGAACTAAACGAAATTGATTTTCAAACGGAGCCGTATAATTTGATCTTAAGCCTTTATCGGGAAGCGTATAGTCGAGGGGAAATTTTAACGGTGAACGATTTTCTAAATCATCAACTATCAGATGATCGAGAAATACAGAATCAGGCCATCCATTTGACGACCTCTCGCTATGAACTAAGTGATGGATGGAAAAAGCATGAAATTCTGGTGCCTTTGGAAGAGGAAATCGGCATTCTGGCTCATTCTGCCTACAGAAATATCCTTCGGATCAAAAAAATGCTAGCCGAACAGCGAATGGAAATTCTGATACAATCCATGCGGAAACCAGGTATGTTACCTGATGAATCAGACCAACTGTTAATTGAATATATGCACTACAAGCGAATCAATAACGAAATTTCAAGCTTGCTGGGTACTGTGATTTCAGGGCAACGATGAACGAATATTGAAAATGCCCCAGTTATGCTTAATAACTGGGGCTAACCTTTATCAATAGGAAAGGGTGAACACTATGCTTGAGCTACCGTCACAGCGCTAAATACGCTAATTAATTCGGCATCAATTTTTCGATTTAGCTCATCCAACAGGCTTGCATGTGAATGCAATTGACCAGGTTTCGAAGGCTGAGCCGACCGACCTGTTTTTTGCTTCGACATGTCAAGCATCAATGTCATTAACACATCACTCATGTGCTCACGAAGCTCGATAAGCTTCCGTAAACGAGCTTTATTGGCTGCAGGCTGCTGACGGGCTGTTTTCTGTAATGAGTTAATAGCCTGGGTCAACTTGGCATAACGATGATGGAAGGCATCCGTTGCTCTTGCCCACTCCATAACCACTTTCTGAATTTCCTCAGCTGACGCTTCGTAGCTGGAAAACTTTGCTGATTCTTCCTGATTCATCGCTTTTGCTTAACTGCCGTGTTGTTTTTGTTTGATGATTCAAAACTAGCCCTGCTCCTATGTGTACGCAAACGCGCACGCGTGAAATCACCCATTTTACGCGTGAAATCACCTTTTTTGTGTGAAATCACCCTAATTTGAGTGCAAAATCACACGTATTTCAGGCTCAAATCACCTTGGTAATTTTAAGTTTAGGAAACCGTTCATCCAGAAAATTTGGAATTTCATCTAACTAGTGTTACCGAAATCAAAGAAATGGTAGTAACTTCAAGCACCCATATATGTAAAAGATCATGAACCATTCTATCGGTGTCCAGGAGGGCACCAAAAATTTTACTATTCGCAGGAGGGACTTTTCTATTCTCGTGGCGCAATCCGAACTTTTTAATTGTGAGGTATTAAGCCAGTTGTTAACCGAACAAGGTTATAACGTGGTTGGCCGAGCAGTTGAAATGGAAGACACACTTCAGCAGATTCGCGTAAAACGCCCAAAGTGTGTTATTCTGGAATCAGAAATATCGGGTCAGCGTAGCTTCGATATAGTTGAGCAGATTCAGCATGCCAATCAGCAAACCAAATTTATTCTGTATACTCGTAAGCCTGATCTGCGTATGGTAGCTAGTGCCATGCAGAAAGGCTTTTTTGGCTTTATATATGCCTCAGACGGTCTGGAAGAGCTTTATCGATGCTTTCAGACGGTTAGTAATGGAGGCTGCTATTATAGTAACGGATTTATGGATTTGCTGAAAAATTTCGGCGTTGACGTAATTTCTGATACTACTCGGAATGAACTAAACCGGCTAACCGAGCGTGAACGCGAGGTGCTTCGGATGATTGCCAGTGGACATACATCCGATGATATTGCTGATCGATTAAATATTAGTTACCGGACAGCTGTGAATCACAAAGCACATATTGCACGAAAACTGAATTTAAAAAGCTGCCGGGATCTCCCCCGATATAGTATCACCGTCAAAAATTACCTTTAGATTTTGTTACATTTCCTACTAGCTATTGTAGGGCAAAAGGCTTGTCTTTGAATAGTTTATTATTCTTTACTTATATAAAAACTTTAAGGGCCTGGTTATAGCAACCAGGCCCTTAAAGTTTTTGAAACAGGCTTATTGTTTATCCCACCACACGCGCGTATCAAGATTGTCGGGACCTTGTCGCTTGGTGGCTTCATTAAGCTGAGCCAGATTTACGGATGCTTCCTGATCGGGATAGGTTAGGCGATTAATGAAGTTCCCTTTTATTTCCTTACCTGGATAAGGATTGGGAGCTAGAGCTGGGTAGCCACTCCGACGGAAGTTTGCAAAGGCTTCAGGGCCATTCAATAGAGAAGCTATCCAATATTGCGTATTGATCATCTCTAGGCCTTTAGCAGCTACGTATGGATTTGCTTGTAAATAAGCCGTAATAGCAGCCGCTGGAACGAGCGATGTTGCATCATAATCACCTAACTGTTGCATATGAGCCGTTATCCCTGCGCTGTAAAAATCAGCTGGATTTCCGGTTGTCCAGCCGCGCTGTGCAGCTTCAGCCAATAGTAATTGCGTTTGAGCGTAGGTAACTAAATAGCAAGGCGCATCAAATTTGCCCATTCGAGTGCGATCTAATTGCGAATAGTCGTAAAAACTGGCTAAGCCATCAGCAGTTGCGCGTGCTGGAATCGTACCATTATCGTAACCCATGGGCATACCAAGCTGGGCAGAAGGCTCACGATTTGCTTTGGCCGCCGTTTGCTCGGGTCCACTTTTAGCACCTACGTAGCGCACTGCAATAGACGTTAACCGAGGATCGGATGTCGATTTTAGGTAATCGACAAAGTTCTTGGTTAAATAAAAATTAGCAGCTTCTGTTGAGGTCAGCGTATTCCCCACACCATTTTTATAATTGGCGTCGTTCCGAACAACGGCGTTATCAGCATTGGATTGCATCAAACCTCCTGCCACGGCTTTCTGTACGGTCGACTGGGCGAGTGTCGGATTCACTTTCGATAAACGCATGCCAGCACGCAGCAACGTCGAATAGCCAAATCGTTTCCACTGAGAAATGTTGCCTTTATAAACAACCTCACCCGTTTCGATAGTCTTCGCTGCATCAAGCGATGCTGTAGCTTCGGTCAACTCTTTAATCAGGTCGTTATAAATGCTCTCCTGCGTATCATATTTTGGTGTCGTATTTCCTTTTAAGTAGCCAAGGCCTGCATCCGTGTAAGGAATGTCGCCGTAGGTATCGGTAAGCACCATAAACGAATACGCTTTCCAAATACGAATCATATTGTACAGATTCGTCCGGTTAGCATCTGACTTGGTTTGATTCAGGATATCGACCAGGTACCGGATGTTGTTTTGGTAATATTGACGCCACAGACCTCCGTTGTTACCCGTGGGCCCACGATTATCAATATTGAAGTTGCCACCCGAATTGATCCCTGAGTTAGGGGTGAAAATTTGCTGAACAATCCCTTCCTCAAAAATCAGGGTCGAACCAGGAAACGCGGTATTGATAACCGCATTATTGAAGGTGAAGACGGGATTTAGCGAAGTTGCTGCCGTTGGATTGATGTTGAGTCCATCGAAGCCTTTATCACAGCTGCTTAGGCCAGTCAGCACGGCAATCAATGGTATATACAGGAGTTTCTTTTTCATAAAAACTTATCGGTTCTGGGTTTTCGATAGCTGCCGAAAACCATATTCCTTTTAAAATTTAACGTTCAGGTTAAAGCCAATGCTACGTGTGATTGGCAAACCGGTTGATTCTAAGCCAATCAGGTTATCGGAACTGAATCCGAACTGTTCAGGATCAATATTTGGCACCCATTTCTTAATGACAGCTACGTTATTTGCAATTGCACTTACACGAATGCCTTTAATAAACAGGCTTTTTGGCAAGAAGCTGGTGAAATCATACCCAATGCTGATCTGGCGAAGTTTCCAGAAACCGGCATCATACAATACCTGCTCACCCAGACTCTTCGTGCGGCCAACCGAGTAGTAATCCTGTACAAATGCACGAACGGCATTGGTTTCTCCTTTTTCATTGACGCCGACACCCACCATTTTATTATCAGCATCGCCACGACCAACTAACGTTTCTTTTTGCAGTCCATGACGGAATGCATTCAGATTCGTACCTGAAATCATGTTAGCCCCTAGTTTGAAATCGATCAGGAAAGAGAGGTTAATTCCTTTATAATTAAAGGTGTTCGTGATTCCACCAATATATTTTGGAATCGCTGAGCCAAACGAAATTGGGGTAGCTGAACGGTTTGGTTGACCATCACCACCGTGTATGATGCGACCCTGGGCATCCCGTGCGTATCCGTATGTGTACAACTGACCAAGCGGTTGACCCACTACCTGCCGAAGCTCACCAACATAAATTCCGTTACCAACAACAATGCTTTCTCCTGGCGTGTCTGTCAGTAGTCGCAGCAGTTTGGTTTCATTGTAGGAACCGTTCAGAATAACATCCCAGAAGAAATTTTTCGTGCGAACCGGCGATATCGTTAATAAAGCCTCGACACCACGGTTACGACTTTCTCCGCTGTTAATCAAAGTGGTCGTGTATCCGGATGCGTCGGACGATTGTACAGATACGATCTGGTCGCTGGTAACCTTGTTATAATAGGCCAGATCTAATGCGATTCGGTTATTCAGCATTTTTAACTCCAGACCAAATTCGGTTTCAGCGGTCCGGCTTGGTCGAAGCGTAGCGCTTGGAACTGTGCTGGATGTAATATTGCCAACGGGTTGTCCGGCAAATGTAGCTGAGCTAACCGAATAGAACAGGTTATTTGAATAAGGCGCTACATCGCCATCACTACCTACTTCTGCATAAGCAGCTCGTATTTTACCAAAGTTCAACCAACCAGGTAAAGCTTCAAACGCTTGTGAGAAAACAAAGCTACCCGTAACCGATGGGTACAAAATGCTGCGGTTAGCAGCTGCTAGAGTTGAGAACCAGTCATCACGAATCGTTCCGTTCAGGTAGAGGAAGTCTTTGTACGAGAGTTCTGCCGCTGCATACAAAGAATTTACTTTTCGTTCGCTCAAACTATAAGTTGGATCTTTCAAACGACCATTTTGTGGAACATACAATCCACGAATAACGAAATCCGTAACCATGGTGCTGTTTGCATCACTACGTCTGTAGAGCTGGTTTCCACCAAGTGTTATGTCTACACCAATAGAGCCAAATTTCCGGTTTGCGCCGATCAGGAAATCGGTGTTGAGTTCGCGGAAGCGACGAACTTCCTGTACGTAAGCACCATTCACATAACCAGCCGGAGCAGCTGCCAGAGAAGCCTGACCAGTAGGGAAGTTATAGTCCTGATCCCGTGACCAGTAGTCCTGGCCAACCCGTCCCTGAACATACAGCCAGTCCGTTACGTTATAGCGTGCCGATACGTTGCCAAACAAACGATCCCGACGGATATTCTCAAACTTATAGTTCAGGACAAAGTAAGGATTCGTACGGTTCATGAAGCGCGAGTAAACGAATTCATTGCCTGTAGACGGATTAATCTGATTCGCTTCCAGGACGTCCAGCGGCATTGAGTTCGCCAGTGTATAAATCACCGTTGGCGTACTATTATCCTGTTGGGCGATCTGGGGCGGGTTTTTGTTATACTCATTCGAGTAATTGATAGTGCCCGTAACTGTCAATCGAGAGGATAGATTGTAGCTAAAACCCAGGTTAAGCGTTTTACGGTTGAAGGTATTATTCGGCGTAATACCTTTATTGTCGGTGTTCGACAGCGAAAGATTGAAGCCTCCTTTTTCGCTGTTGGACGATACGGCTATCGAATTTGTCCAGGTTGAGCCATCCCGATAAAATTTATTAATTCGGTTACGAACGGGTTCATATGGCACACTTACGCCACCAAACAATACCTGGGTCTGCCCAGCAAACTTCTCCCCAAAGCTCCAGACACCTGACGTTGGATTGGGCGCCGTTGGCCGAACGCCATATTCTCCCTGGCCATATTCATACTGATAATCTGTAAAGTCTAATGGACGATCGGTTGTAAAGTTTGTGTTATAGCTTACCCCAATGCCAGGACTAACGCCTTTGGTTTTCGTGGTAATCAGAATAGCTCCGTCTTTAGCGCGGGAACCATACAGAGCAGCAGCCGTGCCACCTTTTAAAACGGTCATGCCTTCGATATCGTCGGGATTGATCGACGAAAGGCCATCACCACCATCTGAATAGTTTCGGTCGCGACCCGCAACCGAGTTATCTCCACCCACGTTTCCATTGTTTTGACCAAAATTGGTGTTATCAATTGGAACGCCGTTGACAACAATCAAGGGATTGTTCTGACCGGAGAAAGAGGACTGGCCGCGAATCCGGATTTTACTAGTTCCGGCAGCTCCTGTGCCCAAGCTCGAGATGTTTACCCCAGCAATTTTACCTTGCAGAGCATTCATAAAGTTGACAGTCCGGTTGGTCGTAATCTGCTCGGCAGCAACAGTTGCAGTAGCGTAGCCTAGCCGTTTCGATTCTTTTTTAATACCAAGTGCCGTTACGACAACTTCTCCTAGATTCTGTTCCGCTTCCTGAAGCGTAATGGTCAATTGCGTTTGATTGCCAATCGATTGGGTTTGCCCAGTAAATCCGATGGCACTAAAAACAAGTGTGGCATTGGGCCCAACATTGAGCGTAAAGTTTCCGCTTCCATCGGTCGTAGTACCTAGCTGTGTGTCTTTCACCAGAATATTAACTCCCGGAATCGGTTGCTGATCTTTACTGGAGAGCACACGTCCTGTTACTCGGCGATCCTGCGCCTGAGCAACCTGTGTAGTTAGAAATACAGCCCATAGTAACAAGTAATACAGGCTGACTTTCACTCGTAGATTGTGTTTCATTGAAGGATAGGTTTTTATTGTAGGTCAAAAAAGACAAAATAATCTTTTTATATTATTATTTAATAAAGTGTGAATTTGACACTTTTTATTCGCTATTCCAATATCAGATTAAAAAAATTTGGAATTTTAAAATGTACTATTCACCTTTGTCTATCAATATAGGGGGGTTATTTGCGGCAAGGCACAACTGGCTGTAAGAAATCTAATCCTTGTTTAATTGGTTACCAGATTATGAATAAACATAATTTTACTTAATTGCTTCAGAGGTAGTTAATGGATTAGCTTAACCGGTTTTAGAATCGATTTACTACTTACTACGGCATAGTCTTTGTCAGTTTTCAGCAAACGTTCAGTTTGCTTTTCATTAACAAAAATACTATACTAATTATATAGATTATATAGTATAAAAACAAATTAACCAATGCTTGTATCAACTCTTGAACCATCAGTTTCAACGCAATCGATTATCGGATTAACTGACGAACAATCAGCATTTTTTCATAAAAATGGGTTTCTCCATATCAAAAACTTTGTAAGCCGAGATACTGTACAGCTTTTTCTAAAGGAACTTCAGCGTGTCGAAGCAAATTGGATTGCTGAAAAAGTTGATAAAATCAACGGAACTCCGATTAAATACGGTCGGGATGAGAATGGACAGACGATTGTGCAACGCTTTGCTTTTTCATCTCTTTTTAGTCCGGCATTGCAGGAGTTTCTGCACGATGATCGACTGCAGGCATTAACCGCTCTTTTACAACCGTATGAGGGACGTATTAGTGAAGAAGAAAAAGACGGCTTAGTCGTCAACCACTATGTGCGTACGCCCGATAGTAATTTTTCGCGGATGGGTTGGCATACCGATAGTCCGCGGGATTTATTTCTAGGGCATCGAATCCGACCAATGCTCAATGTAGGATTGCATTTGGATGATTGCCCAATAAGTAATGGCGGCCTGCGCGTATTGCCGGGCACCCATCGGCAAAATACGCTGATGACCCTGTTCCGCAAACGACAATTCATTGACCACCGCCCAGACAAACGTGAAGTGGGGTTCGATATTGAAGCGGGTGATTTGACGATTCACAATGGCAGTTTGTGGCATCGGGTGGAGCAGTCGCCCAAACTAGGTGCTGAAAGTCGTCGCCGGGTTATGTACATTCCAATTATTACGGGCGACTATCAGCCCAAAAACGCATCGAGCAAAACGCCATTTTATCACATTCTTGGCAAAAAAATCCTTCGTTAGCGCTTATGAATTTTAACTGGCTGGCATTTGCGGTTCCGCTGTTTCTGCTCTTCATCGGGCTGGAATACCTGGTTGCCAAACGACAGAAAAAATCCTATTTCCGATTCAATACGTCGGTAGCGAATTTGAACGTCGGAATCGCTGAGCGACTGCTAGACAGTTTTACAGTTGGTCTATTCTATTTTGTCTATGACTATCTGCATCGCCATTTTGCTTTGTTCGACATTAAAGCGAATGCTTGGACCTGGATCGGGTTGTTAATCGCGACAGATTTTGTCTGGTATTGGTATCATCGATTAGCGCACGAAATCAACGTATTCTGGGCGGTTCATGTCGTACATCACCAGAGCGAAGATTTCAATTACACCGTTTCTGCCCGAATTACGGTTCTCCAGGCTGCAGTACGAACCGGTTTCTGGTCTATTTTGCCCATTATCGGATTTCCCGCCGAGATGATTACGACCATCCTTTTAGTACATGGTCTATACCCATTTTTTATTCATACACGTACTGTTGACAAATTAGGCTGGCTCGAATATATACTCGTGACACCTTCACACCATCGTGTTCACCACGCCAGCAATCCGGAATATCTGGATAAAAATTATGGTGATGTATTTATTATCTGGGACAAACTTTTCGGAACGTTTGCAGAAGAAAAGGATGAGCCAACGTATGGTTTAACGAAACCGCTCAACAGTCATAGTTTTTTGTGGCAGCATTTCCATGGTCTACTGGAAGTGTTCGTTGCTGCATATCAGGCGGACGGTTGGACAGCTAAATTTCAGTTATTATTCGGACGCCCGGATTCGGTCGATCCAACGATCCGAACAGAATTGGAAGCGCAATTCTTATCCTCTAGCCGATCCGATAACCATACAAAAAGTCGACGGTTTCGGGGCTATGTAGCGGGTCAATTAGCGGGTGTGCTCATCATACTGTTTTCGTTTCTGCTCGTTGACGCATACCTACCGCTACACCTTAGTTTGCTCATCGTGCTGTTTATTCTACTGACATTAATTAACTGTGGTGCTTTGCTCGAACAGCGACAGTGGGTTCTCTATCTGGAAATTAGTCGGGTAGCTGTGCTTTGGTTAGGGCTGTATGCCACCTTAGGATATCCGATGCTTATTGTACTTGCCTACATCGGTGCATTATCCCTCTGGGCCTATTTTTCACTCGTTCAAAAACGGTATTTCCAACTCGTCTATGGCAATTAATCAGGCAATGATTGGATAATTCTTACAACATAAACACAAACGACGATGACACTTGAATTTGAAAATGAATTAGGACATATTCGAAGCGTTACCAGTGCGCTTGATCGCCCAAAAACGGTTCGAAAACAACCGTTACAAACGGGAGATCAGGCTCCATTTTTCAGTCTGGCTGGTTCTTCTAATGATTGGCGCGTTTCGGTATTCGGCCAAAAATTGATTGAAAAAGCGACGTCTATTCTGGATTTAGCGAGTGCTCGCCCACTAATCGTTAGCTTTTATTGCCCTTGCTGGGGGCGTTACGCGCGGCCGTATTTCGAATCACTCGTTCGGTTGAACCAGCAACTTCTTGATTGGGATGCGAATGCTGAGTTAGTTGTTTTCTCTAACGAATCACCAAAGGTATTGGCGCGTCAGGTAGGAGGGTTGGATTTTCGGGTGGCTTACGACGCTGAATCGGCAGTGGCACAGCGTTTTGGGGTGTATAGTGAAGATGACCCGATTTGGGAACGCGTATCGGGTATTTCGGAAGAGGCTTTTATTCCGGCACTCTACGTGATTGGCCCGGATCGACGAATTGTTTACCATTTTCTGGATTATAATTTCGATCAATCTATTGATCCAGAGGCCATTGCTGATCTGGTTCAGAATCTGAATGATGCCTACTATGAAACGTATTAGCAGAATCCCCAATTCACTCAATCCGTATTCAAAGTGCTTTTTTGCACTATGGTTTCTGGCAGCGGTTATTTCGTCTATTGGATTTCGAACGTCGGATGAGCCTTCGTACAAGGAGCAAATCGATCAATGGCATCAGAAGCGTGTTAATTCGCTGAAGAGCGAAAACGGCTGGCTAAATCTGATAGGCTTGTTTTGGCTGAAAGATGGGAAAAATTCAATCGGACAGGGGCCCGATTTCGACGTTCCATTTCCTACGACTGACAATAAGTTAGCTGAATTCGGCTTGCTGAATCTGGAAAAAGACGAAGTACGTTTTACCCCAAATCCAGGCGCATCCGTTTCGGCAGAAGGAAAACCAATTACGGAATCGTTGGTTGTTTTTTCGCCGGATGCTAAACCTACGGTGCTGGCTAATGGCTCGTTACGATGGGTTATTATTAAACGGGGTGATAAGTTTGGCGTTCGAGTACGCGATCTGGAAAGTGCCTCAGTCAAATCCTTTCCGGGGATTGATCGTTTTCCCGTTGCCGAAAACTGGCGAATAAAGGCTCGTCTGGAAACACCGCCGACACCTCAGACGATTCCTATTATTAATGTACTCGGTCAAACGACGGATTATCCGCTCGTCGGAACGCTTGTGTTTGAAAAGGACGGTAAAACGTACCGACTTCAGGCAGCCGGAGAAAGTGAAAAGCTATTTATCATTTTCGGTGATGCCACAAATAAGATTGATACCTATGGAGCGGGTCGGTTTCTCTACGCTGACAAGCCAGGGGACGACAAAATCGTAACGCTCGATTTTAATCAGGCTGTTAATCCTCCTTGCGCGTTTACAACTTTTGCCACTTGTCCACTGCCGCCAAAACAAAACAGGTTGACATTGGCTGTAACGGCAGGCGAAAAACGGTATGGCGAACATTGAATGATGCAAAACAGCCGAAGCAATCAGGAAGCCGCTCATTTTTACAGCTTACCCTATAACGAACAACTCAAGTTAGTCTGGCAGCAGGGAAGGCTGATTGAAGCCCGACGCATTCCGGGTTTCTGGTTGCATTTATATGCGATCAGCACGTTTTTTGTGGAGATGTGGGTTTGCCAGCGTCGCTATGATGTTGAATTAGTGCGTCTATTGAACGATACTGACGAACTGGAGCCCTATATTGACAAAATTTCACTGAATGAACTCTTCCCGGACTAAAGCCAATGAAAATACCGCGCGACGTTCGGCAACTACGTATTATATATGAATCCGCTGACTAGCGCTACACTATTCTCGAAACTTCCGAACGTTGGTACAACCATTTTTACCGTCATGTCGAAACTGGCGGGTGATGTGGGCGCCATCAACTTATCACAGGGCTTTCCTGGATTCGATTGTTCTCCCGAATTAGTCGCACTTGTTGAGCAGTATATGCGGAAGGGTTTCAATCAGTACGCGCCCATGACAGGCGTTCCGGCACTTCGGGAAGCGTTGGCGCAGAAAACGCTCGATACATATAACGTAGCCTACAATTCTGAGACTGAAATAACGGTAACGTCGGGCGCTACGGAAGCCATCTTTGCCGCCATAACCGCCGTAATTCGTCCCGGCGATGAAGTTTTGGTATTTGAGCCAGCTTATGATAGTTACGTACCAGCCATTGAATTGAACGGTGGCATACCAATTTACATAACACTGTCACCACCTGGCTACGGCATCGATTGGGATGTTGTCCGCCAGAAGATTACGGACAAAACCCGAATGATTCTGGTGAATACACCACATAACCCAACCGGGCATGTTCTGACTCCAGATGACCTAAATCAGTTGGCAAGCCTTATTCGCGAACGCGATATTTATGTAATGAGTGATGAAGTATATGAACACATTCTGTTCGACAATCGGAAACATCATTCATTGATGACGCATCCGGAATTGAAGGAACGTACATTTATTATTGGATCGTTTGGGAAAACGTTTCACATTACGGGCTGGAAAATTGGCTATTGTCTGGCGCCAACAGAACTGACAACTGAATTTCGTAAGGTACACCAGTATCTTACATTCAGCACGGTTACACCTATCCAATATGCGCTGGCTGACTACCTGAAACAACCCGAACAGTATCAGCAATTACCCGCCTTCTACCAGCGCAAACGCGATTTATTTCTAGACGGATTACGAAACTCTCGCTTTACCTTCAAACCCGCAGAAGGTAGCTTTTTTCAGACCGTTTCGTATGAGGCTATTACCCAGGAATCGGACCATGATTTAGCGATACGATTGACTCGGGAAATTGGTGTGGCTTCGATCCCCGTATCGGTGTTTTATCACCAGAAGAACGATTGTAAGATTCTTCGATTCTGTTTCGCAAAAGAGGACGAAATTTTGGAAGAAGCGGCCAAGCGCTTGAGCCGATTGTAAACAGAAAAACCTAAAAGGTCTTGGAGACCTTTTAGGTTTGAAAAGATGTTAGTCTTCAATATACTACAACTTATGGAAAAGCAAATTAACCAATCACCACTATCGCCTTTATCAGCATTCAGCACACAAACGCTGGATTGCCCGGTCGATGGGGTGAAAGTGAACGAAAATAAAGTGCGTACCATCGCTTTTTTGGTGCTCCTGATAGCAGTTGGCTATTTATTAACGGGGTTTTGGCCATTATTTCTATTGCTGCTCATTGACTTCGGATTACGAGCATTTGATCATAGCAAATTCAGTCCGTTGGCTCGAGTTAGTGATCCGATCGTGAAGGGGTTACATTTTTCAACTCTTCCGATCGATCAGGCTCCCAAACGATTTGCGGCTGGTGTAGGCATGGTATTTTCGGCTGTCATTCTAAGTTTACAGTACCTTGGCATCAATTCATTTTGGGTAGCGGCTATACTCGTTGTATTTGCTGCACTGGAATCTCTGGCTGGCATTTGTGCGGGCTGCTATGTTTACACGTTTTTGAAACGAATTCAGGTAATTAAATAGCAATCTGTTAAAGAGGAATTCGTTGCATGTTTGGCCTTCTTCCCTACGGCCAGAAGGCCAAAACAATAAGCTACAGAATTAACCATTGATCAATATGCCCCGAATCGAACCTTTATTAGTAGACGAAGCAACCCCCAATGTTCAGGCTGCTTTTGATGCGCATGTCACGGATTATCCGGGTAGCCGTATCACCAATATGAAAGCTACGCTGGGCCGCTCACTGCTGGCTTTTCAGGTGTATATGCAGTGGTATCCGTTGTACGAAGAGGTGAAGAAAACGTTGGGTGATCGACTGGCTTATTTGTATGCACATGCCATTTCTGAAGGGTCAAATTGCCCATTGTGTACAACCTTTTTTCGCCGGATTATTATAGATAATGGCGAACAACCTGAAAATCTGCAATTAACCGATCATGAACAGAAAGTGGTTGATTTCGGTAGTGCCATCGCGCAGAACAAAGGCGAAATTTCGGACGATCTGTACGCGCCTATGGCCAACCAATTCACCGAACATCAATTGGTTATACTGATTGCGTTTGCTGGTCAAATGATTGCAACGAACGTATTCAATAACGTGCTGGAAGTGAACATTGATGAATATCTCTACCCGTATCTTCCATTAACGCAACCTCAAACGCACGCACAATCCTAATGGCTGATTTTCAAGGTAAAGTAGCGTTTATTACCGGAGCCGCCCATGGGCAGGGCCGGGCTGTTGCATTGGCTTTAGCGAAAGAAGGAGCGAATATTGTTGCATTCGATTTAGCGAAACCGCTTACCTATCCGGGCTATGCATTAGGTTCTGAAAGTGAATTGGATGGTCTGCAACGCGCGATTGAAACCATTGGAAGCCAGTGCTTAACGGCTCAAGGTGACGTACGTCGGGATGAGGATATTAGTCGGGCTGTGGACGATGCTTTGACGAAATTTGGCCGGATTGATATTTTATTTAATAATGCAGGCATCTGCGCGTATGGACTGGCTCACGAACTACCTGAAGATGAGTGGGATGCCATGCTCGATATTAATCTAAAAGGGGCTTGGCTGGTTGCGCGTCGGATAATACCGGTAATGATGAAACAACAGTCAGGCGTCATTATTAATAATTCGTCGATTGCTGGATTGCGGGGAATGAATCGGCTCAGTCATTACGCAGCTTCCAAATGGGGGCTGGTAGGTCTGACGAAATCATGGGCAATAGAGTTAGCGCCGTATAATATTCGCGTGAATTCTATTCATCCCACAGGGGTCAATACGCCGATGAACGATGGTCTGGCCGAATTGGAAGGTACTACCACACAGGAAATTGCCGAACGGTCAGCGGGGAATCTTTTGCCGGTCCCCTGGGTAGAACCCGAGGATGTATCTGCTATGGTGCTCTATCTGGCGTCTGACAAAGCACGCTACATAACTGGCTCGCAATTTGTGCTCGATGCCGGGTTGCTGACACGGTAGCTCCTCAGATAAATTCTGATAATGACTTGAAGCCCTCAAAAGAGGGCTTTTTTGTTGTATAACGCTAGGAATTAATATGCGCAAAGACACTGATTTTTGCTTGCCTGAGGCCCATTATTTTGTTAGATTTGGTGTGGTTAATATTAAAATAATGTTAATAAATCATTAACAAATTGTTAAGAATTATGCAGATACATTTCCAGTCTTTTCTATGTAAAAGGTTATTACTGACACTAATAGCTTTTTCGATTCCAGGATTCTTGTGGGCACAGGGATTGATTCAGGGAACGGTTTTGGATGCCAAAAAGGAGCCACTGGTAGGTATAAACGTGGTTGTAAAAGGAACAACCCGTGGTACCGTTACAGACGTAGCGGGTAAATTTTCGCTCAACGCTGATCCATCATCTACACTTATTTTCTCGGGCGTAGGGTTTGTCAGACAGGAAGTAACCGTGGGCAACAGCACCGAACTGCTCGTTACGTTGACCGAAGACAATGCCGTACTTAGCGAGGTAGTCGTAACGGCGCTGGGTATCAAGCGCGATAAGCGTTCGTTGGGCTATTCGGTGCAGGAAATTAATGGACAGGAGTTGTCAACCGCGAAAGAAGCCAATCTCGCTACAGCTTTGGCTGGTAAAGTTGCGGGTGTGCAGGTAACCCGTTCTGCGAACGGGGCAGGGGGCTCGTCGCGGGTAATTATACGTGGATCTAACTCACTGGTGGGAAATAGCCAGCCACTTTACGTCATCGACGGTATTCCGATGGATAACCAGAATCCTAAGACGCCCGGTAGTACGGGAGGAATCGATTATGGCGATGGTATTTCTAATATCAATCCCGAAGATATTGAAACGATGTCGGTACTGAAAGGCCCAAACGCAGCTGCTCTGTATGGTCAGCGGGGGAGTAATGGTGTAGTGCTGATTACCACGAAATCGGGTAAAAACAAGAAAGGTATTGGTGTCAAATACGGTATCGATTATTCGCTGGGTAATGCATTGGTATTGCCTGATTTTCAGGATGAATATGGCCAGGGGTTAGACAATACATTTACGAATTTCCGGGGAAACGATGGCAGGATTTATACATGGGCGGCTGCGCAGGCTGCTGGTATTCAGGGGCTTCCTAAAATGAGTGGAGGCCGTGATCGATTTACGCGCGCCAGCTGGGGACCGCATATGGATGGACAACAATACGAAGACCAATGGGGTAACGTACTGAATCTAACGCCACAGCCGAACACATTCCAGAAGTTTTTCAATACCGAAAAACAGATGGTCAATAATCTGAGCCTGGAAGGTGGGAACGAAATGGTCAATTACCGACTGGCTTATTCCAATACAAAAATCGACGGCTACGTACCGACCAATACGCTGACACGTAATAACATCAGCTTACGAACGATGGCTAAAGTAACATCGAAACTGGAAGCCGATGTAAAGGTGAATTATATTGCCCAGGCGGGTGTGAACCGCCCAACCGTTTCGGATGCGGCCGATAACCCGGCTTATATTTTCATCAGCCAGCCTCGTAGTATTCCGATGGATATTCTGGCTAATTCAGCCTGGACTGCCGACGACGTAGCCAAACAACTCGGCTATGGCACCACAGCTTTTGTAGGGCTGGAAAAAACCTATGCAACGAACTCATCGACTGCAAACCCGTATTGGACCAGAGATCATACACGTAACTCCGACGATCGTCGTCGGGTAATTGGCTTGCTACGACTGAGTTATCAATTCAACGACTGGATTCGCCTAACGGCTAGATCAGGAACGGATTTTTACACCGATCAGCGTTTCCGTTATCGGGAAAAAGGTACGTACGTAACGACGAACAAAAACGGTGATATTAACGAAGAAGTAACACGAACGCGCGAAGACAACAGCGACGTACTGCTCTCGCTAACACCTAAAATTTCGGACGATATTTCGTTCTCACTGAATCTGGGTGCCAACCACCAGCGTTATACTTCGCGCACAACGGGCAATACGGGCAACGAATTCATTGCACCAAACCTGTACGTTATCAATAATACGTTAACTAACTCGTATGTTTTCGGCCTTACCGAGTCGTCAATTAACTCGGTTTATGGTTCGGGGTCAATTGGGTATAAAGAAATGGCGTTCATTGATTTCTCTGCGAGAAACGACTGGTCGTCAACGCTTTCGCCCAAGAATAATTCATTCTTTTATCCCGCTGTCAGCGGAAGCTTAATTCTGACAGATGCCTTACGACTGCAAAATCCGGTATTGAGCTTCCTGAAAGTGCGAGCGTCGTGGGCGCAGGCGGGTAGTTCAGGTAGCCCCTACCAGTTGAATGGAAACTACTCGCTCGATCAGTACACGCAAGGCGGTATTCCGCTTGCATCATTCGCATCGACCATTCCCGATCCGAATCTTAAAAATGAGTTGACTACGTCGAATGAATTTGGATTGGAAGCTCGTCTGCTAAAGAATCGTATTGGTCTGACATTCGCCTACTATAATGCCAGCACCAGAAACCAGATTCTGAACGTACCATTACCACCATCAAGCACATTTACCTCGCGACTGATTAATGCGGGTGAAATTCGCAACCACGGTATCGAACTGTCGTTGACCGGAACGGTGGTGAAAACGCTTTCTGGTTTCTCATGGGATGCTACATTCAATTACTCGCAAAACCGCAACGAAGTAGTATCGTTGGCTGAAGGTGTGCCAACGTATATTCTGGGCAGCGACCGGGGTGTGCAGGTAATTGCGACACCCGGAAAACCGTTCGGGACAATTTTGGGCAATGGTTTTCAATGGCTGCGCGACGGAGCTGGCAACCGAATTATCGACCCAGCTACTGGACTGCCCGTGAAAACGAACGCCAAAATCCTCTATGAAATGGGGAATGCGCTGCCACGATGGATTGGCGGGTTCAACAATGCACTTCGATATAAAGGAATTACACTCTCGGGTCTGGTCGATATTAGTCAGGGAGGTAATGTGTATTCGCAGAGTTTACGGGAAGAATTGATTTACGGCACTATCAAGAAAACCTTACCTGGCCGTGATGGTACCTACGTAGCTGATGGTGTTGTTGGATCGAAAGCTGCCGATGGTACGTGGACTGGCACCGGACAAGTGAATACGAAACAGGTTCGGGCTCAGGATTACTGGAATGTAATCGCGCCGGATAAAGACAATGTAGTGGCCGAAGAAATGCTGAACGATGCCAGTTACATCATCATGCGGGAAGTGACGCTCAATTATAGCCTTCCCTCAAAATTGGTAAGTAAAACGCCGTTTCGTGGTATTCGCGCGGGCGTTTATGGGCGGAACCTATTCTATTTCCAGCGCAAGACCGATGGATATGCTCCCGAAGCGTCGGCTTTCAACGTCAACAATTCGTCGCTGGGCCTTGAATCGACAGCGTTGCCTTTACTGCGTTATTTTGGTTTCAGTCTCAACTGTGAATTATAATTTCAAGAAGAAATCGACAATGAAGAAATTACTAAAGCCTCTATATATGGTTGCGGTTCTGCTAATGGCGCAGGCCTGCACCGATGATTTTGAAAAAATAAATACCCCGCCGACTTCTGTTACTGTTATCGATCCTGGTCTGGTACTGTCTAAAGTTCAGCGTGATGCGGCTTTTTCGGAGGGATTTGAATATCCAAACAATCAGTTTGGTTCCTGGGTGCAGCAATGGGCTGGGGGCGTCCTGATTTCGAGTTCGCGGTATATTCAGCAGGCAGATACCGACCTGTGGGCCAACCAATACGTATATATCCGAAACATCACGCAAATCCGTAATCAGCTGCTGAAAGGGCTTGAAAGCGATCCGCGCGGGCGTACGAAACTGGCTATCGCCCGAATCGTTGAAATAGCTCTTTGGCAGCGACTGACCGATTTGTTTGGCGACGTGCCGTATTCGCAAACGGCGCTGGGAACCGAAAACGTAAATAACCAACCCGCGTTCGATACGCAGGAGTCGATTTATAAATCGCTGATTACAACACTCGATGCGGCTATTGCTCAATTGAATGCGAACGACGCTAGTTATGGCACCGCCGATTTCTATTATAAAGGAGATGTTGCTAAATGGAAAAAGTACGGAAACTCGCTGAAACTTCGCTTAGGTATGCGTATTCGCTATGCCGATCCGACGCTGGCACAGAAAACCGTTACCGAAGCGATGGGCCAGCCGTTGCTGGAATCAAATGCCGATAACGCAGCTATTCCAACCTATAATGATGCGACCAACGCTAACGTTCACCCAGTATTAAACCACTGGCTGGCAGGAAGTCCGGATTTGAAATACCTGGCTGATACGTTTGTGAATCAGTTGGTTAACACAAATGACCCGCGACTTCCAGCGTTGGTACAGCCTACTGTCAATTCGGTAAAAGCCGGAAAACCAGCCTACAAAGGTATTGGTGTTGCGTTGACGGATGCGTTGCTGAAAAATGTCATCAAAGATGATTACTCGACGGCTTCGCAGACTACGTTTTTCAATAAGGCCTATAATCCGCCCATTCCGTGCGTGCAGATGACCTTCGCCGATGTGAGTTTCTACAAAGCCGAAGCCGCCTTGGAAGGCTGGGGGGCTACTACCGATCAGGCCGAGAAATTCTATCAGGATGGTGTAAAAGCGGCTATGTCGATGGCACCATATAACGTAACGACCATCCCAGCTACGTATAGCGAATTGTCATTTACGGGTTTGACGAAAGAGCAGAAACTGGAAAAAATCGGTACGCAAAAATGGATTCAACTGTTCGGGCGCTCTTACGAAGCCTTTATTGAATGGCGTCGGATGGGGTATCCAAAACTTACTCCTGGTCCGAATGCTGGATCGACCAACGGGCAAATTCCTCGCCGGGCGGTTTATTCCACACAGGAAGCACTGCTAAACAAACCCAATTACGATGCCGCCGTTTCGCGGTTTGCCAGTGGTGATACGTATCTGAGTAAGGTATGGTGGGATAAACGCTAGTCAACTTTAGTTGAAAGTGGCCATTTTAACTCGTTAGAATGGCCACTTTTCATTATACATATTATCAGTTGATTTCGGGTCAGGAATGGATATCACTTAAGACTGGGTTTTGGTAGAATGTGAACCACTTTATGGTGACAGCACATAGTCTATTTTTATGGTTTTGCTAAATAGGTGAGTTGGTTGTAGCTTGGATCGAAATAACGAACGAATCATGGGAAAGTTATTCATTATCAGTTTGTTTGTTCTTTGTTTGGCTTGTTCTCAATCGGATCAATCTGCACAGCAGGAAAAGGCCAGTACATCGTCACTGGACGGTAGTTGGGAGCTAGTGGAGAACCGGGTAGAAGGAAAAATCGTCGTGCCTAAATTGCGTCCCCAACAGTTTAAGATTTTTCACGACGGGTTTTTTAGTTACCTGATGTACAAACCCGACGGTAGCTTTTATAATGCCGGAGCCGGTACCTATTCGACAAAAGGAAACCAGTATAAAGAAACGTTTCTATATTATTCCGATACGATCTACGTCGGCTCGTCTGACTGGCAGGAGTGGAAATTGGAAGGGGATACGCTCTATTTTTATGGCTTTAAGAAGGCGATCGACAAAAGCGGTCGTGATGTGACTCAGGAATGGGGATTGGACAAATTTGTTGAAAAACGAGTCCGGGCCAAGCTTAAACAATAACGTAAGACCTTCCATAAATACAACCAATCTATGAAACTCAGAACGCTACTTTTCCTCACTTCGCTATTTCTCCTGAATTTTAAATGGGCTACCGCTCAACCAATATCGTCAGCACAAATTGATGAGCTGGTTCAGCGCACGCTTACGACTTTCGATGTGCCGGGCATTGCTGTGGCGGTGGTGAAGGATGGAAAAGTAATTCATTCAAAAGGCTATGGCGTACGGTCGCTGAGAACCCGCGAGAAAGTAGATGAAAACACACTGTTTGGCATTGCCTCGAACAGTAAAGCGTTCACTTCGGCTGCGTTGGGTATTTTGATCGATGAAGGGAAATTGAAATGGGACGATAAAGTCATTGATTACATCCCTGAATTTCGAATGTATAATGGTTACGTTACCGAAGAGTTTACCATTCGCGATTTGCTTACCCACCGAAGCGGTCTTGGTCTGGGCGCGGGCGATCTGATGTTTTGGCCCGATTCGAGCAATTTTACCATGAAAGATGTGATTCATAATCTGCGTTACCTGAAACCTGTTTCGGGATTTCGCACGAAGTATGATTATGACAATCTGTTGTATATGGTGGCGGGCGAGGTCATTGAACGGGTTAGTGGAAAAAGCTGGGAAGTATTCGTAGAGGATCGGATCATGAAACCGCTTGATATGACGCGCAGTGCTGGGACCTACAGCCGACTTACGGATAAAGTCAATGTGATCGATGCACACGCACCGGTTAATGGTAAAGTGCAGGTAATCAGCCGGGATATGTTTCGGTTCGGTAATTCGGCAGGTGGTATCAACTCCAGCGTGGCTGACATGAGTAAGTGGGTAATTATGCAGTTGAATAACGGAAAATATGGTGCTAATCAGCAGTTATTCAGCGAGAAAGTACACAACGATATGTGGGCTCCACAGACGATCTTGCCAGTAAATCCGACACCGATTCCGCCTTACAACACGCATTTTTCGGCTTACGGACTGGGTTGGGGACTTAGTGATGTAAAAGGCTATAAACAGGTGACGCACACAGGTGGCCTGGCGGGTATGGTGACGCAGGTGATGTTGTTTCCCGAACTTCAGCTGGGCATTATCGTTTTCACGAATCAGCAAATGGGCGCTGCCTTTACCGCTATTTCAAATACTATCAAAGATAGCTATCTGGGCATACCTCCGTCCGATTGGGTAAAGACGCTTAGCGAACGGGTGAAAAAAGGGCAGGATGACGCGGGTAAAATCACCAAAAATATCTGGGATAGCATTGAGAAAGAGCAGAAGGCTGGTGCAAAAACGGATTTTTCGGCATACATGGGTACGTATCGCGACAATTGGTTTGGTGACGTACTGATCAGCACAAAAAATGGTAAAATGTGGTTTCATTCCTTACGCTCTCCAAAGCTGACGGGCGAACTATTCTTCTACAAAAACAGTACGTTCATCGTAAAATGGCTGAACCGAAGCCTTGACGCTGATGCCTACGTCACGTTCCAGACCGACGAAACAATGAAACCGGTTTCTATAAAAATGAAACCGATCTCCCCATTAACCGATTTCAGTTTCGATTTTCAGGACCTCGATTTACAGCGTGTGCCCGATAAATCAGCTAACTAATCAGACGTGTAATGTCCAAACCATCGGTGACTAGAAACCGAGTCGTTTACGGAACACTGACACTGAGTGTTCTGGCAATTGGCTTTGCTTCCAGACGCTACTTCGGTGATTACTCATTTAGTAGGCTGTATGTAGGTGATGTGCTGTGGGCATTGATGATTTTCCTAGGCTTCGCTTTCATCTTTCGCCGATGGTCAACCAGGGCAGTCGCGGCAATCGCTCTGGCATTTTCGGTTGGTATCGAGATAAGCCAGTTGTACCATGCGCCCTGGATCGACAGCTTGCGGGCTACTACTTTAGGCGGATTAATACTGGGTTTTACATTCGTATGGAGCGATTTGCTTTGTTACAGCCTGGGTGTTGGGCTAGGTGTAGTTATTGAAATGCTGTTTTTCCAGCCAAGATAAATCAGTCGTCCTTACTTTCTGACCACTCATCCTAGCTCTTTGCCGTTCCAGTAGTTTGTAATACATAGTACCATCTACTGCATATAACTTTGGTACAACAAAACGGGAAAGAAAGCCCGACCTGCTTAGAACTAAACAAACAACAACATACAATGAAAACGCTCGCTAAAACTTTCGCTCTTGCCCTGTCGATGGGTATTATTACATCAGTTGCTTCGTTCAGTGAAGCCAAACCAATTACTCGCCCAGCCGCTGCGGCTTCTTATCAATCAGCCGTTTACACGACGAAAAGTGGGCAAATCAGTGTGGCACTTGATAAGCAAAAAGGAGGAATCGTCGATGTTCGGCTGGTGAATGCCAATGGAGATGTTTTATACAATTACCGTCTGTCGAAGAATCAAAGCGAATACCGTAAGCGGTTAAACGTAAGTGAATTACCGGATGGCGTTTATCAGGTAGAAATTACGAACGGAACTGAAGTTACCAAGCACACCGTAACCATCGCTACACAGCAACCAACAACACCAAGTCGTATGGTTGCTATCAACTAATTGAATCACAAACTTAGTAGTCAATAAAACCGTCTCTGGCAGATCAGAGACGGTTTTTTTATTGATCTCAATGTCAGATAATGATCAGAAAACACCTGGTCGACCTACCAACAATCGACTGATTGGGCGGTAATCGGTAAAGTCAATATCGGGTGCTACGTAGCCTGGTTTGATCGGCTCTTCTTTTACTAAATCCGTACTCAGATACTTTTTATTGCTATCGCAAAGGATGGTTACGACGCGGGCATCAGTGCCCATTTCTGTCTGAAGATTGATCGCGCCAATCAGGTTGGCACCCGACGAAATTCCAACAGCTACGCCTAATTGCACCGCTAATTTCTGCGCAACCAGAATCGAATCACCATCATTCGCCTGTACGACACGGTCCAGTTCATCCAGTTTCAGAATGTCGGGGATAAACTCATCGAAAAATCCCTGAATCCGATGCGAACCTGTTTTGTAGCCAACCGACAACGTAGGCGATTCGGCCGGTTCGAGTGGGTGAATGCGAATATCCGGTTTGCGGGATTTCAGATATCGGCCAACACCCATAACTGTGCCGCCCGTACCGACTCCTGCCACAAACGCGTCGGGTGTAATGTCGACGCCCTGAAGCTGAAGCCAGATTTCTTTGCCGGTCGTTAAACGATGGGCTTCGGCGTTGTATTGATTGGCAAATTGTCGGGGAAGAAAAACGTGGGGATCAGCCGCGGCCATTTCTTCCGAACGTCGGATAGCGCCCAAAAAACCACCTTCTTCTTTCGTAAACAAAATAATGTCAGCACCTAAGCTGCGGATAATGTCGATACGTTCCTGGCTGATACCCGCTGGCATAATAATCGTAACGGGATGACCCAACGCCCGACCTACCGCCGAAAACGCAATACCCGAGCTTCCACTGGTTGCTTCTACAATACGATCGCCGGGTTTAATATGACCTTGCCGATACGCCTGATGAAGCACGTGAAGCGCCATTCGATCTTTCATGCTACCCGTCAGGTTATAGTGCTCGCACTTCACGTAAAGTGATCGGGGCTGTCCTTTATACGTATAGAAAAGCTCCAGCATCGGCGTATTGCCAACCAGATGCCAGAGGTGTTCGAATTTTTCCTGTATAGCAGGGCTGATAACGGTTTCGGTGGGTGAAGTCATAGGATGTAAAAAAAGTACCCGCAACATTTTGCGAACGTTGCGGGCTTAGAAATACAATGAAATTGATTGATCATCAGGGTTTTGCTACCAGAATTTCTTCCAGCTTTTTGCCCAGTTCTTCTCCGCGAATGTTTTTGGCGACAATCTTACCGTCGGGACCAATCAGGAAGTTTTGCGGAATCGACCGGATTGCGTATTGCTTGGCGACTTCGTTATCCCAGAATTTCAGATCTGATACGTGCGTCCAGGTCAGCTCGTCTTTGTGAATGGCTTTCATCCAGGCTTCTTTTGCATTAGGACGGTCGAGCGAAACACCCAGAACGGTGAAATTTTTGTCTTTGTATTGATGAAAATTCTTCACCACGTTTGGATTCTCAGCCCGACAGGGACCGCACCAGCTCGCCCAGAAATCGATCAATACATATTTACCCCGGAAACTGTTGAGCGAAACAGCTTTTCCTAGTGTATCGGCCTGGGTGAATTCGGGAGCCATTGCACCGATTGAAGTCGCTTTCACTCCAGCCAGCAGTGTAGCATATTCTTTACCCATTTTACTGTTTTTCAGCGATGCTGATAACCCATCAAACAAGGGTCCGACTTCCTCATACTTAGGTGTATAATCGTATTGCTGAAGCGCATACAGACTGACTAGCGAAGCTGGGTTTTCTTTAATAAACTGCGCCCGAACTTTCTTCTGATCGTCGGCAATGGCTTCGTATCGTTTGTCGAAGCCAGCTTCAAACTCTTTCGATTTTTTCTGCTCAGGAGTAGCCGCCCGATATTCTTTCATCAACAGCGCCATTTTATCGCTGGTTGACTTAAGCATCCCGGTTAGCTTCTGATTATCAACGTTCAACGGCGTTCCGCCGATAACCGCGTTCTGAATTGAGTCGGCGCTCGTAACGGTGATCGTACCAGGTTCCAGATATAAATTGACGTATGGGATGGGGCGTGTGTTTGTAAATCCCGTTCCTTTTTTATCGACGAATAGCCCGGCTGATGTCGGATCGCTAATGGTTCCTTTAAACGAAAAAGTGCCATCCTGAATCTGAGCAGAATCCATTTTTATATCGGTTCCTACGCGGTAGCGGATATAGGCTTTGGCGGGTGCTTTTGTACCAGTCAGTTTCCCATTTATCGTGTAAGTATTGCCTTGAGCCCAGCTCATAAATGGGCTAAGCAGGCAGGTGATGAAGAGTAATCGTTTCATATCGTAATTCCTTTAGAGTTGGAAAGTCCTAAAAATAAGCATAATCCGTCGGGTTCGATCATTTATAATAGAAAAATGGCCAGCTCTTCGCAAAGCTGACCATCCATAAATCTCAAACCTGTTTGGTTCGTTTTGTGGATAAAGCGGATTATTTGAAGGGTACGCTGAACTTCCCTTCTGTGATGGTAAGTTTTACTCCTTTATCGCTATAGGCCGTGAAAGAGAACGTGCCTTCTACTGTGGTCGTGGTCATATTCGTTATCGTAACGGTGCCTTCACCTGGCTCATATCGAGTTGAGAAAGAGTTCGTACCGTTGCCCAGCGAATAAGCACCGAAGTTCGCGTAGCTTAATTTATGCGTGCCAACCAGTGCGGAATAAGGAAGAGCAATCATCACGACATCGCCGGTTTTTGAGTCAAGGCCATAGATTCCATAATACCCATCATTACCAGGAACTACAGCTTTAGCATAGACAAAATCAGGGCGATACTCCTTGCCATCGATTTTTGTAAAGAAGCCCGTTGTTGCCTGTGTCGTCGATTGAGTCGGCGTAGTTTGAGCCGTTGTAGAGCCTGTTGTGGTGCCGGTTTGAGTTTGAGCAGGCATCACATCGTCCGATTTTTTGCTGCAGGAACTTAAACCAATGATAGAAGAAAAAGCTAGGATTGCGGCTACTTGTAACGTTTTCATGTTTGAAAAGAGAATATGTTGTAAATGAAAGTTGGATGCTGTTTTGAAAGTAATTCAGTCGCCTGAGTCGTTGAGAAGAGCAGTCGTTCTGTGCTTATTTCCCGTTGACGAATCAAAACTACTACAGCCCGGAAGCGGCTATTGGAGAGACTGTATTGAAGGTAGACCTGGCTTTAAAAGCGGTGGAGATGGTCGCAAAACTGGTGGTTTTAGACTCTGTTTAATGGAAGAAAAAACTCCCCAACTCTTTATCGAATTGGGGAGTAGACCAGTCTGACCGCTATGGCAGTTTATCTATCAAAGTGCAATGAATCTTTTAGCAAATTACGGCGGCAGAACGCACTAGCCTAAAAGAACGAAATTGCGTTCGCAGTGGTAACAATAATAAATACGGGCAGGGACAAAAAACAGGAGGTATTTAAGCCAAAAAGGTCGAGGAACACGTTCCAAACCGTGGCCATTTTGGCAACTTGGACAAACGCGTTTGGAGGTAAATAATAACCCTTTATCCTTAAGAGGACGAGGGTTACTTGCCGGCTGATTGGCAGAGTTGAGAGTAGATTGCATTGTTACGGTAGAGGAAGTTTACGTGCCTAATTTATTACGGATAATCTAATCTGATATTAACTTTAGTTTTCGGTCGATTTTCGTAGAAACGGTCTATTATTTCATAGAATGAATGAAAAATATCCATCAGAGACCGTAAAGAAATCTATAAAAAAACGCCCTCCCGAGTTGAATCTGGGAGGGCGTTTTTGAGGAATAAAATGGCTACACGCATTTATGGCTTCGGTTCGCTGGTCGTAGAATTTGCTGGAGCTAACGAATTGATCCAGGCGGCAATTTTCAGCGCATCAGCTTTTGGAACCTGCGGCATTGGCGGCATTTCGGTCGAATAGTCGGGCCAGTGTTGTGGCTTGGGATTATAGATCAACTCTACAATCTGATCGTTGGTGTATTTGCGTTTAGCAACTTCCGCGAAAGCAGGTCCAACCTGCCGTTTGTTAGCCTGGTGGCAAGCTGCGCAGGTATGACGAGTTAGCAGTCCTTTTACTTCTTCATAGGTTGGTGCTTTTGCCATCGTTACCGCCTGCCCTTCCACCAATTTAGGTTTTCCACCCGTAGTTGCTTTAGCGCCAGCTTTACCTGGTGCAGCTTTGGGAGCGGCAGTCGATGCGGTAGCAGAAGCAGGTGCAGTTGTCGCCGTCGCTGAGTTTTTCGTGCTCACCTCGCTCATCGCCAGCTTATCGCCGTTTGGAATGTTGTTCAGCGTGTAATACGCAATTGGATGGACGAGCGAGTATGAACCTTCTGTTCCCCGAACGCCATCGAGCGTCAATTGGTGAATGTAATACCGACGAAGGTCGCCAACAATTAGTCGGGCTTTCAAGCCATCGGCTGATACTTTCACGCCTTTAATGGGCAGCGCTTCTTTATTGATGGTCGGGCTGCCGTATACCGGATGATATTTGTAGATAAAGCTTTCAACTCGATACGAAGCCAAATCTTCTGCTGATTTACGATCAACGGGTTTTGTGAATTCTACTTCGAATCCGTCTGGCATAGCTTTTACGGTCCGCATTTCAAATGGCATCGCACCATTCCAGGCTAAACGTTGTAAACCTTCGTTCGCTTCGCCAGCCGAGCCCCAACCCCGGTTTGTTTCACCGACGAACAAAGAACCATCTTTCGCAAACGCCATCCGCAGTACACCCGATCGGAAGCCATTCCGGAATTCAATCGCTCCACCCTGATATTCGCCGTTGACTTTCTCCATGAACACGCGCGAGATTTTGCTCATGCCCTGATCGCCAACCAGCAATTGCCCTGAAAATGGGCCAAATGCGCCGTCTGGAATTTCCAGGATTTCGGAGTTCGAGATGCCCAGAATACCGTGTGGCAACCAAACGGCGGGCGTTTGAATATCGACACCTGGGAATTGCTCTTTCATCTGATAGAGCAGATTTGGCGTTTCAGCTACAACGTTTTCAGGTTTGATAGCCCGGCCGTTTTCATCCCGACGTTTGCGCTCATCAACTTTTGCATCGAATTGCTCAGTAGTGAGTTTCACAGGCGAATTAGCCATGCCTGTCCAGCGTAAGCCGGCCGGGTGACCAACGAATACGCCTTTCTTGACGTGAACGATACCGCCCGAACCCATCCAATCGCCCTGATTATCAGCGTAGAAAAGTTCACCATCGAAAATGCCAAGTCCGCAAGGAGAGCGCATGCCGGTTGCCCAGGGCTGCATGGTACCCGCTTCGTTGATTTTCATGGTCCAGCCACGCCAGGGGACACGGCTTTCTCCGCGCCACCATTCTTCATCACCAAACGCAACGTTACCCGTTACGAAAAACTGACCGTCTGGAGCAATTTTCGGTCCGAAGCTGTATTCGTGATAATGACCCGATAAAGGCCAGGCATAAACCGTTTCGAATACATCGGCCTTACCATCTTTATTAGAATCGATTAGTTTAGTCAATTCACCGCGTTGCGCGCAATAGAGAGCCCCATCTTTAAAAGTCAATCCCAAAATCTCGTGCAGACCCGACGCGAACTTCCGGAAAAACGGTTTGCGGCTGGTTGGGTTTTCCACAATCCAGACATCACCCCGGCGGGTTGCTACACCCAGACTGCCATCTGGTAACGTGGTTAGGCCACCCACTTCGAGCAGCGTACCTTCTGGGGCAGTCACTTTCAATATTTTAAAGAAATCTTCCTCCTTTGGCGATTCCTGCGCCCGAGCCATCATCACGCTGGCCCCGAAAAGGAGAGTAGTTAGTATATGTTTCATTGGTTAAAATAAGATCGAGTAAACTACTTTTCCTTTCACAGGCACGATTAATTCCTGCCGCCCATTCGATTCCCGAATCGTTGGTTTGGCACCAGCTACATCATCAATTTTGACATATTCTGAACCATCAACCAGGTACATGCCGTTTTCCAGCGCACTGATGCTCGCACCGCTAATGAGCCGGGCGTAGAGATCGCTCGCTGGATTCGTAATCGTTACTTCCCGCTGAACGCCTTTTCCTTCAGGCAGCACCCGAATCTTATCCTCAACTGAGGCTCCATAACTCTGGTAGCGGAACGTCGGACGGTCACTATCATCAAGTACGTAGCCTTTTGGACGATAGCCCGAACCGGTTGTATCGGCAATCCAGTTGGTTTGTGGAGACGCTAATTTGCTCAAAAACAGCATAGGAGCGCCTAATCGCTGCACCATACCCATCGGGCGAGACGAACCATCACCCCGTTCGTGCCACATGGGTGTCGTATCCAAAAACTGTCCGCGCCAAACCTGAACAATAGCACCTTTGTCTAAATCATACGTATAGTGAACCTGCTCGGGACTGCCGACTGAAATTGCGTGCGTCACCCGAAGCATACGGCCCTGCGTATTTTTTTCGCCCGGCATATCCATGAAGCTGCGCAGAAGCGTATTGGTCGACGCATCTACCATAATTGGATCGGTTTCTTCGCCCGTACTGCCAGCACCTTCACTAATCACAAACTCGCGAATACCGGGGCCTGCTACGGCTAATCCGATATTCGGTTGTGCCCAATCGACAAATTTGGCATAGATCAATTCAAACGGCATATCGCCTTTGGGCAAGGTCACTTTTCCGTTTGCATTCCATTCTCTCGGCGCAATAACTTCCTGGTTATTAATGCGCATAATACCACCGCCACCGGGTACGCCCAAATTAAAGCGATACTCGCCGGGTTCAGCAACCCGTAGCGTGCCTTTATACCGAATCAAAAACTCATTCGGAATGCGGCTCACCGCAGTCGTTACCACTTTCGTAGCGCCTTCAGATTCTGGAGCTGTTTTGTCATACTCAGGCTCTTTTTGAAACTTGCCTTTGTAGACGGCATAGGTCAAATTAACCAGTTCGGGGCGAGGTTTATCGAACGTAACATACCGAATGTTGCGGATGGCGACAGCACCGTGATCTCCCTGAAAACGGAGTGGTCCCGTCGCTTTTTCGTCGTCAAATGCAGAGCCTCGCGTGGGGCCAGTCAGTTCAACATTTTCCTGAATCATTACGCCGTTTAACTCTACCCGAAGTACGCGGGCGTTTTCTGTTTTCTGTCCATTTGCGTTAAAACGGGGCGCCTGAAACGAAATCTTTATGTGCTGCCACAAACCGGGAGCCCGACTCGCATTCTGACGAGCGGCATGCCCTTCGTAGCCTTTTTGACCGTCTGGCCGTTTTTCATCCCAGCGCTCGTAAACACCACCATTGTCGTGCACGTTGGGCGTACGAATATCCCAGCTGTCGCGCAATTGTATTTCGTAGCGACCTTGTAGGTATACGCCCGAATTCGATTTGACAGCCATCATATAATCCAGTTCCAGATCGACATCACCGTGCTGCATGGCGGTAAACAGATCATATTTATACGGATTTTTTGGATCGGCTGGCGCTTTGGCTAACGGAATATTGGCTAAAATTCCAGTGCCTTTATCTGTAATAAGCAAGTTCTCTTTGGCGAGGTCGGCCCGAACGCTGCCAACAATACGCCAGTTTGGCGTGGGCGATACAAATGCACTCAAGTCGTTGAGTGGAAGCGCAATACCCGGTGCAGGAGCTGGCTGAGCCAGTGACAGACCGATGCCAGCAGCATAGCCGATACTCAGCAGCCCACGGAAACGAGTTGAAAGAAGAGGATTCATCATGCGGTATACCATATAATTTGGAAGGCGAAAGTTACATTTTTTCCGGCTAAAAGACTGCGAATTAACAGTTAGACTTATCTTTGACCGTTTAACGGACGAATCCATTAACTCGAATCATTTTCCATGAAAAACGTACAGTTTTCGTTTGCTGCCTGTGTCGCTGTAGTTAGCCTCCTTGTGGCAAATCAGACTATGGCTCAAACGGAGCCAGCCAAACAAAACCCTCAATCAACCGAAATCTGGGAGCCCGTTCCTCCAGTAGTTACTCCCGGAAACACGTCGGCCAATGCTACAGGTACCTCCGCTCCATCGGATGCTATTGTGTTGTTTGATGGTAAAAACACCGATGAATGGGTAGCTATTAAAGGGTATTCTCCTGCTAACTGGGAAAAAGTCAACGAAGGTCCGTTAAAATGGCCTGTAGAAAATGGAGCGATGTATTCGACCAAAGGGTTTTCAGCCCGTTCGAAGAAGGAGTTTACTGATTTTCAGTTGCATGTCGAGTTTAAGTCGCCCGAAAAAGTAGAAGGTACGAGTCAGGGACGGGGTAATAGCGGGATCTTCCTTCAGGGACGTTATGAGCTGCAGGTGCTTGACAACTACAATAACCCAACTTATGTAAATGGTATGGTTGGTTCGATTTACAAGCAGGCAATTCCACTGGCGAACCCCAGCCGAAAACCTGGTGAATGGCAAACCTATGATGTCATTTATCAAGCACCAAAATTCAACAAAGCGGGTTTGATGACCGAATACGCTTATGTAACGGTTCTGCTAAACGGCGTATTGGTTCAGAATCACGTAGCTATTCGCGGAACGACCGAATACATCGGTTATCCGAAAGTACAGGCTCACGGTGCTGGCCCAATTCTGTTGCAGGATCATAACAATCCCGTTGGCTTCCGGAACATCTGGATTCGGGAATTGTAGTTCCTGACCACTTACGAAGTCGTCTTAGGCCCCCGGTGTATAGCCGGGGGCTTTTTCGTATCATTGCTCACCCAAACTGTATCGTACCTATGCGTCTATTGTATACTCTATTCGTAATGAGTTTTTTAGGGTTGGCTTCATGCTCAACTACAACGGTATATATTGTTCGTCATGCCGAAAAGGTAAATGAATCGGATACGACCAATTTGACAGATGTAGGTTATGCACGAGCGGCCGCTCTGGCTGATGTGTTGGGCAATAAATCCATTGATTCCATCTTTACAACGCCTTACCGGCGAACTCGCCAGACAGCCCAGCCACTTGCCCAGCGATTAGGCATTCAGTTAGTGGATTATCCGGCAAGACCGAATGATGCGATTGTAAGCCGGGTGAAACGAATCCAGAATAAAACGGTGCTGGTGGTCGGTCATAGCAACACCATTCTGGAAATTGCCAAAGGGCTGGGCGCTCAACCCACGATGACCAGAATTGAATCCGGCGATTTTGATAACCTTTTAGTAGTAAAGCTCAAAGGCGGGAAAGTAGTAAAGTACTCGCAGATAACGTACGGGCAACCCACTCCACCGTAGATAACCTAAATATACCGTCTCAACCTCAATTTTCTACAAATCATACAAATGTAGTATTGCCGAGCCTCATTGAGGACAATACCTTTGTTCCACTACACGCTTAGTTTTCCACCTTTTTAAAAGTACAGACGTTATGATCCGTCTATTCCTAATCTTCTTTTTGTTTTCGGCCAATTTACTTCTTGCTCAAACGCAGGACGTTCGGGCGGCAGGTGATAAAATGCCTCAGCTACGGAAAAAGAATTTGGTTGTTACGCCAGCTTTGTATGCGGGTCGGCAGATTATGATCGGGAGTGGGGGCGGATTTACGGGTGCTTCGACAACCTATTATTTACTAGAAAATGGAAAACTGTTTGGGCGACGATCCCGCGATACAACGTTTACGTTTATTGGCCAGCAGACGGCAGCAAATACAAAGCGCGTATTCTCGAGCGTAGAAACCAGCTGTAAAATCAAAACCACCAAATTCGACGAACCGGGTAATACCTACAAGTTTGTGCAGTGGCGAAAAGGCAAGCTAGCTTATAAAGTTACCTGGGGTGCTGCCGGGAAAACAGTCCCGGCTAATTACCCGAAGGTCTATAATGCTTTTATGGCTATGATTCCCGCTTCACTACGATTGAAATAAAGCTTAACCCTAGATTCTCACCCTTATGAAAGCATATCTACTCTCCCTGGCAATCCTGACCACCGGGGCTGCATTGGCGCAACAACCCAATACCGGATTTGGCCGCAAAATGAAAACGCAGGCGCCCACATCAAGGGTCGCCGAACGATTGGGAGCAGTAGTGATGCCACTTCCAACAGATAAAACGGGCCGGTCGCTGTTGGGAGCAAGGAATGCGAAACTTTCTTTAGCGCCCTTGCGATTGCGGGTTGTTCGGGATTCATCGACAAATTTGCCCGTTTTTATCGAACGAAGTGTGTCGAAAACGGCAACGACTTTGGCCAAAACGAGTGGTGCGCGCGTTTCGGCAGCTGCGGCTGCATCGACCATTTTTCAGTTTATAGGGCAAGTCAAAGGAATTCTTAAACTCGATAAACCCGAAGATAATTTCACGATTTCCCGTACCGAAACCGACGAACTGGGCCAGACGCACGTTCGAATGGCGCAAACCTTTCGGGGTATTCCTGTTTTGGGTTCGGAGCTTGTAGCCCACCTGACCGATGGTGAAGTTACCTTGCTAAATGGGCGGTATCAACCCGTTCCAGAGGGTCTTGCCACAACCCCTAAACTGACGCTTTCAGCCGCATCGGACATGGCGCTGACAGACATTCGGAAAACAACGACTGTTCGTTCGTTTGGCGATAATATCCTGAAATTGAAATCTTCAGAAGGCGATTTATGCATTTTTACAACGTCGGAAGGCGTGTCGAAACTGGCGTATGCGTTAACGGTTCGGCCGAATATGCTCGAACGCTGGGAGTATGTGCTGGATGCGCAAACGGGTGAGGTTCTGGATAAGTATAACCATACCTGTTCGTTTGTTGGGCCAATTAAAGCGACGGCTAAAGATCTGAACGGCGTAACACGCTCATTTCAGACCTATCAGCAAAGCAATAATGCCTATTACCTGATCGACGCATCGCGGGCGATGTTTAAAGCCGCTACGTCTAAAATGCCCGACAATCCGGTTGGTGCCCTCTGGACGATTGACGCCCGAAATACGTTTGGTGATAAACAGGAAATTTACCAGATCACATCAACCAATAATACGAACTGGAATGCGACGGCTGTTTCGGCCCATTATAATGCCGGGATTGCCTACGAATATTACCTGAATACGTTCCAGCGTAACGCGCTCAGCAACACGGGCGAAACCATCGTGTCGATTGTGAATATGCCCGACGATGAGGGTAAAGCAATGGACAATGCTTACTGGAACGGCAAAGTGATGGCTTATGGTAATGGGAAACTACTAAAACCATTAGCTGGTGCGCTCGATGTGGCCGGTCACGAAATGACTCATGGTGTTATCCAGAACACAGCCAATTTGCAGTATAAAAGCCAGTCTGGAGCTATTAATGAATCGATGGCCGACATATTTGGCACGATGATCGACCGCGACGACTGGAAAATGGGCGAAGACATTGCTACCCTTTCGGTATTCCCATCAGGGGCCGTACGTGATCTATCGAACCCAAATCAGGGTGGTAAAGCGAAAGACCCACGCGGGTATCAGCCAGCAACGATGTCGCAGTATGAAACCACTACGGAAGACAATGGCGGAGTACATGCCAATAGTGGTATTCCTAATTTTGCCTTCTATAAGTTTGCCACGGTTGTCGGCAAAGACAAAGCTGAGAAAGTCTATTACCGAGCGCTAACGAACTACCTCGTGCGGACTTCTCAGTTTCTGGATTTACGCTTGGCGGTCATTAAAGCAACTGGTGATTTATATGGTGCATCGGGTTCGGAAGTGGCGGCTGCTAAAAGCGCCTTCGATGCCGTAGGAATTACGGAAAGTATAACAACTACGCCAGGTAAGCAACCCGATGTGCCGGTTGTTGCGGGGCAGGATTTTCTGCTGGTGAGTGATGCCACAACTTCCCGACTTTACTCTACAACCGTAGGCGCTTCATCGGCACGATTCGATCAGAAATCAGCGCTTGGTTTAAAGCACCGGCCGAGCGTGACCGACGATGGTACGTACGCCTATTATGTAACGACCGATAAGAAAATTCGCGCTGTAAACCTGACGGGTACGCCAACCGAAACGGTCATTTCTGATGAAACAATTTGGGATAACGTAGCCATTTCCAGAGACGGTACCAAACTAGCGGCTCTCACCGCAGATCGAGATGGTTCCATTTATGTATACAGCTATGCCAAAAAGAAATGGGCGCAGTTTGAACTCTACAATCCCACGACAGCAGAGGGTATTCAAACTGGCGATGTACAATTTGCCGATTCCTTCGAGTGGGATTTTGCCGGCGAAAATATTGTCTACGACGCTTACAATGCACTCAAAAGCAGCGATGGGTCAGATATTGACTATTGGGATGTTGGATTCATGAATGTCTGGAGCAATGCGACCGGCGATTTCGCGAAGGGGGAAATCGAGAAAATTTTCTCAAATCTGGACGAGGGCGAAAGTATTGGGAATCCTGCCTTCTCGAAAAACTCACCGGACGTCCTGGCCTTCGATTACCTCAACGAAAACAGCAATACGTATCAGGTTGTCGCCATCGATTTAAGCACAGGCAAAGGGAATATTATTTATGACAACAATAATCTGGGCTTCCCCAGCTATTCCCGACTGGATAATAGGCTGGTGTTTATGACAGGAACAGATGCCAATCCAAGCGTACGGGTCATTAACCTGAATGCCGATAAAATCAGTCCTTCCGGTAATGCCAGTCTGTTATATTCTGGACGAAAATGGCCCGTTTGGTACACGCAGGGTACACGAACAGCGCCGGCAAAAACAGCCCAAACGATTACATTTGACGCCATCTCAGACCGCTATATCAATCAGGGTGATTTACTACTGAAAGCAACGTCATCGTCGAATCTCGCGGTTGGTTTTCTGGTGAAAAGCGGCCCGGCTAGCTTGAATGGGACGACACTGAAATTTAATGGTATAGGTAGTGTAACGGTGCAAGCCATCCAAAATGGTAATGATCAATTTGCTGCAGCCACCCTTGTAGAACGAACATTTAATGTGCTGGCCGTTTTAGGCGATGAACCCCTATGGTCTGATGCTTTATCGGTCTATCCGAATCCTGTCAGCAAAACGCTAACGGTTGAATTACCTGCAACCGAAGCAATTGAAACGCTGTCTATCCGTGCCCTATCAGGTGCAGTAGTATCGCAGCCGACTGTTCGGGCTCGTCAGCATTCTACAACATTTGATGTAAGTCATTTGCCCAAAGGACTCTATTTTCTACAAGTACAAACAGCCAACGGAACAGCGAATCGGAAGATTTTAAAGGAGGAGTAGTACCCATTTTTGGCCTGCTGACGCAGGAAGCATCTTAAGGTTTCCCAACTAACCAGGTTGGATGCTTTGAGGTCCTTCCTGCGTCGGCAGGCCAAAACGAAGAGTAGCGGAATTGACTATAGAAAACCTCTCGATACACTGAATCAAAGACCGATTAATAATTTTCGGCAGCGACTTCCTGTAGTTTCTCTTTTTTACAAAATTCCTTCTTGGACATTTTGGTTTGATTCGTATATTTGAAATCGTTGATAACTGTAAATTCAGTCTAAAACGCTCATAATGAGCGTTTTTTGCTTATTTTTTTATAGGCTGTCAATACCTGGCATCCACTCAGGTTTTCTAACAAGATGTTCACCTTTTACGAGCGTTTCGGCTGGTCTGAAAAGACGAGTTAGGAGCACTGTAACCTGCATGAAAGTTTCGCCGTTACAACCGTTTCAAATCGTGTATTCACTGCTGGATCACGAGTTTCTTGGATACTTAATAGAGGCATTCGTTGTACAGCGTAACAGCCGGGGTGAACTGACGTTATTGAACCAGACGCTATCGACACAAAACGTTGGCGAATTTTCGAAAGGGTTAGACGAACGAGATTTCGAACTGGTTAAACTCATCGATAGTATTCAGCAGGACACCATCGTTAAAAAGTTTAATACCCGTAAACTGCCAGCCGTCGATTTCTTCCTGAAAATATATGATGCCCAAAAAGGTGATAAACTGATTCAGGAGGCAATTGCTGGTTATCTGGAAACAATTAAAGCGCAAATCATGGCGCTGATGCCCGGCAAGCCCTTCTACATAATGGGCAACGACGGTAATCCTGCCTGGCAGCAGATTTCCTGGATGCCTGAACCCGCCCGAGTGCATTTTCATTTCGTCCGCAACACCGATTCGACCCATTATTTCCCCATTATTCGCTATCCAATCGGTGTCCGATCTACAGAAACTGGGCAGTATACCGAAACGGAACGGGTTGAATTTCAATTTAAAGATGCCCTGATGATTTGCGATGAGCCCGCTTATATGATGGTGGGAAATCGACTGTATCATTTCAGTAAGCAAGTTGACGGTAAAAAACTGCGACCTTTTTTCTCAAAAAATCACATCATCATCCCTCGAAATATCGAACAGCAGTACTACGAACGATTTGTAACACAACTTATCTCATCGTATGACGTATATGCCAAAGGGTTCGAAATTCGGGATGAGGCTATGGAACCGACGCCAGTGTTAACGGTCTCGGAGATGGTACAATCGAGCCGATCAGTGCCTGTTCCGATATTTCAGGCCGGTTCGGATGATGTCGATACGCTTGTGAGTGACGAAGAGCCTGATCAGCGTATAGTGTTCGATCTGGCATTTCAATATGGCGATTTCACGTTTCGTTTTGAAAAAATTGGCTCGTCGGCAAACGTGAGTTTAGAAAAGAAAGGGGATGAATACCTTTTTCATAAAATTCGCCGGGATCAGCGTCTGGAACGGCAGAAGCTTTCTTTTTTACGCGATTCTGGTCTGGATTTACGGAATGGGCGATTATCGCTTCCGAAAGCAGAAGCTTTTGCGTGGCTGTCGGAAAATAGTGAGCAACTGCGCGAAACTGGTTTCTTGCTGCAGCAGAACTCCCAGGATTCCAAACGCTATTTTTTAGGCTATTCCAGCATTAATGTATCTATTCAGGAAGGACGCGACTGGTTCGATATCTACGCCAACGTTCGATTTGGAGAATTTGAGATTCCATTTCTGAAACTGAGGAAGTTAATTCTGGCTAAGAAACACGAATTCACCTTGCCGAATGGAGAGATCGCTGTAATTCCGAGCGTCTGGTTTATTAAATATTCGGAGCTGTTTGGCTTTCTGGAACACCTCGACGATGGGGATGAGGAGCGGTTGGTGCTACAAAAACACCACCTTGCTTTAGTGGAAGAACTGGAGCGGGATAATTTGGCCACAACGGTTATTAGTCGCAAACTGGAGCGACTGCGCGACTTTGAAGCCATCGACCATTTTCAGTTACCGTCTCAATTCAACGGTACATTGCGCCCTTATCAACAGGCGGGTTACGATTGGATGAATTTTCTGCGCCAATATCGGTTTGGCGGCTGTCTGGCCGATGATATGGGGTTAGGAAAAACCGTGATGACGCTGGCCATGTTGCAGGGCCAAAAAGAAGCGGGGGCGCTGGAGCCAAGTTTGCTGGTAATGCCTACGTCGCTACTCTATAACTGGGAACTGGAAGCCCGCAAATTCACGCCCGAACTGCGGGTGATGGTTTATACTGGCACTTATCGGGATAAAAATACCGCTCAATTCAACGATTACGATCTGATTCTGACTTCATACGGAATTGTGCGAATTGACATTGATCTGCTGAGTGATTATCGATTCAATTACGTGATTCTGGATGAATCACAAGCAATTAAAAATCCGTCGTCGCATATTACAAAGGCAGTGATGCAGCTCAATACGGCGTATCGACTCATCCTGACGGGAACTCCGCTGGAAAATAGCACGCTGGATTTGTGGTCGCAGATGTCGTTTATCAATCCGGGTTTGCTGGGAAGTCAATCGTTTTTTCGGAACGAATTTCAAATTCCAATCGAAAAACGCCATGATGAAGCGAAGACAAGTCGATTATACAGCCTGATCAAACCGTTTATGCTTCGGCGGAATAAGGCGCAGGTAGCCACCGATTTGCCCGAAAAAGTAGAGAGCGTTTTGTATTGCGAAATGAGTGCCGATCAGGAAGCGCAATACGAGGAAGCAAAATCATATTACCGAAACCTGATTCTGGAGCATATCGAAGAAGAAGGAATGGCCAGGTCACAAATGGTTGTTTTACAGGGATTGACGAAACTTCGCCAGATTGCGAATCACCCAAGAATGGTTGATGAAGAATACGAAGGGAATTCCGGTAAACTGGACGACGTATTGATGCGTCTGGAAAGTGCTATGACTGAGAATCATAAAGTTTTGGTATTCAGTCAATTTATTAAGCATCTGAATGTTGTTCAGCAGTATTTGAAAGAGAAAAAAATTAAGTATGCTTATTTGGATGGCTCAACCACAGATCGGCAAAGTCAGGTTGAGTTGTTTCAGACCGATGACTCGGTAAAGCTCTTTTTGATTTCTCTAAAAGCGGGTGGATTGGGGCATAATCTGACGGCCGCCGATTACGTATTCATCCTGGACCCCTGGTGGAATCCGGCCATTGAAGCGCAGGCAGTTGACCGCGCGCACCGGATTGGCCAGCTGAAAACGGTGTTCACGTACAAATTCATCGCCAAGAACACGGTCGAAGAGAAAATATTGTCCTTACAACGGGCCAAACAACAATTAGCTGGAAGCCTGATTACGACCGAAGAGAACTTCGTAAAATCATTGACGAAGGAGGATATTATGGTCTTGCTGGAGTAAAACGACTTAAATAAAATCAGCCAGTTTGGGAAGTTATTGGTTCACGATAGTTATTGATATAAAAACAATCGTTCACTAATAATAACTCAACAAATGAATGTTAAAAGTATTTTCGGCATCATCCTGACCCTGATAGGTCTAGTCGGTCTGATTTACGGAGGAATAGATTTTACAAAGGGCGGGGTCGCTCAGGCTTCGTTTGTGTATCTTATTCTAGGCGGCATTTTCTTCTTCGCCGGTATTAGCCTGATTCGCGGAACGAAAGCGTAAACTAGTCGATAGTCAGTAGTCGCCAGTAACTGACGTTGGCGGCTTACTGACTATCGGCTTATACCAAATAAACACCTACTCGCTCCTGATCGCTCAGGACTACTTCTACGTGTTCGGTCAGGGTTGTGCTTAATTCGTAACCTTTATAATCCGCAGCAACCGGATAGCGTGGATGATTACGATCAACCAATACGGCAACCTGGAGTTTGCGAATGGGCACGCTCAGGAACGGCTGTAAACTGAAAGCCAGTGTTCGGCCTGTATATAACACATCATCAACGACAACGATTACTTTGTCAATGAAATCAGCCACCGGACAATCGTGGTATACTGTAGGCTGTGCTTTCTGAGATTTATCCAATTGTAATGAAATCAAATCGACAGAAAAAGGGGCTATAGTTTGCAATTCGCGTGCCAATGCTTGTGCCAATACGTACCCTTCTCCCGAAATTCCTGCCAGCAATACAGCGGTCTCTTCAAAATTATTTTCATAAATCTGAAACGCTATTCGCCTGATTTTCTGACTGATCTGCTCATTATTCAGAACAAGTGTTGATTGAGCGGTATGCATGCGCGTGTCGGAGAAACGAGTTGAGAGCGCAAAGATGGTAAAAAAGCCGTTAGCCGACGAAATAACAACTCAACTATGTCAGTTGGCATAGTTTTCGCCATTAGTCCAATAAAATGATAGCTGCTTCAACCAGTAATGCAAACGATTGGGCATTTTATATTGGGTCTACTTATCTGGCTACTCCCTGGCAAACTTGCTACAGAGGCTGATATCACGCAATCCGTTGGCGTTTCGCTGCGGACGGGTGATGCTAGTCAGCTGTCGGCTCGGTTTGCCAAAACGATCGAGCTGGTTATCGATACTGAAAAGGTAGAGTTTCCAGCTGTTCAGGCTACCCATGCTCAGTTAATTTTACGATCGTTCTTCCGCAAATACCCTCCTCACGACTTTCAGTTCATCTACCGGGGAGCCTCCGATCGAATGCGGTATAGTACCGGAACCTACGAAACCGATGGAAAGAGTTTTTCGGTTTACGTACTGATGCGCCAAACCAGCAATCAGGGATACGTAATTAATGCTTTGCACTTCCGAAAAGAATGAAAAATAGGGATGATGTAGGATAGGTGATGTATTTAGCAACAACGATCTTATATCATATATCTTACATCCTACATCATACATCGTAAATCCCCTGTATCTTTGCACTTTCATGTAGAGGTACTATGATTGTTAAGACTAAAAAATACGCGTTAGATCAAAAAACGTACGTCAATATCGCCCTGCGTCAATGGGTAAAAGAGAATTGGAAATGGGCCTTCGTGCCGTTGGCGTTAATCCTCCTCAATGTAGTTCTAAGCCTGACAAACGTCTATCCTAATTACTGGATTTATATTGTTATTGTCCTGCTGACAGTTCTATACGTTCTTTTCTGGGCCGTTCAGATTACGGGTATTTCGCAGATGGAGCAGAGTAAAGCGCTGTTTGATAAGTATGTATACGAAATTGATAGCCGCCAGATTTTGATGCGTATAAATGCAAAAGAGGGTGGCATTCTGAAGTGGAGCCAGATTGACAGCGTGATCAAAGACAAAGAGGCTTACATCCTGTTTCTGAATAACGCCGATGCTATGGCCAACGTAAAAGCTAGTTGGATTGCCAAAATAGTAACTAAGGGCCTGGCAAAAGCGCAATTTATTTATCTCCCATTCAGCATCTTCACCAGCGATAACGACCTGCGATTTACAGACGCGCTGCTAAAACGCAAAGGCCTACTGCCAGGCGGAAGCGTTCCAGCCGAAACCGTGAAGTAATCGAATATACTATCATTTTTTTGTCATTCTGACTGTAGAGAAGAATCCGCTCCGGCGGCTTGGTCAAAGTCCCTTCGCAGGCAAGCTTGAGATTTTTCCCTGCGGTCAGAATTACAAAAAATATCAAATTTTGCTAACGTACTACCATAACAATTCCCTGTCTGGTAGTTAACTTATTTTTTGAATCGATATAGTCGAAGGAGTAGCTATACGCACCAGCGTCTACTTTTTCGCCTTGAAAAGTACCGTCCCACCAAACATTGTCTGGTTCCATTACAGAAAAATTTTCTTTGGAAAAGATAAGGTTACCCCAGCGGTTGTAGATGACTAATTGTCTGATAGTGTAATTCGTCGTTTGACTTGAATAGAACCGGAAATAATCGTTAACTCCGTCATTATTAGGCGAAAAAGCGTCGGGTACAAAAACGGGACAATCGTTTGATACAAGAATTGTTACGTCTGCTTTACCAATACATCCGGCTCCGTCTTTCACCAGTACGGTGTATGTTCCTCCGCTTAAATTCGTAAACGCAGCACTGCTTTGGAACGATTGACCATCCACTGAATAAGTGTACCTTCCAGCACCACCCTCGGCGGAAATGGTCAGGGCACCGTTGCTCAGATTGCAACTGGCATCACTTGTCGGTACATAGTCGACAATCGGCGCATTGGTAGTGGCTAGTGTAAAACGCTGAGTTGTCATACATCCAGCGTCTTTTACCGTAAGCGTATAGAGGCCACCTGTTAAGTTCGCGAACGTGTAACTGCTTTGAAACGATTGACCATCGAGCGAATAAGTGTACTTACCCGTTCCACCAGATGCACCAACCGATATAGCCCCATTCGCCTGGTCGCAGCTAGCTCCAGTAGGATCTATGCGGTCAATTTTCAGTGTATTTACATCCGCAATCGTTACACTTTGAATAGATGTACAGGTTCCATCTTTTACAGTGAGCGTATAAACTCCGGCAGCCAGCGAGTTAAAGGTTTTGCTGGGTTGAAATGATTGTCCGTCGATAGAATATACAAATTGGCCAGTTCCTCCGGAAACGAATGCCATAAAAGAGCCATTTAGCTGCCCGCAACTTGCATCAGCCACCTGGACACGGTCGATATGAGGAGGTGCCTGAGTTCCCACAGTTATCGTCTGACTAATCAGGCAACTGCCATCTTTGACCGTAACGGTATAATTTCCACTTGCCAGATTGCCAAAATACGGGGTAATTTGGAAGTTGTTTCCATCCAATGAGTATTGCCTGGCCCCACTGCCGCCAGATACGGTAAGTGATAAAGCCCCATTTGTCAGATTACAACCGACACTGGCCGTTTGTATATTATCAATTTTAGGAGGATTAACAACACCTATGGTTGCTGTTTGACTAATGAGGCAGCCACCATCTTTGACCGTAACAGTATAGATTCCGCTGGTCAGATTGCCAAAAAATGGAGTGATCTGAAAGGGTTTGTTATCCAGGGAATATTGTTTGGCGCCACTACCACCTGACGCCGTGAGCGATAAAGCGCCTGTTGCCTGATTGCAGGCCGCGTTGGCGGTTTGTATATTGTCGATTGTAGGCGGATTGGTACTACCCACTGTAGCCGTCTGGCTAACGAGGCAGCCGCCATCTTTTACCGTAACGGTATAATTCCCGCTAGCCAGATTCCCAAAAAATGGAAAGAGCTGAAAGGTATTTCCATCCAGCGAATATTGCTTAGCGTTACTTCCTCCTGATGCCGTGAGCGATAAAGCACCATTCGTTAGATTACAACCGGCAGATAGCGAGCTAATCGATTCTATTTTAAGATCTTGGTTTGTTGGAATAGTTGTTAATGATAAATTGTCAAAATAGCCGTCATTATGCACGCCTGTTACTCGATGGCTTAACAGTCTGATCTTAATTTTTCGTGTGTTCGCTGGCGCTGTAATCACTTCTGAAACCAGTACCCAATCCAGGGTTGATCTAGGAGGATCAAAACGTTGACTTTTCAGCAGGACATCGCCAGCACTTAATAGCTCTATGATGATAATTGGCTGATCGGGAGGAGTTTCTGCATACGTTTTTACGTAAGCGCTAAATTGGAAGCTTTGATTTCCTGGATCAATAGTACAGGTATAATCATTGAGAGCTATGGTTTGAGCCAACTCGGCATCCGCTACGTCGCCAGCATAGAAAAAACGTTGACCATGTTGCGCACTAGTTGTACCAGAACTATTCGTCCATTGGTTGCCAAATACTTCTGTCCAGGAAGGTATTTTACCAGTAACCAATGGCAACTCACAATCCGGATTGACGATCAGGTTTTGTGCATTGACAAGACTTGATAGTACCACCAATAGAAGCACTAGCTGAAATTTCATTATACGATTGACAGTAGCTATAAATTGGTCTCTAAGAGATAGTTAGTGCGTTTATATACAGCTATTTGTATGGGTTAAATAGAATGTCTGTTAATGATATATTTATGGGTAATAAAAGAAACTAGGTGAGGCTATGAAATTGATTTACCCTGACTGTAATCCTGCAATTAATATGCCAGCGCATCACTATTTATGGATGTAGACAGAGCTCCATTCACATTTTCCAGTCAAGTTTCATTGGCTGGACAGCGTCTGGGAAGGATAACGAGAAAGGTATAAAGTGGAAGAGGAGATTAAATCCTTACATTGCACTCGATTAGAAAATCCATATGCGATCTTGTATATCGCTGGTGACATGGATATGATTTATAAAAATAATTAATTACCTTGCCATAGGTAACTAAAAACGCCGGACTCATGGATGTTCCGGCGTTTCAACACTCTTTTCTTAACTTAAACGCTTTTCGGGGCGTCAGATTAATGACGCATATACTTCATCTATGTTGCATCTGGATAACTGTACTTTTATAAGTGGTTAAATAGATGGACAAACGGTCTCTAAAACGCCGGGCTTTATTAGTCTGGCGTTTTTCTATTTAGGTAGAAAAGGTTTCGAACAATCGCATTGTAAATTGAACAATTTCCTTAGTTTTGTTGTACGCATCAATGATTGTTGGCAATAACCGACCAGTTTAGCGAGTTACTAGTTTAACCGATAAATAGGCGTAACTCCTGGTTTGGTCTTGTAGGATATGCATTCAGTCCAACCGTTAATGCGACTAAATCAGCCAATTACAAACTAGCCCTTAACGAAGCCAATAAAGCAGATTACATTTGCTTTCAAACCATTTCTGCATGAACACGCAATCAGCAATAGAACAATATCCCTGGAGACGATTCTACCCTAAGGGAATCCCTTATGAAATTAACGCAGATGCCTACCCGTCGTTGGCCGCTCTTTTTGAGGAAGGCTGCCGTCGCTTTGCCGATCGTCCGGCGTATGCCTGCATGGGTAAACAGCTTACATTTGGTGAACTAGAGAAACTGTCGACTCAGTTTGCTTCATTTCTACAAAATGATCTGGGCCTTCAGAAAGGCGATCGTTTGGCGATTCAAATGCCCAATACGTTGCAATATCCGGTAGTGATGTTTGGCGCCTTACGGGCAGGTCTTTCTATTGTCAATACCAATCCGCTGTATACACCCCGCGAAATGCAGCACCAGTTTAAGGACTCTGGTGCGAAAGCGATTGTGATACTGGCCAACTTCGCCAGCAATCTGGAAAAAATCATCGACAGAACGGATATCAAACACGTTGTCGTCACTCAACTCGGCGATTTACTGGGTTTTCCGAAAAAACAGATTGTAAATGCGGTTGTCAAGTACGTAAAGAAACTGGTGCCAGCCTATTCATTGCCCGATGCGATTTCCTTCAATGATGCGCTGAGTCGCGGAAGTACGCAGCCGTTTAAACCCGTTGCCATCGCCAATAGTGATCTGGCGTTTGTGCAGTATACAGGCGGCACCACTGGCGTCTCGAAGGGAGCCATGTTGACGCACCGCAACATTATCTCGAATGTTGAATGTCAGGACTATTGGATGAAGCCGGCCAACGTTCCTGATGGCGAAGGAATTATTGTGGCTGCGCTACCACTTTATCACGTATATGCGTTGACTACGAATGCATTAGCGGCTTTGAAAAGCGGTGCTATGAATCTACTGATCACCAATCCCCGCGATCTGAACGCGTTTATTGATGATCTGAAAAAATATAAAATTACCTGCTTCACTGGGGTTAATACGCTCTACAATGGGCTTTTGAACCATCCCCGAATAGGCGAGGTTGATTTTAGTTATCTGAAAGTTACCTCGGCGGGAGGAATGGCCTTACAAACAGCCGTAGCCGAACGATGGGCTAAATTAACCGGCAATACGCCCTGCGAAGGCTATGGCCTTACCGAAACCTCGCCCGTATTATGTTCAAATCCTATTGACGGTTCTGTGCGGGTCGGAACGATCGGAATTCCCTGGCCTAGCACCGAGATGAAAATTATTCGGGAAGATGGTTCCGATGCTCCTGTTGGCGAACCAGGCGAAATTGTAGCGCGCGGGCCGCAGGTATTCAAAGGCTATTACAATCGCCCGGAAGAGACGGCGAAATCCATGATGGGCGACTGGTTCAAAACGGGTGATATAGCCGTGATGAATGAAGACGGCTTCTTTAAAATTGTGGATCGTAAAAAAGATATGATTCTGGTGTCGGGCTTTAATGTCTATCCGAACGAAATCGAGGATGTAGTCGCCCAATGTCCAGGCGTAGCTGAAGTAGCCTGTATTGGCGTACCTGACGAAAAATCGACTGAGGTAGTTAAAATTTATGTGGTAAAAAAAGATCCTGCTCTAACGACCGATACAATCAAAGCGTTTTGCCGGGAAAATTTGACGCCCTACAAAGTGCCACGTATAATCGAATTCCGTAACGAACTGCCTAAATCGAATGTGGGTAAAATTTTACGACGCCCCTTGCGAGAGGAAGAATTAGCGAAGCTGAAAAAATAAGGAAGCTTATTTAGAAAACATGCGGCCCCTGGAATTGATCAATTCCAGGGGCCGCATGTTTTTATTTTTTTAAGAAGCCATCAGCATCGGTGGTGGTGTCGCCGTGTCAAGAATCAATAATTCCTGCTGAAAACCGCGTACCTGTTTAATAAACCGACTAGCTTTTCGGCGCGATACTTCAATGCGGTCGCCATTGACGAGGCTAACGCTCAACTGCTGACGGTCGGGGTGAAGAGCTTCCAGATAAAGGAGATTGATGATGTTTTTTTTGTGGGGCCGTACAAACACTTTGGGCGACAGTCGACTCTCCATTTTTTTCAGCGTCAGGGACACCATTAACTGGCTGCCGTCGGAAAAATGGAACAGCGTGTAGTTGCCCTCGCCTTCCAATCGCACAATACGGTGCATAGGCATTTTCTTCCGACTTCCCCAAAACGGAAGGATCAGATCAGGCATAGCAAATTGACCGGCAATTTGCTCGACATGAACATTGGTAAGTGGTTTGGTCTGTAAAGTTCCTCTCATGAAATGGACAAATAAAGGGGGTGTGAATAAGTAAACTCTGAGTAGTCTAACTAATTAAGTAAAGTCTCTTACGTTTATACGGTACTAATTTCAAACAAAATTCATTATCAATCAATTAGCTGCTTGAAAAAAATATTCAAATCTGAAACAATAAATTACTGATTGCAGGAATTACTCAAAAATACGGATTCCGATTTTAATAGCTAAAAATTAATTCACAGTACGGTTGGCGAACTAATTGGGTTGCTTTCACCTTGAGAGTCTAAACTAAGTATCCTTTCGAATCAGCATGGCAACTTTGCTTGATTTAGTCGGCAATACGCCGTTGGTTGAACTGAACCGGCTAAATCCCAATCCCAATGTTAAACTATACGGTAAACTTGAAGGCAATAATCCGGGCGGTAGTGTAAAAGATCGGGCTGCGTCTAGCATGATTCAGGGCGCTTTGGCCAGGGGCGAATTAAAGCCCGGCATGAAATTGATTGAAGCAACCAGTGGGAATACAGGGATTGCTTTGGCCATGATTGCACGGCTATATGGTATTGATATTGAGCTGGTAATGCCTGAAACATCGACTCGAGAGCGTGTCCTGACTATGGAAGCGTTTGGTGCTAAGGTTATTCTGACCGAAACGATGGAAAGCGCCCGCGATTACGCTGAAGAGCAGGTCCATAAAGGTGATTACCTCATGCTGAATCAGTTTGCCAATCCCGATAATTACCTGGCGCATTATCGAACGACTGGCCCTGAAATCTGGCGGGATACGGCCGGAGAAATCACGCATTTTGTTTCGTCGATGGGCACGACAGGGACGATTATGGGTACATCACGTTTCCTGAAAGAGCAGAACCCAGCAGTTCAGATTGTTGGATGCCAACCTACCGATGGCTCGTCAATTCCAGGTATTCGAAAGTGGCCGATTGAATACCTTCCCAAAATTTTTGAGCCGCAGCGGGTTGATCGTGTGATGGAAGTATCTGCCGAAGAAGCGACCGATATGACGCGTAAGCTAGCTAGTGTTGAGGGTGTTTTTGCGGGTATGAGTAGTGGGGGAGCGGTGCATGCTGCTGTTCAATTAGCCCAGGAACTGCAATCGGGTGTGATCGTTTGTATCATCTGCGATCGCGGAGATCGGTACCTATCCTCCGATTTATTTGGGTAAACCTAAAGGTTTCAGAAACCTTTTAGGTTTATAGGCGTATTTTTGCGGCTATGTATAAGCGCTTAATCCTGCCAATTTTATTCCGCTTCGATGCTGAGAGCATTCACCATTTTGCAACGACATTTCTTAAAATAGCCTTATCGATTCCAGGTATATCGGCTCTTTGCCGGAAACTATACGTACTGGAAGACAGTCGTTTAACCCGAACCGTATTCGGGTTGACTTTTCCCAATCCAGTAGGTGTAGCGGCCGGGTTTGACAAAAATGCTGAACTGGTTAGTGAGCTAAGTAATTTGGGATTTGGTTTTGTTGAAATTGGAACGGTAACCCCTCGGCCGCAATCGGGGAATCCACGCCCTCGGTTATTTCGTTTGAAAGCTGACGGAGGTATTATCAACCGGATGGGCTTTAATAATAAAGGTGTTGGTCCGGCGGCAGAACGATTGCGTCATTTCGCTCGTAATCGGAATGGAAATCAGGTTATTATAGGGGGGAACATTGGTAAGAACAAAGACACACCAAACGAGAATGCGTTGGATGATTATCTGATTAGCTTTCGGGAATTATTTGATGCCGTCGATTATTTCGTTGTCAATGTTAGCTCACCAAACACACCCGGTTTGCGCGATTTACAAGAGCGGGAACCCTTAACCAAACTGCTAACGGCCTTACAGCAGGAGAACCTTCAGAAATCCACGCCAAAGCCTATTCTGCTAAAAATCGCGCCTGATCTGACGAACGGTCAATTAGATGATATTATCGCTATCGTGGCTGAAACCAGGATTGCTGGCGTTATTGCCACCAATACAACCATAAGTCGTGACGGATTAAAAACCGAACCATCCGTTGTTGAGCAGATGGGAGCAGGGGGCGTTAGCGGTCGTCCATTACGGGTTCGCTCCACGGAAGTGATTCGATATCTACATGAAAAATCAGGAGCCGCATTTCCAATTATTGGTGTTGGCGGTATTTTTTCGGCCGAAGACGCGCAGGAAAAACTTCATGCTGGCGCCAGTTTAGTGCAGATCTACACCAGCTTCATTTATGAGGGCCCAGCAATCGCTAAACGCATCAATCAGAAATTAGCCAATACTATATCTATATAGACGAGCACAACGTTGCCTAAGCAGTCAGCTAACACAGCCGCATATCCCTTTCGATAGAATGTGGTAATATTTTCTGATCGGTGACTTTTTTTCCACAAAAAGTGGGACATTTACTTGTTGCTACCGCCCTAACCCAACGTATATGGCACAACCAACTACATCTCCACGCCAAAACACGCTCCGGCGCCCTCCGGAGCGTCCCGAACCGCGCCCCCGTATTCCGAATCCTAAAGCAACGAGTCGTTCCCGAGGTTCTTCGTTTAATTGGGGAGCTGCGCTTGATAATTGGTTTACAGACCAGCGTTCGGTGCTGACGCTTGGCGTTTTGATGATGGTTTCGGCAGTAGGTTTGTTAGTCGCTTTTAGTTCTTACCTATCTAGTGGGGCCGCCGACCAAAGTGTTGTAAACGCTGCGCTCTCAGAGCCTTTGCGTAAAGCCATTGGTGAAACCCGTAACTGGGTTGGTTTAGTTGGGGCTTACATTGCACATGCATTCGTGTTTCGTTGGTTTGGTGTTGGGGCACTGGCGTTGCCTATTATTGTTTTTCTGGCGGGCTTTAAACTTACGTTTCGAAAAGAATTATTGCCTTTAGGCCGCACAACAACCGCTTTATTGTTCGTAGCGCTCTGGTCCAGCCTATTTTTGGGATATATTGTCCTGGTAACAGATTCCGTCAAAACATCCAGCATCTGGTGTGGAGGAATCGGTTATGAACTGAATGTATTGCTTTATGGACTTTTTGGGTGGGGAAATCTGGCGTTCATAGGTTTTATGCTATTCGCCTTTGTGGTTTATTTCTTCGACGTTCGGAATATAAAATTGCCAGATTTTCCACGACCGACTATCCCGAAACCGCGTAATCGTCCGGGAAATCCGCTTCAAACCTATGAAGAAAGCGAGTTTGAGCCCGATCAAGAGGAGGAGTTTGATGACAAAGAACCCGACCTTCAATCGCATTATCCCCCACAAACCGAACCAGCACAAGACACTTTCAACAGCTATTCAGCAAAAAACACTGTTGATGAGGAAAAGGATAGCTACTCTGTAAATCCTCCGGCTGACGTAATCGCTAAAACGACTGGCGTTACTCTAACGATCAAGAATCGAGATGCTGTGAGTGAACAGCCGCCAGCTGAAGAAGAAGATGAACTAAGTGCCACTCCATCGCCAACGTTCGAACCTGACCCGTTTGAAGAGGACGATCTGGTAGCTATTCACGGTTTATACGATCCAACACTTGAACTGGCACAGTATCAATATCCAACCAATGATCTTCTGACGGAGTATCAGAACAATCGGAAAGCGCAGGTTTCGGATGATGAACTGACGGCCAACAAAGAGAAGATCGAGAATACACTGCGTAACTTCGGTATCGAAATCGATTCGATTGAGGCATCAATTGGCCCAACGGTTACACTCTACGAAATCATACCGGCAAAGGGTGTACGGATTTCTAAAATTAAGAGTCTTGAGGATGATATCGCCTTAAGTTTGGCTGCGCTTGGTATCCGGATTATTGCGCCTATGCCAGGAATGGGGACAATCGGTATTGAAGTACCGAACAAAAATCGCGAAATGGTGTCGATGCGGTCGATGATTACGAGCGATGTTTTTTCATATAGCAAATTCGACCTGCCGGTTGTATTGGGTAAAACTATATCCAACGAAATCTACGTTGCCGATCTGGCCAAAATGCCGCACTTACTCATGGCTGGAGCAACCGGGCAAGGGAAATCGGTAGGCTTGAACGTGCTGCTTACGTCGCTCATTTATAAGAAGCATCCGTCGCAACTAAAGCTGGTTCTGGTTGACCCTAAAAAGGTTGAATTAACGCTGTTTAATAAACTGGAACGTCATTTCCTGGCTAAACTGCCTGATTCCGACGAACCGATTATTACCGATACCAAGAAGGTTGTTAATACGCTGAACTCGCTTTGTATCGAGATGGACGCACGCTATAATCTGCTGAAAGATGGAGGTTGCCGAAACATCAAAGAATACAACGCCAAGTTTGTAAAACGTCGATTGAACCCAGAAAAAGGCCATAAATTTCTGCCGTATATCGTCCTGATTATCGACGAATTAGCTGATTTGATGATGACGGCTGGTAAAGAAGTCGAACAGCCAATTGCCCGACTGGCGCAGTTGGCTCGTGCTATCGGTATTCACTTAGTAGTAGCGACTCAGCGGCCTTCTGTGAATGTCATAACCGGTTTGATCAAGGCGAATTTCCCGGCTCGATTATCATTTAAAGTAACGTCGAAAATCGACTCCCGAACCATTCTGGACGCAGGTGGTGCTGATCAGCTCGTAGGTATGGGCGACATGCTACTATCATCAAATTCCGAGATCATTCGTCTGCAATGTCCATTTGTAGATACTAACGAAATCGAAGATCTCTGCGAATTTGTTGGCAATCAGCGTGGGTACGACGATGCTTATCATCTCCCTGAATTTGTTGGTGATAATGGTGGTCAGGACGACGATAAAGATGTCGATTTAGGCAATCGGGACCCCATGTTTGATGAAGCTGCCCGGTTAATTGTCATTCACCAGCAGGGAAGTACTTCCTTGATTCAACGGAAGCTCAAACTTGGTTATAACCGCGCAGGTCGTTTGATCGACCAATTGGAAGCCGCTAAAATTGTCGGCCCATTTGAGGGTAGTAAAGCCCGTGAAGTACTCGTTCTGGATTTACAGGTACTGGAAGAACTGCTGAAACGACTAAAAGGCGAGTAGATTTCGTTACTATATTTGACTAGTCGAAAATAGGACAGGCACTAACAAGGTCTGTCCTATTTTCGGTTAAACACCTACTATTTTAAACTTTTCAGTCAACTTTCCCGTCTAAGAAGTATAAAGGGTGACTGCCCTTACGAGACGAGTAATACCTATATATATGAGAAAACTAACATGGATGCTGGCTTTGGTTGTTATGACCGTTTTACCAGCATTAGCCCAGAAAGATAAACGAGCTCAGGATATTTTGGATGCCATGAGTAAGCGATATAAAGCTCTTAAATCCTACCAGGCTCTATTTACCTACACAAGTGTGGGAGGAGGTTCAAAAGAATCGTACAAAGGCGATTTGACTGTTAAAAACGAGAAATTCCATTTAATTCTGGGCGGACAGGAAGTGTTTACCGATGGCAAAACCATGTCGACCTATGTTAAAGAATCCAACGAAGTAAATGTGCAGGATTATGAAGCCGGTGGTGTTGGCGAGTTGAATCCAACACAGATTTACACCATCTACAAACGGGGCTTCAGCTATAAGTTTTTGAAAGAACAGAAAGATGGAGGGCGAACGCTGGAAGTAATCGAACTGACCCCTAATCGCCCTAAAAGCCCAATTTCAACCATACAGATTTCGGTTGATAAAACGGATAAATCTGTTCGTAACTGGCTGATAACGAATAAGGATGGCAAACGTACGACATACAATATCACGAAATTTACGCCAGATGTAAACGTTCCTGATTCCTACTTCGTTTTTGATAAATCAAAATACCCAGGCGTTGAAGTAGTAGATTTGCGATAAGATGTAAGATACATCTTACATACCCTCTACACTTTCTCGCCAAACGATAGATCGCCGGAATCGCCAAGACCTGGAACAATATAATAATGCTCGTTCAGGTGATCGTCGATAGCCCCCAACCAAAGATGGCATTGCGGGAGTTGTTGCTGTACATGGCGAACGCCCTCTGGACTGGCAATGACTGCCGCAATGTGCGTTTGCGAGGGAATCCCATAGCGCAATAAGGCGTGATATACTTTTTCGAGCGAGCGGCCCGTTGCCAGCATTGGATCGCACAGAATTAACGGCTTGCCACTCAAATCAGGACTAACAATGTAATCCATGGCGATTTCAAACTCGTCGTTGTCGGCTGATGAATAGCCTCGATAAGCTCCCGCAAATGCATTTTCTGCCTGATCAAAATAATTGGCAAATCCCTGATGAAACGGCAGTCCTGCCCGTAGAATAGTGGCTAGAACTGGCTGTTGTCGAAGCACTTGCGTACTCGAAGTACCCAGCGGAGTTTGTACATTAATTGGATGGTGAGGCAGTTTTTTCGAGATTTCATAGGCCATTAACTCGCCAAGGCGCTCCAGGTTTCGGCGAAATCGTAGCCGATCCTGCTGAATGGAAATATCTCGAAGTTCGGCGATAAATTGATTCGCTAGAGAGGGTTGCTGAGCAAATACAAACATAGTTTGTGGGCTTCTTTCGCCGTAAATTAGTCGTAAGGTTGGCGTATATCCAAACCAATTGGCTAATTTAAGCCGCTAAAAGGCTAATCAACCCATAAATAGTCCTGATAAGGCCAATGCTCTTTCGTTTCATGCGCATCAACGTTTATCTTTTCTGTTTTCTTCTCCTTTCGTTATATGTTCGGGCGCAGAGCCCATTAGTGCCACTCAACTCAGATTATTATCATTTGGTTGACCGATTGGAAATCCGTCAAAATGGTTGGGCCGACGGATTTCACAGCACTATAAAACCCTATAACCGGCAGAGTATTATCCAATTAACGGATAGTATAGTCGCTCACCCCACTCGCGAATTATCCGATACAGACTATTTTAATATCGATTATCTCCGTAACGATAGCTGGGAGTGGGCAACACCGTACGACACAGTAGGAAGAGACCCGTTTGCACGACATTTGAGAACCACCCAATCCGTTGGCGATAGTCGTAAACCCATCCTAAAACATTTTTATCAAAAGAAAGCAGACTTCTATAGTTTACAGACACCCGATGTTGATCTGCATGTTAATCCGGTATTTTACTTCGGGATAGGGGCTGATAACACATCCAGTGAGTCAAGCCAAATACCCAGTGGATCGCGATCGCTATTTTTCAATACCCGAGGGTTGGAAGTGCGGGGTACAATTGGTCGAAAACTGGGCTTTTACACGTTCTTTTCGGATACCCAGTCGATCTTTCCTGAATATATCCAGCAGTATGGGCAAACCTATGGGCAAACTTATGATCCCAATGGAGGTATACAGCCTACAGCTCCTGGAGAAAGCTTTATAAAGACTTTTGGCACACGCGGGGTCGATTTTCTGTCGGCGCGTGGCTACATTACTTTTAATACGCTTAAAATAATCAATGTTCAGTTCGGGCATGATCGTAACTTCTTCGGGAACGGGTTTCGGTCGATGTTCCTATCGGACAATAGCGCCCCCTACTTATTCCTAAAGCTGTCGACTCGGCTTGGAAAACGGATACAGTACACCAATTTATTTACATCGCTACAGAATACGCAGGCACCTTTGCCAAAGGACGAGAAGTTAATTCCGCCGAAGTTTGCGGCTATGCATCACCTGAGTATCAACATAACCGATCATATCAATTTGGGGGTGTTCGAAGCTGAAGTCTTTAGCCGCGATCGACTGGATCTTAGTTATCTGAATCCAATTATTTTGTATCGATATGTTGAATCGAGTTTAGGAAGTCGAGACAATGCATTTATTGGTATCGATCTGAAAGCCAATTTTTTGTCTCATTTTATGGTCTATACCCAAGTTATGTTGGATGAATTTCGGCTGAGGCCTTTACTGGATGGTAAAGGCGACTGGACCAACAAATTTGCTATTCAGCTCGGAGGTAAATATATCGACGCATTCAACGTACCAAACCTTGATTTGCAAGCTGAATTTAATCTGGCTCGACCCTATACATATTCGCACGAAAAATCGGCTACCGTGAGTGCAGGACAAACCAATTATGCACACTACAGTCAGCCATTAGCGCATCCGCTAGGCGCTAATTTTATGGAAGGATTGGGTATTGTCAGATATCAGCAGAAAAAACTCTCTGGTAATCTTATTGCTGGTGTCATGATGTACGGCGCAGACCCCGATCCTGATCAAAATTATGGTGCTAATATCTTAAAGGATTATAATACCAAAGTTCGGAGTGAAGGCAATTTTATTGGTCAGGGGCGCAAAACAGTTATTACTTATGCCGATTTGCGGGCTTCCTATATGATTCGCCACAATATATTTCTGGAAGGGCGCTATCTATACCGATTTCAGGATAGCCAGAATCGCACCAGCAGCTATACGGAGCAAACGGCCAGCATTGCCTTGCGCTGGAATCTTGCTTACAGGAATTGGGTATTTTAAGACAAAATTTTCAGGGAGTCTTCTACCTGAATCTTGTAATAAAACCTTAAGCTAAAGCATGAGTCCAACTAGTTAACGGACTCATTACCTTTGTTGAATTAGTACATATTAATCGTCTTAACGGTTTGGCCGTTTTCATCACCAATGCTTGATATTATTCGCCAGGAACTGACAGAGGCACAGTCGGTTTTAGATACATTTTTAAGTAATCCCGCGCATTTGTCGGCCATCGAGCAAGCGGCTATTCTTATGGCCGATGCGTTGAAAAATGGAAAGAAAATTATTTCATGTGGTAACGGCGGTTCCCATTGCGACGCAATGCACTTTGCCGAAGAGCTATCAGGTCGTTATCGGGATAATCGACGTTCGTTAGCTGCTATTGCCATTTCGGATGTAAGCCACCTTTCCTGCGTCAGTAACGATTATGGCTATGAACACGTATTCTCGCGGTTTATCGAAGGATTGGGCAACGAGGGCGACGTCTTATTAGGTTTAAGCACGAGCGGAAATTCAGGCAATATTGTTAAAGCGGTAGAAGTCGCCCGCGAAAAAGGCATGAAAGTTATTTTGCTGACTGGAAAAGATGGCGGAAAACTAGCCGGACAGGCCGACGTCGAAATTCGAGTTCCCCACTTTGGTTACGCCGACCGTATACAGGAAATTCATATTAAAGTCATTCACTTGTTTATCCTGCTGATTGAGAAACAGGTCATCTGAACCGGGATTTTTCTGATTTGATTGACTGACTGTGATTCTGAATCGGGATTGAACAGGTTTATGGATTAATCAGATATTGTAGATGATCAGAACGCTTCTTTAAAGCGGAAAAACAAAATCAGCTTAATCAGTTAAATCATAAAAATTCCGGTTTAGAATTGCTTCAAATACGACAGCTTCCCAATAATGTGTTGTTCTTGCTGGCGGTCTGTAGCACGGACAGAGCCTGCGTAGGTACCGTTGTTATAAATTATATATAAGAATGACAACGGCTGGAATTCCCAGGATAGCCGGATATTCCAGACGTTTCTATCGGTGTAGGTATTTCGTTGGAAGAAGCTAATGAGTTGCAAACGAGGGTTAGCAGCCATACGACTTTCAACACTATATAATCCAATCGTACCGGAGTAATTCCCAACGTTTTTGAAGTCATTCAATTCTCCGCTCACCGTAAAGGACATATGAGGAATAGGTGCCAGAATCATTGAACTCCGTCCATACGTCAACCGTCCATCGTAATAGCGGCCTGTTTCGCCTGAGAGTTGTAGGGATACTTTTTTTGATGGGTCGGTACTGAACATCATTTGGAAACGAGTGTAGGTGTATTTTCCCGAAGCAATGCGCAATCCTAATGGCCGATAATCGCCCTCATCCAGGCGTTGAAAGGATGTATTCGCAAATAGACCCAGATAGCCACCGTTCTGAAAGGAGAGCCAAATTGGATTCGCGTTATATTGTGCTTCCTGTAAATAACCCGTCGAGGCTTTGTGATAAAACTCAAAAAAAGCGCCAGGTTCGAAACCACGTATCCATTTAGGTAGCCAACTGCCCCGATTCACCAGAAAAAATCCAGGTGTTGTTGCAATCACATCGGTACGCGATACAAATCCCATAGCCGGATTAAAGTTCCTCGTGACAAGAGACTCTGTCCACCAGGCTACCAGTTGATTCGTGCGAAACGATAGCTGACTGTAGGCCGATAAGCCCTGATTGGACTGATTTGAGCCAAACGTACCGATTACCATCGCGCTATAGGATAAACTCTGATTCAACCGGAAGAAACCATCAAGAGCTACTGTGCCGTACTGTCGGCTATGAATACTATCGATAGCATGTACATTTTTGACCGTTACCAGTCCACCAATTCGATTCTGTCGGCCAATGTTTTCACTATAGCGACCCACCACAAAATCAGTTGTTGGACTACCCGGAATCCCACGTTGCCGGATCAGCATTCCGCCATAATTGCGATTTAGTGATCGATAAACCAGGCGGGCGCCCGCATCAATCGGTACAGGTGTAGTACTGCCATTAGAAAGGGTGGCCAACCCAATCGTTCGGCTGAAAAAAGGTTGAATGACCATACTACCCCCTTCGCCCGTACCGGTGTTGCCGGGTAATCCAGCGCCGAACAAACTGGCATTTTCAAGAAAAAATGCACGACGTTCGGGAAACAACACAGAAAAGCGAGTCAGATTATTCACTTGCCGATCAACATCCGCCTGGGCAAAGTCGGTATTAAACGTTAGGTCAAGAACTGTATTCGGATTGATGGCCCATTTCAAATCGCCACCTAACTTGAGGTTTGTTTTTTGCTCATGACCGACCTCGGTGCCATTGTACCGATCATCGCTAACCAACATATAGGGCTGGATGCGGATATTAGTCGAAGGAGGGGGAGGTTTTAGGCCAGTGACCAAACCTGCATAAGCCACTCGATTGGCCGTGAACGCTCTTGGATACGGTGACCAAGCCGATAATTCGTTGGAATGACGCCGATTGCGAAAAAAATTGATTCCCCACGACTGCGTCGAATCGGTGGAACGGGCATACCGCAACGTATTCCAGGGAATCTGTATTTCAGCCACCCAACCCGAATCCGAACGACTGGTCCGAACTTTCCAGAATCCGTCCCAATCAATATCATTCAGAAAATCATCGAAGGAGAGTAAATCGCGTTGCGTACTGTACGGATTTGTGGCAAACGTCATTGCGTTACGTTTGTCGTTGAATCCATCGATAACGATGCCAAACAGATCATGAGCCGTTGCCGAAAAATCACGCTTGAAGTTTGGGGTTCGGATTGACTTACGGCCTAAAGAATCATGATTAAAAGCCGCTATGTACAGAAATTGACGGTTGAACAGAACACGTACATCCGTATCGAAATTAACCGGACGGCCTTGTTTGGGCTCTACCTGTACAAACCGATTAACGACTTTGGCGCGTTGCCAGTCCGGTTCATCCAGGCGACCATCAATTTTAAGTTTGTCACTGATTTCAATAGCCTGAATGCGTCTACGGTTTTTCGACGGCGCAAAAACCACAGCCTGACCAGTTATATTCTGAGGCTGTTCAACTGCATTTTTACGAACTGTATCTGGCTTAATAACATCAGACTGCGCTGTATTAGGAACAGTCGGGATCGTTTGTCCTAGCGAATAAAATGGGAAAAAGAGGGCGAAAAGATAACAACGTATAGAAAGGGGCAACATACTGATGACAACTTATCAGGCAAAATAACTAGCGTCATCAGAGATAGCCGCCTGTTTTTCGTTGAACGGCCAGTTCTGACTGCTCATTGGTAGCAAACTGTGAATGAGTTGTATGGATCAGTAATCGCCACCGGCGCCACCACCACCGAAGCTACCGCCCCCGAAACCGCCAAAATCGCTGCCTCCGCTACTGCCACCGCCCCAGCTACTACCACCACCCCAACTGCTTCCACCTGAGCTACCCCAACCTGGTGTCGGCAGAAAAATAGGACCCCAGCCACCACCGCGATTGCCATTACTACCACCGCCCCGGTTTCGTCGCGAAATAATGAAGATAATGATGATAAAGATGATGAGGGCAATGAAAAATACACTGCCGCCACCATCGTCGTTCGACTTCGGTTCTGCCTCGTATTCTCCCTTAGCTCGTTGAATAATTTCGGTTGTGGCGTCATCCAGCCCTTTAAACCATTGTTCCTGCTTAAACGCGGGCGCAATAGTATTTGTAATGATCCGTTTCGAAATGGCATCAGGAATAGCCCCTTCCAGGCCATAACCCGTTGCAATATATACTTTGCGTGTCTGAGTAGCCCACGCCAGTATCAAACCGTTGTTTTTGCCCTTCTGACCGACTCCCCACTTCCGGCCCACCTGAAACGCAAAATCACCGATCGGGTAGGGCTCCGTCGTCTTAACGATAACAACGGCAATTTGGGTTGAAGTCGAGTCATTATAGGCGCGTAGTTTTTGTTCGAGCTGAGAGCGCTCGCTACTGCTTAAAATCCCCACAAAATCATTGACCAATCGGGGCGGATTTGGTTTATCGGGAATAACGTCATTGGTCGTATCCTGCGCCCATACCTGATTCACCGTAATCAGTAAGACCGCGATTAATCCAAGACGAAAACTTCGGATGAGTTGATTAACAAAAGAAATTACGTTCACGGTAGTATCATTCAAACGAAATGTCGTCGGAGAGCTCGTTAGTGTCGTCGCTGGCGTAGGGAAAATACTGCTTCAATTGTTGCCCAGCTTTTGAAATTCCCTGACTAAGTCCTTCCGTATACGCTCCGGCAACAAAATAACTGCGCATCAGATCTTTCGTGCTTTCCCAGAAATCGGCAGGTACTTTCTCGTTAATGCCTTTGTCGCCAACGATGGCAAACTTCCGATCGGTATGCGCCAGGTAAAACAGCACGCCATTCTGATCTTTCGTTTGTTGCATCCCTAATTGGGCAAACATATCGATCGCTCGTTGTACAGGATCAGCCGTAGGGCAGTGTGCTTCCACATGCACGCGAATTTCACCCGACGTGGCCTTTTCAGCCTGTCGAATCGCATCAATAATTCGTTTTTGCTCGTCGGAAGAAAAAGGGTTCGTTGGCATAGGGCAGGGGCATCGGGCAGGGGGTTTGGGAAGAGCAAATAACCCATGCCCTTACCCCTCTGACCCATGCTATTAAAACTGAACCGTTGGCGCGCTTTGAGCGGCTTGCGATGCCTCGAAGAAGCCTTTTACCGGGAAGCCGAAAATACCAGCGAAGATATTGTTCGGAAACGAACGAACCGACTGGTTATAGACTTTAACGGCTGCGTTGAAGTCATTTCGAGAAACTGAAATTCGGTTTTCAGTTCCTTCCAGTTGCGCCTGTAATTCCGAAAAATTTTGGGTGGCTTTAAGTTGAGGATAAGCCTCGGCTACAGCCAACAGTTTCGATAGCGAACCGCTCAATTGATCCTGAGCTGCCTGAAATTTCTGAATATTTTCGGGCGTCAACTGATCGGCGTTCAATTTTATGCCCGTTGCGTTGGCGCGCGCCTGAATAACGGCGGTCAACGTACTTTTTTCAAAATTAGCCGCTCCCTGTACTGTTCGCACAAGATTCGGAATCAGATCAGAGCGACGTTGATACTGCGTCTGAACCTGGGCCCATTTTTCCTGTACATTGGTATCATTCTGAACCAGGCCGTTGTAGGAACTACAGCCGTACATGCCCAGAATAAGGGCAATCACTACCCCGATAATTAACGATTTTGACATGGTTTCCTGAATTGCAAAGGTTTTTATTGGATTCAAAGTTGGCCAAAGCTACTAATTTGTTTAAGCAAAACTACGCCAACGGTCTTTTTATCATCTTTGCCTATGGTTTGTATTGATGACTGGTGGTTTTAACGCAATTCGGACAAAGTTGTTCTACTATCAATAGCCTGCCTTCTACGATTGAGAGAGGTTTTTGTTGATCGGAACCACGGAATTAACCTACTTAATTTGTTTGACAGATGAATCTTGACTTAACTGGTAAAACAGCTCTTGTTGGTGGAAGTACGCAGGGGATTGGCCGAGCTTCGGCTATAGAACTGGCGCTTTTAGGGGCTAATGTTGTTCTGATTGCTCGAAATGAAGAAAAACTCAAGACCGTATTGAATGAATTAGATACGACAAAAGGGCAAACACATCAGTATTTAGTGGCCGATTTCAGCCAGCCAGATGCTGTGCAAAAAGCTGTTTCGGACTATTTGTCGAAAACGCCAACTATCCACATATTGGTGAATAACACAGGTGGTCCTCCGGGCGGTCCTTTAGTTGATGCTAAGCCCGAAGAATTTGTGCAAACGTTTCATAACCATTTGCTGAACAATCATGCGTTGGTGCAACTGGTTATGCCGGGAATGAAAGAAGCTGGCTTTGGCCGAATTGTTAACATTATTTCAACATCGGTGAAACAACCAATCGTCGGGCTAGGCGTTTCGAACACGATTCGAGGAGCGGTGGCTCAGTGGGCTAAAACGTTGTCGCTCGAAATTGCGCATTTCGGGATTACCGTTAATAATGTTTTGCCGGGTTACACACAAACCGCCCGTTTGGAATCGACCTTAGCGATGCGTGCCAAAACATTGGGCAAATCGGAAGAAGAAATAGCTGCTCAGATGGAACGGGAAATTCCGATTGGACGATTCGCCACCGCGAGCGAGGTTGCGGCTGCTGTTGCCTTTCTATGTTCGCCCGCAGCCGCGTCGATTAACGGAATCAATCTGCCGGTAGATGGCGGGAAAACGGGAAGTCTTTAGTTATCAATTTTGTCATGCTGAGGAACGAAGCATCTTAAAGCGGCTCTATTAGTGAGTAATGATGCCTTGAGATGTTTCCTTCGTCAGCATGACAAAAGTATTATTGTTTACTGTCAAACCAGATTATTCTTAAACGCATACGCTACCATGCCAGCCGTATTTTTAGTGCCGGTTTTTTCAAGAATACGTAAGCGGTGACCTTCGACCGTTCGAGGACTTAGGAATATTTTTTCGCTGATTTCATTGGTAGATAAGCCTTCGCAGATCAATACCAATACTTCTTTTTCTCGTTCGGAAAGTAAAATCTTGCTGTTATAGAATGGGTTTGCGGGTTTATTGACGGTTGGTTTATTTGTCATTTTCCGAAGCATGGCTTTCGACACGAACTCGTTTAGGTATACCCCTTCATCCATCACCTTCCTGACAGCCTTTTCGACCTCACCCGCTTCGGCATCTTTCAGCAAATAGCCACTGACGCCTTTCTCAAGCAGATGTAGTACCATTCGATCTTCGTCGTGCATGGTTAACACCACAATTTTAACGAGCGGGTGATTATCCCGGAGATAATCTGCCGTGGCGGTGCCGTCCATAACTGGCATTTGTAAGTCGAGCAGGACGACATCCGGGGTTTTTCGGGTGATTTTATCGATCAATTCCTGTCCATTTCCAGCTTCCAGAATCAACTCAAAATCGTGAATTTGACCGAGAATAGTTGCCATCCCGACACGGAACAACGTATGATCGTCGCAGAGCGCAAGTTTAATTTTTCGCATGGAAGAAGAGGAGTTAAGGCGAATACCTGATGAGTCGTTAGAATAGCCCATCAGGATAACAAATTAACTTAATAAATCAACAGGCTGTGCATCATGTAGATGAACTTGCACATAGACTTTTGAACCACGACCAGGAGCTACATCGAATGTGACATGACCGTTGACCACGTTCAGGCGGCTTTCGATGTTACGAAGCCCTAAACCAGCCTTCTTATTTTCCATTACAGCATCGAAATCAAAGCCTACGCCGTCATCGATCACAGATAATCGAATCTCGCCGTGAAAACGAAGCAATTGAATCGTAATGTGCCGGGCGCGGGCGTGGCGGATCGCATTGTTAACTAATTCCTGTACAATTCGGTACAGCATCAGTTCCAGAGCCGGTAAGAAATGAACTTCGGATTCAGGGTAATCTAGCGAAACTTCTAATTGGTCATCGGTTGCCCGGTCGGCTAGTTCTTCAAGAGCGGCTAACAGACCAAATCGTTCCAATGTTGTGGGGACCAGATTTCGGCTGATGCGCCGAACGTTGGTCATCGTTTCGTCGATCATGGAACGCGTTTTCTGAAACTGAAAACCAACCGTTACTTCACCACCCAACTGTTTCTCCAATTGGTTGAGACTCATTTTCGTAATCGATAGCATGGTCCCGATGCCATCGTGCATATCCTCCGCTAATCGCCGGCGTTCCTCTTCTTGGCCGCGAAACGTTGCTTCCATCAAATCTCGCCGATGTTGGGCCTGTAATTCCTGGAAAGCAAGTTGCTGTTTCGCCTGTTTTTGCTGATAATACGCCACGAAGATGATGATGAACACCGCCATCATCAGCAACACAGCCGTACCAACGGCAATATACAGTTTCATTGTATTTGGCTCCACAGCAATAAGGGGCTGATAATCAAGAGTAATAGAAAGGTAGTGAGTATATTTAATGTTTAGGTGAAGGAGTTAGTAAACGGTCGGCCGGGTTACTATTTTTCATAACGGCTGACCCAAAAACCAACCGAAGCTAAGAGACAGAAAGCTACGTAGATAAATTGCTGAATATTCCAGAATAGGTCAAAGGTATCTTCTGGAGTAGAATTTGACATCAGCAGTTGACCGAATAAAGCAATTAGAAAAGTCCCGGCACCATACAACAGAACGCCCGAACTTAACCAGAACATAGCATGACGACTTAAACTCACCACGCGCAGCCCTTTTAGGGTGTCGTTAAAGAACAACAAAGCTGCGCTAATACAAAAAACCTTCCCGGCGATCTGATTGATCGGAGAGATAATGGTAATTCTGAAAAAAATAGTAGCTATCAATAAGCAACTCCCAAGCAAGACTACTAAATACTGGCGCAATTTTGCCTCATTTAGACCTATATGATAAGCAATTCCCAAAATTGTAATATCGATAATTGACTGAGTGTTATGTAGGTATAAATTAGAAATACCGTTTAAGGAAGTATAAAGTGCTACCGACTCCTTGGCAAAAACGCAGATAAAATAGATCCAGAAAATTCGACTTTCCTGTCTTAGATAACTATAGCGAATCAGACCAATTAGTATGGGCAAAAGAATAACTAGATAACTGATGGCATCAATGGGATATTTTTCCGCAATGCCTAACAGGGCATTCATTTTTAAACTATATAGAGGGTAAATTATTGATTGTCAGCGCAGTGTCTGGGGCATGTCCAGCCTTCGCCTAACGTCATATCCTCGTTACCTCCATCGTCTTTCAGGCCGCCATCACTAACCGAACTAGGTAAATCTCTTCCTCTGACATCGACGCCAGTAAGTAGAACTCGAGCTTTCAGCTGACCTTTTCCTACTTCCGTAGGTCGCTCATTGTCATCTTCCCATCGATTGGCGTAGTGAACTCGAATACCCACGCAACCCTTCTGCTTTAGTAATTGATTGATTTTGGCAATGCCAAAAAATTCCGAACGAGTGTATTCCTCTTCTTTCTGACCGCAGGCCAGTTTTGCATTACGGTAAGCTTCCTTCATAGCACGACTTTCTCTCGAACGAAGAAAGCGCCCCGCGTTTTCATTGAATACGTTATCAGACATAATACAGTGAGTAATGATCGGATTGAGTAGGTTGGATAAAATCGGAAAGCAATACGAACTTACGATATTCAGAAGAGTATACAAGAGGTGTTTAACAGTACTTATATTGATTAATTCATTGATAATCAATGAATTAATCTAATTTAATGACTCCTTATTACGTAGTTCTACGTGTCAAATTACGGACTTTTGCCTGTTTCGGATAAGATGATTAAAATCGGTGTTTCTGCGCTCAAATGTCCGATCGCTACGGACTTACCTTTGTACTGTAGCTAGTCTCGCAAGAGTAGCGCCGATATTTCTCATAGGTTAGGTATAACAAAAAACGCCGATGCAGTTGCGTCGGCGTTTTTTATGTTTCGATTAAGTCTGATTACTTCAGCAAATTCAGCAGATAAGCGCCGTAACCACTTTTTACCAATGGCTGCGCAATAGTTGCTAGTTGATCGGCGGTGATAAACTTCATTCGATAAGCGATTTCTTCAGGACAGCCAATTTTTAGTCCCTGCCGCTCTTCAATCACGTGAACAAACTGGCCAGCCTGAATCAGCGATTCGAACGTACCTGTATCCAACCAGGCCGTTCCTCGATCCAGTACACCAACTTTCAGCTTACCTCGTTCCAGATAAACCCGGTTGATGTCCGTAATTTCCAGTTCACCACGGGGGGATGGCTTAATATTCTTAGCAATGTCTACTACGTCATTGTCATAAAAATACAGCCCAGGAACCGCGTAATTTGATTTAGGCTCTGTCGGTTTTTCTTCAATCGAGAGTACGTTAAAATCGTTATCGAATTCTACAACACCGTATCGTTCCGGGTCATGTACTTGGTAAGCGTACACGACCCCACCATCCGGATCATTGTTGGCTTGCAGTAGTTTCGATAGACCCGACCCGTAAAAGATGTTGTCGCCCAAAACCAGCGCTACTTTATCGTTACCAATAAATTCTTCACCGATGATAAAGGCCTGGGCCAGACCGTCGGGACTTGGCTGAACAGCGTAAGTAAATTGGCAGCCCAGTCGAGCACCATCACCCAAAAGTTTCTCGAAATGCGGTAGATCGTGGGGCGTCGAGATGATCAAAATCTCCCGGATACCCGCCAGCATCAGAATCGACAAGGGGTAATAAATCATCGGCTTGTCATAAACAGGCATCAACTGTTTGGATACGGCCAGCGTAAGCGGATGAAGTCGTGTGCCGGAGCCCCCGGCAAGAATAATTCCTTTCATGATATTGAATGAGCGAATGAGTGAATGAGCGAATGAGTAAATATCATACGGCAGATAAGTATCCGCCAATTATTCACTCATTCGCTCATTCACTCATTCACAATTTATCTATTCGCGTACATTTCCTGATAATAACTCTGGTAATTGCCGGAGGTGACGTTGTCCAGCCACTGCTGATTGTCCAAGAACCAATCGACTGTTTTTTCCAGGCCTTCTTCAAACTGAAGGGAAGGCTGCCAGCCCAGTTCATTCATGATCTTGTGGGCATCGATAGCGTAGCGAAGGTCATGCCCAGCGCGGTCGGTGACGTAGGTAATCAGTTGTGCTGATGTCCCTTCGGGACGGCCCAGCTTGCGATCCATAATTGCACAAAGCAGGTGCACCAGATCAATGTTTTTCCACTCGTTAAAACCACCAATGTTGTAGGTTTCACCCAGTTGTCCTTTATGGAAAACGGTGTCGATAGCCCGGGCATGGTCAACCACAAACAGCCAGTCGCGAATATTTTCGCCTTTACCATATACAGGCAGAGGTTTATTCGTCTGGATGTTATGAATCATCAATGGAATCAGCTTTTCAGGGAAGTGATTGGGGCCGTAGTTGTTCGAGCAGTTGGTCAGCACAACCGGCAGCTTATATGTGTTGCCATAGGCTCGCACGAAGTGATCGGAAGCCGCTTTCGAGGCTGAATAAGGCGATTGTGGATCGTAAGACGTTTCTTCGGTGAAGAAATCCTCTGGATTGTGAAGGGAGCCGTACACTTCATCGGTCGAAACGTGATAAAAGCGTTTGCCTTCATAGGCGTCGGACGCGACCCCGGCCTTCCAGCTATTTTTAGCCGCATTGAGCAGATTTACCGTGCCAACGACATTGGTCATCACAAACGACATCGGATCGGTAATCGAGCGGTCAACATGGGATTCGGCAGCCAGGTGAATGACACCATCCAACTCCAGTTCAGCAAACATATCCTCCAGAAATTTCGCGTCGGTAATGTCGCCTTTGATGAAGGTGTAATTAGGGGCATTCTCGATGTCGGTTAGATTGGCCAGATTGCCGGCGTAGGTCAGCGCATCGAGATTATAAATTTGATATTCCGGATATTTTGTGACGAAGAGCCGCACAACATGTGACCCAATAAAACCAGCACCGCCGGTGATCAGAATTTTCATCTTTTTTTAGTTATACAGTTGTATAGTTATAGTATTATAAAAGTAGAATTTCGAAGCATAATAGCCTGGAAACTATACAATTCTACGACTTTATAATGTTAGAACTAATTTTTTGCTGCCATTGCCAGGCATCCCGAAGTGACTCTGCCAACGAACGACGAGCTGTCCAATCCAACACTTGCTGTGCTTTCGTAACATCGGCATAAACTTGCTCAACATCCCCAGGTCGGCGGGGACCAAGTACATAATTCAAGTTAACTCCAGTTGCTTGTTCAAACGTTTTGATCACGTTCAGAACCGTTTCGCCACGCCCGGTTCCGACATTGATGACGTCGTAACTGGACGTTTCGTTACTTTCGATCAACTTCCGAAGCGCTTGCACATGCGCATCTGCCAGATCCATCACGTCAATGTAGTCACGAACACAGGTTCCATCTGGAGTATTGTAATCAGCTCCGTGTACGGTTAGGCTAGAACGAATACCCGCAGCTGTTTGCGTAATAAACGGCACCAAATTGGCCGGGACACCTAGCGGGAGTTCACCAATTTCGGCCGAGGGGTGCGCACCAATCGGATTGAAATACCGAAGGGCAATAGCTTTAACCGGTATTTGTGCACGAACAGCATCGCGAATAATGTCTTCACCGATGGATTTGGTATTGCCGTAAGGTGACTGTGCTGGAAGCCGGGGTGTTTCCTCCGTAACAGGCAAATGCTCAGGCTGGCCATAGACTGTGCACGACGAAGAGAACACAAAATTGCGTATGTTATACTTCGGCATCAACTCCAGCAGCAGCATCAACGAGTCGAGGTTGTTGCGATAATATTTCAGCGGTTTTGCCACCGATTCGCCTACAGCCTTAAACGCGGCAAAATGAATAACGCCAAGCGGAGCTTCTTTCTGAAAAATATCATCCATAGCAGCCGCGTCGTTGCAGTCGACTGCGTAGCAGGTGACATCCCGTCCCAAAATAGCCCGTAAACCATCTAGTGCTGAGCGTTCCGAATTCGAAAAATCGTCGACAATAACCGGCTCAAAGCCAGCTTCAACCAGGGAGACGACTGTGTGGGAGCCAATAAAACCAGCCCCACCAGTGACCAGAATTTTAGGAGAATTATCTGTAGAGGCCAAACCGTATTATAGGAAAATTTTGTTGCTACATTAGTATAGCAACTCGTAAAACCAGACAAAAGTAGTATATTCAGGAGGTTTACGAAAGGAGTTTTTATTCTGAGGTACTTATAAAAAGCGATATAAATAAATGAACGACAACGAATTGAAAGCGCTTATATCGCTCCTGGACGATGAAGACCCGGAAGTAGTTGAGCATGTTGAGCAGCGAATTCGACAAATGGGCGGGCAAATGATTCCGCTTTTAGAGACAGAATGGGAGGGGAGTTTTAATGCCAATTTGCAAAAACGTATTGAAGAAATTATTCATGATCTTCAATATGAATCAGTATTAGAGCGAATCCGGGATTGGAAAAATGGAGGAGCGATGGACCTGCTGGAAGGGCTTTGGGTCGTTGCGACCTACCAATATCCTGATCTGTCGCTGACCAAACTGAAGGCGGATGTCGAGCAGTTGTTTTATGAAGTTTGGGTAGATTTTAAGATGGATATGCACCCAGATGAACAGATCAAAGCGATGAATTCCGTTTTTTTCTCGAAACTGAAATTTGCGCCGAATACCAAGCATTTCCATTCGCCAGCCAATTCAATGATTAATCAGGTGCTCGAATCGCGTCGGGGCAACCCGATTACCTTGTGTGTGCTGTATATGCTCATTGCCAGACGTTTGAATCTCCCTGTTTACGGGGTGAATCTGCCGAATCTGTTTGTGTTGACGTATAAAAATAACGGCGTTCAGTTTTACATCAATGTTTTTAACCGAGGATTGGTGTTTACAACCAAAGATATTGACCAGTATATTGATCAGCTCAATATTCAGCGGTTGGATACATTTTATCAACCCTGTACGAACACTGATATCGTTCGGCGGGTACTGCGCAATTTGATGCTCGCATTCGAGAAAAACGGTGATACCGACCGCGTTCGCGAAGTAGAGCAAATCCTAGCCGCCGTTCGTGAAGATGGTGATGGGTTGCCCCTGTCGGATTACACGCAACGATAATTCTATGTAGAGACGCGAAGGGTCGCGTCTCTACATAATTAAAATGCCACCGCCAACAAACCGGGACCCGTCTGAAAACAGCGGATAGTGAGCTGCTCTTCATGATCGGGTAGACGTACATGACCAATCAGATGGCTGGGGTTATCTGAAAAAGGTTCGATCTGGAGATGTTCCCGAAAAGTAAGCTGGCGTTTTCCGTAAAGTTTATAGAGTGCTTCTTTAGCACACCAGTATACAGCCAGACGATTGGGATTATTAGCCGCGTGAGCAATTTCATCAGCAGATAAAACGCGAGGGACAACTCGGGTAAATTGGTCCCGAATTGGCTCAATATCAATACCAACTGGTCGTGACTTATGCAGTACGGCTGCTGCCCAACCGCTCGTATGCGATAGCGAAATATGCCAGGGCGAATTTAATAAATGCGGTTTCCCAAACTCGTCTTTCTGTAGCCCGATATACGATAATCCCTGATTTTCGGTCAGTTGCTGGATGGCTACACGACACGCCAGCCACTCAACCCGTTGGGCGGGGTGCGTAATCAGCGCAAGTTCACTTTCTTCAGAAGATGTTAATGGAAGATAGTCCCGAAGGGCCGGTTCATCTGCCGTAATAGCCTGAAGCGTGGCAATGCAGTCAGTTGTAATGTGTATAAGCGAAGTCACAGATCAAAAGTCGGAAGTAGCTGAACAAAAAGAAAGGTTTACGACCTTTGATTGATTAGTTTCAGGTTTGAGTTTCAGCCGACTTGAGACCACTTCGGCGGTTCGGCTGACATGTCAAATCGGAAACATTAAAACGTATTCTGTAGTGATTGTAGAAAAAATTGACACGTTTGGTGGTCATCGAGACTGCGTATATACATTAGAGCGAAGCGCTGTTCCCAATCAGTTTTTTTCGGCTGGAGGAGATGGGCAAATTGTGAGATGGCAACTGGATCGCCCTGATTTAGGCGAGTTAGTTGCCAAAGTACCTGCGTCAATTTATGCACTCGCTTTTGAGGCCGCAACAGGTTTATTATGGGTTGGGCAGAACTATGAAGGTATTCACTTGATTGATCCTGTTCAGAAACGGGAAATAAATTCGATTAAACTTACATCGGCGGCTATTTTCGATATAAAAATTTATAAGAATGATGCGTTTATTGCTCTGAGCGATGGTGTGGTCATTGTGCTGGATACTGAGCAATTAGTGGTACGAAAACATTTGAAAGCATCTGACCAATCGGCTCGATGCATTGCTGTTAATCCCGTTGAACGTGAAGTTGCTGTAGGGTATAGCGACAATACCGTTCGTGTTTTTGATTTAGAAAGTTATACACTAAAGAATAGTCTGCAGGCTCATACAAATTCTGTCTTTACAGTGACCTATTCGCCCGATTTTGAGTCATTGCTTTCAGCTGGTCGTGATGCGCATTTGAACGTGTGGGATGTTGAGAAATCGTATATGTTGCAGCAGGATATCGTAGCTCATATGTTTGCGATCAATCACCTGGCATTTAATTTAGGCGGTAATTTACTAGCTACGGCAAGTATGGATAAATCGATTAAGATTTGGGATGCTAAAACGTATCGCCTGTTAAAAGTAGTGGATCGGGCCCGCCATGCCGGCCACGGAACATCGGTCAATAAATTGCTTTGGGTAGATCAAAATCAACTTATTTCCGCCAGCGATGATCGAACGATTTCTGTCTGGAAAATAGGAGAATAAGATTCAACAAGATAGGAAACTCCTATTTTTCTTGCTATTTTTTGTAAAATCCGTAGAATGGCTGTTATTTCACCTTTATCTGAAAATCAGTAACCGAATTTAACGTAAAGCGCACCAATGAAAATTACGCCCATTGAAATCCGGCAGCACACATTTGAGAAAGGGTTGCGCGGCTATAAACCCGAAGACGTTGACGCATTTCTGGGTTCGTTATCTCAGGAATGGGAGCGCGTGAATAACGAGCATAAAATGTTGAAAATGCAGCTTGAACTAGCTGAAAAAGAACTAGGCAAGCTCAAAGAAATTGAAATGACCTTATTTCGAACGCTAAAAACGGCCGAAGATAACAGTGTCCAGATCACTGAGCAGGCCAATAAAGCGGGTGAAAAATATATTGCGGATGCGCAGCAAAAAGCCGACGAAATTATTGCTGATGCAAAGAAACGCTCAGCCTTGATGGTGCAGGACGCTGAAAATCAGGCTCGGTTCCTGAAAGGAAATATTGTTAATGACTTAAAATCACTGGAACACGACTTTAAGGCGCTGGAAGGATATAAAGAGAGCCTGGCGACGCAAATTCGGACTCTGGCGAGCAATGCGATTGATAGTGTAGAGCGATTTGAGAAGAAATTCCACAAGCAGAACCTGAAAGGGAAAATAGACGAAGTTGCTACCCAGGTTAAAGAAGACCTGAAAGAGTATGACGAGAAGAAAACTAAAGCCGACTCAGAGGCTGGGGGGGGAGCCGTTTCAGAACCGGTTGTAAGCAATGCTACTGACTTGCCGCCACTCGTGGAGCGAGAAGGGTCTATTCCAGAAGCCATCCCGGAAGATTCTGAGGTCGTAGAAAAATTAGATGAAGCGATTGAAGAGACCCAGTCCGAAATCACTGAACCTGTTGCAGAAGCTGAGTCTATTAGTGAGGAAAATACGGGCGAATCGGTATTGGCAGAAGCGACAACAGCCGAAGTAGAATCGAGTGTAAGTGAAGCTAATGAAGAAGCTCCTCCCAAAAAAGGCGGTTCATTTTTCGATCAGATTTAAGGATTACAATTCTGTAAAGCGCGAACTACTTCCTTAGTAAGTTCGCGCTTTATTATTTTATCTATGGGAACAATAGCGTTAGAAGGACTTGAGTTTTTCTCTTATCATGGTTTTTATGATGAAGAGCAAAAAATTGGCAATAAATATTCGGTCGATATTATTGTCACTACTGACTTTTTGGAAGCCGCGCGTCGGGATCGCCTGAGTGATACGGTTAGTTACGAAGACCTGTACCATATTACGGCTGCTGTCATGAAACAACCAGCCCGATTACTTGAGCATATTGCTCATCAGATTATTCAGGAAATTCGGAGTAAATACGCTGGATTGCAGGGAGTTGAGGTCAGCGTATCAAAATTCAATCCACCCATAGGCGGAGTTTGTCATCGCGCTAAGATTACGATGAAGGGATAAAAAAACTCAGGAGCGAATTTTTAAACTAGGTTAAGAATTCGCTCCTGATATGATTTTAAACCGCTTGCTGCAAACCGGCAAATGAGATCGCCATATGCGATGCATCATAAATGCAGGTGCCATTCCGAATAAGCAATACCTGAGGAGATTCGTGCTCAACTCCAAACGTATTTTCTATTTTATTGGATAATGGCTTGTTGGCCAACAGATCGAGATAATATGGCTTAACGCCAAGTTGATCGTTCCAGTTACGTTCCATGCGGTTCAAGGCCATATGACTAATGGAACAGCTGGTGCTGTGTTTGAAGATCATTACTGGACGCTTAATCGACTCTTCTTTGATAGCATCAAGCTGATCGTCACTCGTTAACTTATTCCAGTTCATTGTATCAACATACATTCTGTTGACCTAAAAGCATTTTTATAAATAAAAAGTTCTTCATTTTTCCGGGGAATACTTTAGCTTTTCCGCCATTTCAGGCGAAATCGCGTCGCTATAAGCCCCATAGGCATCAACGATTGTACCCTTGCTCCCATCTTTCGCTTCAACAGTATACAGAACTGCTTCATCATCAGGGTCAGTCATGCCCTCAAACCGATAAACACCCACAATATCAAAATCATCAGGCTGTAACTCAATCGAATCTGTTTGACAATAGAGACTATCTGATTTTAGGTTGTAATCCTTGATATAACCTTGCTGGCGAAGGTCGTCTAACGCTTCGGTAAGTGTATCGTACGATTGCATGAATCAGGTGGTTTGCGTTTGAGTGTGTAGCTTTGTTTGTATAACCAATCGCATAATAGCTTGTTTTCGGGATTTTATAACGCAGGTATTTTCGTTTTTCAGAAATTGGCTCAACTAACTGGGCTATTTAACCGAAAAGCGCGTCTGTGGGTGGAAGGGCGGCACGATTGGGCAAATCGATTAACCAAGCTTCTGGCCAACAACACGAACCCTGTAGTTTGGTTTCATGCCGCTTCACTAGGCGAGTTTGAACAGGGAAGGCCTGTCATCGAAGCGTTTCGGAACGAATATCCGACGTATAAAATCTTACTGACGTTTTTTTCGCCATCCGGCTACGAAGTCCGGAAAGATTACGAGGGTGCTGATTATATTATTTATCTGCCTGCTGATACACCCACTAATGCCCAAGAATTTATTAATCTAGTGAAGCCGAAACTTGCCTTTTTTATAAAATACGAGTTCTGGTATAACTACCTCCGTGAGCTAACAAAGGCTGGCATACCCATTATTTCGTTTTCTGCTATTTTTCGCCCAGATCAACTTTTTTTTAGATCATATGGCGGTTTCTACAGAAATATGCTGCGGTATTTTGATCACATTCTCGTCCAGAATCAGGAGTCAGTAGAGCTATTAACGAGCATCGGGATTACCAACACAACGTTGGCTGGCGATACCCGTTTCGACCGAGTAGCGCAGGTTGCCAGTGTTAAAAAAGAGATTGCCATTGCGCAGGCGTTTAAAAATGGACGGCCGTTATTGGTTGTAGGAAGCGCCTGGCCGGAAGATATGGCTGTTCTTATCCCGTTTATCAATCAGTTTGAGAAACCACTACAGGTAATCATTGCGCCACACGAAATTCATGATGCGGAATTTGAACGCTGGAAAACGCAGTTGACAAAACCATCGATTCGTTTTTCGATGGCAACTGAATCTTCTGTCGGTAAAGCAGAAATCCTTTTTATCGACAACGTAGGTATGCTTTCATCGCTTTATCAATATGGTGAATATGCCTACATTGGCGGAGCGTTTAAGCAGGGTCTGCACAATATTCTGGAAGCCGCTACTTTTGGGATGCCGCTATTTTTCGGCCCTGTTTATGATAAATTTCAGGAAGCGGTTGATTTAGTCGCCGAAGGAGCCGCCTTTCCGATCAGCAATACTTCCGAATTACAAGCCGCATTTAATCGTCAGTACGAAAATTCAACAGAGGCTGCTCAGATTAGTCACCAGTATGTGCAACGGAACATTGGCGCAACGGCGAAGGTTATGCAGATAGTCAAGCAATTAAAGAGCGATGAACGATGAGTAATAAGTGATGAGAAAGCGAATAGTTAACTCATCGTTCATCACTCATCGTTCATCACTCATCATCTTTCAATCTTTAAACATTGCAAAACGGATTAATTATTCGCTCTACCGGCTCCTGGTACGACATTCGTGATGTCGACGGACACATTTATCAGGGACGGCTTAAGGGCAAGTTTAAAATAAAAGGACTGAAAGTCACCAACCCAATTGCGGTAGGGGATCGGGTGACTTTTGAGGTAGAGGATGAAGGGGAGAATACGGCTGTCATTACCGACATTGCTCCCCGCGAGAATTACATTATCCGTCAGTCGGTTCATAAAACGGCGCACGGCCATATTCTGGCTGCCAATATCGATCAGGCGGTTTTATTGGCAACGCTAACGCTACCGCGAACGTCACTAGGCTTCATTGACCGTTTTTTAGTCACGGCCGAATCGTTTCGGATTCCAACGGCTGTTGTATTTAACAAAACGGATATTCTAAACGAGGAAGGTCTGGCGTATCAGCAGGAAATCATGGATATGTATGAACAGATTGGGTATCAATGTTTATCAACGTCCGCTACAGAAGGTGAAGGCGTTGATGCGTTCCGCCAATTGCTCGATCATAAGGTGACACTGCTATCAGGTCATTCGGGCGTTGGGAAATCATCGCTTGTGAATGCTATTGCGCCCGACCTGAATCTGCGTACGAACGAGGTATCAACATTTGCCAATAAAGGTGTTCATACGACTACTTTTGCCGAGATGTTTGAACTTGCTCCCGATACGTATATCATTGATACACCGGGGATTAAAGAACTAGGTTTGATCGATACATCACGAGAAGAGATCAGTCATTACTTCCCTGAAATGCGCGACCGCCTAAACCAGTGCCGATTTAATAACTGCCTGCACATCAACGAACCGGGTTGTGCCATCAAAGAAGCCGTCGCTGAAGGCGAAATAGCCGAAACTCGCTACATGAGCTATTTAAGCATGATGGAAGGCAGCGATAATAGACGGTAGATAACTTGTATGATATAGAATGTATGATTTCGACAATCAATTCATACATCCTATCAGTTTGTCATGGCGGCCAGCAAGTCGGCTTGTGTGATGATATGCACCTGTTCTTTTTCATCGCGAACGAGTAATGCTTTATTATCGCGGTCGATGAGTGAGGATAAAGCGTCGATTGTATTGTCTAAGCCAACAAACTTAAATGGCTTGTCCATCACTTCGCTAACAGGATGGTCTTTTACGGATGGGTCTTCAATTAGCTTATTCAGAATGGATGAATCGGTTAGGCTACCAACAATATGGCCGGTATCGTCAGTAACGGGAATTTGTGAAATGCCGTAGCGATTTAAAACATGAATCGCTTGATTCACCGAAACGCCTGATCCAATTGTCGTTAACTGATCATGTCGGCCTTTCGCACCGCCATTTTTGTGATGAATAATATCGCGGGCCGTTTTAAATGCCCGATCTTCCAGAAAACCATGATCTTTCATCCACGAGTCGTTGTAGATCTTGGCAAGATATCGTGTCCCGTGATCAGGGAGAAGAATCACCAGGAGGTCGTTCTCGGTAAGGTGTTCTTTGGCCCACTCCAATGCTCCATGTACCGCCGTACCACACGACCAGCCTACAAACAGGCCTTCTTCGCGGGCTAAACGACGTGCCATAATAGCCGCATCCTTGTCGGTAACTTTTATAAACTGATCGATCTGGCTGAAATCGACATTCTGCGGGAGAATGTCCTCGCCAATGCCTTCAGTGAGATACGGATAAATTTCACCTTCATCGAATAGGCCCGTTTCCTTGTATTTTTTAAAGACAGAACCATAGGTGTCTAATCCAATCGATACAATAGATGGATTCTGTTCTTTCAGGAATTTCGATGTGCCGCAAATCGTACCGCCCGTTCCGACTCCTGCCGCGAAATGCGTGATTTTGCCATCCGTATCCCGCCATATTTCAGGACCAGTAGTTTCGTAGTGAGCGGCTGTATTCGCCAGATTATCGTATTGATTGGGATAAAGCGAATTAGGGATATCTCGGTTAAGTCGTTTAGCCACAGAGTAATACGAACGCGGGTCGTCGGGCGAGACATTAGTTGGGCACACCACAACTTCGGCACCTACCGCTCGTAAAATGTCGATTTTTTCCTGCGATTGTTTATCGGCCATCGTAAAAATACATCGGTATCCTTTGCCAATTGCCGCCAAAGCTAATCCCATGCCTGTGTTACCACTTGTCCCCTCGATGATAGTGCCTCCTGGTTTCAACATTCCCTTGGCTTCAGCATCCTCAATCATACGCACCGCAATTCGGTCTTTTACCGAATTACCAGGGTTGAAATATTCGACTTTCGCCAGAATCGTTCCCCGGATTCCTTTCGTGACTTTGTTGAGTTTTACGAGAGGAGTATTGCCAATAGTATCAATAATCGAATCGTAGTAATTCATTGTCTTCCGTTTTGTTGTACTGCTTCAACAGCTCTAATGGACGAATAATCTGATTAATGTAACTATTGTTTTCATTTTTTTAGTGGACTTGTTAAGAAGAACGAGAAATAAACTGACTACTAGAAAGACCGTTGGGTTTCCTTGAATTGAATGAAGTTAGCCAATTGTTTCGCTTTTGTTTTAGGTAGTCGGTTAGTTGTTCATCATCATAAAATTGGGCCTATTTGCTTTGGCTCAATTATTGTTACAGTTCAGTTACAGGCAGTTAGCTGATACTGTTATAGACCACACTAGAAGATCGGATTGATTTTACCGGCTTTTTTTGTTGATGATCCGACTGGTATTTTCGGATATACCTGAACAATATCGTTCTGACCTGTCTGGTGAATATTGATTTACTCAGACTCTGTTATAAAAAATGGTATTTCGTTTCAACACGCCAGCCGTGAGTACATCCGATTTGGTGGCGTGGCCTCCTTTACGTGTTTATGATTCCGATCAGGGAGCGCAATGGCGAGCAATAGCGGACTTAGTTTATCTGGAAGGCGAAGCCAACTACACTTGGTTGCAATGGGCTGATGGCGAACGTATACTGATGCCTTATACGATTAAACGGTTTGCAAGCAAATTACCCGCTAATTGGTTTATTCGGCTCCATCGCCATTATTTAGTCAATCGTCGATTTGTGGAATGGATTGAACATACACCTACGGGCGCGGTAGTTCATCTGGCCACAGGAGCGGCTTTACCCGTTTCGCGTCGGCGTTGGGTAATTCTTCGTAAGCAACTGACTTTTCACGCATAATCCACCAAATCAATTGAGGGGATTACTAATCTGTGTATATAAAGGATCTTACAAAATAACGTGTATGCCTAAGCGTTCCGATTTTCTTGGAGCAGTTTTTGTACAAAACACAGAGATTGTAGGTCGACGGTTCATCGGCTTACAAGCTCTTATGGGTTAGGTCGAAACGCTGGTACTCCTGGTTCCAGCGTTTTTTACGTAAAAATGCTCTATTGGATACATACAATACGTCTTCAGTAAGGTCGTATAAATTATATTTGTGTACTAAGACTAGCGTATAAAGGTCAATACGTTGACCGTCGGCCTTTAAATTGGCCTAATTATTGCTAGTGTTAGCGTACGTTTGTTACGACCTGGGAACAGGCTGTAATGAATCACATATATGGGTATATGGGAAACGCTGGCTCAATTGAGTCAGCGTTTTTTTGTTAGATAGGCTAGTCAAAATGCACCTGCCTGGTGTTCGAAAACAAAGTTACTTTCACCAATACATTTGTTAACGCCCAGATTGATAAGAACATATGAGTTGTAGCCGCTCCCGACTGCGTTTCAATCGCATTTTGACGGCACTCAATTTAAGATCGTAGAGTTGCGCAATTTCTTCAACACTGAGGCCATCCTCATACTTTAACCGAAGAAAAATCCGCTCCTGAGAAGAGAGCCGGTCCATTGCCTGCTGCACGAGCTGAAGCGTGTCTTCGTGAATCTGCGCATCCATCGATTCAGTCCAGGTTTGTTCCAGGCTTGTCGCTAAAGCAACCGTTGGTAGCCGTTTCGCTACACGAATCTGGTCAGCGCAATAATTATAAGCAATGGCGTAAAGCCAGGTTGAAAAACTGGATCGCTGCTGAAAAGCATCTAATTTATGGAATACTTTGAGGAAGATATCCTGAGTAAAGTCCTGAGCTTGTTCAGCGTTTTTCGTCATCGACAAACAACGTCGATAAACCTTTCCTACATAGCGATTGTAAAGCTTTTCGAAGCACTCATTGGGTTGATGAGGTAAATAATGACGAATCATCTCCTCATCAGTTAAGGAGTTATTCATTTGTAAATAGTAACAATGGGTTAGATTATAATTTATAAAATTAAACAAATAGTTGATTATCTATTAATAAAATTCTTTTTTTCATAACTATAAACTATTTAAATATATTAAACGGTTCATTAGGTCCAAAAACACCTATAGGTTATATGATTTTACAGTTGTCTTAATGACTGTAAAGTTTAGTTAAATCGTAGAAAATCAATGAAAAACAAATCCGGCGCAACCCATATTAAGTTGTACTCGTACAGTAGTAAATACAGGGTTTTAGTGACGGAATTAAAAGTCGCCAGTCTATTATTAATGATTTTAATGTCGCACGAAGGGAGATCTTTCGATTTACAACAACTGGCTACTTCCTGACTTTATTTTGTCATATATAGTTTAGACTATTTTGACTAAAGTCTCCACTAAGTAAAAAAAATGGACTTAAAATCGTGTTGAGACTATGTTTGTTTAACTTTTTAGTGAGAATTGTTTTACTTATTTAAACAGAAATTAAATGGAGGCCGTACAGTCAAAAGAAACTATTTTGATAAATAGTTCGACGCCAGAGTGCGTGTTGGCGAAGTGGTCGGCAGCTGTTGCTGCTCTCCATATGCACTACACTCAGCTTATTTGCACGATCGCTACGTATAATCAACAGCATGCACGATCAACAAGGCCTTCTAAATCCTTGGGTCGCTGCCCGATTCGGCAATGCATATTGTTAACGAATCGAATGCGGGGAGAGTTGGAAAAGTTACTCCTGGAGATGGATCTGGAAAATCCAATGGAACAATCTGGAGCCAGACAGTATTTCAAAAAGCTAGTAGCTCATACAATACGCCTGGATCAGCTTAACAATCAGGCGCAAGCTATGATTCATCTGGCCTCGCTACCAGCCTTATCACCTGATAACGGAAAGCAGTAGGGATTGCCAGAGTACATGTGATTTCGATTTATACTACATCACCATATAAGTCAAAATCCTCGGCTCGATTGATTCGGACATTAGCAAAATCACCAACTCGCACATACTGACTTGCTGGAACCAGTACTTCATTATCGACTTCGGGCGAGTCAGCTTCTGTACGACCAATGAAATAACCGCCTTCTTTTCGGTCGAACAGTACTTTATAGGTTTGCCCAACTTTCAGCTGGTTTAATTCCTGCGAAATGCCCTGTTGAAGTTCCATTAGTTCATCAGCCCGTTCCTGCTTCACATCGGCTGGAATATCGTCGGGCATAGAGAACGAATGCGTATTTTCTTCGTGTGAATACGTAAACACCCCCATCCGGTCGAAACGCATTTTCTCGACAAACGCATACGTTTCGTCAAACATGGCGTCTGTTTCGCCAGGGTGGCCAACAATGAGCGTTGTGCGAAGTGTAATATCCGGTACTTTTTCGCGGATAGTATAAATCAATGATTCCGTTTTTTCACGCGTGATGCCCCGACGCATAAGTTTCAACAACTCTGTTGAACCAGTTTGCAGAGGCATATCCAGGTAATTGCAAACATTCGGGCGTTCGCGCATAACGTCCAGTACTTCCAGGGGAAAGCCCGACGGATATGCGTATTGTAACCGAATCCAGTCGATTCCTTCAACATCAGCTAACTGATTGATCAGATCGGCGAGGTTCCGTTTTTTATAGAGATCAAGGCCGTAATACGTCAAATCCTGCGCAATCAGAATTAGCTCTTTTGTGCCTCGTCGCGCCAGTGATCTAGCTTCTGTAATTAATTCCTCTATTGGACGCGATACATGACCACCCCGCATGAGAGGAATGGCGCAGAAGGAACAGGGACGATCGCAGCCTTCGGCAATTTTAAGGTAAGCAAAATGAGCAGGCGTTGTGAGTAAGCGTTCGCCAACGAGCTCGTGTTTATAATCGGCGCGAAGCGTTTTTAGTAGCCGAGGCATTTCGTTCGTGCCAAACCACGCATCGACGGTAGGAATTTCTACTTCGAGTTCGTCTTTGTAGCGATGTGAAAGACAGCCCGTTACGTATACTTTATCCACCATGCCTGCGTCTTTGGCATCTACGTAGCGCAGAATAGTGTTAATCGATTCTTCTTTCGCATTATCGATGAAGCCGCACGTATTGATAACCACGATATTAGCATCGTCTTTCTTCGATTCATGCGTCACATCCATGCCGTTGCCCTTTAATTGTGTAAACAACACTTCTGAATCAACCAGATTCTTCGAGCAGCCCAGCGTGACGATATTGATTTTATTAGAACGTGTACCTTTAGTTTTCAAAACGAATATAATTTCTGCGAATCAGTACTAGGTAACGTCAATTTTAGTCGGCAAAGTTCTGAGAAATAGCTTTTTCGTATTTTTCGAGTAGCGTAACCCACGGATACTTGTGCTGGACAATTATTTGTGGGACATTTTTGAAAAACCGTTCCAGAAATTCGACATGAATCAGAAAGATGTTATTTAATTGGGTAACTGTTCCATCAGCCTCATAAAATAGAAAAAAGCCGTAACCGCCAAGAGGATCTTTGCTGTTTGAGGTTTTCTTAATGTGGTGCTCGATGCGGACTACATTCGATGGGGTAAGAATGCGAATTTGATCGGGGTTGCTAATGGTAATGCTGGGTTGGTCCGGGCTAAGCGTGACGTGTACGTTACGAGTGATGGTCCAATATTGCCAATCGAAGTAAAAAACAAAACCTAGAAAGCCCGCAAACGCAGCAAAACATAGAACGAATAGAAGGACTAGCGGTTCATGCTGTTGAAAAGCTACTTTTGTCATTACGTAAACCAGCAGAAGCATCTGCGCAAACAGTAAGGCGTATAGTAGCTTCAAAAACTGGCAAAAATAATCATACGCCGAAAACTCATACGATTGCTCCGAATAGAGAGGGGATTCGTCGCCAATCGTTCTTTGAGTATACCGTATCATCTTGTAAATAAACCAGATGAACGGGGTAAAAATGACTGCCAGTAAAATCAGCGCGTTTTTCATAAGGCTTAAAATACAGCCTGATGCGTAATCTCGACTTGGATAGTTGATCGACGGTTTTTCTGGACAATAACAGGAAAAATATTGTTTTGAGTGTCAAATGAGTTGGCATATAACCCTTTCGGTTCCTGAACAATGACCGAAAACCGACCAACCGGGAGCCCAACACAAAACTTGCCGTCTTTAGACGATCTGACGGTTTTAACAGGCTTTGCCTCGCCAACAGAATTGATGAATCCATCATCGCCTGTTTCTACCTGACTCATGTTGAGCAGCGGAAAAATAAGTATTTCCCGCTCGATAGGCTGACCTGTTGAAGCCGGTTTGCCGGGGCCAGGCATCTGATTACCTTTTTTCTCAACGACTTTCCCACAAATGCCTTGAAAGACAACAGGTTTAATTAACTTCTTATTTGATTTTTGGGCAAAAGCTGAATAAGAAGTCAGTAGTAAAACTAGGCTGAACGTCAGGTATTTTGTCGTACTATGGAGCCAAAGTAGTTTCATTTCTTAAAAAACGAATCCACGAACTCCATCTTATTGAAGGTCTGTAAATCTTCAATTTTTTCGCCCACACCAATGTACTTAACCGGAATTTTAAACTGATCAGAAATACCAATAACTACTCCACCCTTAGCCGTTCCGTCCAACTTGGTGATAGCTAAAGCGGAAACTTCGGTAGCTTTTGTAAACTCAGTTGCCTGAATAAATGCGTTTTGACCTGTCGAGCCATCCAATACGAGTAGTACTTCGTGTGGTGCATCGGGCGTAACTTTCTGCATAACGCGCTTAATTTTTGTCAACTCATTCATCAAATTGACTTTCGTATGAAGCCGGCCAGCGGTGTCGATGATGACGACATCGGCATTCATGTCGGTGGCTTTTTTTACCGCATCAAACGCTACCGCCGATGGATCGGTATTCATACCGTGCGAAATAACTGGTACACCGACACGATCACCCCAGAGTTTTAATTGATCGACAGCGGCCGCCCGGAAGGTATCGCCAGCACCTAATACAACCTGTTTGCCGCGTTTATGGAATTGGGCCGCCAGTTTACCAATAGTTGTAGTTTTGCCAACACCGTTAACACCAACGACCATTATTACGTACGGCTTTTTGTTAGCAGGCAACTCAAAGTCGTCTGATACATCCGTCGTATTATTGTTGGAGAGGAGGGCGGCAATTTCTTCGCGGAGGATTCGGTCAAGTTCGTCGGTGCCCATGTATTTATCACGAGCTACACGTTCTTCGATCCGCTGAATGATCTTAACGGTCGTTTCAACGCCTACATCCGACGAAATCAGAACGCCTTCCAGTTCGTCTAGTACTTCTTCGTCAACCGTTGATTTACCAACAACGGCACGACCTAGTTTTGAGAAAAAACTGTCTTTGGTTTTCTCTAAGCCCTTGTCGAGGGTTTCTTTCTTTTCTTTCGAGAATAAGCCGAATAAAGCCATCTTGTGTAGTCAATAGTCGTAAATCAATAGTCGTAAGTTTCAGTTTGCCGATCAGTCTGTTGACTATCGACCAATGGACTATCGACTACTTTCAACAAAACTAGAACAAAAAAAGTCCCACAGAACCCTTTGTAGGCTGTGGGACAAGAATTCTTATCCAAAGACCATTCGTCGTAGCGACGAGTTGTCGATAAAGTTGAATAGGCAAAGTCTAGCCTTTCAGCGCAGACTGTACTTCGTCAACTGGAACCATTTCTTCTTTGAAGGTATAAGCGCCAGTTTTAGGCGATTTAACGGCTTTAATGATTTTGGCAAATGCCTTACCGTTATCCTTCGTTTTCAGGGTTGCAACTACCTTTTTTGCCATGATGTATTAATCGTTAATAGTCAATCGTCAGTCAATAGCAAGTTACTAACTTTTGACTAACGACTATCGACTGATTACTTAATTTCTTTGTGTACCGTTACTTTTTTGAGGAACGGATTGTATTTCTTCCGTTCGATACGAGCCGGCGTATTTTTCCGGTTTTTCGTGGTAATGTACCGGGACATGCCGGGTACACCGCTGTCTTTCTGCTCGGTGCATTCCAGAATAACCTGGATTCTATTGGCGCCTTTCTTTGCCATTGCTAAAGTCTGTTTTCTCGATAAGGAGCGCAAAGGTACGGAATTACTTTTATTAAGCCAATAGCCAATTAAGAAAAACAGATGATTTGTAGCGAATTAGCCTATAAAATTTCCAGATGTTTGGCTTTCGTTAGTTGACTTTCGACCTTTGGAGTTATCTGACAGGCAAAATCAACCGACCTGAACGAATTAATGACGACGCAAACGATTCAATACGAATACGCTCCTGGCCATTTTCGGGCATCGGAACCGAACGTGTATCGGCCCGATATGCTCGATGAGGGAGAAATGATTTTGAATATGGGGCCGCAACATCCATCAACGCACGGTGTGTTGCGGCTAGAAGTGGTTACGGACGGAGAAATTATTGTTGATGTTGTTCCGCACGTAGGCTATTTGCACCGTTGTTTCGAGAAACATGCTCAATCGTTGCCATTCAACCAGACGATTCCATTTGTGGATAGACTTGATTATGTGGCAGCTATGAATTGCGAACATGCGTTTGTGATGGGCGTTGAGCGAATGCTGGGTATTCAAAACGATATTCCGAAACGGACTGAATACATCCGGGTGCTGGTTGCTGAATTGAATCGGATTGCGGCCCACTTTGTTGGCGTTGGTACGTATGCGCTTGATATTGGTGCATATACACCTTTTCTGTGGCTCATGCGCGACCGGGAGCATATTCTGCGCTTGCTTGAATGGGTGAGTGGCGCCCGGATGCTCTACAATTACATTTGGGTTGGTGGCTTATTTTACGATCTTCCGGTTGGTTTTGAGGAACGTTGTCGGGAGTTTATTCAATACCTGAAACCAAAACTGGTTGAATTACAACAATTAGTTATTGAAAACGAAATTTTTGTAAAGCGTACAGCTAACGTAGGTGTGTTGCCGCTAGCAGTTGCTATCAGTTACGGTTGTACCGGGCCCATGTTGCGAGGGTCAGGATTGCGATATGATTTGCGTCGGATAGATGGCTATTCAGTTTATCCTGAACTGGATTTTGATATTCCGATTGGCGAAGGTAAAATGGGAACGGTGGGTGATTGCTGGGATCGTAATAATATTCGGGTGCTGGAGTGCTACGAATCCATCCGGATTATTGAGCAGTGCCTTGATAAACTGACAACCGACCATCGCCGTACGCGTGACTACGATCCGCAAACGGTTGTTCCGAAAAAAATCCGGCCCAAGGCGATGGATTTTTACGTTCGGGCCGAGAGTGCAAAGGGAGAATTAGGTTTCTTCTTTCGTACGGATGGTAAATCAGATGTGCCTGTTCGTTGCAAAGCGCGTTCGTGTTGTTTTCACAATCTCTCTGTAATCAGTGAAATCACGCGAGGAGCCATGTTGGCCGATCTAGTTGCCGTGATTGGGTCAATTGACGTCGTAATGGGAGAGGTAGATCGATAATCTTATCTGGCCACCGCTTATTGACTTACAGTAGATGCCCAACTTCCCGTGTCTGTGAGGACAATTTTGCGTCAGCGTGCGCTGCCATCCGGTAAGGGGTCTGTGAGGACACAGACCTAGGAAAAGTGAAAGAGCACTGATCTATTTAATTCGCTCATCCATTCTTTAACTCTCTAGCACTAAAATATCCGGTGTATTCCGGCCCAAGCCATCATAATCAAGGCCGTAGCCAAGTACGAAGCGGTTTTCGATCTCGAAACCTACGTAGCCTAAATCTAGCTGTTTCTGTAAGGCCTCGGGTTTAAACAATAACGTGGCAATAGCAAGCGATGTAGGTTTTTGCGTTAAAAGTTGAGCACATATATCGCTTAGCGTTCGACCCGTATCCACAATATCTTCAACAACAATCAAATCCCGATCTTGTATCGGTTCGGTAAGACCCAGGACTTCTTTAAGCTGCCCGGTCGATTCTGTTCCTTGATAAGACGAGACTCGTAGAAATGTAATTTCGCAGGGAATCGTCAGGCGTTTCATCAAATCCGCTGCGAACAGAAAAGCCCCATTCAGAATGACGACCAATAGCGGATTTTTTCCAGCATAATCCTGATTAATTTGCTGGGCAAGTTCCTGAATACGCGTTTGTATGGCATCTTCCGCGATGAACGGCACGAACGTCTTGTCTTTTACAGTCATTATTGCAATGTCTTTGGGGCGGCAAAGATACGCCGATCCGGAGGTCGTGGACAAAAAAACAAGGGAAAAATACAGATTAGCAAACGGACTGCCCCCAGAATACGTTGATATACCAACTAATCAATTTGGACGAAATGAAGAAGTTACTGTTGACGATATGGATGATGAGTGCAGCTATGATAGCGCAGGCTCAACTCTATGATCCGTCGGCTTTCGATAAAAAATATGATGGCCTGCTGAAGCACCCTGGTGTTCAGATTGAGTCGGCAGAAGCCATCAACCAGATGTATAATTTTAAATTTTACGAGGCCGATAAAGAATTTAAATGGCTGCGAATTCGGTACCCTAATCATCCGATGCCAACCTTTCTGTTGGGACTGTCTGAATGGTGGAAAATTGTACCGAATACCGACGTAACGGACTACGATGATAAGTGCTTGATGTACATGGATTCGACCATTACGCTGGCCGAAAAACTGTACGACAATAGCGAGAATAAACTGGAGCCCGCTTTTTTCCTGGCCGCAGCGTATGCGTTCAAAAGTCGCCTTTACTCGGAGCGTAAAAAATGGACGAAAGCCACGTTTGCTGGTAAAAACGCGTTGAAATACTTCGAGAAATGTAAAGGAAATGCTGATTTCAGTCCCGAATTGCTTTTTGGCGACGGGATGTACAATTATTACGCCCAGTGGATTCCTGAAAATTACCCACTGCTAAAGCCAATTTTAATCTTTTTCCCAAAAGGCAATAAAGCGAGCGGTATTAAAGAATTGGAGAAAACGGCCAATACTGCTTTTTATACCCGTGTAGAAGCACGCTATTTTCTGGTTCAGATCTACAGTATGGAGAATCAGTACGATAAAGCGCTTCAATTGTCGAAGTACATGAATGAGCAGTATCCCGACAATCCATTCTTCGAGCGGTATTATGCTCGATCCGCTTTTGTAACGGGAAAGCTAAATGATGCAGAGCGCATTTCGAAAGATATTCTTGAAAAAATAAGCCGATCGCAGTCGGGTTATGAAGGGGTAAGTGGACGAACGGCGGCTTATATTCTTGCTTACATAAACCACCTGTTTTACAAGAATTTGCCCGAAGCGAAGAAGTATTATCAACAGTCTATTGATTTCGCTAAACAAACGAATTCAACCAATGCGGGCTATTATTGGTCGTCGGTTTTGGGATTAGCGAAGATCGCTACTGATGAAAAAAATTACGATTTGGCGCAGACCTATTTCAATGAAGTAATCGACAAAGCCGAGCGGAAATCTAGCCAATATAAAGAAGCGAAAAAAGCGCTGGACGACGCGAAAAAAGCCAGACGGGAGGAGAGGAGAAAACGGGGGTAACGATGACCGGGCCACCGGAGCGGTTATGAGTGATAAACGATGAGTTATGATTATGCATCAGCCCACTCATCGTTCATCACTTAGAATTCATCACTCATCAAGGAATCGGCAACACTTTGCTTTCTTTGAAGGTCGACATGATGACCATGGTTTGCGTGCTGGCTACTTCGTCGATTTCGTTGATCACATCAAGCATCAGAGCTTGATACGACGAAATATCTTTGGCAATCACTTTTAATAAGAAATCTCCTGAGCCCGTAATGTGATGACACTCAATGATTTCGGGAATTTGGTTAACTCGGTCCACGAACGACATTGTGGTATCTTTTTTGTGGCCTACTAGGGTAACCATAACGAACGTAGTAACGCCAAGACCGATTTTATCTCGGTTTAATTGAGCGTGGTAACTCTGGATAATGCCCGACGTTTCTAGTTTCTTAACACGCTCTAGGGTAGGAGCGGGCGAAAGGCCAATTTCCTTAGAAAGTTGTGCGTTTGTGATTTTTGCGTTGGCTTGCAGAATCTCTAAAACGTGGCGATCTATTTGATCTAATTTCTGGCTCGACATAAACGAAGTAGTGTGTTGATCTCTAATTGTAAGATGATGCAAATCTATCATCTTTTACAATAGAAAATTCTTAAAAGATACTGATTTTTGAAAAAATTCGAAACAAATGCAATATATAATTCTTATATGCGGCACAAAATTAAGTGAATTCTACTCAGTGCCAAATACACTTTTAGTATACGGTTTACTGTAAGCGAATTGAAAAAATTAATGATTTGATTGACGGCTCTATCCAGAAATACCGTTAGTAGTACGGATGCGGTTGATGAAGCCTTGAAATGTCTTTTAACGAACTCAGATCGAATTACTCTCGCTATTTTTGTCGGTTAATCCACCATTCTGAATGCGCCTGATTGCTTATTCTTTTCTCTTCTTTATTTTGGTTGGATGGGCTAGTTGTCGTCAGGCAAAGCCCGTTCCGGTAGCGAATCGTAGAGTTCCCGTCCGTCCTGCTCCAGCGACGCCCAATCGACCAGCTCCGCAAAAACCAGTAGTTACAAAGGCGACACCGCCTAAACCAGCCACAGTGGTTGTGACTACGCCAATTGACTCATCTGTGTTTGGACCAATAGAGGTTGCTTTTCAAACACCAGCGCCACCAAAACGGGAATTCCGGGCGGTTTGGGTCGCTACCATTAACAATATGGACTGGCCCAGCAAAAAAGGGTTACCGGTAGCTGATCAGCAACGCGAAATTGTGGAGATGTTCGATATGTACCAACGAACGGGCCTCAATGCAGTAATTTTTCAAATTCGGTCGGCAGCCGATGCTTTTTACGCGAAAAGCTCCGAGCCCTGGTCGGAGTGGCTTACGGGACAGCAAGGATTAGCGCCTACGCCGTTTTACGACCCAATGGAGTTTATGATTGAACAGGCCCACCAGCGAGGAATGGAATTTCATGCCTGGTTCAATCTCGACCGGGCCACGTATAGTAAATATTCAAGTGTCGCGTCGACTAATATTATTTACCAGAAACCCGGTTGGGTACTGACTTACGGCGGAAAAAAATTGTTCAATCTCGGTATACCCCAAGTGCGTACGTACGTGGCCGGAATTGTCGCCAATGTGGTTCGGGAATACGATATTGATGGCATTCATTTCGACGATTATTTCTACCCCTGGGCGGAACCAGGACAGGTTTTTCGCGATGATGAGGCTTATCAGGCGAATTATAACGGCATGAACAAAGCCGACTGGCGACGCGATAATGTAAACAAACTAGTAGCCGAGTTGCGCGATTCAATTCGGGCAAACAAGCCTTGGGTGAAGTTCGGAATAAGCCCATTTGCGATCTGGAAAAATCAGGCTAAAGACCCGGAAGGCTCGGCTACGAACGGCGGGCAAGCCTACTATGAAATTTATGCCGATACGCGGAAATGGGTACGTGATGGACTGATCGATTACATTGTTCCGCAGGTTTATTTTAGTTCGGAATTTAACCGAGTACCGTATAAAACGTTGGTCGAGTGGTGGTGCCGCAACGCGGGTAAAGTGCATTTATACATTGGGCAGGGCGCTTACCGCGTCGGTAGGGGGTCCGAACGAGATCCGGGTTGGTGGCGCCCTACCGAGTTTCCCAATCAGATGCGATACAATCGGCAGCAACGGGCTGTGCAGGGTAGCGTTTTATTTAGCGCAAGGGATTTAAAGTCAAATCCAATGGCGATTCGAGATTCGTTACAAAACAATTTTTATCGGCATATGGCCTTAGCACCAACAATGCCCTGGCTGGATAGCATACCGCCAATGCCTCCCCGCGATTTGAAAGCGGCTATAACCTCAGAAGGTGTTGAATTATTCTGGCAACAGTCTAATGAAGCACCGGATGGCGATGCTGCCGAAGCGTATCTGGTGTATCGCTTTGAAGGGCGCCGACCAGCTCTGAGATTGGATGATCCCCGTTATATCGTGGCCCATTGTATTGGCGAATCCACGACGCGCTTCGTCGATAAAACGGCTGACCCGAAAAAGAAATACATGTATGCTGTAACCGCCCTTGATCGGCTTCGCAACGAAAGTCGGGAAGTCATTGTCAAAGTGCAGTAAAGCTATTGCATAACAGCTTCTATCACTTCATTGACGGGCCGCGCATCCGGGAAAAAACTGGTGATTTTAAGCAAAATACCTTCGACAACAGCGTCGGGACAGGAAGCTCCGCAAGTGAGTAATACCGTAACGGGTCGATGAGTTGGGATAAAATTCTCCGTGATAATTTCCTGATGCGTATGCTCGTCAAAATGGCGGATGAGGCCTTCTGACAGAATTTTTTCTTCCGATTCGATGAAATACGTCGTTAGTTTTTCCTGGCAGAGTTCGACAATATGCGATGTATTGGACGAATTATAGCCACCCGCGACAATGGCAAAATCAGCCGGATAGGTTAACAAAGCGTAGGTCGCGTCCTGATTATCGTTAGTAGCGTAACAGAGCGTATCGCGGGTATTGGCAAAATGGGTTTCGGCTGATGCATCCGTTAGGTTGTACTTCTGAATCATGATTTGCTTCAGATAATCCGCAATGCTTTGTGTGTCAGATGCTAACATAGTAGTCTGATTGACAACCCCAATGCGCTCCAGATCACGGGCCGGATCGAACCCTGTGGAATATTGACCGGCAAATTCGATGAAGAAATTGTCAAGAGAGATTTCTCCCGATATATACTTTGCCAGTCGCTGTGTTTGATCCATGTCTTTCACTACAACCGTAGGCGCCATTTCCTTGCTGTGAGAAAACGTGGCCCGCGTTTCTTCATGGCTAGGTTTGCCATGAACAACAACGGTATAGTTTTTCTGACCAATCTGACTCGCTTTATTCCAGACTTTTTCGACAAATGGGCAAGTCGTGTCATACTTTACCACGTCTAAGCCCAGCGCTGATAACTTATTCTGGGTTTCCAGTGTAGTACCAAATGCCGGAATAATGACCACATCGTCTGGCTTCAGTTCCGACCAGGGCACAAGTTGGCGTCCACTCGTATCCATGATAAATCGCACGCCACGGCTCTGCAAATCATGATTCACGTCGGGGTTATGAATCATCTCACTTAGCAAGAAAATCCGTTTGTCGGGATTTTCGGAGATAGCTCTGTAGGCAATCTCAACAGCATTTTCAACCCCATAACAAAACCCGAAATGGCGAGCAATCAATAGCTGAACCGGCCCAAAATCGAGCCGTGTAGGCGTGAAATCGCGTTTTAACTTATCCCGTTTCCGACGAAATTCTTTTAACGGAGTAATAATATGGCTGCGGTAGTAGTCGGGTATGTCGAACGATTTCATTGATGCAACGAGTGAAGAGCCGAAAAGACAAATCATGTCTGTCAACTCAGTAAGAAGCATTTATATAAAGAACAGCAGACTCCTGGCCTTCGTTCGGTGCAAAGGTAACCACGAACCGCATTGACCTGTAAAGAAGCAAACCTAGCTTTTGTTATATTTGAGTGTAACTGTGTACCTTCCTTCAAACGCTTTTTATTCGTCGATGACAGCTTCATCCATCCAATTGATTGACACCTGGACCTGGTGGCGTAAAATTCTCTTTCGCTTTTTCTGCATTTACATTCTCCTTTACATGTCACCCCTGGGTTGGCTGGGCGATATTCCTGTTGTGAATTTGCTTGGTGAATATTATGGCATAGCTGAAGAATGGCTGGTTAATCTGGCTAATAAATTCATTTTCCATGTTAAAGATGTGCTCGTACCCTTGAATGGCAGTGGTGATACGTCGTACGGATACGCTCAACTGTGTTTCTTTCTATTGACAGCGGTTTTGGGGACCATTATCTGGACAATTTTTGATAAGCGTACAAATTATAATACAGCCTATTATTGGCTCTTAGTTGCGGTTCGGTATTATGTCGCGATGGTCGCCTTACGGTATGGAATTATCAAATTGTTTGGTTTCCAGATGGTATTTCCGTCGCTAAGTGCATTGGCTACTCCCCTAGGCGATTTCCTGCCGATGCGCTTTTCCTGGTATTTTATTGGGTATTCAACGCCTTACCAGTTTTTCTCCGGGGCGGTTGAAGTGGTGGCAGGTTTGCTGTTGATATTCCGTCGCACAAGCACATTAGGCGCGTTTATCGCAGCCAGCGTGTTTCTAAATGTGATGATGATGAATCTCTGCTACGATATACCCGTCAAACTTTTCTCTATTCATCTGTTTCTCTTCAGTAATTTTCTGCTGATTGGCGATGCCAGGCGGTTGTTGAATTTCTTTGTGTTCAACAAACCAACGCCAGCCGCTTCCCGATTTATCTTACCCAAAAAATGGATGAAAAGTAGTCAGATCGCGTTGAAAGTCGTTTTTGTTATCCTATTTCTCGTGATGCCGCTGTTTCAATTTTTTACTTCTTCCGATCAGGGTACTCCGCCTAAAAAACTGGCTACTGGATTCTTCAGTGTTGATCAATTTCAGGGAACGCCGGTTGATAGTTTGCGCTGGAAAGATGTTGTTTTTGAAACCAACAATTCAGGAAGTATTCAAACGGCCGATACGTTGTTCCGGCAGCGTTATCACCGGGGTTATTTCAGCTATAAACTCGATTCAGCAGCGCATACCATAGCGTTTAAAAAATCCGCTTCGGATACAAATTCGCTATTCACAATGGGCTATACGATGCCTGATACCAATCAAATTTTATTGCGGGGGAAAATTCGAAATGATTCGGTATTTGTAGCACTAAAACGGCAAAAACGCCATTTTCAATTAACAGAACGACAGTTTCACTGGCTCTCCGAAGCGAATCGATAGTAATCAGAGTTCCATAACCTGCCCTAGAATGTCGTCCAAATATTCGCGAGAATTGGCCAGTCGGGGTACTTTGTGCTGACCACCTAATTTTCCGCGTTGTTTCATCCAGGCATAGAAGGTACCTGATGGCACGACATGAATGCGAGGTCGTTTCAGTACTAAATCATTATAGCGTTTCGCGTCGTAATCGGAGTTAATCTGGCGGAGCGTTTCGTCCAGAATCTGGTTGAATCGCTGCTGATTATTGGGTTCCTGCGTGAATTCGATGACCCATTCGTGGCAACCGTTGGCGCCGTTGCCCATATAGACAGGCCCAGCTGTATAATCAGAAATAATAGCTCCTGTTGCTTCGCTGGCTCGTGTGATAGCTGTTTCAGCGTTTTCAACGATGACTTCTTCGCCGAATGTATTAATGAAATGTTTCGTTCGTCCGCTTACCTTCAGTCGATGAGGGTACAGTGAGGTAAACCGAACGGTGTCACCTACTTTGTAGCGCCATAATCCGCCATTGGTTGACACCACAAGGGCGTAGTTTTTATCTAACTCAACTTCGTCGATGGTCAACGCTTTTGGGAAGGGCTGATCAGCTTCATGAATAGGCACAAATTCATAGAAAATACCATAATCGAGCATGAGGAGCATTTCACCTACGCGATTCAAATCATCCTGAATCGCGAAAAATCCCTCGGAAGCATTATAAATTTCCTGATACCGCACGCTGGTCGAGGGAAAAACCTGATGCTGAAACAATTCCCGGTACGGCTGAAAATTGACCGCTCCGTGCATCATTACTTCAAAATTCGGCCACACCTCCAAGATATTCGACTTGCCCGTGCGAGCCAGAATTTTGTCGATCAACACCATACCCCAGGTGGGGACACCCAGCATACTCGTGACGTTTTCAGCCGACGTAATTTCAGCCATTCGCTCTAATTTCGATTCCCACTCGTCCATCAGAGCAACCTGAAGGCTGGGGGTACGGATGTACTGTGCCCAGCTTGGCAGGTTTTTCATCACGACTGCCGAAACATCGCCAGCGACACTATTGGTACTGTAGGGATTTGGATGGAGACTACCGCCAATAGATAATCCTTTTCCCTCAAATGCCCGACTATCCGGATTGTTCGCAATGTAGAGCGCCATCATATCCTTACCGCCTTTGAAATGACTTTCATCCAGCGATTCCATCGTGACCGGGATAAACTTACTACGAGCATTGGTTGTACCCGATGATTTGGCAAACCAACGAACGGGCGATGGCCATAGTACTTTCTGCTCGCCTTTCAGAACCCGCTCAATGTAAGGGAAGAGATCTTCGTAGCTCGAAACCGGTACTTGCCGCTGAAAATCCTGGATTGTCCGGATCGATTTGTAATCGTATTTTTTTCCAAAAATGGTTCTGCGCCCTGATCGAATAAGCTGCCTGAAAATTTGTTCCTGCGCCACGCCAGGGCATTCCATCATCGCTTCAATGCGCGGTATGCGCCGTTGCAGAAGCCATTTGAGCGTGGTGTTTAGAACAGTCATGACACTAAAGTAATCGTAGAGATTGAGCTATCAATATAAATTTATTGGTGCGACAAATATATCAGGTTGATTTATAAACCAATGGCCCGGTCCGGATAATCCGTGATTAGGCCATCGACGCCCCACTTTTTCAGACGAACCATATCCCGTTGCTGATTAACTGTCCAGGGAATCACTTGAATCCCCTGCTCGTGTAAGCGAGCAATTTTAGTCTGATTAATTAGTCGAAAATATGGGCTATAAATATCGGGTTTGAACCCAAGCTCTTCAATGTTTTTCTCTGGACTTCGGAGATTTTCCACCAAAACTGAAAGCCTAACTTTAGGGTAAATACCCAAATCCGCCTTTTGTTTCCAATGTTGTAATACGGCAAAGTCAAAACTCTGAATTGTTATCCGGTCTGGATTGACCCGGTCTGTACCTATATGCTCTTTTAAGACGGCCTGCACGAGATCACAGAATGCAGCAGGTTCGGGTTGGCTTTTGCCGTATTCCGATGCGTCACTTTTGATTTCGATATTGTAGGAAAAAATCGGTAAATTCTTCGTTTTCTGGTATGCTTCAGCCTGATCAATTACCTCACTTAATAACGGCTTATAGGTTTTAACTTTCTCCTGTTCTGGAAAAGCTGGATTTCCAGTTGATCCAACATCATATCGTTTTATATCTGCGTAGGGTAATTGATAGAGATTGAGATTTTTCTGTTCTTTTTTGGAAATAGACTTTCCATCGGGAGTAACACTGAAGGCGGCATTAAAATAGGGGTCGTGCGACACAACTACCTGATTATCTTTGCTTATCACCACATCCATCTCCAAAGTTGTAACTCCGAGATCAAGTGCCTTGAGAAAAGCAGGAATGGTATTTTCTGGCATCAATCCACGGCAGCCCCGGTGTCCCTGCCAGTCGAAGTTGGAGGGAGTTTGAAGGGTTGCCGTCATTAAAAAGGTGAAGAATAGAGTTGCGTATAGGGTCATATCAGGAATTTGAACCTGTATGAAGCTGATTTGTTCGCCTGTATCAGCTACAAAGCATTAAGTCAACAGTATTTATTAGGTAGGGACTCATCAAGAGCCGCAAGACCAACCTTGGATATTACTGGAGATAGAACGTCCGAACGCCAATTAATGCCGTTGAATATGCGCGAGAAAATCAGTAAAAATTAATTGCAGCAAAATGTGGTCATCACCGCTCTCATGGCTTGAACGCCCGCTTGTTGACGCGAGTAGTCACGCAGAAACCGGCAAGCGTGGTAGTACTGACCTTTCACGTCCATAACAGAAATCTGGAGTTGATCAGCTACTTCTTCCGTACTCAGGCCCTGTTCAGAACGCAACGTATAGACTAACCGGCGTTGGGTAGACAGTTGCCGTAATCCCGCACTTACAACAGAGCTGTACTCGTTTTGGGGAAGTACTTCGTCGGTCTCTAAAATCATTCGATTGTTGTCACTGATTGTGTTTAGTACCTGAGACATGGCTATGGCGAAAGTTGTTGACAGGTTAAGATGTATCTTTTCTGGACGAATTAAACGCTATTAAAGACCTTGTTCACTAGGCTTGCCGCAATCAATTCCCTACCTTGTGTCACAAAAGTAGGCGTATCAATCACCGGATTTGACTTGGGTAGACAAATATAGCGAGTTTTCGCTTGGTGAGGAAAAGAATATTTTTTATTTGTTCAGTGCAATAGTAAACTTGTGGGAAATATTCCCTGATTTCTTGACTTAATTATGCGTTACGCCAAGGCTATTAGTGTCTCGTTGTTGACCATCCTACTAATTTGGGCATTAAATAAACCCTGGGGAAGTGTTCCCGCATTCGGCCCATTGCTCAGTCCTTTCGTTGGATTCTGGCAAAATGCAGAATCAGCAAATGCGGCAGATGAGGAAATTACGTTGAACGGCACACAGGCTCCCGTAACGGTTATCTTCGACGATAAAGCGATTCCACATGTTTTTGCGCAGAATGATCACGACATGTATTTCGCGCAAGGGTATCTGACCGCTCGTGATCGGCTGTGGCAAATGGAATTTCAGACCCACGCTGCTGCTGGTCGTGTATCAGAATTAGTAGGGGATAGAGCGCTTGAATTAGATCGGTTTAGTCGCCACATGGGGATGGGGTATGGAGCCGAGCAAACGCTGAAAGGAATGCAGAACGATCCAGTGACCCGCGCTGCACTGGAAGCGTATACGGCTGGCGTGAATGCCTGGATTAGCCGACTTACCCCTGCTAAATACCCGATTGAATACAAATTGTTAGGTTATGCTCCCGAGCCGTGGGCGCCCATCAAATGTGCGCTTCTGCTCAAACAGATGACCAATACACTAGCCAGCGGAGCCGATGATCTATTGATGACGAATATTTTGCGGAAATACGGTTCAGTCGTAACCACCGATCTTTTTCCTGATTACCCAGCGCGCGAAGATCCAATTATTCCGGCGGGCACAAAGTGGAATTTTAAGCCTGTATCGCCAATTCCGGCTCCCCCGAATGATACGACCATTAATGACATGATCGTGAAATTTGATTTAGGATTCCGGCGCCCTAATCCTGAAATTGGTTCGAATAACTGGGCAGTAGGCGCTCAAAAATCAGCAACGGGTCATCCTATTTTAGCGAATGATCCGCACCTGACATTAAGCCTGCCGTCGATTTGGTATCAAATGCAGTTGGTTTCGCCAACCGTAAATGTGTATGGTGCTACGTTGCCTGGCGCTCCCAACGTGATTAGCGGATTTAATAAAGATATTGCCTGGGGTGTGACCAACGTTGGGGCCGATGTGCTGGATTTTTACACGGTAAAATTCAAGGACAACTCTCGTAAAGAATATTGGCACGACAATAAATGGAAGCCTGTTACAACCCGTATTGAAACCATAAAAGTTAAAGGCAAGCCTGATGTGATCGATACGGTTTTATACACACACCACGGACCGGTTGTTTATCAACCAGGAGCGAAAGCTTTTCGAAAAAATATCCCAGTTGGCTATGCTGCCCGTTGGATTGCGCATGAGCCCTCGAATGAGATGGCTTGTTTTTACGGGTTAAATCGCGCTAAAAACTTCGACGATTATCGCAAAGCATTAGCTTATTACGTAGCACCCGCACAGAATTTCGTATTTGCTAGTAATCAGGACGATATTGCTATTTCGCCCAATGGTCGATTTCCGCTCAAATGGATCGATCAGGGAAAATTCCTATTGGATGGGACTGATCCGGCCGACGACTGGCATGGTTTCGTCCCAGCCGATCAGAATCCGTTGGTGAAGAATCCGCCACGTGGTTTTGTAAGTTCAGCAAACCAGTTTTCAACGGACAAAACCTATCCGTACTACATCAACTGGCAATTTGCCCCTGCCGAGCGAGGTCGGCGAATCAACCAGCGTCTGACAGCTATGCAACGCGCGACGATCGATAGCTTACGTATGCTGCAGAATGATAATTATAATTTGAGAGCAGCCGACGCATTGCCCGTAATGTTGTCCAATGTGAATCAGAATAAACTCAGCGCGGAACAGAAAAAAGCCTTTGCCGCTCTGAAATCCTGGAAACTGAATAATGATGTTTCTGAAATCGCTCCCACCATTTTCACCGAATGGAACCAGCGATTATTAGATGCGATCTGGTCGGATGATTTTAACACGACTGGCGATACGTTACCCATGCGTATCCCTTCTTTCGATCGCACCCTAACTATGATGCAGCGCGATTCAGGAGCGCGCTGGTTCGACAACATGAAAACCCCGGCTCGTGAACGCATGACGGATGTACTGACCCAAAGTTTTCAGGCTACCTGCGATACATTAGCAAAAAAGCATGGTGCTGTTGGAAATTCCTGGGCATGGGGGCCGCATAAAAGTACCTCTGTTCGCCATTTGCTTCCCGGCGTCGATGCATTCAGTGCGCTAAATGTGCAAATCGGTGGTGGGGGAGGAATCGTTAACGCAACGAGCGAACGAGCAGGCCCTTCGTGGCGAATGGTCGTAGCGTTGGGACCACAGCCTAAAGCATATGGGATTTATCCGGGTGGGCAATCGGGCAATCCGGGTAGCCCGCATTACCAAGATTTGCTGGAAACCTGGCGAACCGGCCAACTATCCGAATTACTGTATCTGCAAACGCCACAAGACAAACATCCGAGGATTAAGCAGAAAGTTGTTTTAAAATAGAATTTAGGTTTCAAGTTGGCTGACATTCAGGCAGTCAAATAATGCTTATACGTCAATCAATTTGAAACCACAGACTACAGCCGTTAAACAAATGATTATTCAAATCATCCTTATCGCAATTCTAAATTTATTAGCCCAATTATTTCTTCCTTGGTGGAGCCTCGCGATTGTTGCTTTTTTAGTATGCTTGTGGCGTAGCCCAGGCGCCGTAGGAGCGTTTTTTGCTGGTTTTTATGGGGTAGCGCTGGTGTGGTTAGCATATGCGATCAGCATTCATTTCCGTACCGATGGAATTTTCACAGGCCGGATGAGTGAATTGCTCTTTAAGACAAATAGTGCTATTCTTCCGGGGCTCGTAACCGCTATTGTAGGTGGCTTAGCAGGAGGAATGGCCGGACTATCTGGCTACTTTGTTCGTCAGGCGACTGGAAATCAAATCGCTGCCCGTAGCTAGTAAAGTCGTAAATCCCTCTACCTTTGTAGAATAAACCGATAACTAACTGATTTATTACCTGTGAAGAATGCCTCGTTGATTCTAAACGTCGTCCTGACGATTGCCGTAGCTGTACTGTACTACCTACATTTTAAAGGCCCTCAATCCGAAACAACTTCGGTTTCCAGTGCACCATCCGAAGCGAAAGGGAAAAACATTGTATACGTAAATGTCGATTCGCTGCTGAACCGATATGATTTTTTTAAAGACACGCAGAAAGTATTGGAAAGCAAGCGTTTCCAACTGGAAAATGACTTAGCGGCTAAAGGTCGGAATCTGCAAAACAAAGTAGCTTTCTTCCAGCAACGTGCCCCAACAATGACCCAGGAACAAGGTCGCGCTACGGAGGCATCGCTTCAGAAAGAACAACAGGATATCTTGGCCTACCGTGAGCGGGCTGCGCAGAATCTGGCTATTGAAGAGCAGAGTAAGAACAAGGAATTGTACGACGAGATTTACAATTACCTGAAGAAAATCAATGCACAGAATAAATATGAATTTGTGCTAGGCTATACCAAAGGCGGTGGTATTCTATTTGCCGATCCAGCAAACGATCAGACAAAAGCCATTTTGGATGGCCTAAACAAAGAATATCAGGCTAGACAAGCCCCAACAAAGAAATAAGGCTTTTTAGCTTTACTCATTACGTAAACCCGACGGATTGAATCAATAGTGTTCAATTCGTCGGGTTTACTGGCTCTAGCCCGGCAATTTTTTCGAGTATGGTAAACCTCTCATAAAATTTCAACGTTGTTGGTCTTACCCAGTTTATATAGCTGAGAACCTAGTTTTAATTTTCTGATGTAGAATGTCGATAGCAGAAATTCATACATCATATATCCTACATCCTATCTCAATCCATGGCATCTGCATCGATTGTTAAACAAGTTGATATTCGAAACCGACGTGCTTCGTTTGAATATTCGTTTCTAGAGACGTATACGGCCGGAATTGTGCTGACAGGCACCGAAATTAAATCGATTCGTCAGGGAAAAGTGAATTTGCAGGATGCCTATTGCCTGATTCAGAACGACGAGCTTTTTATCCGGCAAATGAGCATTTCGGTTTATACTGAAGGAACGCATTACAATCACGAACCACTCCGCGATCGTAAACTTTTGCTAACAAAACGGGAAATCAAACGCCTGACCGAAAAGCTAAAAGATCAGGGACTAACCATTGTACCAACCCGGCTTTTTACCAACGAACGCGGTTTTGCCAAAGTCGAGATTGCGCTGGCAAAAGGTAAAAAACTCTTCGATAAACGCGAAAGCATCAAAGAGCGCGACGTTGAGCGGGATTTGCAGCGGGGGAGGTATTGAAGTCAATACATAGCCAATTTCCTCGGCCTGTGTCCTCACAGGCCGTGTTACCGGACAGCCGGCGGTGATAGGTCTGTGTCCTCACAGAACTTGGATATTAATATAGCTATCGACTAGAATTTAAATTTTTCCTAACTATTGCCCTTGTGTGGATAACTCTGTAACTTGCTACCTTACAGAGGCATCTAAACGCGATATGGGTAGGAAAGTATTAGTCTTAAATCAAGATTACAGTGCCCTCAGCATTTGCTCCGTTCCTAAAGCATTCCTGCTGGTTTTTCTAGACAAAGCCGAACTGGTTGCCGAATCGGATCAGTTCGTGCTCCGAACAGTCTCCGCTGAATACCCGATGCCATCGGTCATCCGACTTCATCGATACGTCAATCTGCCTTACAAAGGCGTTATGCTCACTCGGCAAAATATTTTCAAGCGCGACGGTCATCATTGTCAGTATTGCGGCACTACCGATGATCTGACGCTCGATCATGTGCTGCCCAAATCGAGAGGTGGAAAAACCAGTTGGGATAATCTTGCTACGGCCTGTAAACGCTGTAATTCGAGGAAAGGGGATTACACCCCAGATGAAGCCAACATGAAACTCCGCCAGAAACCGTTCAAACCTACGTTTCTGGTTTTTTTACGCGAATTTTCTGGGTCCATCGAGCAAAGCTGGATGCCATTTTTAGCGAAGAAGGAGAAGGCGTTTCAATAACGTTTTAGACCAAAGTCGACAGCGCGAACCGGGGAAGTAGCTTAAATAGCTACTTCCCCGGTTCGCGCTGTCGACTTTTTAGCCTTTTTGCCCTCAATTTCAAAGACTTTTGAGTCGCTCGAAACTTTTTTCCAAAAGCAATTGCTATCTTTGCAGGCCTTTTTCAAAGGTAATTTAACTATAACCAAAAGTCAGTCCGCCATTGACCTACGGACTGATGTACCGAGTGGGTCAGGAAACCATTTTTTATGAGCAAAACGCAGCAACGCGAACTGCCGGCATTTGATTGGGACCGTGCAGACAACAAAGGGTTTGGGAGTGGCTATTCGGATGCCGAGCGCAACCGAATGTTGGAAATGTACGACAATACACTGTCGGAGGTTAAAGAGAAAGAAGTAGTAATGGGAACCGTCGTTGGGATAACGGACCGGGAAGTATTACTCAACATTGGATTTAAGTCGGATGGCTTGGTACCTGCTTCGGAATTTCGGGATATGCCTGAACTGAAGATGGGTGATGAAATTGAAGTTTACGTAGAAAATCAGGAAGATCCGAATGGTCAGCTGGTTCTTTCGCGTAAGAAAGCGAAAGTGATCACGGCATGGCAGAAAATTCAGCGTGCGCTGGACGAAGACCTCGTTATCGATGGTTTCGTAAAACGCCGGACCAAAGGTGGCCTGATCGTTGATATCTATAGTGTGGAAGCGTTCTTGCCAGGTTCGCAAATCGACGTGAAGCCGATTCGTGACTTCGATATTTTCGTTGGTAAGAAAATGGAGGTTAAAGTCGTCAAGATCAACTATGCAAACGATAACGTAGTCGTTTCGCACAAAGTCCTGATCGAAAAAGACCTCGAAGCACAACGCGCTCAAATCCTGAACAACCTCGAAAAAGGTCAGGTTCTGGAAGGCGTGATCAAAAACATGACCAACTTCGGTGTGTTCATCGATCTCGGCGGTGTCGATGGTCTGTTGCACATCACCGATATCTCTTGGGGCCGCATCAGTCACCCATCGGAAGTACTGCACCTTGACCAGAAAGTTAACGTGGTTGTGCTTGACTTCGATGAAGACAAGAAGCGGATTTCTCTGGGTATGAAGCAGCTACAAGCTCACCCATGGGATGCGCTGCCAGAAGATATCCAGGTTGGTTCGAAAGTAAAAGGCAAAATCGTAAACGTAGCCGATTACGGTGCGTTCCTCGAAATTATGCCAGGTGTCGAAGGGCTGATCCACGTATCAGAAATGTCATGGTCGCAGCATCTGCGTAACCCACAGGAGTTCCTAAAAGTGGGTGACGAAGTTGAAGCTGTTGTGCTGACGCTTGATCGTGCTGATCGCAAAATGTCGTTAGGCATCAAACAACTGACCGAAGATCCTTGGACTCGTCCAGAATTGCGTACGAAATACGCTGTTGGTACGAAGCACAAAGGTGTTGTTCGTAACCTAACGAACTTCGGTCTGTTCCTCGAACTGGAAGAAGGTATTGACGGTCTGGTACACGTATCGGATCTGTCGTGGACGAAGAAAATCAAACATCCTTCGGACTTCATCAAAGTGGGTGACGAACTCGAAGTAGTTGTACTCGAACTGGACGTTGACAACCGTCGTCTGGCGCTGGGTCACAAACAACTCGAAGAAAACCCATGGGATACCTTTGAAACCGTATTTGCTGTTGGTACGATTCACCGTTGCACCATCCTGAGCAAAAACGACAAGATGGCAACCCTCGAACTTCCTTACGGTATCGAAGGCTTCTCATCGCTGAAAAACCTGGCGAAAGAAGACGGTACGTTTGCTGAAGTTGGTGAAACGCTTGATTTCAAAGTAACGGAGTTCTCGAAAGAAGAGAAGCGCATTATGCTTTCGCACACGAAAGCATGGCAAGAGAAAAACGAGCCTGTTAAAGAGCAAAAAGCACCAAAAGCGTCTGCTACGAAAGCGGCTTCTGCACCAGCAGCTGCTGAACGTGGCGCTACCTTAGGCGATCTTGATGCACTAGCAGCCTTGAAAGAACAAATGGAAGGCCGTAACTAAGGCTGACTACTGTTCGATAAAATGCTCCTGAGCTATATAGTTCAGGAGCATTTTTTTATACGCGCGTTTCGCAATACAGGATAAAATCGTATGTTTGCAGTCCCGAAAGCAAGACCCTTCATGTATTCGGGATTGATAAGGTTCCGTGGCCGAGTGGCTAGGCAGTGGTCTGCAAAACCTCGTACAGCGGTTCGAATCCGCTCGGAACCTCAACTTACTGAATCAAGGCTAATCCGTTTTAGAGTGTAAATGCTCAAAATCAATGGGTTAGCCTTTTTTAGTTTATTGTACTTTTTGGTTTTTAATAAGGCTTAGTAAACTCGATCCGTCACCTAATCCATCACCCATATTATTGTAATCGTAAATTCGGTTTGAACAAATTATGGATAACGATGGAGACGGTTACCGACAAATCCATTAAGTTTCTGCTGAAGTATTATCCACCCATTTGATCGAAACGATTCAGCGTTTCCGGCAAAGCATGCGCTGGTAATGTCTGATGACCTATGGCTGTGGTGGTTTAATTCTGTTGATCTGCCTGACGAATCACACCTTTGTGAGCTCACCCCTAGGGGGAAAGCTGTACACCTGGATTCATACACTCTGGTTCTGTTACTGACTCCCATTACTTAAGCTGGATGTACGGTCGTCGGATTGAGTAGTTAGAATCGGTATCACATCAACTTCAGCGTCTATCATAAGCTCCTGGCCCCAGTCGACGAGTCTTATAAAAACGCTCCCAGCTTGATACATTGAATCTCTCACCGCACAAGATTTATGGTCAGCGACTTCCTTTCTGATGGGTCCATTCAAGAAAAGGGGGAGCATTATCAATAGTGTAGGTGTTGACAAACTGTGGGCTTATGTCCTCAGCTTGGGAATAAATGCCGTCAGTTAACGAAAAGCTTAGCTTTTACCATAGTGGAAAGCTGTTCATAGACAACTATTTACAGGTCAATGCGTTATTGGCACAATTTAGGCTTAGTACCGTTTAGACGTATTATTCTCTTTGGTTGTTTGCTGTTTCCTACGTAGCCTTTCCTGGATGAATGATCGTTTACCTCTCATTAAAATAAAGAAGAAAACGTTAACGTAAAAACCGGGCTTTTACTCGATTCACACTGAAACAATGGACAAGCATCCCATCATATTTATTGATCCCGACGAAGACGACCACACCATGTTTAAACAGGCATTGAAAGAGTTGGACGTGGACTATCCAGTAATCGTTTTCTTTAATGGTCAAACAGCTTTGGATTACCTAACAACCACTCAGGACTTACCTTTTCTTATTATTTCGGAAATTAGTATGCCCGCTATGAATGGGCTGGAACTTCGTCGACAAATTGATCAGGATCCTGTTCTGCGCCGAAAGTGCATCCCGTTTGTGTTTATGACCAGTCCGGTAGAAGATTACCTGGTGGAAGAAGCATACGAGTTGACGATTCAAGGGATGTTCGAGAAAAAACAATCGTTTACGGCCTGGAAAACGCAAGTAGGGTCCATTATTGATTACTGGACCGAGTGCCACCACCCGAAACGCTTCAAGACCTGAGTCCGAAAGCTAAAAATAAAACCGGATGAACGACGGGCCTGGTTTTACGGCTGATCAGGCGATACATGCTAATCGTTGTCGATTGATTGGTTAAACAGGCAGATAAACACTAAAGGTGGAGCCCTGACCAAGCTGACTTTGCGCCGTGATAGCTCCCCCATGATTGGCTACCACTTTCTGGCAGATGGCCAACCCTATTCCCGTACCAGCATAGTCGCGGCTCGTATGTAACCGTTGAAATACCGTGAAGATGCGGTCCAGGTATTTCTCTTCAAAACCAATCCCGTTATCTACGATATCGATCCGATGGTAAGCTAGTGTGGCCTGAACCGGATGGACTTCGGCTGGCAGTTGTTCGGTTGATATCCGCTCCCCCCGCATCTGAATCTGGGGCACGACTAACTCACCCTCCACAGAGATCGAGTGGAATTTAAGGGCGTTACCCAGTAAGTTGCGAAATAGCAACGTTAACTGAGACTCGTCTCCCCGGACGGTCGGTAAGTCGTTTAGCGTTAACTGAGCGCCAGTCTCCTGAATACGTAGCTCGAACTCCTGAAGCAGTCCCTCCAGAAGTGAGGTCAAACAAACGGATTTTGTATAGTGTGAGGGAGTCCCGATACGGGAGTAAACCAACAGATCTTTAATTAAGCGCGACATGCGATTGGCCGCCACTTGCATACGCGTCAAATAATCGCTATCGTTCCCAAGCTGGCTACCATACTTTTGCTGTAGCAGGTCTCCGAATTGCTGGATCTTGCGCAGGGGTTCTTGCAAGTCATGACTGGCCACGTAAGCAAACTGTTGAAGGCTCTCGTTGGAACGTTGTAACTCCGCCAACGAAGCTTCCAACTGCTGGGTTCGCTGAACGACCTGCTGCTCAAGGGCCAGTTGTCCCTGCCGTTGCTGGGTCACCTCCTGGACCATGCCACTAATCTTATAAGCCTCTCCCTGAGCGGTAAAATACGATTTGCCCAACGAGTAAAAAATGCGTTCAGGTTCACCAGGCCCCAGGCGGATTCGATACTCAACCTCATAATGGCCATCCGAGCCAGGCGCGGTGGCCGCTTGCATGGCGGTTCGAACCCGCGGCCAATCTGCTGGATGGACAAATCGAAAGGCGTGCTCAGGAGTAACAGGCAAATGGGGTGCTATGCCATGCCAGGCCCGAAGCCGGGGAGAGTAGTCAATCTGACCGGTGGTTAGTTCATATTGCCAGGTTCCCAATTGGGCCAATTCAATAGCCCGTTGCAGATCTTCCTGAACTTGTTGGGTAAGTTGCCGTTCCAGCACAGCTTGAGTAATATCCTGGGCGGTACCTGACAGACGAATAGGCTGGCTCTGCTCATCAAAATACGCTTGTCCAATCGCCTGTAGCCAGCGTAGCTGGCCATTGTCTCGGCGGCTGATGCGGAATTCAATGGCATACTTTCCCCCAGATTGTGGATTGAGCGCCCATTTCATAGCTTGATCAAGGCGTAGCTGATCGCCCGGATGGACATAGCTTAATAAGGCCTGGGGTTGGGTAAAGGAGCGCGTATCTGCACCGACTAGTCCATAGAGTTCCTGAGTGCGTTGATCCCACCAAGCCACTTGGGTTCGCAGGTTAACATCCCAGGTACCAATCCCGGCAGCCTGGAGGGCAAAGCGCAACCGTTCGTTTTCGGCTTCCCCATCCTGGTGCGGGGGTATTGAAGGAGAGGTCATATGTTGGTCGGAATACCCATTGCGAAACTAATCAAAAAGCGCAAGAGTTGGCTCCACTGAGCTTATTATTTAAGTATGTGGTGGCCTCAGGGATTACTGATCGTTAAAGAGTAAAGATATGAATCAGCTTGTGATCAGGCTTAGGTGGGACTATGAGTTTATGTTGACCAGCGTACAGGCTAGGCTCCCTAGATATAACCCACCCACTGGTAGCTAATTGAAAAAGAGGTTAGGAGAAAGTGGGCAACTGGTAGATGAACTAGAGAGGTACAAACCGTAAAACAAAACCGACTGAGATAAACATATTACGTCAACTTCCGACCTATAGACAAGGCATCCGTGATTTTATTAAGATTGTGCTGCCCGCTATTCTTCTACTAAACCCGTCCGGTTTTTGTTGGAAATCGCTAAACGAGGATGTATTTTTCCTCCTATTCCACTGTATCCGATTGGCTTTGAGAACGTAGGGCAGGGTTTGAAACGGCTACCCGTTTATTTTTTTGCTTACTAAGTTTTTGCTACTAATTGTAGGTAGGGTTGCCAAGGCCAAGCAGCTGCCTGCATCAGAGTCCATCACGTTACCACAGGCATTTGTGCCAGCCATTACCCAGGATCAGCATGGCATTATCTGGATGGCGACCTTGAATGGATTATATCGATACGATGGTATGCACGTTAAGATATTCCAACCCTCGGCCGATGGACGACCATCTTGTCGGCTGTTGGCGTAAATCAGCTCACACCTGCTTCGAACGGGCTACTTTGGGTAGCCCGAGAACGATCGATTTATTTGGTCCTGTTCAAAAACGCTCTGGCCAGCAGCCAGAGCGTTTTTATAGGGTAGAGTAGACTCAAGGTGGTTTTGAACTCAAGGAAATACAGTCTCATTTAACCCACCCCAAAGTGAAACGATGGAAACTATAATGTCTGATCCCTAATTAAAGCGGTTCATAAATCATAAAAGGACAGTTTCTTAGCCATGCGTTATTAACTATTGTCTGGTCTATTTCTAAATTGAGCGAGTTTAAACCAGGAAGCAAACTTTCTGACAATCTTTGCGTTAGATGGGGTATAAGCATAGATTTTATGAAATCGATAGTGGCTTTATGGATGGCGATGTTAATGCTGGGAAGCAGCCTGTTTCCTGGTTTTGGCGTTGATCAGTCCAATAAAGTTGTCGATTTGATCCAGCACTATCAGGAGCACAGGAAAACCGAGCCAGCGTTAAGTTTTCTCGACTTTATTGTGATGCACTACGGAGTTAACTCGGAGCATCATAAACACCCGAACCACAGTCACCACAATTTACCGACAATAGGCCATACTGTTCCGGGCTTTACGCCCACGCTTACCCAATTTTTTACCCTTGCGGCACTGACTATTCTTCTACTGAGCCGACGGGCGTTCTTCGGGTACGCCAATCTGTATTCGTTTGTCCGTGTTACGTCGCTGATTAACCCGCCCCGAGCTTAATAAACTTTGCCCGATGGGCGAAGTGCGCCTAGTCGGCAGGCAAACTGCTGCTAGTGCTACGTTAGGTTTCTTCCTCAATTCAGATTGTCCAGATGCTGTCCAGGCTGCGCTACGTCGTCCCTCGAACGAATTGATTCGGGCGCCATGTGCAGAAGGATGTAAAGGCACCATTTTTCTTCTACGCTTTCATGCTGAATGCAATTATTTATTTCTCCATCCGGAACAAGGTGGTGATCGGTCTGTTTACGCTGGCTTTAATTGGCTGGGGAATCTGGTCGGCTACCCAACTTCCCATCGACGCTGTTCCTGATATTACCAACAATCAGGTGCAGGTCATTACCAGTAGCCCGTCGCTGGCGGCAGAGGATATTGAACGCCTTGTTACGTTCCCGATTGAAGTCAGTTTGTCCAACATTCCGGGCCTAACGGAAATACGTTCTTTTTCCCGGTTTGGCTTGTCCATCGTAACGGTCGTGTTTACCGACGCTACCGATGTTTACTGGGCCAGGCAGCAAATCAGTGAACGGTTGCAGAACGTAACAGGACAAATTCCACCCGGTGTTGGCACGCCCACAATGGCCCCCGTAACCACCGGGTTGGGCGAGATATTCCAGTATACGGTGGTTCCGAAAAAAGGGTTTGAAACGCGCTACACGCTAACGGATCTCCGAACCATTCAGGACTGGACGATTCGACGCGCCTTACTCGGTACGCCCGGCGTAGCCGACGTGAGTGGTTTCGGCGGAAAACTAAAGCAATACGAAATCGCTGTCGACCCCGACCGGCTCCGGAGCGTTGGGGTTACTATGACCGAGATTTTTTCGGCGCTTCAGCAGAATAACCAGAACACAGGTGGAGCGTATATCGATAAGCAACCCAACGCATTTTTCATCCGGTCGGACGGCCTGATTCACTCGCCCGATGATATTGCCGACATCGTTATTCATCTGAATACGAATAATTTACCCATCCGGGTTCGGGACGTAGCACAGGTACGTATCGGCGAAGCGGTACGTTATGGCGCGGTGACACGTAACGGGCAGGACGAAACCGTTGGGGCCGTTGTGATGATGGTGAAAGGCGAAAACTCGTCGGCGGTCATTAAGCGGGTGAAAGAAAAAATCGCTCAGATTCAGCAAACGTTACCGCCTGGCGTACAGATCATTCCGTTTCTGGACCGAACCAAGATGGTAAACAGCGCCATCGGCACCGTTGAACGTAACCTTCTGGAAGGGGCGACCATTGTTATCGTTGTGCTGGTCCTGTTACTGGGCAATTTCCGGGCGGGTTTTGTGGTGGCGTCGGTCATTCCGCTCGCGCTGCTGTTCGCCATCGCCATGATGAACCTGTTCGGTGTATCGGGCAATCTGATGAGCCTCGGCGCTATCGACTTCGGGCTGATTGTCGATGGAGCCGTGATCATTGTTGAAGCTACGCTGCACCACATCACGCTACGTAACCTGAACCGAACGTTGACGCAGGACGAAATGGACGAGGAAGTGTTTCAATCGGCTGGACGTATCCGGTCGTCGGCTGCGTTTGGTGAGCTGATTATTTTGATTGTGTACCTGCCCATTTTAGCCTTGTCGGGTATCGAAGGCAAGATGTTCCGGCCGATGGCGCTGACCGTAGCCTTTGCCATTCTGGGCGCGTTCATTCTCTCGATTACCTACGTTCCTATGGTTTCGGCACTGCTGCTCGATAAAAAAATCGAACACAAAAACACCCTCTCCGACCGGCTCATGAAACGAATCCAGCGGTTTTACGAGCCCATACTGCTACGTTCGTTGAAGCATCGTTTGCTGATTTTAAGTAGTGCGGTGGCTTTATTAGTCGTGGCGGGTCTGTTGTTTAGCCGGATGGGGGGAGAATTTATTCCGCAGTTGGACGAAGGTGATTTCGCTGTTGATACCCGAACCTTAACCGGGAGTTCGCTTTCTGAAACGGTCGATGCTACGTTAAAAGCCGAACAAATCCTGTTGAAGCAATTTCCTGAAGTCGAGCAGGTTGTAGCTAAAATTGGCTCCGGCGAAATTCCTACCGACCCAATGGCTATCGAAGCCGCTGACCAGATGGTCATTCTTAAACCGAAAGACCAATGGACATCGGCCAGAACGCGCGACGAGCTGGCGGGCAAAATGGCTGAAGCCTTGTCGGTTATTCCCGGTGTTACGTTCGGTTTTCAGCAGCCCGTGCAGATGCGGTTCAACGAACTCATGACCGGCGCCCGTCAGGACGTAGCACTCAAAATATACGGCGACGATTTAGGGCAACTAGCCAAACTAGCAGACGAAGTGGGTAATCTGACCCGCACGATCAAAGGCGCTAAAGACCTTTATATTGAGCAAGTTGGCGGTTTGTCGCAAATTCTGATCAAGCTCGACCGGGCACAGATTGCCAAATATGGCCTCAACGTAACGGATGTTAACCGGGTGATCAATACCGCCTTTGCCGGGCAATCGGCGGGTCTGGTTTTTGAAGGTGAAAAACGCTTCGATCTGGTGGTACGTCTGGCCGCCGACAAACGGCAAAGCATCGATGATATCCAGAATGTGTACGTAACGGTACCAGCCCGCGTCAATGCGATGGAGCAGCAAATTCCACTAAGTCAGATTGCGCAGGTGTCGATGGAACTGGCTCCGAATCAGATTCAGCGCGACAATACGCATCGACGTATCACACTGGGTTTCAATGTACGCGGTCGAGATGTGGAAAGCATCGTGACTGAATTACAGCAAAAAGTAAGTCAGAAACTGAAGTTTCCGCCGGGGTATTCGATTACGTATGGGGGGCAATTTCAAAATCTGCTCGATGCTAAAAAGCGTTTGTCTATTGCTGTACCGGTTGCGTTGGCACTCATCTTTTCGCTGCTCTTTTTCACCTTCGGTTCAGTCCGACAAAGTCTGCTGATTTTTATGGCCATTCCGATGGCCGCCATCGGTGGCGTCTTTTCGCTATTGCTACGTGGCATGCCGTTCAGCATTTCGGCGGGTGTAGGGTTCATTGCGCTGTTTGGCGTGGCGGTACTCAATGGCATTGTCCTGATTGCCGAATTCAACCGGCTCCGTCACGAAGAAGGCCTGACCGACCTGACCGAAATTATCCGTCAAGGGGCTGAAGTGCGCCTTCGTCCGGTCATTATGACGGCTTTGGTAGCGTCGTTTGGGTTTATTCCGATGGCCATTTCCAACTCGGCGGGGGCCGAGGTGCAGAAGCCGCTGGCTACCGTAGTTATTGGCGGACTGTTTACTGCTACGTTGCTTACCCTGATTGTATTGCCTATCCTGTATTCACTTTCCGAGCGAAAAGCCGTAGCCAAAGAAGCACAATTGGCAAGCCGATCAAAAACAAAATCGGCGAGTGCCGCCAGTATATCCATTTTAGTGCTTGTTGTTAGCCTGTTGTCAGCTTGTCAATCCGACGAAAATGGGAATAGTGACAAGGGGGCAGACGCAAAACCAGATTCTACCAAAACGGCGGCCGACTCGGCTTCGAATGGTTCTATCGAGGTGTCATTGACGCAGGCTCAGTATAACGTAGCGGCCATTGAGTTGGGCACGCCGGTGGACCGAACGATGAGTACTACGTTTAAAGTCAATGGGACGGTCGACGTACCGGCTCAAAACCGGGTGTCGGTATCGGTTCCGTTTGGCGGATACATTCGGGAGATCAATCTGGAACCGGGGATGCAGGTCCGAAAAGGGCAGTCGCTGGTTGTTCTCGAAAACCCCGATTACATCCAGTTGCAACAGGACTATCTGGACACCAAAGCCAAACTGGAGTTTGCCGATCTGGAGTTTGCGCGGCAACAGGAATTGAGTCGCGAGAACGTATCGGCCCTGAAAGTTTTTCAGCAGACTCGCTCCTCTCGTCAGAGTTTGCAGGCGCAGTTGGCAGGGCTCGCCCAGCGATTAGCCATTCTTCGCATCAATCCGGCTACGTTGAGTCCGGAGCGGCTTACGCGTACGGTTGTTATTCCGTCGCCCGTTTCGGGATTCATCACGAACGTACCGGTCAACAAAGGACGATTTATCAACCCTGCCGACGTAGTGGCTGAAATTGTCAGCCTGGATCATTTGCACGTACAGCTTCGCGTTTTCGAAAAAGATATCAGCCGGATTCGGACTGGGCAATCGCTACGTTTCGGCATGGGTGGTGACGCATCGTTGACGCACCGGGCCACCATTTTTCTGATCGGGAAATCCATTTCAGAAGATCGTACTATCAGCGTAATGGCTCATCCAGAAGCCTATTCGCCCGATTTGATTCCGGGAGGCTACGTAGCGGCTCAGATTCAGGTGAGAACGCAGCCTATGGCGGCCCTGCCTGAATCGGCCATCGTGAGCTATGTCGGAAAATCGCTCATCTACGTACTGACTAAAAAACAGACCAGCCCTGCTACGTATCAGTTTCGGCAAATAGAAGTAAAAACTGGTATTCGCGAAAATGGCTACGTAGCCGTTACGTTACCGCCCGACATAAATCCTGCCGTGACCCCAGTTGTGGTAAAAGGAGCCTACAGCTTATTGGCAAAACTAAATAACAGTGAAGAAGAGTGATATGGAAACGACTATTAATCAGCATCATCCGCGTCATCGCGAACAACACCTGAGGAGTTCCGACTTCATTGCTGACATCGTCATTGGCATGTCAGACGGCCTCACCGTTCCATTTGCATTGGCGGCCGGTTTGAGTGGGGCCGTTGCCAGTTCGTCGCTGGTAGTAACGGCAGGTATTGCTGAAATCGTGGCCGGTTCGATTGCTATGGGACTGGGCGGTTATCTGGCAGGACGAACCGAAGTAGACCACTATGAATCAGAGCGTCGGCGCGAAATCAACGAAGTAGAAACAGTGCCCGAACGGGAAAAAGAAGAAGTGCGGGATGTATTTGCCAATATGGGTTTATCGCCCGCCCTGCAAATCGCCATTGCCGACGAACTCGCCAAAGACAAGGTGAAGTGGGTGGATTTTATGATGAAATACGAATTGGGGCTTGACGAACCCGACCCGAATCGGGCCAGCCGGAGCGCCCTGACGATTGGACTGGCGTACGTAGTGGGTGGATTGCTGCCGCTGGCCCCCTATTTCTTTGTTGATCCGCCCCGGTCGGCACTGCTTTTTTCCTGCGGTTTGACCCTGATCTGCCTGTTTCTGTTCGGGTTTTTCAAAAGCAAGGTAACTGGGCAACCTCCATTAAAGGGTGCTTTTAAAGTAATGCTTATCGGCGCATTGGCGGCACTGGCTGCGTTTAGCGTGGCTCGATTTTTCAGTTAGTTCAAACGGTACAAGATGAAACCCATTCGTTTTTTTCGGCATCAGGACACGGTCTGGTATAATTTGGGAGACTATATCAGGCTGCTTCAGGAAAGCCAGACAGTATGGCCCGTGCGCCGGTCGTTACTGACGAAGCGACGCCGGATTCCCGTGCCCATTTTAGACGTAGTGCAGACCAAGCTAAATCGACTAAAACCAACGTATCAGCTTCAGATCGACGGGGAGGTTTACGCCGATGGGGCCATCTTTGAGCATCTTTATTTACTGATCAAACCATTTCTACTACAGCCTTCCGATTGGAAAAAACCGGATAGTCTGTTTCGCCAGTTACAGGTCGCGATTAGTCCATCCAAACGAGTTGTCCAGTTCCTCGACCCTAACACAATAGAAACGTACTTCAAGGAAGTCTATCCGGCAGGATTTGAGGAAGAAATTAAAAAATAATTAATAAGTCCACGTTTTGAGGAGATCCAGCGTAAGCTAGTATAAATACTTAATGACAAAATAGTCTGATTCAGATGACTCGTTACGATTTTTTAAAATCAATCGGTTTTACAGGGGCAGCGCTTATGGCGGCTATGACATCCTGTATCCATAAAGAAGATACAGTAGTAAACGCCTTGACACTATCTGGAACGCAGGGTGGTACTACGACGACCCCTACGACTGGTACAACGTCGACGCCTACAACTAACACTACATCGACAAGTGTTGATTTGAGTAAAATTACCAATCGATTATTGACAATTGATTTGACATCAGCGGCTGCCTCAGCCTTAAAAGCAGTTGGTGGATATCTGGTTCAGAGTGGAATTGTGGTAGCGCAGGTAAGCGCAGGTGTCTACGTAGCGGTAACACAAACCTGTAGCCACGAGCCCAAGAAAAACATCATTTTTAATAAAACGGAATTTTACTGTACCGTTCATGGCGCCCGATTCGATCTGACGGGTAAAGGAAAAAACAGCTTTGGCAGCAAAGGAATTGCCGTGTATAAAACAGCCACCGATGGCACAACACTTGTCGTTTACAGCTAACCAACCTATTAAAAACTAATCATGAAAACGCTCTTAACTGGGATCATCTCCCTGATGTTCATTACGCCCAAGTGGGAACTCAATTTTGATCAGGCTAAAACCGAAGCCTTACAAACCCACAAGTTTATTCTCTTAAATTTTTCGGGTTCCGACTGGTGTGCTCCTTGCATAAAATTGAAGAAAGATATTTTCGAATCTGAGGAATTTACCCAGTTTGCGCAGGACCGTTTAGTGCTGGTGCGTGCTGATTTTCCTCGTCTGGCCAAAAATCAACTCGACGCGCAACAGGTCGCTCACAATGAAGCCTTGGCCGAGAAATACAACCGCCAGGGTAAGTTCCCATTTACGGTGCTGCTGAGTGCCGACGGGAAGGTGCTCAAAGAGTGGGACGGCTATAAGCCATCGCTGACGACTTCGGCTTTTATCGAATCGATTCAATCGGTAGTAGGGTCTAAATGAGTTCATCGCTTCGCATTTACCAGCGCGTTCAGCGGCTGATGGGTAACCGCTTCGAATTAAGCGTTGTGGGTTCTGATGAGGTTTGGGCGAATAGTTGTTTGGATAAAGCCGTTGCTGAAATCAGCCGAATCGAGCAAGTACTGACAACGTATCGAAATGATAGTCAGACCGCACAGATTAACGCCTGTGCGGGCGTTTGTCCTGTAAAAGTAGATCAGGAAGTGTTTGCCCTGATCGAACGGTCACTTCGGTTATCGGCGCTGACGCAGGGAGCTTTCGATATTACGTATGGCTCCATCGATAAACGGTTCTGGAATTTCGATACGTCCATGACCACCTTGCCAAGTCGGGAAACGGCGAAGCGATTAGTTCGGCTCATCAACTACCGGAACGTAGTACTGAATACGAAAGAATGTACTGTATTCCTTCGCGAAAAAGGGATGCGTATAGGCTTTGGCGGTATTGGCAAAGGCTACGCTGCCGAACGCGCGAAGTACGTGTTGCGTCAGGAAGGCGTTGAGAGTGGCATTGTGAATGCGGCTGGCGATCTGACTACATGGGGAAGCCAACCTAATGGTGATGACTGGACCATTGGCATTGCCGATCCTGACGGTATGGCTCGACAGGCATTTTCTTGGCTGGCTATCAGCAATATGGCTGTCGCTACGTCGGGAAATTACGAGAAGTATGCCATTATTGACGGGAAACGCTATGCGCATACGATAGATCCCAAAACGGGCTACCCGGTCAGTGGTATCAAGAGTGTGACTATCATTGCCCCCAACGCCGAGTTGGCCGATGCACTGGCTACCCCTGTGATGGTAATGGGCGTGCGAGTGGGTCTGGATATGATTAACCAGATGCAGCACATCGCCTGCATTGTCATGGATGATAACGATAAGCTATATACGTCGAACAACATTCGACTGGTTGACCCAACTGTAACTTAACTACTACGTAAAACCTATGATGATGAATATCTTAACTCGTCTGCCAGTATTGCTTGGCAGTTTTCTCCTATTGAGCGTGTCGGGCTGCGTATCTGTCAAAGAATACCAGAAAAACCGGATCAATGATTCGGAGATGGAACTCTCGGCGCGTAAGTCGGAAAAGTTTGAGCAGAATTTTTATCTCTATCGCGAAGGAGCGGCCGGCGCTAATGGCGGCAAAAGTGGTGGCGGATGCGGCTGTAATTAATCGCTAGAGACAATGAAAAAAATCTGGATTTCAGCAGGCCTTCTACTGGGTCTGCTTAAGGGGAGCTACAGCCAATCGGTGACGCAACCCGCCTACGAAGTGCGCAAACTGAAGGTTGAAGAAGTTAACCTGGTAACAAGTTACTACCAGCAGGATGGGAATAATTCGGCCGTAACGGGAGGCATTGGAACTGAACGCCTGACCGATATTGCGCAATCAATCGATCTGGTATTGAAAACCACCGACCGGCGCAATCGGCAGCATACATTAGCGTTCGATTTCAATATTGACCACTATACCTCAGCCTCTTCGGATAACATCGACCCGCTCACCGTTTCGTCAGCTTCACGCAGTGATACACATATTTATCCATCAGTTGCTTGGAGTGTACATAATGATGACAAACGGACAACCAAAGGAATTGCGTTGAATTACTCTACCGAGTATGACTACAAGTCGTACGGTATTAACCTCAACTTTGCGAAAGCCTCAGCGGATAATAACCGAGAAATAAGCCTGAAAGCCGGTGCTTTTTTCGATACGTGGAAAGCCATTCTGCCACCTGAACTACGGCCCGACGGGTATGGCTCCGGAGCCGAGCGCGACCGAGATCCAATTGATTACAAGCCTCGTAATTCCTACAATGTAGCACTGTCGTTGTCGCAGGTGATAAATAAGCGTTTGCAGATGCTGATCACTGTTGAGCCCGCTTTTCAACAGGGTTTGTTAAGTACGCCATTTCACCGTATTTACTTTCAGGATGGTGGCGAAACGGTGGAGCGATTACCAGGCAGCCGAATGAAACTACCGATAAGCTTCCGGCTGCACTACTTTATGGGCGACCGGGTTATTCTCCGCACATTTTACCGCTACTACGTTGACGATTGGGGGATGCAGGCACACACCGTTAATCTGGAAGCACCTATAAAAATCACTTCATTTGTCTCAGTAAGCCCATTTTATCGGTTCAGCCATCAGTCAGCCGTGCGGTATTTCGCACCATATGGGCAGCACAATCAGAAAGAAACATATTTCACCAGCGATTACGACATTTCGGGATTCAACAGCCAGTTTATGGGAATAGGAATTCGACTGGCTCCTCCGGGCGGTATGCTGGGCATTGGCCACTGGCAAAGCTTCGAGCTTCGATACGGTCGTTATGCACGTAGTACGGGCATGGTGGCGAACAGCCTGACCTGTCTTATCAAATTAAAATAGTGACAATTGGTCTACCGGAATTGCTTTGTCAATAAAAGTAGATTTGTCTGCCACTTCTTCTCAAAATTGAGTTTGGAGTTGTTATGTACTTCATCTTAGTAAACCATTCCACTTGAGACGAAGTAGATTAAACAGAATATTTCATGAAACTGGATTGGTTACCTTTAACTGGACATCAAGTAAGTATGATCTTACTAGCTAGAAAAAGTAACAAGTCCACTCAGGATAATGGTCAGTAATTAGTTCATGGTCTATTGTTGGTTGATGCATCAAAATTGCTGCCAGCCTCCGACCGGCCAGTGCTGATTCACCTGAAACGGAGATAGCCGCTTCACCAACGGCTATTGTCTGACACTGCGCCTAAACAAGTCTACACCAAACTGGCTAACCGGCGGTCGGGTTGGTTCAGTAATTCGTTGATGTATTGCTCAACCAGTTGAATTGGCTGATATCGGCTGAACTCTTCGCTGAGTGCCTGCACCCGCTGCCGGTAGGCCTCATCAGTCAACACCGTGGCAACGGCCTGACGAATCTGAGCAGGTTTGGGCGTTTCAGTCCTGAGGTCGATACCAACCTGGTTGTACTGCACCCTGGCGGCAATATCTTCCTTGCCTTCGTGCACACCCGCTACAACCACAGGCAGCTTGTGTTGCAGGGCGAGCATAACGCCCCCGTAGCCGCCGTTGGTCAGGAACACGTGAGCCTGGGGCATGACGGAATCAAAGTCGATGAAATCCTCAATCAGAAACTGCGGCTGAGGGTAGCGTTGGCGTAGTTCCTCGGTACCCGAACCACCCGTCGTAGCGATAACCAGCGTATCCGGGTCGTTTTTGTAGGCTTCCAGCGTAGGCACAAGAATTTTCTCGATGTTACGCTCCACGGTACCCTGGGTAACCAGAATAACCCGCTTGTAAGCCCGGATTCGCTCCAGGTGGGCGAAGGGCGTTTTTTGCCGGGAGCGATGGGGGAGCAATGGCCCCACAAACCGAACCTTCGGACTCAGCCGCCGATGCGGATAATCGAAGCCTGGCACCCCGCTTTGCAGATACAGATCAGCGTGGCGGAACATGGATTCAAACATAAACCCGGGTTCTGGCTGCAACCCGTATTGCTGGCGTAGGTTATTATACGTGTCGGAGCAGGGCTTCATGATCACATCAAACTTAAGGTACAGTTTGGCGCGATTGGCCCAGCGAGTCAATAACCGCTTAAGGGCAGGTTGATTCGGGTCGTCGGTAGGTGGATTGGTATGGCCTTCGTACAACGGCAGCACACCCACTGCTATTCCTTTAATACCCAGAATCTGCTGCGTCAACAGTGCACCTAAGCAAGCCAGATCATACACGATCAGGTCGTAGGGCCAGTGGGCATGAATAGCCCGCAGGTCTTCAACACAACCCGGAACGGGTGTCAGAAACGTTTGGCTGATGTCGAAACGAAGGCGGGCGAGGGGACTTTTGATTCGCTTTCGCTCAGGAAACAGCTCGTCCATGTTCTGCTGGTTAATCACCGGAGCGTTGACGTGTGGGTAGTGGGGCAGGCCTAGTTTTTTAATCCGTTCGCCGTAGTGACCACCCACATACCAGCGAACGTCGTGGCCGGATTGGTGCAGGTGAACGGCTAAGCCAGTGAGTGGGCTAACATGTCCGTCGAAGGGAACGGTGGCAAAGAGGATACGTCGGGGTGTCATAAGCTTGTGTTGATTACCATTTCGCACAAAGTTGCTACCGTCCTGTTCCGATTCCAATGGATCGGATATAAACCGGTAAAAGTAGCCGATGAAACGGTATTTACGTATTTTCGCTTAAACTAACCATCCCGTCTGATGCCTTCTTTTGCGTTGACTTATAATCAGTGGTTCCTGCTTTTTACGGGAGCCGTGCTGGTTATGCTGATCGCTAACCTGATTCAATGGGCCGTTCATCGAGAGCGCATCTATGGTCAGTACACGGCCTATATCTTGCTGTGGATGATTGGGTTTGGAGTTGATTATGTTCGCTTACCTCCAAATGTGCTCGCTTTTGTACAGACCATTTCACTACACCTATTTTCGCTGCTTTACTTCGAAATAGCGATCACGTTTCTTGTCATAAAGGCTTACCCCCGTTTGCTGAACTGGTACCGTGGGGTTCAATGGAGCGTAGCACTAGTAGCCCTACCCGAAGTATATTTCAACCTATTTTCATCGGCCTGGCAAACCACCTGGCATGAAACGCAGCTCAACCTAATTCGAGTTCTTATCATCCTGGCTACTTACCTGACCATAGCCTATACGGTAGCGGTTAATGTCCGTAAAACGGATTTGCTTGCCCGTTTTTTCATGGTCGGAACGATTGCTCTGTTTATTAGCGAACTGCTGGGTATTCTGGTGATTGTCCAGTATGGACAGGCAGGCATGAGAGATGGTCTGTTTCGTCTACCGCTGCCCGTTCATCCTGGTTTTATCGGCCAGTTGGGTATTTTGATCGATATGGCCTGCGTATCGCTGGGGCTGTCCTACCGCCAGCGACGCGAAACCCGCCGACAGATGATGGCCGAGCAGGAGTTGTTGCGGGAACGTGAGCAAAGCCTGCGTCGTCAACTACAGGCCGATTTGGCGCTTCAGCAGCTTAAGCAGCAGTATACCGAAGCCCAGATGCGGGCGCTGCAAAGCCAGGTCAATCCACATTTTCTGTTTAACTCGCTCAATTCGCTTTCCTCACTGATCGACGAAAACCCTCAGCAAGCCACCGAATATGTTGATGAGCTATCGAGCGTATATCGGTATCTGCTGCGGGCGGGTGATCAGGAACTGACTACGCTGAGCGTTGAGTTAAGGTTTATTCAATCCTATTTTCACCTGCTCAAGACGCGTTACGGTAGTAGCGTCCGTTATGAACTGGCCGTAGCCGAGAAATGCTACGATGCTCTGATTCCGCCCCTGACGCTGCAACTGCTGGTCGAAAATGCCGTCAAGCATAATCGCGCCCTGCCTGACGAACCTCTGACGATTCGCATTCGGACTACGGCGGAGGGCCAGCTCGTTGTTGAAAACAACTTACAGCGCCGGAACGTACGGATCGAATCGAACGGGGTGGGCCTGGCCAACATCACCGATAAATACCGGCTGCTGAACCGCTCTAATCCGGATGGCCTAAGCCTATTAATTGAGGAAGCAGATGGCTGGTTTCGAGTGACGCTCCCCCTGCTGGGTACGAACGAGCCCCTACTAAAGAAGTGAGTAATCCATCTGTCGATCAACCAACACCGCCAAATTCCAACACAAGCTAACTTATGAGTAAATCTCTCCCTGCCCTCTTTTCCCTCTGGCCTTTGAGGCCCAGATCGAGTTTATCAAGGATGGATCGGGCCAGGTGATCGAGTGAGTTGATGCTTGAGCAGGAAGGAAGCAGCACGGAAGCCGAAAAGATTAAGTAGTCTCGGTTTGTAAGAAATCCGGACAGGCTGGATACTGGTATCTAGTGCGGTAGTCGGTTAGGACAGGGTTTGTCCTAAATGGGGTGATTATGGTGGGATAATAAACTGCTATTCCGCATGGAGGAGGCATTTTTTCAAAAAAACAAGCTCCTAAATGCCCAGGTCTTCCTGTCTGTGGGCAGTTTGGAAGGTGATGTGATGATTCCCTTTATGATTGATTTTGCCAATTCGCCCAAAAGCCATCATTACAAAGGCTTACAGCTCAGTTCGACTAGTTTCGATAATGAAACACACCTGTCGGTGATCCCTGCAATGCTTAGCCGCACGCTTCGCGTTTTGTATGAATTGCCTATGAAGTAATTGACTGAACTCGTTGGTTATTGATCAAATCACGTTAATTAGCAAATGAGGCTCCTTCACTGCCTATCGAGAAACATTCAGGGGGCTAAAACAGTAGGCAAACGTTCCACTTTATCGGCATTTAGCCAAGCTAAGTTCAGCGTCTTTACCGGACTTAACTTAATGTCATACCAGGCATCAATAAGTTCCTGTTTCAGAAGGACTTTAGGTTTATAGCCGGGACAACTGATAATCACTAAATCGGTGTCTACTGCGGCTGATAGGTCGACCTGAAAGATTCCATTTGGGTTAACCTGGAAGCTAATAGGTTTGTCTTTCACACGAATACTAGCGTCTGGTAAAGGTTTATAGGTCAGATTATCACCTATTTGTCCATAAAAGGACTGAGCGGCTACAAGCCTGGTTAGTAGAACCAAGCTAGCTAATAAGCCAGCTTTCATCAATATCATACGAGTAGAAGTTAGGATTACGAGCAAAATAGGCTTCATAATTAATATATAGCATAGTACTTTGCTAAACATACTACACAAATGGTTCTATTTCTTGCTCTATGGTAAAGGAAGAGTGAGCCCCTGTCATTTGCAAAATCGAAGGGGCTATGGATGGTTGAAAAAAACTTGATCCGTGGTGGGTGATGCGGAGCCGGATTATTAGATGTCTACGAGTAAGAAGGTAGCTAATAAACTCCGCAAACTCTTACAAGTAACTCGTTGACACAGTCCCGAAGGGTGTTTAAAGTGGTCCTGTTTTCTATCCAATAAATCGGGGTGGCCCAAACGTACTAGCTTCTGTCTCAAATGAACTAGGCTTGGCTTAGAGGATACTTAGATATTTGACTTTTCATCCACGGGTCGATGGTATACCCAATTCCTGAATAAGTCCTATGAAACCGAAAACTTCTTCAATCGATCCTCCAATCATTCCGCAGGGAAAACCTTTCAGCCAGGTAATCGTCACCAGCCGTCCGAATTATTCCAAATTGCTCTTGTTTTTTCTGTTAGCTATCATGATTATGGTGGTAGCCTACAACGAACTGCTCTTTTATTTTATGAGCGATGTGCCCTCTGCCTTCAGAACTAAGATGCTAAGCATCAGGCAGGTGTTGATTCCGCATATTGTGTTTTCTATGATTGGCCTTTTGGTAGGACCCTTACAGTTCTCCTCACGCTTTCGTGTTCGAAACAAGCAACTTCACCGCGTTTTGGGACGAATCTATATGGTTTCCATTCTGTTGGGGGGTGTAGGTCATTCGGTTTAGAACGGAAGTGGGTGAACTGTCCCGTTTTGGGGTCCAGCCGGTCCAGACCTTTGTAGGTGGGTACCCACACCAACCCGTCGCGAGCGGGATGCACCTGTGTTACCGAGTCAGATAGAAGGCTGGCTGGGTTTCGGGATTCATGTTTGAATTGAGTCACCTGTCCCGTTTCAGGATTTAGCCGAAAAATGCCTTTCCCGTTGGCGTAGGAGGAGAGATAAAGCTGGCCCTGCTGATCTTCCGCAATCCCGGTAATTCGCCGGAAGTCAGCAGCTATAGCGGGGTTTGTTCGGGGGAGAAATCGGCTGAATTTAGCTGTTTTCGGATCAAACTTATGCAAGCTGTTCTGGGTGTCGCCCTTGGTGGTGACCCAGATCGTACCGGCTCGATTTTCGATAAACGCAAAATGGTGAATGTCGTTGGTGTTGCTCAAATAAACCGAATTGCTGGATAAGCTATTGATATCTTTGGAGTTATGGCGAAAATGCGTCCAGATAGCGGTTTGAGGATTGAGCCGGTCAAGCGTCATCTCATCGCTCGTAATTGTCCATATGTCGCCCCGGCGGTCTTCATGGATGAAGTAGACCGTATTGTTGGTACCCTGCGTATTCGGAGCTTCCCGCGGGTACTCAATGAACCGGCCGGTAGCTCGTTCGTAGCGAAATAAACTTTCAGCCCCAATCCATATATCCCCATGACGATCTTCATAAAGTGTTTCGATGCTTCTGCCCCGGAAACTGTACTTGCTTTTGGGTCTATGCTGAAAATCGGTCATTTGCGTTCCATCATACCGTACCAGCCCGTTTAGGGTGCCCATCCAGATAAACCCCAGATGATCCTGAATCATGCAGATGACTGAATTTTCGGGCAGGCCATCAGCTACCGTTAGATGCTCGAAACGAATGCGATCCGGAGATCTGCCGGGAGCAGAGGGAGTTTGTTGGGCCCGTCCGTAGGATAGCATGGTTAGATACACCAGAAAGAGGGCGGATAGACGGAGTATTCTCATGGGTGGTATAGAGCAGGAGATATACAGGACGGGAAAAGAAACAAAACAATAATCCTGAACGGTAATTATCCATTTTACCACATAAAGCTACCAATTTTTGGAAACAGCACATGAATGATGACTCCCTTGCTTAATCAGGATTACTGGGTTGATTGGCTTATGCCTATAGTAATGCTGGCCCAACAGGTTGACTGACTTTATCAGCATTGGTGGTGTCAGGCCTTGGGATTTGCCAATGGTAATGAACTAACTCCCGTTGAAGGTCCAATTGAGCGGATTTTGGAGATGGACTGTTCGAAGATTCACAAGCTGCCAGATAGAGGCTGCCGCCAATGTGACAACCTGGATCAGGCGAAATGGAACGGAAATGTAGTACTTTTTCACGGCTTCTGATGGCAAAATGGCGACTTGAGCTATCCAACGTGGACAGCTCAAAGGTGGCTCTCTAGGCTAGGAAAGACTGTCTCGTTTGGGGCAAACAGTATAACGTTTGGGACAGATCCGATATAGGGTTATAGGAAAAAGGGGTAATCCTGTAGTACATCCACTTTTAGCGCAAGCGGGCTAATGGCTAGAGCCATTCCAGCGCCAGCAGTTGTAACATATTGATAAAATCTTCGTTGGATAATGCCTTGGTCAAAAAGCCATTAGCTCCCAAACTATATGATCGGATTTTGTCGCTCTCTGCGCTGGATGTGGTCAGCACAACGATGGGTACATGCTCGTACTTAGCCAGGCTCCTTATCTGCTCCAGCGTCTCAAAGCCGTTTTGACGTCCCATATTCAAATCCAATAGTACTAATTTGGGCAAGCAACCAGACGTCTCCAGAGCCGGCAACAAATCCTCCCCATCATAAAGCTGTTTGAGAGCAACTGGCGGGGTAAGACTTTGGAAGGCACCGGCCAGCATAAATTGATCATCTTCGTCGTCATCAACAACCCAAACCAAGGGAGTACTCATCTTATAATTTGTAGCTTAAAAAAATGTCAAATCATTTATTAATGTGTCTGTGTTGAAGGTACAGATAACCTGGCAGCATGAAGCCCATGGAAAACGCCAATGGTCTCGTCATTTTCATTGATAACGAAGATGATCGAATTCGGTTCAAGAACTTGCGACCAGAAGCGAAGTCTGGCTGGAATATACACAAAGAAGGCGGTTGAGAAATTCGTTTTTGCTGTTCGGGCTAGCCCGAAAAACTGTTTGACCGAATGTTTACAATTCATCGTGAACATTCGGTCAAAAATGATACGTTACCGCGACGCTGATAATCAACTGATGGCTAATTGCACAGATAACACGTTTATATTTTGCTGTAAAAATAGTCTGGCTTGTTTCGTAAACAGAGAATACGAACCCGTTGTAAAGAATTGAGTTTGTCCACTGTAGGAAATGCTATTATTGCTCAATTTTAACCCTAAGATATAGTTCGCAATAATTCCTCCCTGGCTCACCAAACTAATGTTATCTGGAAGCATCTGCTGAATTGCACCAGCAATAATCGGGAAATGTGTACAACCCAGAATAATTGTGTCAATTAAAGTAGATTGGTCTAACAACTTCGTGACAGTTTGCTTAATTAGTGGCCGACTACAATGGCCTGATTCAATCATAGCCACCCAATCAGGTGCAGCCTGAGCGTGGAGCGTAGCAACTGGATCGCACGCCTTTAATAGTTTAGAATACAGACCACTTTCAAACGTACGTTGAGTTGCCAGTAAACCAATGTGACCCGTGTACGATAGACTATCTGCATACAGGATTGTGGGTTCAATGATTGAAAAAACACGGTGTTTATAGAATGCGGGTAGCTGGCTCTGACAAACTGATGCCGTATTGCAGGCCAGTATGACATAATCAACAGCAGCCATTTCGAATAACCACTCGACAGCCTGACGGGTTAAAGCCAGCACTTCATCGCTCGATTTACATCCATAGGGTGCATTGGCTGAGTCTGCCAGATAGACGTAACGATATTGAGGGAGCCTTTGCTGTAAGGCATGGAGTATAGTCAATCCACCAATGCCGCTGTCAAACACACCGACTGTCAGCGTATGAGAAGGCCGTGCAGATAAAGAAGAGGGTAGCTGAAAGGTATCCATGTTATGACAGGTGGAGGTTGGGTAATTGCCTACACTTGCCTATCCCGGATATACCTTCACTGAGATGCTCTTACTCAGCTGCTTTCAGTAGATTTTCGACCTACATTGTCCGATCTTTAGTTAATCATGGGTGGCTCTTTAGTGTAGCAATCCCATTACTACCTTGGTTTAAGCCATCTTCATTGCATACCCTAACAGCAGATCAGTTGTACGATAAGTGGCTTTCTCTAAATGCCATTGTCGAAAATAGCTTCCCTATCAATACCCGTTGCGGTGGCATCCTGACAATCTTAAATTCCGGAATAAATCGAGAGTCTACGAAATTGTTTTATCGAGCGAACCAATTGATTAGGTTATAGTTGAGCACAATTCTGTGCGCTATATTTAGCCCTTCTAATACACCATTCCAATGCGCCACACACTTTGTTTATTGCCTATCTGGCTGCTCATTAGCCTGCTTGCCGTTGCTCAAAAGACACCCAATGATTCCACTAAAAGTAGATCGGCAGTAATTAGCCAACGGGTTAAAAGTTTGTATCAGGCAGGTAAATACCGCGAAGCCTTACCATTCGCTCAGGAAGCCGTTCGTGTTTCGGAGGAGCAATGGGGAAAAGAGAGCTTCAATTATGCCACTAATCTAAATAATCTGGCTTTAATACGCAGTCAACTAGGCGATATAGAAGGAGCCTTGGCTGATCATAAACAAGCACTTGCCATACGTGAAAAGATTCTTCCGAAGGATGATCCTGATTATAATCAAAGCTTAAATAATATTGCTTTACTGTACTTACAACTAGGCAACTTTGAACAAGCCGTCGATTTTGCCCTGGCCGCTTCTTTATTAAGCCGCAACAACCCTAAAATAAACCATGTCGATAAGGCTGTTAGTGTTATCTCACTAGGCGCTGCGCTTACGGGATTAAAGCGGTATGATCAGGCATTGGGTATGTACAAACGGGCCAAAGAAATTATGGAGGAAAAGCATGACACCGTACATTATGTATATGCCAATGCACTGAATAATCTGGCTGATCTGCACGAAACGAATGGCAATTACAACGAGGCCCTTACCCTATTCACACAAGCTACCCGTATCCGCAGAAAGTTGGTGGGGGAGCTACACCCACTTTATATTAACAGCCTGAATAATCTGGGAATGCTATACCGAAGCATGAATCAGAAACAAAAGGCATTTGATACCCTCAGTAAAGCGCATACTATTCGTAAACAAATCCAGGATGTGAATGACCCTAAATATGTAAGTGGCGTACGTAATCTGGCCAATTTAAGTGAAGAGGTCGGAAAAATAGACTATGCCGCTTCGTTACTTCGGGAAACTCAGACTATTTATCAGCAGCAGTTGCTAAACTTTATCAGTTTCACGTCTCAGCAGCAACAAGCCGACTATTTATCGACTATTGAAGGGAATTTTCTTGACGACTACGCTTTCACCCTTAGGCATCATCGCCAGCGACCCGATCTGGCAGGATGGGCTTTTAATGCCGCGCTTTTGCATAAAGGCCTGCTTCTTCAGGCAGGACAAGGTTTCTACCGGGCTTTAGAGCAAAATCCTGACCCTGCCATTCAGAAATTATATAGCGAATTAAAAAGCACAAAAGCCGCATTTGCCGCTCAGTCAAGCGCTCCCGCCGATCAGCAGACTAGTATCGTATCACTAGCCGCCAGATCAGAAGAATTAATTCAGCAATTGGCTAAACAATCAAAACTATTTCGGGATGTTAGTAAAAGTCTGCTAATCCAATGGCCCGACATCCAGCGTACACTCCAGCCCAGAGAGGCCGCTATTGAGTTTATTTCCTTCCGCTATTTTAATGAGAAATGGACGGATAGTACCATCTATGCCGCGTTTGTTGTCCGCCCTAATGATAGGCAACCAAAATTTGTGCAGTTGTTTGAAGAACGACAGCTAACTCAGCTATTGGCCCCCGATTCCAGTCAGAAAATGGCTCTGAGCAAGCAGATCAATGAACAATATCGAGGGCCAATTGGGACTGCCGCAAAAACGACGCAGGATCAACTTACTAAAGGCCAGGCGTTGAGTAAGCTCATCTGGCAACCGCTCGATTCATTGCTCAAGGATGTTGATACGGTCTATTATGCTCCGGCAGGTCTGCTGCATCAGGTAGCTTTTGCGGCCCTGCCCCATCTGCACGAAGCAAATAGTCGGATTTCCGATCGACTCTTTCTGCGCCAAATGGGCAGTACACGCCTGCTGACACAAGTAGGTAAACATTCAACTCGACTCCCCAGAAATTTCACTGCCGAACTATACGGAGCTATTCAGTATGAGATAAATGCACCCGAACTTAACCAACGCCCGAAAGTAAAACAAGCCAGCAAGCCGACTATCAGCCCCCAAAGAATGCAGGGAGAGACGTTCGCTGAATTACAGGGTACTAAGCTCGAATTAGATAGAATAGCACAATTGCTTCGCTGGCCGGGTGTACGATTCTATCGTGGTAAGGCCGCTACAGAAGAGCAGATAAAAACACGTACCGAACGACCTGTTGATGTATTACACATTGCTACGCACGGTTTTGCGACATCTACTACGGAGGACCCCGTCAGCCGTCAGGCGTTTATTCGAGATCCGATTGGAGAAAATCCCTTACTCCGATCGGGGCTAGCGATGGCCGGCGCTAACTACATACGACGCAACGGTAAATCGATAGAGGGTGTGGAAGATGGTATCCTGACGGGTTTTGAAGTTGCTGAACTTGATTTGTCGCATACATCACTGGTCTGTCTGTCAGCCTGCGAGACAGGTCTGGGTAAAATCGAGAATAGCGAAGGGGTTTTTGGTTTACAACGAGCCTTTAAGCTGGCTGGAGCCCGTTACCTACTGGTAAGCCTCTGGAAAGTCGACGATAACGCTACGGCCGAATATATGACTGCCTTTTACAACAGACTGATCCGACTACGCGACGTTCGGAAAGCGTATGAGCAAACACAGGCCGCTTTCCGACAACAATCTCGTAACGATCCATTTAAGTGGTCGGCCTTTGTTTTAGTCGAGTGATTTTGTACGCTACCTGATCGGTCATTCATAAGGATACGTCAATGCACCTTGATTCTGTTACTAACAGGTTCTGGCGATTTTATCCAGACGTCCAAGGTAAAGCGCTAGCTAAAACACCGCCCAGAAACGAATTGTAATTCAGGAAGTTAGTTAGAAACAATCCGGAGAATCGTATTGCTCCCATACTATCGCTCGATTCAGATTCCACGCAGCATGTTTTGGGTGGTTTTTACACCAGCCAGACCAATTGCTGTACGATAATCCTGCGCAGGCTCAGCTAAAATTAGTATATCGTCGGGCTCAAAGGGATTACCAACTCTGTGCGGAAGTATGGCCGTATAGCCCCAAAATGGTAGCATCCATGCAGGCATTTCCTGAAAAGAGAAGCCCAGACTCTTGTCAGCTATTTTGATCAAAAATTTGTCCCGGTTTCATCTCAGCGAGGAGCGTAAAAGGATAGGGTATATGTCAGGCAACTTATAGCAACCGCCTGAACAACCAAAATCGTGCGCTCATGAAATACTCCGCCTATCCTTATTTCTTCGCCAGTTTACTAGCCACGGGATGCACACTCTCACTTTCGGCCTGTGGCAATACAGATCGGATTACTCAGCTCGAACAGACCATTACGGGGCTGGAAAGTAAGAACCAGAATCTCGAATGGGACAAAACCCGAAGCGAGGCAGAAATCAGCTCCCTGAAAAACAAACTTAGCTATGCCGAAAGCGAAACGAGTCGGCTACGGATGGATTTGCAATCCTGCAAAAATCAGGTGAACAGCGCCCGACTTGGCCTGCCATTCTGAGAAATTTTGATACGGCCATCTCAGTGAGCGAACAGGAGATATAGACAAGTAAAAGCACGTTAAAACGAACAGCCCATGGAATTTGATCTACTGTTTGACGAGTATATAACGCTGGCAGCTGCCGCCGAGAAGAAAGCTAAAACCATTAGCTGGGTAGAACCTGAGAACAGAATAGAGACCATCATTGGATGGATTGATGACACCTGGAGCTACACGTACCATCTTATTAACGACCGAATACTCTAGGCTCTCTTTTCAAAAAACTCTTACAAAAATAAACCAACGACCATACCATGACACATCTGATTGCTACTATCGAGCAGGCCTTTACGGACAGAGAGCTTCGGTACGATTTACAGTATCGGGCCGAAGAAGATCGATACATTTTCTTCCTGACGATGGCGACATCAACGGGCCGTTTTTCCATAGTATGCCAGGTTATGGCAAAAGACAATCTGATAATGTGGATAGGTGGAATGCCTGCCAACGTGCCCGAACAAAGACGACAGCAAGTTGCTCTTCATATCAATCAGAAGAACTGGAAATTGAATGTGGGCAATTGGGAAATGGACCCAACCGATGGAGAATTGCGATTCCGGTACGCGTATTTATTCGACCCGGATCTACCCATAACCGAAGAGATCATCATGAATTCGTTGGCCTGTATTTACTCTATAGTGAATGACAATATGAATGCCTGGATGGAGTTGATGTATGGCATTACTCCGGAAGCACCTCCTGCCAATCAATCGGGCTTACAAGCTTCCCTTCCTTTCTGGTGCAATTAAACCTGTTTCAATCTTCATAAACCAAATTCACAAATCATGAAAAGAATGATTCTGATACTGACCGCAGGCATGCTGGTCGCTATTACAGCAAAAGCCCAAAATTCCGATACGGAGAGCGAACAAAAGCTCAAAGCAAAAGTGCAGGAAATGGGGCTTAACTTCTCCGTATCGGATAACGGAAATTTCAAGTTCACATTTGGCCTTGAGAAGGACAGAACGCAGTTGGTTGTTATCCGCAAAAAGCTGATGAGCTATCTGGGGACAGACTATATCCAGGTGTATTCGCCAACGATGCGATACGCAACTAAAGAGCAGATTCCGCGCCAGGCTTTACTGGACATGATGACTAAAAATGGGATGTATAAACTCGGAGGATTTGAGCTGGTAAGCGATGAAACAACAAACGCTTTTTACCTCTCGTATAAACTTCCCCTGACCTCAACAGCGGTCAATTTGTATTCATTGATGAAAGACATTGCTCAAGATGCCGATAAGACTGAGCAAATGTATACGTCGGCTGATGATTACTGATTCACTTCCTGATGTTTACCGCTTTCCGCCTTATTTCCACACCCTAGTTTACCCAATGCCAAAGTTAAAGGCCTCTTCTGAGGCCTTTAATGATACTAGTCATTTTACTAAAGATCTCTGTATAAATCAGTTAAGGATATGCGCATCGCTCCACCCAATCATTTACTTTTAGGTCATAAGCCTGAAAGTAGTTCTGGTCCACATTCCATTAAGACCAGTCCGCCTTCTTATTCATCTCCCGTACCATCGGCACCAATGGGCTCTACTGCGTTAACTGCCGACGGTTCTGGACACCTCCTGACTATTGCGCCTACAGGCAGCGGCAAAGGTCGCTCTGTAATAATTCCCAATTTACTACACTACGAAGGGCCGACTATTACTCTCGATATTAAAGGGGAAGCCGTGCAAATAGCTCGTAAACGTCGATTGGAAATGGGCCACGAAGTGGTCATCCTCGATCCCTTTTGCCTGGTCGACTTACCTCGGGCGGGGTTCAATCCATTCGACGTTTTCAACCTACCGAATGCCGATGCTCAGACAGACTGCCAGATGATGGCCAACATACTAGCTGGCAAACGTTTTTCTACCGATCCTTACTGGGATATCCAGGCTACGAATCTGCTGGCTGGTTCTATTCTTTGTCAGGTGTTGTTTGGCAAGGACGAGGAGAAAAATCTCAATGCCGTCCGCGAAATGATCTGTGGCGATATCGCCTATAATCTTGCTGTCAAGATGGATTCAATAGGCAAGAAGATGCCCGCTACTCTTTATCAGTCCATTTCCAGCTATTTAAACATTCCAGGCGACAAAACCCGCCCTTGTGTAGACTCTACGGCGGTGTCTTATCTTACGTCTACGCTGTCGGCTCCGGTAGCAGCCATGCTAGCGCAAAGCACGTTTTCACTAGCCGACGTTTCGGCGGGCAAGCCGATCGACATATTCATCGTTTTTCCTCCCGACAAGCTCAAATCGCACATGAATTTGTTGGTGTTGATTGTTGCCACTCTCCTCAAAGCGATTACCAGTCGGCAGGTTATTCCTACGAATAAAACCCTGTTCCTGCTTGACGAAACCGCAGCACTTGGTCATTTTGAATACCTTGAAACGATGATGAGTCTGGCCCGTGGTTACGGAGCTATCATTCATACATTCTGGCAGGATCTATCCCAAATCAAGCGATTTTATGGTGATGGGTATCTGACCATTCTGAATAATTGTGCCGTCTGGCAACTATTTGGTATTCAGCACCATACCATAGCACGCGAAGTAGCTGATATAACAGGCATCAGCCTTTATGAACTCCGGCAGCTCAAATCGAACGAGCAGATTCTCATCATTAACGGGGTTGAATACAAGCGCGCCCGAAAACTGGATTACCTGCACGATGCTCAGTTTGCCAACCAGTTTGACGAAAATCCGTTTTTCCGGCTTCAGCCTTTGATGGCCTGATTGTACCATTTACGACAATCTTTTTATAGACTATACCCATGAATCCTGCAAAATCCTGGCTCGATAAAGTAGCTAAAGGACAATCAGTAATTGCCAAAACACGACCAGCTTCGTCACACGAAGAGCAGCTGATCCGTAACCGAAACCATCTGTGCTTTACCTTACGAGGAAGAGATTCTACAGGTCGGGATGCTGTCTATGTGGTCTTGATCGACGAAGCGCGAAAATCCGCTTTCCTGAAACACCAGGTTGGCGATACATACAATCTGGAAGAATACGGGAAAATCATTTATAGTGCTTATGGTACTACCATTCCACCCGACGTTTGTCAGATGCTAGCCGAAACGTATGGGTTCGAGAATCTTGGCTAACCGGGCTACCCAGCCTGCAAATGATACGAACTCAAAAAGTTCTCCCCGCAATCAATAATTTTTTACTAAAGCCCCACTGTTCAGCCTCAAGATTATATCATGTTGAAAAAATCATTCTTTCTGGCAATCCTATCGCTCTGGATGCATACCAGTTTTGGACAGGTAACGCCGGTTCAGCTCTCGTTTCACAGCGCCAATCAGTTGATTATCCGTAATACCGATGCTACCTTCTCCTATCACGTGCTGGTTTATAAGAAAGACCGGGTTGTGCATGAGGTGCTCTTATTGCCTTCTTCGGCGCAGGTTTTTAGTTATCCATTTAAACGAAAACGTCGAGTCAGGCAATTTTCAGTAGTCACTCGCTATGACGAACAAGCGCGGGATGCTGATATAAGTCGGTACCGATCCTTAATGGATGACCGGATCAGGCAGGCGAATACCATTGAAGCAACTTGCCTCAATGAGGAGCGACAACGACAGGGCTGGTTGTTGGTTACGGAAGGTGTACTGTTAGGAGAAAGCCGCTGGCTGGGAGCCTTATATACGATTCTTCGAAGTCCGTCACTGGACGAAGTGGGCCTGACTCGAGAGATCGAATTGCTGGTAGATGAACTGGAATCATCTACACTATCTACGGGTAGACGCACCTGGCTGCAGGGATTGGTCAATTATTTCAAAAGGTTGCTCCAGGCTAAAGTAGCCCCCTATGCAGCCTGTCCTGACTTACAGAATCGCAAACTGAATTTGCTGATGCAGGCGCAGACGTTTCGGGAAGGTTTCGCGCAGTTCAATCAGAAATTTACGGCTGAACAAGGAAATTCGTCAACAGAATCTGTCTGGTCTAAAGCCCAAAACCGGCAAGTGTTTACACCATCCTTCACCGGGTTTGGTATCGAAGCAAGTGTGTTAGCGATTCAGCCAGCTGTGGTTGCTAAGGATCAGGACAATCAACCAATCAACGTAGCGTCTCTCCGCACGGGTTCGCATTTCAATGGCAGTGTGCTGATACCGCTGAGTCGTCCATTCAGAGGTTTTCTATGGCATATGCCCGCCCGAATCAGTGCAGTAGGTTCCTTTGGCCAGTTTCAGTGTTCATTTCAGCCGACTGCAGGGCACTATCTGGGTCTTCAAAAGTCGGATGGCTCAATACCACTGGCTGTCGATAACAGCGGCCAGATTGATATCCGGACAAATTCTGGGGCAATAGGTTTTCGGTATAGCTTTATGCCGGCTGATCGGATGTGGCTGAGTTGGGAATTTGGCGGAATCTGGTTCAACAACACGAAGCTGACCATACAGAGCAGCTCTCCGGTTCAGGTTGTTAATAATCGGGTTGTCAGCGTATTGCCATCCGATAGTCGGAGCGATACGCCGTCTTCCAGCACGCAGCTAACGCCCTACGGGAAAATCCAGTTTAGTGTTGCCCTTTTTCCTCTCGCGAATCGAACTACTTACCCCAACCGGAAGAAAGTCGTTGCTGGATTTTCATATGGGTTAAGCGGTGCAACAGGCCTACCAATAAATGGTACGTTAACTCAGATAACCACGGGGAAAAATAATCAGGTCAGTCAATTAATCCCGCTGACAATCAGTAGCCTATCTTCCGTGAGTCTCGGTCTGTATGCTTATCTGTAATCCGAGAAAGTTAACAGTAATTGCCCTCCTTCCCTGCAAACGGACCGCTCTACTTTAGAACAGTCCCGTTTGCAGGGAAGGAGGGCAATTACTGACTCAAAACGTTTTTTATTTAGATCCTACTTCACGGGCTGAGAAACCTAAAAAGAAATCAGATCCGTGCTTGACGGACTCGTCGTCATTTTTTTAATAGGCGGTGAAAACTGAGTTAACTTAATTCCTTTAACCGCAGCTTTATATTCGTCAATGGTAGGCGTTCTGCCCAGAATGGCTGAAAGAACAACTACTGGGGTAGATGCCAATAAAGACTCTCCTTTCTTGCGGTCTGAATCTTTCACTACGCGTCCCTGAAATAAACGAGTAGAGGTAGCCATTACGGTATCGCCTTTCGCTGCCTTCTCCTGGTTACCCATACACAGATTACAACCGGGCCGCTCCAGATACAGGATGTTCTCATAGTCTGTGCGAGCGACAGTTTTAGGAGCCGCGTCATCGAATTCAAACCCAGAATACTTTTGCAACACATCCCAATCGCCTTCTTCTTTGAGTTCAGCGATGATATTATAGGTAGGGGCTGCCACAACTAAAGGAGCCTGGAATTCAACTTTCCCATATTGCTCTTCCAGGTTTTTCAGCATCTTGGAAACAATCTTGATATCGCCTTTGTGTACCATACAGGAGCCAACAAAACCAAGATCAACGTGCTTCTCACCATCATAATACGTAAGATCGCGAATGGTATCGTGCGTATACCGTTTTGAGGCATCCACGTTATTTACGTCAGGATCGGCAATCATCGGCTCATCAATAGCATCCAGATCGACTACAAATTCCGCGTAATAGGTAGCGTTTTCGTCAGGCGCTAATGGCGGTTTGTCGCCCGATCTGATTTCCTCAATTCGTTGATTGGCTTTATCGATAAGGCCTTGCAGAACCTGCTTTTCATTATCCATGCCCTTTTCGATCATGATCTTGATTCGGCCTTTCGCGATCTCTAATGATTCGATGAGGGTATCAGGCTGGGAAATACAGATAGATGCTTTGGCTTTCATTTCTGCCGTCCAGTCGGTGAAGGTGAAAGCCTGATCAGAAAGCAACGTACCGATATGCACTTCGATCACTCTGCCCTGGAATACGTTTTCCCCGTTAAATGCCTTCAGCATCTGCAATTGGGTGGCATGAACTACATCCCGGAAATCCAGGTGATCATTCATTTTTCCCTTGAACGTCACTTTTACCGATTCAGGAATGGGCATAGACGCTTCACCGGTGGCCAAGGCAAGCGCAACCGTACCGGAATCAGCACCAAACGCAACGCCTTTCGACATCCGGGTATGTGAGTCGCCACCGATAATGATCGCCCAATCGTCTACTGTGATATCATTCAACACCTTATGAATAACATCGGTCATCGAATGATAGACGCCCTTCGGGTCCCGAGCTGTGATGAGACCGAAGTCGTTCATAAAATTCATCAGCCTGGGAATGTTCTGCTGCGACTTACTGTCCCAAACCGATGCAGTGTGACAACCCGATTGATAACCGGCATCCACGATGGGAGAAATTACCGTTGCCGCCATTGACTCCAATTCCTGGGCAGTCATCAGCCCGGTTGTATCCTGCGAACCAACAATATTCACCTTTACACGAACATAAGAGCCAGCGTGTAACGTAGCGCCGGAGGTTCCAACTGCATTTCTATTGAAGATTTTTTCTACGGCAGTCAGACCTTGTCCCGGATTCGAAATTTCTTTGGATGGAGCAAAAACGGTTGGCGGAGTAATGCCCAGGAGCTTAGCGGCAAAGGTTTGCAGTTTTTTGCCAAATTCGATGGAGTACGACCCGCCAGCCTTCATGAATTCGATCTTCTGGGGAGTGAACGCCGAGGCCACATCCATTACCTCCTGCCCATCTTTATATAGCTTCTTGGTCTTTGTATTAACGGTAAGCACAGTACCTGTATCAACAGAATAAGTTTGTTCTAAAACGGGCTGACCGTCGGCATCGACCACCAACTTACCGGCCTCATCGAACTTTTTTACCCAGTTTTTAAGGTCTAAGCCAATTCCTCCCGTTACGCCGACGGTTGTTAGAAATATGGGAGAAATACCGTTTGTACCGGCCACTACCGGAGCAATGTTAACGAACGGTACGAAAGGACTGGCTTGTTTACCAATCCATAGCGCCACATTGTTTACGCCAGACATACGCGAAGAACCAACGCCCATGGTGCCTTTTTCGGCAACCAGCACCACCCGTTTGTCTGGATGTTGTTCTTTAAGTTCCTTCAGTGCTTGTTGTTGTGCTTTATTGTGCTCAAACATACACTGGCCATGAAGCTCACGGTCAGACCGGGAGTGGGCATCACTTCCCGGAGAAAGCAAGTCAGTAGATATATCGCCGATCCCTGCTACGAACGTTACTAATTCAATTTCTTCAGGAATATCAGGTAACTTGGTATAGAACTCTGCCTTAGCATAACTTTCAAGAATTTCTCTGGCGATCGGGTTACCACTTCTGTATGCTTCCGCCAATCGATCGGTATCCGCTTCGTAGAGAAAAACCTGCGTTTTCAGTACATCTGCCGCACTTTTCGCAATCGTCTCATCTTTGCCCAAGGCTAAATCCAGCAAAACCTCAATAGAAGGCCCTCCTTTCATGTGAGATAACTGATCAAAAGCAAAGGCGGGCGGAATTTCTTTTACAATAGACTCACCAAGAATAATTTCCTTCAAAAACTTCGCCTTTACGCGAGCCGCATTAGTGGTTCCCGGTAATACATTATAAATAAAGAAATTAAGTGACTCATCCCGGTGCTCATGGTTTGCGTGTTTGATCTGTTCGATGACCTCGTACATCAATTCAGCCCCATCAATCGGCAACGGATGAAGCCCCTGAGCTTCTCTATCTATAATCTGCTTTTGATACTCGTTATATGTGCTCATGAATGAACCTTTATTTCCAGAAGGTTTGATAAATTTCCAAAACTACAAACCTAAGCAATTTATCTAAAAAAGTGGTAAAGAGCCGGTCGTGTCAATCGTCGGGGTTTCTCGATGTAATGAGTTAATCGAGTCGTTAAGAATGCGTTGGGGGCTATAAAACATACGACTTAGGCGGGTATCTGCCAACGTAAAGCATACCCTGATAATCAACATTGATCGCAACTATTCGGCAACTGGTCAGCTTCCGACGGCTCAGGGGGTGATTTTTTTGGCGGTCGAAACAAATGATTCCTGTATTGGTACTAACCCACAAAAGTCCTGGCGAAGCTTCAATAGGTGTATTAATATGCGCTACGCCGGGCAATAAGAACCGACGAGAGGATTGCGAATACTAATCGAAGCGCACAGCGTATACCCATCCAGATAAATCCATACCGGTCCTGCGTGAAACTCCTAATATTCCTGATGAGTAATCCTTCGGCTACTGCTAAATGCTTAAAGGGTATATTATCTGCCCAAAAAATGAGGAGCACTCCCTCTAAATTTGCTGTTTATTAAGTCGGCAATGATTTTCTACAACGTTGAATATAAGGCCTGAACTTTTTCCCGGCTTCGCTTTAGCCGCATCTTAACCGCACTTGGCTGCAAACCATACCGTTGCCCAATTTCTTCGATACTTAGTTCGTCTTCGTATTTTAATCGGAGGAAAGTTCGCTCCTGAACAGACAGCCTGTCGATAGCCTGCTGTATACGTTGAAAAGTTTCTTCCTGTATATACGAGTCTGCAGACTCGTATACGCTTTGTTCTATCTCGATGCTTAATTCGACTGTTGCTAGTCGTTTAGCTATTCTTAACTGATCTGCGCAGTAGTTAAATACAATAGAATATAGCCAAGTTGAAAAGCGGGATTTTCCCTGATAATAGGCTAGTTTATCAAACGCTTTCAGGAATATATCGTGCGTGAAATCCTGAGCCAGATCGCGATTTTTGGTGATGAAAAGGCATCTGTTATAAACTTTTTTTACATAACGATTATAGATGATTTTGAAACATAGATCCGGTTTCTCTGGCAGATAATGATGGATCATTTCTTCGTCGCTCAGGGAGGTTGTCATTCGTTATCTTCGGGTTTCGTGATAGGGAGATTCCCTATCTACGAACCGCCCAATAGGCTGGATTTGCCTCATCAGCGCAAAATTGGATAAATCTATTAAATGGTATATCTGATTGATAGATTCACTTACAGAGTAGAAATTCACTAAATAATGTCTGATTCTACGGATAGTGGGTTTTTTCAGCCAATGAATCCTTTCGAAGATATTTATCCTATAGCCTATTTTGTACTATTCATAGTCAAAATGATTTGAGTCAGCTACTCTTAGTAAGGCGTTTATTAAACTATAACAGCTATTTGGTAAACTTATTTTTGATTGATACTATATAAAGAACCTTATATAGTATACTAATATCGACTTTGTAGTGCGTTTAGTCGAATTTCTTATTTAGAAAAAATCTATTGTTGTTATAAAAATGTAGCTCTATTCACTCCAGTGCGCCGTTTTGTATTATTCCACAAACATTAACCTAACTAATACGTTCTTTCTAAGAATGTCTTATCTGTTTCTGGTAATAGGTGACATATTAGATGTTTAGGTTTTATCAGTTTATTTAATTTACTCAACGTATGAACCATCTAGCTTATTCGTACCTTCGACAAGGTATGATTCTACTGCTTCTTGCAGTTGTCCCATTCTTCTTTAGTTGCACAAATAACACGCCGGAACCAGATGGAAGCGGTACAACTCCTCCAGGTTCAGGAACAGTAACAAACCCCGGTACAGGAACAACAACAACACCAGGCACTGGAACAACAACGAACCCTGGTACGGTCGTCGCAGCCGTTCAATTCATTGGGCAGAAAGATAACCTTAACTTGCTCGAAGCTGCCATTAATCGTGCAGGGCTCGCCAGTGAGTTTAATAAAAGCCAGAATACAATTTTTGGTCCATCAGATGATGCCTTTAAAGCGGCTGGGTATGCCAACGAAGCGGCTATTACAGCAGCACCCGTAGCTGATCTGCAACGGATTTTGCGCTACCATATCGTCAATTCAAAGATTGACCAGTCGGCTATCCCGACAGCAGTGAACACAGATTATCAGACTAGTCTAGCTAATACGCAGATTTCGGTTTATAAAACTAGTATGACCGATATCAGTGTCAATCAGGCGAAAATTATTCAGGGCGATTTGGCCGTTACGGATGGTGTGGTTCATGTCATCAATCAGGTTTTGATGCCACCAACAGTCAATATCGTAGCACTTGCGAAAAGCAACACTAATTTATCACTCCTGTCGGCTGCTATTGATCGGGCTGGATCGAGCGTGCAGGATGTGTTGAATGCCAATACGGCGAACGGATATACACTTTTTGCCCCAACCAATGATGCCTTTAAAGCAGCCGGCTATGCCGATGAAGCAGCCATCAAAGCTGCAGACCAGAAAAAGATAGCGGATATACTTCTTTATCACGTTCTGAAATATCGTGCCTATGCGCAGACATTCCAGAATGGGGCAGATATCGTTACGGCTCAGGGTACCAGCATCCGAACGAACGTAAGCAACGGTAAGGTGACAATCCTGGGTAAAGGCAATGGTACAAATGCTGCCAATGTTGTTCAAACCGACCAATCAGCTTCAAATGGTGTAATACACGTTATTGATCGGGTACTGTTGAGCCAAAGCCAGTAGTGTAGGTATTGATAAACTGAACTGGTAAGTTTAAATGACTTACTAATTCGTACTTCTTGTCAGCCCTCCAGAGATAGTAGAAAACTATGTCTGGAGGGCTGACAAGTTTAATTTCGGTGTCATTCAAAAAGGGTAATTTGATCCGCTCTCGTACTTACCTGTTCTGAACTAGAACTAATTATATATCACTAGTTCATTTCTTATCAACCCATTTTTAGTATTCACTTAAGTCAATAGTGTGTATTTTTATAGAATGTGCTCGTTTTTAAGGCCTTAGGCGATATACATTTAATGAGCTACTCCTTATATTAACTTAGTCAGTTAATGTCAATAAACTGTGAATTTGTGTATTAGGCCCTATCCGGTTTACTTTTCAGGCAAGCTGAGAGGTAATTTTAGACTGGTTTAACTGGCCTATTTCCGTGAATAATGCCCAAAAAATTACCAAAGTTTGATGACGTAGCTGTGCCACTCCTGCGGATATTCATTATTCTATACTTTATCGCTGTCGTTTATTTTCTGATATGGCTTGTTGAACATGCATTTTAAGTTCATTGGACCATGAATGATATACAAAATCTAATAGAATCGTATTTCAATGCTCGTGCTGCTATTCTGAGAACTTTCGCTGATAATCAACTCACTACGAGCGACCTAAGAGATGAGTTAGCGCTATCAAATGAGGCAATAAATCGACGACGCCGTAATGCAGACAACTGGCGCGCCAGCGAGCTCACGCTACTGGCTCGGCTATTTCGGCTTGACCTGAATCCTAAACAGCAATTACAAACTGTAACCCAGCGACTACAGCGGCTGGAGGAGCCAGATCAAAAAAAGCTTATCAAAGGCGCCCTCATTTCGCAAAGCAGATTGAAAACGCTTTACAAAGATTACGATCTCTGGCACTACTCCGAACTGGTTCAATTAAGTATATCGTTGCGTCGAATGCTGCAGAATAGCCAAGTCGTTAATTAAATCACCAACCTAAAAAACTCCTATCTCCCCTGAATCGGACTTTGTCTAAAAGCTGGCAAAGTCCGATTCAGGGGAGATAGGGGTTTAAATAATACCTCTGCTCCAGTCAACTATAAGTGAATAGCCTCACCGTAAGCGGCTTCGGTGGCATCTTTAATCGCTTCCGACATGGTTGGGTGCGGGTGAACGGCTTTCAGGATTTCTTCGCCCGTTGTTTCCAGTTTACGTGCCGCTACGACTTCGGCGATCATTTCGGTTACATTGTTGCCAATGAAGTGTGCGCCTAAGAATTCGCCGTATTTGGCATCAAAAATCACTTTTACAAATCCTTCCGGAGTTCCAGCCGCTTTCGCTTTACCAGATGCCGAGAAGGGGAATTTACCAACTTTCAGCTCATAACCAGCTTCCCGAGCGGCTTTTTCCGTATAACCCACAGAGGCAATTTCGGGTGTGCAGTACGTACAGCCAGGAATGTTGTTGTAATTCAATGGTTCAACGTGTGGTAGGTTCGCAATTTTCTCGACGCAAATGATCGCTTCGGCAGATGCTACGTGTGCCAGAGCCTGCCCTTTCGTACAATCGCCGATAGCGTAATAACCCGCTACGTTGGTGCGGTAGTAATCGTCCGTTACGATTTTACCCCGATCAACCGAAATGCCCGTTTCTTCAAGACCAATGTTTTCAATGTTAGCAACTACACCAGCAGCTGATAGAACAACATCAACGTCAAAGGTTTTTTCCCCATCGGGCGTTTTTACGAACACCTTACAGCCTTTGCCACTCGTATCGACTTTCGTAACTTCCGATTTGGTGTAAATATCAATACCGATTTTCTTGTATTGTTTCGCCAACTCCTTCGAGATATCCTCATCTTCAACGGGCACTACATTCGGCAGGAATTCAACGATTGTTACCTTGGTACCCATGCTGGCGTAGACGTAGGCAAACTCAACACCAATAGCGCCCGAACCAATCACCAGCATTGAATCCGGCCGTTTTTCCAGCGACATTGCTTTCCGGTATTCAATCACTTTTGTACCATCAATCGGGACGCTTGGTAATTGACGAGCCCGTCCGCCGGTTGCAATAATGATATGTTTGGCTTCGTATTCGGTTACCTTACCATCGGCACCCGTTACATCAACTTTTTTGCCGGGTTTTACCTTCCCGTTTCCAGAAATAACATCGATTTTGTTTTTTCTCATCAGGAACTGCACGCCCTTGCTCATGCTATCAGCGACACCCCGGCTCCGCTTGATGACAGCGCCAAAATCAGGCTTCGATTCCCCTGAAACCGTGATGCCATAGTCTGCAGAGTGTTTAATATATTCAAAAACCTGCGCCGATTTCAGCAGGGCTTTGGTGGGTATACAACCCCAGTTCAAACAGATACCACCCAGGCTTTCGCGCTCAATGACGGCGGTTTTCAATCCCAACTGCGACGCACGAATGGCGGCTACATAGCCGCCAGGTCCGCTACCCACAACGATTACATCGTACTGTGAAGCCATTATCTATGAATGAATTAGTAGAGAATAAATAAGGTAAACCCTCTTAGCAAGAGAACGCAAAGGTAGGTCGAAAAGTTGATTTCGGAGTCAATTGGCCAATACAGACCACTAGTTACCATTAAGACGAAGCTGACCGCCAGTCGTATACTGTAATTTACCGAGTAGGTTCAGCGACAAGGCCTGTTTCTGTCCACTACTAATAGAAACGGTGTGCGGTGACTGAATAGAGACGATATCAGTGGCGCCCGGTACGCACGAACAAGACCAGGTTGCGGGCGCTGTCCAACTTCCAGAAGCAATCGACGTAATGCTACGAGACTGAATGACAACACTATAATCTTCTGCCTGGCCAGCTCCATGAGTGACTTCTCCAGCCAAAGCGCATGCGGTAGTCAGTCCTCCCTCTGGACTATCAGCTACAATACGCAGACGCAGGGGCGTATTCAACTCAACGGCTGAAGTGGGAATAGTTACCGTTACAGTCGTATTACGCGCATAAGTGGTTAGAAGTGTTTCATTGCTATCATTAAAATCGCCATCGGCATTATAATCCAGGTAGGCTTGAAGGTAATGGAAATTGTTAAACGTACCCTGAATGGATAGTGTGTAGGATTGCCCGGCGGTAAGGGTAGTCCGTTGATTACAAGTGCGATCAATGTAAAACGCACCATCGGCTTTGGATGAATTCGAATAAACATCTAGTGTATTCAATGTTACACGTCCTACTCCATAATACGGCGATAGCCCATTTGCCGACGAGACCGAGCAAACAGTCACTGGGCTATTTGCCGGAGCCGATAAACCGCCCGACGAGATCAAACCTGGCCGGAAAGCCAGCAAAGCGGCTAGCATTCGATCTTTCTGCCCTTGCGTGAACATCCACTGGCAATTCGTATAGCTCATGTAATTGTTCAGAACAGTATAATTCAAACTAGCGTCTGCTAGTTGAAAAGGTGCTCCAGTACAGGTATTTAGTGTTGTGCTACAGGGCACATTCAGGACTGGCTCCGTATCACAAACCCGGTCGCCGGTAGTCGTACAGGAGGTGGATGGAGGGCAGGTCGTTTCATTGCCATTATCATAATCGTGGAACGTGTGCTGCAGATTGAAAACGTGTCCCATTTCGTGAACAATGGTTTTGTTGCTACCCGATACCGTATTGGCGCACATCGTAATGCCATCTACAAGCGCCGAATTGAATTCTGGCAACCAGGCGAAACCGCCCGCGTTCGCACTACCATTAATTTTATTCACGATCCAGATATTGACATAGTCTGTATTCGGCCAGCGACTAAGGTTTTTTACCGCTGTTTCATCGGCACTACCCACATAGTTATTAACAGCAATTCCGCCTGATGTATAAGTAGGTATACTGCTCCCATTAACGCGATTAATACCAGTTGTTATCCCGCACTGGGGAGAGCGAATAGCTAACTGAAATTGAATACCAATATCGACACCGCCGTAAGACGCTCCATTCTTACGAAAAGCCGCATTTAATAGAGCAACCATCGCCTGAATCGACGCATCCGACGGGTTATTCGTTGTGCCAATGGCTTCGCCGTTATGGATAACATGCACAACAATGGGTAGCGTATAAACAACATCCTGAGCAGCGCGAGCCGACTTTTGTCTGACAAGTTGCTCCTGAAAAAGAGCATCCGCCTGGCGAAGTTGTAGGGATAATTCTGGATTTAGCTGGCGATTTTTTTGCTGCTGAAGTAAGCCAAATCCGCAAATGGGAGCTTGGGTAGAATCGGGTTGGGCTATAGCCTCTGACGTAGTTAACGCCAAAAGAATCAGGAGAATAGGTTTCATAGCGTGAGGAAGGGTTCGGATAAGAAAGCTACCAATAAAGCGTGCAAATTCCTACGCAAATAGCCCGAAACCTCAGCCCTCCTTCTTTTGTTCTATCTTTGTAGTTGTAATGACGAATTGACGAATACGATTCACTCATTCGTTCATTCACACTTTCACTCATTTAAAATAGTACGACAAGTTCATGACAACTGATCAGTTGGCCGACTTGAGAGCCAGAGTAGAGGCTCTGAGGGGGTATCTTTGACTACGATTCGAAAAAAGAACAACTAGCTGAACTCGAACAGCAGACTTTCCAGCCTGAGTTCTGGACCAATGCCGACCGCGCCGAGGGCGTGATGAAGCAGGTTCGGGCGTTGAAAGGTTGGATTACTGGTTACGAAAAACTAAACGGACAGTTTGGTGATTTGGAAACCTTATTTGAATTCTACGAAGCCGGTGAGGTAACCGAAGAAGAGGTAGATGAGGAAGGCAAAAAAGTATCTGAAACGCTCGACGAACTTGAGCTTAAAAAGATGCTTGGTAATGAGGAAGATCAACTCAGTGCCGTTCTCGAAATAAACGCTGGTGCGGGTGGTACTGAAAGTCAGGACTGGGCCGATATGCTTTATCGCATGTACATGCGCTGGGCCGAAAAACATGGATACAGTCTGAAACAGGTTGATTATCAGGAGGGCGATACCGCTGGTATAAAATCAGCCACCATTGAAGTAGACGGTCCACTGGCGTACGGTTTTCTAAAATCCGAAAACGGTGTCCACCGACTAGTTCGCATTTCCCCGTTCGACTCCAATGCCCGGCGGCATACGTCATTTGCGTCCGTTTTCGCCTATCCGCTGGTAGATGATACGATCCAAATTGATGTAAATCCAGCGGATATTGATTGGGATACGTTCCGTTCGGGGGGCGCGGGTGGCCAGAATGTAAACAAAGTAGAAACCGCCGTTCGGTTACGTCACCGACCTTCCGGATTGATTATTGAATGTCAGCAGGAGCGAAGCCAGCTGCAGAACAAGGAAGTGGCAATGCGGCTTCTGAAATCAAAATTGTACGAGATCGAAGTGCAGAAGCGCAATGCTGCTCGTGCTGAAGTGGAAGCCGGTAAGCAGAAAATCGAGTGGGGGTCGCAAATTCGTTCGTATGTGCTGGATGATCGTCGCGTGAAAGATCATCGTACGGGTTACCAAACTTCTAATACGGATGCTGTGCTCGACGGGGATCTTGATCCGTTTATTAAGGCGTTTTTGCTGGAACAGGAAGTCTGAACCGGGATTCGTCAGATTTAATTGATTTTCTGGATTTTGATGTAGCATTGGGTTTCTGGACTTGATGCTACATTGTTTTGCTGTCAACTATGAAAACTGTATTGATTACTGGCGCATCGGGCGGACTTGGTCAGGATGTAGTGGCTTATTTGCACGAACAAGGCTATTCTATTCTGGCAACAGTCGGGTCAAGCCGCCACCAGAACGCGTTCGACCATCTACCCAATGTACAGACGAGCGTTGTGAATGTAGTAGATGAAGCCAGCGTTGCGAACTTTCTGGATGATCATAAAGCCACTTCGATTCAGGCGGCTATTCTGTTGGTAGGTGGTTTTGCGATGGGTAATCTTCAGGAAACTGGCGGCGCACTGATTCAGAAGATGTTCGACATCAATTTTCTATCGGCTTTTAACCTCGCCAAACCGCTTATGGCTCGATTCGAGCAGCAGGAAGGAGGACAGTTTATTCTGATCGGGTCTCGGCCAGCCCTTAATGCGATTGAAGGAAAGAATGTAGTTGCCTATGCGTTAAGCAAAACATTAGTGTTCGAACTGGCAAATCTGATCAATGCAGAAGGAAAATCGAAGCAAATTACCGCTACGGTAATTGTTCCTAGTACAATCGACACGCCAACCAATCGCGAAGCCATGCCTGATGCTGATGCAAGTCGTTGGGTTCCTCCCCAAAATCTGGCCGAAGTAATTGGTTTTTTGCTGAATGACACTGGACGAATGATGCGCGAAACGGTCATTAAACTGTATAATCAGGCCTAAATTCGCCAAAAAGTAATCTGATTGGCATGTTCGTACGTAGGTTAAAAACGACTGATTATTTATCGGATACGACCATGACAAAATTACTGTTTATCCTCGCTCCGTTCCTGCTGGCTTGCGTACAGCCTACTTCAGAATCTGATCTTATGATTCCATCAACTGGCCCCCTGGCCAATTATTCATTTCTGTCGTTAGGCGACTCGTATACGATTGGGGAAAGCGTTTCGGAAAGTGATCGCTGGAGTGTACAATTAGCCGGACAACTGCGGAAAGATGGCGTGGACATTGGTAACCCGGATATTATTGCTCGTACGGGATGGACAACGGCTGAATTGCAGGATGCGATAAAAGCCAGTGGTAATCAGAAAACATACAATCTGGTTTCGCTACTGATAGGAGTAAATAATCAATATCGTGGTCAAACCCAGGAGCGATACCGGACGGAGTTGAAGGAATTGCTTCAAACATCCATCAAGTTTGCTGGTGGAAAAACTGCGCACGTACTGGTATTGTCCATTCCTGACTGGGGCGCTTCACCCTTCGCTACTGGTCAAAATAAAACCCGGATTGCGCAGGAAATCGACCTGTTCAATGCGATCGCTAAGGAAGAATGCGAAAAAGCCGGTATTGCGTTCGTCGATATTACGCCCCTAACTCGATCAGCGGCTGGTGATAATTCTCAATTTGCCTCGGACGGCCTTCATTATTCAGGTAAGCAAATGGCCCAATGGGCAGCCAAAGCTCTACCAGTAGCTAAAGAATTGTTGAAAAAATAATTAAGCCATAACGGGCTCTTTCGGCGTGCTGAATTTCTGTTTGTAATACCGTACTGTTCGCCCGATCAGCATTCCCCCAACAATGCTGGGAGCGATCCAGCCAATTGTACCGGCCCAGGAAGGGGCATCGGCTGGCATCATTCGTCCCATATTGACAACTAATGCTGCGGTGAACGTTGCAATGTAAGAACCGCCCATCCGGGTGAAATGCTGAAAAAACCAGTGCATTTTCTCCGTAGGCTTACCAAATCGACGAATATCCTGCATGGCAAAAACGCCAGTGATTATCCCAAAAAAAGTGAACAGAATTGGGAAGAACGCGTCGCCCGGTTGCCCCATCAAATAAAGGCCAAAACTCACCATCCCGACACTGGTTGCCAGCGTAATAAAGGACAGGACTTGATCGCCAAGCACAGGACCGGTTTTTTTCTGTTTGGTGGCTCGCCAGCCTGTCATACTTAGGTAAAAGCTAAATACGGCAATACCTGTCAGGAACAACCGCATCATTTTAAAGGGTTGTAAACCACAAAGCAGCAATGCCGTAATAGCAACAGTAATCATGCAGTATACATAAACCAGCCCGGCGCGATTGTGTAGGCGGCTACCTTTTTTCGAAGACATTGGAATCAGGCCAACCAATAAGGCAATGGAACCTGTGGCAATATGTAGAATGAGAAGCGAGCTAATAAGCGTTTTCATGACCGTTTGTGATTGTCGTTGGATGAGACAAACCTACAATACGGTATCAGCCGACTGCAACTAAAAGGGGCAAATAGCAGGTTTAGGGACGTTTGACAAGCCTTTAGGCTCTTTGGGAAAGGAGGTGGGACGTTTTACAAAGCTTTCAGTTCAGCCACAAGCGTTTCGTTATACTGGCGCGCGACGGGTATCTGAAATTGGCCGTCTGATAAATGCAATTTATAGCCTTGTGCATTTCCGGTCACCCGTTCAATCTGATTCAGATTCACCACATATGACCGATGGCATCGAACAATGTAAGGCCGGGAAATCTGTTTTTCCAGACGTCCCAAACTGCTGCGTAATAACGGTTTGGTTAGTCGGCCATTTTTACGGTGAACAATGGTACAATAATTATCACTCGACTCAATGAACAGTAATTCCTCAGTCAGTAGGGTTATCGTATCTTTATCATTATCAGCGACAAGTGTAATAGTTTCATCGACTTGAGCGATGAGTGTATTTTGCTCTGGCAAACCAGGAGTTTCGTGGATTGGAACAGGCAGATCGGCAGCTGCACGACTGTATTTTTTGAGTTGCCGAATGTAGTTGAGCATTACTAACGCCACAACCGGAAACAGACCAACCAGAAAGGTACCCAGAATCATATGCCCCCAACCCATAATGTGCGTATCGCTGATTCCCAATAGCCATTCCAGATAGAATCGATTAGCGATTGCAATGATTAGTATGTGCCATAACATGAATAAAATTTCACGCCCAACCGTCCATCGTGATTCGGTAAAGAATCGGGGAAATACCTGTTGCCAGATGATGAAATTAGTGGCTGTAATCAGAAAGGTTACCAGGCCAAATCCAGCTATTTTGAGCGTTTTATAGGGTGTATCCCAAAGATTAAGACTAAACGGCTGAAACGTTAATAAAAATAAAGCGACAAATATCCCAATCAACAGGGCTTTCTGTAAAACCTGGCGTAGTGATTTGTCGGAAGGATACGGTTGATTCAGGAGTCTAAACATAATCGTTGCTCCATAGTGCGTTAAAACAGACGCCAGCTGGCAATCTGCTCAAAAAAGCTGGGTAATACAGGCGGATAGACCAGAATCATAAATACAATGCCAAACAGTGCTCCATAAATGTGTGCATCATGGTTGATACCACTTGTACCACGCCGGGATTCATAATAGGAGTAAGCCAGATAAAGCGGCCCAAAGATGAAACCTGGGATACCGATTGGGATGAAAAACAAATACAGAGGAGTTAAAGGTCGGAATAAGATTGCTGCGAAAATAATAGCCGCAACGCCCCCGGAAGCACCTAATGAGTTGTAATTAACATCATTGCGGTGCTTCAGAAACGTTGGAATATCAGAAACAACGACAGCAACCAGATAAAACCCAATTAGATAAATAGGGCTACTCAGACCAAACAAAGCACCAAAAACTTGCTCAATAAAGCCGCCAAATGCGTACAAACTGATCATGTTGAAAATCAGGTGGCCCCAGTCTGCATGGAGGAATCCTGAAGTAACGAATCGATAATATTGACCTCGTCTTGCCACCTGATATGGATTCATAACCCATCGGTCCATCAGACTGTAATTATTCCAGGCAGCCATACTGATAAGGACTGTAACGACGATAATAATGACGGTAGTGCTCATGAGTTTATATAGGATGTATGCTATAGGATGTGTAATGTATTGCGTCTGGACGATTATACATTATACATCCTATAGCATACATCTTTTTAACTTTCTCGCTCGACTAATTGACGGGCGAATTGAATCAATACATTCTTTCTGGCTGGATCGGCGTTGATCTGATCGAAATTAGCGAAACCGCGTTCAAAGTATTCGTTGATACGATTTTCGGTGTGTTGACGAATGTCCAACTGGTCATAAATGGCCGTCACAGCTTTCACTTTTTCACTTTTGTTGAAGGTAGTACGGTTCAGCCAATCCAGCAGTTCGGTTCTGACTGAGCCCTGTGCCCGTAGAAGAGCTTCAATTAGTAAGAACGTTTTTTTATTAGCAATAATATCACCACCCACCTGTTTGCCGAATTTAGCCGGATCGCCGTACACATCCAGAAGGTCATCTTTTAGTTGAAACCCTACGCCTATATTCATGCCACCTTCGTAAAGATGGCGGGTTGTTTCCGCATCTGCACCTGCAATCAAACCACCTAATTCAAGTGCATATCCCAACAAAACGGACGTTTTCAGGCGGATCATGTCAATGTATTCGGACTCAGTTACGTCCCAGCGCTCCTCAAAATTCATATCCATTTGCTGGCCTTCGCACACTTCCGCGGCTGTTCGGCTAAACCGCTCCAGAACAGGTTTTAGTTTATCCGCTTCTACGTTTAATAGTAACTGATACGCATTCACCAGCATCACATCGCCCGACAGGATGGCAATGTTTCCGTTCCATTTTTCATGCACAGTCTGATGACCACGGCGCAAAGGAGCCTGATCCATAATGTCGTCGTGCATGAGCGTGAAATTGTGGAAAACCTCAACGCCCAGAGCAGGTCGAACCGCTTTTCGCCAATCGTCGGTGAAGAGGTAGGTAGACATGAGGGTTAGCAATGGGCGCATTCGCTTTCCCCCCAGATTCATTATATACCGAATGGGCTCGTAAAGTTCAGGTGGCCGCTCCCCATACTGTATCTGCTGAAGTTCATTCTGAAGGGCATCGACAAAAAGAGCAGGGCTTATTTCGTTAGAAAGCACGTTGGGTTTTGCAAGGTGAACGCCAAAAATAAGGTAAAACACCTCAAAACCCTAACGACCGATCATTCGCCGGTAGATACGCTGCCCCGGCGTAATGATGACGAAAACCAGACGCCCCATTATAACAAAATAGCCATCGTTTTTTCCGGTATTGCCACGTTGCTTGCCCGGCTCATTCAAGCGCGTTCCCAGTTCCGCACGCCGATCTGCCAAAGCCGACCCCAACGGACTCATCCCCGTCCGATCTGTATAAACCGAACTGACATCATCCAGATAATCACTCAAAACGTGGGTATAAGTGCCTTCTACATGCAGCTGAAACCGCTCCGAAGCCATAAGCGGCAATCCTAATCCGTACCGAATAATCCCAGCTAATCGATTGTAGCCAATACCTTCCGTTTGTAAGGGAGCTAAACTGACCGATTGACCTTCATACAGGGCTTTAGGAGTCATATAGGTTAGACCAGCACCTGCCAGTGCATAAGGGATAGTAGCTTGGTAGGGATGGTCAATAGGCCAAAAATCGAATTGAATTCCCGCCCAAATATCTGGATTCAGACTCCTAAAGGATAGATTATTATAATAATTGCGCGTGTATTTCTGGTGCGCGTAAATGTAGTATAACTGAGTTTCTAATCGGTAGGAAAGGCGTTCGGTCGAGCGGTAGGGTATAGCCATTTTTGCCGCAGCACCTAATTGAAGATGAGCAAAATTACCGAACGAAGATAAATCTCCCGTGGCGTGTGTAGTGGCTAAACCAGCATGGAGAAGCCAGGTTCCCGGTTTCTCCTGCCAGATTCGAGAGCGTTGCGCGAATACAGATTCGGTACTAAAAAGTCTGTGTATTAACAGTAAAGCAATCCAAAGAAATTTCACAAAGCCAGGTTATCGGTGTAGTGGCTATGTGACGAAAAGTTTCGGTAAAGGTAACTAGATGGATGGCCTATAACTCGCCAATGTCTTCGTTCCAGAGGGTAGGCTTTTCCGCAATAAATTGATTCATCATGTCAACGCACTCGGGTAAATCGAGATCAATGACCTCAACACCGTGCTGTTCCATAAATTCCCTCGCTCCGGGAAATGTCCGCGATTCACCAACGATTACCTTCGGAATTTTAAACTGGACAATAGTGCCCGCACACATATAGCAGGGCATCAGCGTCGAATAAATGACTGTATTTTTGAAGGAACCCACCCGTCCGGCGTTGTTCAAACAGTCCATTTCTCCATGGAGAATGGGGTTGTTTTCCTGTACGCGCTTATTGTGGCCCGAAGCCACTAATTCACCATTTTTTGTGAGGGCCGATCCGATCGGAATACCGCCTTCACTTAAACTCTTCCGGGCCTGACGAATGGCCTCCTGCATAAATTCATCCATAGAGTGTTAGGTTTGAATCAACTACAACAATTTCATCGTATCGTAATCGCCAACGTGTTTCAGGTAAAGGAAATTGAGAAGAATACCGTTGACGTTGGTAATGAGTTTGTGCGCTTGTGGGATTGTGGCTACAACGCTGGTAATACGTTCATGCTCAGATGCGCTGCCCATATTTTTGAGGTGAAAAGCCATAATTTCGTCGCGCGGCAGTTCTTTTTCTACGTAGAAAAAGTGCATGCCTTCGTCGCTGGTGCCGGTGCTGGGAAACCAGACGCGTGGATTTAATTTCGTCAATTCACTAGCCGTTACGGTAAGCCCAACTTCTTCGCCAATTTCGCGGGCTGCTACGTCATCAGCGGCATCGCTGGAATCGACCATGCCAGCGGGGTGTTCGTAAATTTGCGAGCCGTCGGCAATGCGCCGTTGCTTGACCAGCACCACAAATTTCTCCTTTGTGTCTTTGTCGATCAGGCAGACCAGCATCGAAGCGGCATGTCCTTTTAGAAATAAAGCGGGCGGAATTTTGTCACCTTCGGGTGTATCGGCATCCACTTCGAGCATGGCAAATAGCACCTCGCCATTGTGCCGACGACGGATGTAGAAGTCGTTAACCTTATTAATAATCAGGCCATTTGCTTCTGCCTGCCCTTTCCAGTAGCGAAACTTATGAGCATTCTCAAGCGCTTCCGGTTCAACTTTTTTTTCGCTCATTTCAGGTGTATTCGCTGATCGATGACCAGCCTGTTCGTTAATTGAAAATTAGTAATAGATTAGTACGAAACGTGTGTGAATGCTTATTTTATCTTGAGCCGCACCTTGCCGTTCGTTACGACAACTTCGTCTTTTTTATCCTGTTTTTTGTAGCCATTACCCTCGGGGTCAATATCCGAATCATAGCCAGATGCTTTGGTAATAGCTTTGTCTTCCATCTTACTCATTAAACGACCTACCCCGCCAAATACTGTTGCCGATGCTTTTTCTTTCCAATAAGTACCAGCCAGTTTACTCGAAAAAGTAGCTTCCAGTGTTCCATCTGCTCCATTTGTTACCGTAACAATTTCATCGTTATTGCCTGAATCGCCAACGTGGTATTCCATTCGTGGTTCGCGCGTTTCTTCAATGTATCGGATGGCAGCAATGCCTTTGTATTTGCCTAAATCTTCATACTTTTTCCGGTATTCCTTTTTGTAAGGATCTTTCGCATCAACCACTACATAAGTACCCGGTTCGAGGGCATCCTGGCCATTAAAACTGCCCAGCCAGATTCGAAGTGATTTATCGGGTTTGACGGTATTGGCCGTAATCCACCAGAAATTGCCAATCCTGATCCGACGGGGTTGAGTGGTAAAGTCTTTTCCATCGACCTGAGCCGTTAACGTATTGTCGTTCGCGATTTGACCAAATGCTGCTGTTCCTAGAAATACCAGCCCTAAAAGAAGAAAACGCATAGTTGTAGTTGTCTAAAAAATCAATGGCGGTAAACTTATGGAAATGCAGGCTGGAATGGTGTCTACTTTTAGTATTCGGTTTGGATTTTACTATTTTATCAAACTTTCAAGATTATCCCGTGGCTGTGTCCTCACTGACACCTGTGCGTCAGCAACCAACTTCCTGCCGGATAAGTGGCTGTGAGGACACAGCCACGGGATAGCGTACTTAATTCTGCGTTAACCCTTTGGCGTCGGGGCCGATGTATCGCTCGAAGAATTCGTAGATGCGCAGCAGTCGGTCAATGCGTTGGCGAACGTTACCAGTGCGGCTTAGTTCATGTGTGGCGCCCGGCATACGAACATACTCAACTGGTTTGCCCAGAATCTTCAGGCTTTTATACATCATTTCACTCTGAATAGGGCCGGTTCGGAGGTCATTTTCGCCGTGTTTAATCAGGAGCGGAGTTTTAATATTTTGGACGAACGTGTAGGGCGAATTGGCATCCAGCACTTTTGCTTCTTCCGTCCAGGGGTAAGCGAAGTAGTTAGGAACCAGGCGCCAGGCGTTCCCTTCGCCTAAGAAGGTTGTCAGGTCATAGACACCACGTTGGGCAAAAGCAGCTTTAAACCGATTGTCATGCCCTACAATCCAGGCGGTCAAATAACCTGCATATGAACCTCCTGTAATCACTTGTCGACTCGTATCGACCCAGGCTTCTTTCGCAGCAGCAGTTTCGGCAGCCAGTACATCTTCGGCCGGTCCGGTTCCCCAGTCTTTGACATTGGCGCGTTGGAAGGCTATGCCGTAGCCGCCCGAACCGCGGGGGTTAGCATAAACGATTCCATAACCCTGTGAGCACATATACTGAAACTCATGCCACATCGAAGCTTCTCCAGGACCCCACATCGCGGTTGGTCCACCGTGCATATTCAACAAAAGTGGGTATTTTTTAGAAGCCTCGAAAAAGGCGGGTTTCATAATCCAGTAATCAACTGTCTGACCGATGGAGTTTTTGTACGTGTGTTTTTCTGGAAAGCTAAGCTGTCGCTGGGCAACCCAATCGTTATGATTACTCAGTTTCGTCTGCGTTTTTGCCGACGCATCCGCCAGGTAGAGTTCGGATGGGTTCGCGACTTCGGTTTTTGCGAAAACGACCTGGTTATTAGCTACGTCGAAAGCCGTAACGCCCATCTCAAAATCAGTAAGCTGCGTTACCTGTCGTGTTGTCGGATCAAGACGGTAAACTGGCGCTCCTCCATTGGAAGAAGCAGTGAAATAAACAGCATAAGAAGCTGCGGTTTTTTTCCCTTTTAGACTCGCCGTTGTTTCGGTCCAGGTCAGATTGCCGGCTGCCCGATCAAATATAACGAGTTGGACATTAGAGGCTGTAGAGCCGTTCAGGGTAGCTAAGCCAATTTGCGGAAAATTAACGCCTTGAGAAGGACTTACCAGAAAAGATAGCTGTTTACCATCGGGTGAGATTTCAGGATCACCATAACTTTTACCGACTTCACCTAATACGATCGCGGGCTTTCCTGTTCCATCAGCTGAAATGAACACAATCGCATTATCCTGTTCACGATCAGGGTGTTTGAGCGAATCTCTGTCAGTTACAGCCAGAAGGCCCTGTCCATTTGGAAGCCAGTTCGCTGCCTGATAGGATTGGTAGCCACGCGTTAGCGGTTTGAGCTTCGCCCCTTCCGTTACGTCTGTAATGTACAGGTGAGTAAACGTGATGTCTGGCTCGGTTGTAGCTTCTCCCTGGAAGTTCAATCGGTTGATTACCTTCGCTTTTTTGTCCTCAACATCTTTTGCCAGATACGCCCGAATTTCAGCCAACGAGCCATCGGGATTCGGTTTTACTTTCTTATCGACCTTTACGAAATCATTGTTGGCAAACCCAGGTTTTTCGATCGACCACGATGGCCCTCCCTTGCCCGGATTCATTAAGGAATCGGTCAATAGCTGAGTCATGTTAACTCCGCCCACAAAGGCAATGCGTTTCCCATCGGGCGACCAGAGCGGATTAGAGGCACCGTATTTGCTATCTGTCAATTGCCAGGCTTCTCCACCATCCAGCGGCATAATGAAAATTTGACTTTTGCCTTTTACCGTCCGTACGAAAGCTAGTTTCTTTCCATCAGGTGCCCAGACAGCCTGTCGGGCTGATTCGGGGCCGTGAGTTAATGCTCTTGGATCGCCTGGTTTCAGATTGGTGAGATACAAATGCGTTTTGTACTCGTATTCTTCTTTCTGATCGGGATTCGACTCGATGCTTGTGATGGTATAAACCGCCTGTTTCCCATCGGGCGATAACTGAATACCACCTACCTGCTTGATTCGCGTAAGATCGGTAACAGTAACTTTTGATTTCGTTTGGGCATAGAGCACCTGCGCCGAAAGGGCGATGATGGTAACGATTCTGGTTAGCATAGTTTGTTATGAAAGTAGGGGTAAATAGCGTTCGCGAATGATATTTACATGGTGTTGAGCATGACCAACCAGCACAAATCCGAGGGCCACAACAGAAATAGTCCGGTTAAAACAGATGCCACTTCGGAGCAGCATTTCGTCATCGAAACTGTTAAACAAGGCAATACTCGACTGCCGAACAACGGCATATTCGGCGTATAAATCGGCAACCGTGCGTCGGCTTCCTTTGGCTGTCTGACCGAATAATTCCTCATCGTAACCCGGTAATACGGTCTGATCATTCCGAGCGAATCGCAGTGCTCGGTAAGTCATAATCCGCTCGTTGTCAATGATATGTTGAAGGATGTCGGTCACCATCCATTTGCCGGGAGCATACCGCATATCGCCCAGTGCTTCAAGTTTATACGCTGGAATCAGGCTTTCAAAAGAGGCAGATTGCGTTAATGCATCGATAAGAAATACGTTATCGGCCAGATTAATGTATCGGTCGAAGAAATCGGGCATTACGGGTATTTCGGACTTTGTCATAATCAGGTTGGATCAGTCAAAAACAAACTCCCCGAAAGTACTAAACTTTTCGGGGAGTTTACACGGAGAATATATAAGCGGTTAGAAGTCGTTTTATCAATCCATGACTTATTGAGTTGGATTAATTAGACGCCGAACTCCCCGTGTCTGTGTCCTCACAGACACCTTTGCGTCAGCCAGCGATACCATCCGGTCATGGGTCTGTGAGGACACAGACCTAGGCAACGGCCCTCTCTGTAGTCATGCTGAAACAAGTTCAGCATGATATTGCTCTTTCAAATAGGGAATTGTAAACAGTTATTATTTCTTTCTCGCTGGCGCTGACATCGCTGGCGTTCCGGTCAATTCACTCACTAATCGGTCGGCTTTGTAAATATGTTTCAGGGCAGCAACGATTCCACCCGTATGTACCGAAATGGTTCGGTTCGCGTCAGGCACAAAAATGAATTCGCCGGGTAAGCTTTCCATATTTCCGTCAAAAGCCAAACCGACAGCTTCCCGATTTTTATTGATCATGGGACTACCCGAATTTCCGCCAATAATATCGTTGGTCGAGATAAAACACATAGGTTGCTTTAGAAGCTCCATGGGTGGGTTTTTCCAGCGGGCTGGTAAATCCCAGGGGCCCTTGTTGGCAAATGAATAGTTCCGATCATAAAGACCTGCGAACGTTGTCAGAATGGGAGCTTTGGTGCCGTTGTAATCGTACGATTTTACTACCCCATCGTTAATACGTAAGGAAAATGTGGCATCGGGCGGAACCGCCGTGCCGTAGACTTCATAGAGCATGCGGCCCAACTGGCCACGTAATACTTCCTGACGCTCGCTCAATTGTCGGGCTTGCAAAGCTGCCGTCCGATAACGGGGAAAGCCAATTTTTGCCAGAGCCAACATGGGATCATTCGATGCATTGGCCGCATTTGGTCGAGTGGCTAGTTCAGTCACGAAAGCAGGATTGGTGAGTTTGGTATTTTTGAACAGATAGGCAGCCGCTTCTTTTGGGGTGCGCATTTTTCCATCGGGGCCGGTAAGGGCTGCTTTTACGTAAGGATCATCATTTCCCAATGCCTGTTGAGCTTCCAGAAGATGGGCGGCTAAATAGGCTTCATCCAACGCCATATTTTTGATCACTGGGATTTCCATTAGCGGACGCGCTCGTTCGGCATCTTGTGGCCGGGTTGCCAGAATCTCACTGTATTGCGTAGCCAGATTCGCGAAAGTCATTAATTCGCCCATCGTTCGTTCGCTGGGGCCGAGGTAATTCGCATCTTTGAAAACGCTACGCAGCTGGGCCGTGTTCGCGGCAATCTCATCCCAGGTTTTCAGTTGATCGGCGGGAAGATTTTTAGTTTTGGCGGCTGCTTTAAATTGATTCTCAAAAACTGCTTTTCTCGCCAATAAACTCGCATCCTGCAATCCAGCGAGTTGACCGCCGTAGGCTTTCAGGCTGTTTTCGTAGCTGAAAATTTCGTTCAATACGCTGTCGTTTTTAGCCGTTGCATTATAAACCTGTAAAGCTGCCGACCGATTTCGGAGCATCTGAATTGTAGCAGGTGTTTGTAAGTCGCGGTCGAACTCAAGTTCGGCAACGGTTTTTAGTCGCTCGGTGTGACCAGGATTACCGATGACAAAAATAGGCTCTCCATCGCGGATGCCAGCCGGATTGAATTTGAAGAAGTGGTTGGTTCTTAAGGGTTTATTGTTGTCGTAGACTCGAAAAAACGAACAATCCAGCGCGTAACGTGGATACGTGAAGTTATCGTAATCACCGCCGAAAAACCCGAGTTGGAGTTCGGGCATAAACACTAATCGAACGTCATTATAGCGTTTAAAGCCATAAATGGAATAGCGTCCGCCATTGTAAAAAACGATGGTTTGCAGTTCGAGCCCTTTCCAATCCGCTTTTTGCCCATATTCCTGCTTAATATCCGAAAAGACCTGTTCGCGGGCCTGTAATTGCGCCTGTTCTGACTGAACCTTGTTCATAGCGTCCTGCACGCGCTTAGTAATGTCCTCAATCTTGACCAGCTGATCTACGAACAAACCGTCTACTTTTCGCTCTTCGGCAGCGGTTTTAGCCCAGAATCCTGTCGCGTTCAGATCTTCTCCTCTCCGTGTTACTCCTGTGCCCGATTCGCGGGCGCAGTGGTGATTCGTCATGACTAAACCATTGGCCGAGACGAAGGATGCCGAGCAATAATCAGCAAAGCGGAGCGAGGCCAACCGGGCTTCATCGAACCATTTTTCGTCGGCCTTAAAATTGTACGTTTTCTGGAAATAAGCCGACGGCGGATTATCGAACGTCCACATCTTACCCAAATCAAGTGGGCCCCCTTTTATAGAGTCGGATAGTGATTGAGCAGGCGATGAAAAGGCCAGCAACGTCAGAAATGCACTGATCGAAAAGGTAGTGTGGAGGTTCAGGTGGCGCATGGACGAACGGAAAAAATGGTTTTATGTAGAACGCGAATATCCGACAATCGTTTGGATATCACCGTTAGCGAATACTCATTCTACAACTTTAATGGAAGATTAATGCAGTCAACTAATCCTTTTCGGGCTGTGTGACTCTAACCTATAATTTACATAAAAAGGATTTTAATGTTATGAAAACGTCAAAATTGCTTGGATTTCTAACTGCCTTACTCCTGCTGATTTCAGTGAGTAGCTGTACAACATATTATAGCAGTAGACCTGCTTACGGGCGCAATTATGGCTATAGACGCCCTCACACCCCTCCGCCACCTCCACGCCCACGACCCCACAACGGTGGTTACGGTTATGGTCGACCTGGCTGGTAATCTTTAGTTGTTTAGTTAGTATTAAAGGGATACGCACAGTTGCGTATCCCTTTTTATATGCTTATACCCCAGGCTCCGGTCGACAATACGTCTTTTTTGTCATTTGTTGGGTGCTTACCTTTATACCACCGTCGCTCACTACTTGTACATTATGAATTGGAAACCTTTACTTGCCAGCCTGGTAGGCTATTTTCTTTTGCCATCACTTTACGCCCAAACGTCTCTTCCTGAAAATGCAATAAAGCTGGGTAAAAGGCGTGGTAGCCTTTATTTTACCTGGGGTTATAATCGTGAGTGGTATACTCGAAGCACCATTCATTTTCGCAACACTACTACCGACAACTACGACTTTACCTTTTTCAAGGCACAGGCACACGATCGGCCCGATTTAACAGACTTTTACAAGCTCGATAACCTGACTGTTCCTCAGTATGACATGAATCTGGGGTATTTCTTTAACGACAAACATGATCTGGGCATCGAACTAAGCTGGGATCACCTCAAATACATTGTTACGGATAATCAAGTTATTCATGTACAGGGGCAGATTCGAGGGCATCAGATTAATAAAGACACGCTGGTAACGCCCGATTTTGTACATCTACAGCATACGAACGGAAATAATTACCTGATGCTCAATCTGGTAAAACGGAAAAAGCTCTGGCAGACCAAATACCTTCAGCTGAGTGCTATTGGAAAAGTAGGCGGAGGAATTCTGTTCTCCTACACAATCTCGACTATATTAGGTGATGTACAGGAAGGGCCGTTTCACTATCATGGCGTAGTAGCAGGCATGAGTGGAGGACTTAAACTGGACTTTTTTAAGTATTTCTTTCTCCAGACGGATCTTCAGGGTGCCTGGGCCGATTACACCAATACACGTTTGGGCACTGACCAACAGGGACTGGCCACGCATCATTTCTATTCGCTTCAGTATAAATATCAGTTCGGTTTTAATTTCCCCTTTGGGAACGGTAAGATCTAGCTCATCTCGTTGTGAGCCAGAATCTCCTGTCCCACTTTATCGTCTTTTCGGATGAAAGGTCGGATGATGATGCGCGTTCCCCGTTGATAAGTAAATAGCCGGTACATCCAGTTGCTGAAAACTATGAGTTTACTGCGGAAACCGACTAAGTACCAGATATGAACGAACAGCCAGGCCATCCAGGCAATGAATCCTCCTAAATGAATTTTCCCAGGCAAATCGGCCACGGCCCGGCTGCGGCCCACAATGGCGAGTGAACCTTTGTCGAAGTATTCAAATGGCGTGGTTGGCTCATTCTTTAAAATATGCTGAAGATTTTTAGCCAAATGTTTGCCCTGCTGAATAGCTGGCTGCGCTACGCCAGGATGCCCTTTTGGATAATCTTCCAGCTTCATCAGGGCGATATCGCCGATAGCAAATACATCGTTTAAGCCCTGAACTCGGTTGATCGGGTCGACCAGAATACGCCCTTTTTCTATGGCGTTTGCTGGAATACCGTCGATCATGGCGCCCGTTACACCAGCGGCCCAGACCAGCGTTTGCGTCCTGATTTTTTCGCCACTTTTAAACGTAACCGTCTCTCCATCATACGAATCAACCAGCGTATTCAATTTGACAATGACGCCTAAATCTTCGAGATACCGCTGGGCTTTCTGACCTGCTTCGTCAGACATAGGCGGCAAAACTTTCCCCAACCCTTCGACGACGAAGATATTCATCTGGCTGAAATCAAGTCCCGGATAATCATTGGGTAGTACGTGCTTTCGCATTTCCGCCAACGAACCCGCCATTTCAACGCCTGTAGGACCGGCTCCGGCAATCACGAACGTCAGCAGACTTTGGCGTTCGATTGGATCCGTTGTGACGCTGGCTTGTTCGAAACACTGCAAACACTGACTACGAACATTCAGCGCTTCGGGAATCGTTTTGAGCGGAAAGGAATATTTCTGGATTTGCTCATTGCCGAAGAAATTTGATTTAGCTCCACTCGCAATCACCAGATAATCGTAGTGGAGATCACCAATTAGTGTGGTTACTGTTTTAGTTACCGGGTCAATTTTATTGACGCGCACCATCCGGTAATGAAAGTCTTTGTACCCATCGAACATTTTTCGGAAAGGTTCGGCAATGGCATCGGGTTCCAGGCCAGCCGTAGCGACCTGATACAGCAACGGCCAGAAGCCATTGTAATTTTGTTTATCGAACAGCACCACCTGCACATTGGCGTCGCGCAGGGCTTTAGCTAAGTTCATGCCGCCAAATCCACCCCCAATGATGACTACGCGAGGTTTTGACGTATCCGGTATATTCAGCGAGAGTTTGTCGAAGGAAAGCATATGTTTTCAAGTGTTAACAATACAGGAAGTATTCATTTGTAGTACATTTTCCTGACGATTTTTGTTTAATAACCAACTAAAAAACAGCCTGTTTAGCTATACATTGGAGTGATGTATATACAATTCTCTGATTCGAACGTTTTACAGATTTATAGACTCTAAGACTCAGCGTACATTCAGCTTCTTTGTTTGTTTTAATACCCTACCGTAATCAATGATTCCACGCTTTTACAGTCTCTTTTATCTTTGTCTGTTTCCCAGCTTTCTGTTTGCACAATCGATCAATCGCTTCACAATCAGTGGATATGTTCGTGAACAAGGTAGCCTGGAGGCACTTATTGGCGTAAACGTTTATTTACCCGGCACAACAACTGGTACTACTACAAATACCTACGGATTTTATTCGCTGACCTTACCAGCGCAGGATAGTATACAATTGGCTTATTCCTTTGTCGGCTACGAAACCATCGAACGAGCGTTAGGTCTACGAGCCAATCAGACGCAAAACGTGCTCCTGACGCCCGGCAGAGCGTTAGCCGAAGTGGATGTAAAAGCGAGCACGTCGGTCGAAAAAGTGAGCGAAAGTCCGCAAATGAGTGCTGTTGAAATTCCAATTCAGCAGATCAAAAAAATTCCGGCTTTTCTGGGCGAAAAAGACGTGCTGAAAGTGCTGCAACTTATGCCAGGCGTTCAGAAAGGCTCCGAAGGGCAAACGGGCATCTACGTGCGGGGAGGTGGCCCCGACCAGAACCTGATTATTCTGGACGATGCTGTTGTCTACAACGCCAGCCATCTTTTCGGATTTTTCTCGGTTTTCAACAGCGATGCCATCAAAAGTGTCGAACTAATCAAAGGCGGATTTCCGGCTCGCTACGGTGGGCGTCTGTCGTCGGTGATTGATCTGAACATGAAAGATGGCAACCGCGAGAAACTCCACGGGGAAGGTGGTATTGGGTTAATTGCTTCTCGGCTTACGCTTGAAGGACCGCTTACGAAGAATAAAAAGGGATCATTTTTAGTATCGGGTCGACGGACGTATCTGGATATTGTAGCTGCACCGATCATCAATGCGCAAACCAATGGCCAAACCAAAGCGGGTTATTATTTCTATGATTTGAATGCGAAAGCCAATTATGATCTGACCCCAAAAGACAAAGTTTACCTCAGTGGTTACTTTGGCCGCGACCGATTTTATGCGCACGATAACACACAAAACAATGATATTGGATTAGGATGGGGGAATGCAACGGGGACCCTACGCTGGAATCACCTGTTTAGTCAGAAGCTATTTTCCAATCTGTCACTGATCCTGAGTGATTACAAATTCGAGATTTCGGCAGTTGAGAAAGGAACGCTGGACACGGCCACCTATTCGCTTCAGTACAATTCTGGTATTCGGGATTTTGCGCTGAAATACGATATCGATTTTTATCCGACTCCCCAGCACTCAGTTCGAGTGGGCTTGCATAATACATATCACCGGTTTACACCATCGGCGGTGGTATTGCAAAATGCAGGAATCAGCGCGTCGGTCAATAATGTCAGTACGATTGATGTGCTTGAGTCCGGTATTTATGCCGAAGACACCTGGCGTCCTTCTAATCGCTGGCGACTTAATGCTGGGTTTCGATTAAGTGCGTTTCATCAGACAGGATCAACGTATGTCAAGCCTGAGCCCAGAATATCAGCCGCTTACACGATTAAGCCCGATTTGTCGATCAAAGCATCGTATGCCCTGATGAATCAATATGTTCATCTGCTTTCCAATACGGGCATCGGGTTGCCCACGGATTTATGGGTGCCGAGTACTGATCGGGTTCGGCCGCAACAATCGCAACAAGTGGCCGTGGGTATCGCCAAGGATTTTACGACTTCGAATAACTTGACGAACGGGCTGACGCTCACGGTGGAAGGCTATTATAAGGAGATGAATAATATCATCAACTATAAGGAAGGGGCTAGTTTTCTGCTACTAAATGATCCGACGAATGCGAATGCAGTACGGTGGGAAGATAATGTGACGGCTGGGCGTGGCTGGTCATATGGGGCCGAATTTCTTCTGCAAAAGAAAGTGGGTCGATTCTCGGGCTGGGTTGGCTACACACTATCCTGGACACAATGGCAATTTGCGGAGCTAAACGGAGGGAAACCCTATTATCCGCGCTATGATCGCCGGAATGATCTGTCGCTCGTTGGTATTTATGAATTGAATAAACGCATTACGTTGTCGGCAGTATGGGTGTATGGTACGGGGAATGCGCTTACAGTACCCGTTGGGCGGTTCGATACGTATCGGCCGGATAATGAGTTTGTGTATGGAAACTTGCCGGGTTTTGTCCGAAATTTCTTTTCAACTGTTCGTACGGCCGATGATTACGGCACGCAGAAAAATACCTTTCGCGCCGAACCCTATCATCGGTTTGATCTGAGTATTCAGTTCCATAAACAGAAGAAACATCACGAGCGAACTTGGGAATTCAGCGTGTATAATCTGTATGACCGACGAAATCCATTTTTCTACCGACTCGAATCGGTTGCCGCAACGGCAACAGAACCGACTCGTACGGCGCTATTCCGTTATTCCGTTTTCCCGATTGTTCCATCCATCAGCTATAATTTCAAATTCTGATGTATTTCAAACGATATTCTTCTTTTTGTTCCTCACTGATCTGCCTGGCGCTATTTACGCTCGTAGATGGATGCACTGGTTTGCGGAATGAGGTTGATCCCGGTGAGTTAGGACTGGAGTCGTCTAAATTGGTAGTGACTAGTTTTTTGAGTCCGCAGGATACGCTCTTGACGGCGAAGGTGACCCGCTCCAGCACTGTAGTTGGCGATAGTCTGACAATGTCGCAGACAGGAAACAACATTACGAATGCGACGGTAACCCTCTCAGACGGTACCCGGTCGGTTGTATTAACCAGTACAGTGGCCCGCTCTACGAGCGCTACCAATCAGTCTTATTATAGAGCCAGCGCTCGTTTGCTACCAATTATAGCCGGAAAAACTTACACACTGACAGTTGCCACGCCAAACGGCCAAAAGGTGACTAGCACCTGTACGATTCCGCAACCAGTTAGCCCGACTCAGGTCACATTTGATTCACTAACAGAAAATCAGCGTCGTGGCAAGACAATTCGCTACTATGTGCAGACACGCTGGAAAGACCCGGTAGGGGAGGGGAATGCGTATCAGGTTGCCGGTATTTTCCGATACTTACGAATTCCGCAAGGCGCTTCAAATTGCGCTACCTGTCTGATTGAGGATTACAATAGCCTTTCGTTTGACGATGACAATCGGGGGTTATTTACTGATATTGGTGTCGATGGAACAACTATGCCCACTCCTCCCGGCAAAGCCTTCATGGTTTCTTCGATGACAGGTAATTTTTTCAATCAATATAAAACGGCCAGCGTAATCATCGATTTGATGAGTGTAGAGCAGTCGTACTATAAATTTCAGGAAGCCATAATCCGCCAGCGCCGATCGCGTAATAATCCATTCGCCGAACCCGTTTTGATTCCCAGCAACATTAATGGCGGATTAGGTTGTTTTGCGGGGTATAATAATGCTACGATGACGTTGAAATTGAAGTAGTGAGATTGGCTATAACGGTACTGATTAGCCTCGTTATAGCATTGCCCTAAACCGACGAGTGGCGTAAGTACAGTATTTTCTGCACCTACGCCACTCGTTCGCTTTAATTCAATCTATGCGCTTTGTGCTGCGCTATGGATGATTTCGGTTTGTTTCCGAATCGATTCCATGTGGATAATCTTGTAGATTTCTTCCACCAGTTCAGGATACAAACCTAATTTCTTGCCAAGCTCAGTCCGAGTTTGCAGGATTTCTTTCCAACGCTCAGGCTGAAACAGCGTTACGTTATTGTCGCGTTTGTACTCAGCAAGTCGTTCCACCAGCGCCATTCGGGCAGCCAGCATCTCCACAATCTGCCGGTCTACATTATCAATGCTACGACGTGACTGCTCCGTAAATGTCTGAAACTCGCGGTTCGACGATTCGACCTGACGGATTTCCAGGTGATCGAGCATTTCGCCGAAAGCGGCAGGCGTTAATTGCTGAGCAGCATCACTCCACGCTTTATCTGGATCAATGTGCGATTCAACGATCAGACCGTCGTAGTTGAGATCCATGGCCATCTGAGCCAATTCATTCAGATACGCCCGTTTACCGGCCATGTGGCTTGGATCACCAATGATTGGCAATTGTGGGAAGATGGATTTCAGTTCGATGGCCATCTGCCACATCGGAACGTTCCGATATTTTGTGGTTTCGCCCGTAGCAAAACCACGGTGAATTGCCGCTAATTTATTAATACCTGCACCTGCAATCCGCTCAAATGCACCAACCCACAGAGCCAAATCTGGATTCACAGGGTTTTTAATCAGAACAGGCACGTCAACGCCACGAAGAGCGTCGGCAATTTCCTGAACGTTAAATGGATTTACGGTGGTGCGAGCGCCGATCCACAAAATGTCGACACCATATTTCAGGGCGAGCTCGATATGCTCGGGCGTGGCGACCTCTACGGCGAAAGGTAGTCCGGTTTCAGCTTTTGCCCGCTGAATCCAGGGCAGAGCGGCTTCGCCCATGCCTTCAAAGCTACCAGGGCGCGTACGGGGTTTCCAGACACCAGCGCGGATCACATGCACGGCGTCCAGCGCCTTTAACTGGCGAGCGGTTTCTACTAATTGATCTTCGGTTTCGGCGCTACAGGGCCCAGCGATGATCAGTGGTTTGCCGTTGGTATCAATCCACGACCCAAGCGGCTCTACGGCTAATTCTACTTTCATACTAAACAGGAGGTAATCTACGAGTATACCTATACTCTACCGGGAACTTTCAATTTAAATTTGTAGTATATTTGCATTGGGAATTGGCTGTTATTCAAGCCGGTTCCTTAATTTGTCTACAACCGTTTTAGTTTGTTAAAAAAATAAGCCGCGGCCGATTTTAACTGTTTGATCGAAATTTCGTTTTATATTTCGGTCATGTAACCGACGCGCACTTAAGCTATGCAAGTAGCACCGCCCAAACGGAGCACTGATATGTCGAACCGAAGTAATCTAATGCCGGAGACTATCCAGGGACTTACCGACGTAAAACCAAACGCCGATCAACCCATTTCATTTGAGGATACTTCGATTGCTTTTTCATCCCAGTCGGACTTTAAACTCCGAAAGACCTACTGGTTATTTGCGTTGATGAATAAGGGATGGCTCGTAAATTTAGGTACTTTTTTTATAAAGATCGCTTTACGCCTTCACCTTCCCGTTAAATTCCTCATCAAGAACACTATTTTCGAGCAATTCTGTGGAGGTGAGAGCATTCGCGATTGTGAACCGACCATCCGGCATCTTCACGATGTACACGTCGGAACTATCCTCGATTATTCTGTTGAAGGAGAAGGAACCGAAAAAAGTTTCGATGATACCGCCCTTGAGATTCTTCGCACCATCGAACGCGCCAGCGAATCCAAAGATATTCCATTCTCCGTTTTTAAAATAACGGGTGTTGCCTCTACCGAACTGCTCGAAGCGGTTCAGATTGGCGACTCGCTCAACAAAACGCAGAAGGCTGAATTTGACCGGGTTATGCAACGGGTGGATATGCTTTGCCGACGAGCCCACGAGCGAAACGTCCGTATTTTTATTGACGCCGAAGAAAGCTGGATTCAGGATACAATCGATACACTGGCCTACGAAATGATGGATCGCTACAATCAAGAGCGGCCTATCGTTTATAATACCTACCAGATGTATCGCTGGGAAAGCATGTCGCACCTTGAGCGCGATACCGCCGAAGCACACGCCAAAGGATATTATTTGGGTGTAAAACTGGTTCGTGGCGCTTATCTCGAAAAGGAACGACTACGTGCCCATGAAGAAGAGTATCAGGACCCAATCCAGGCTACGAAAGAAGACACCGATCATGCGTTTAATGCGGCTATTGATTTTTGTTTAGAGCATCGCGACATTATATCTGTTTGCCTGGGTACGCACAACGAAGAGAGCTGTCAATATTGTATTCAACAGATAGAACGGCTTGGCATTAGCCACAATGATCCGCATATCTATTTTGCCCAACTGCTGGGTATGAGCGATAATATCTCGTACAATCTGGCTAACGCTGGGTATAATGTGGCGAAATACGTCCCTTATGGCCCTATTGATACGGTTATGCCGTATTTATTTCGTCGGGCCGAAGAAAACAAATCGATTGCCGGGCAAAGTAGCCGGGAGTTTACATTAGTTAGCAACGAGCTGAAACGCCGGAAAAATTGCCGTATTCGGTAGGTAACGGACAGGTGTAGTTAACGATTGTCAAGTTTGGTCAGTTAATAAATGACAACTTCTGACAATCGTTAACTACACCTGACTATTTTTGACAAGTATTTATAATGGTACTGCAAGCCGGAGTGCCGGGCCATGTGAGCGAAGTGGTGCAGTGCCTGCCTTTTTTAGTATGATCCAGAAAAGTCCTTTTAAATTCTTTTTGCTAACCCTGTTGCTAATTGCACTCGATCAGGGCGTAAAACTAGCCGTTCATTTCTATATGGCTCCCGGCTTTGCTGGTCAGATAAAACTAGCTGGTGACTGGTTAAAATTACACTATGTACTAAATCCAGGCATGGCCTTTGGCATGCAGTTGGGGCATGAATACGGTAAGTTATTGCTGAGTGTATTCCGACTGTTTGCTATGGTAGGTATTGGCTATTATTTAGTGAATCTAGCACATCGGGGGGCGCCAAACGGCCTTTTGTGGGCTATGGCAATGATTTTAGCCGGAGCCGTTGGGAATGTGATCGACAGTACGTTTTACGGAGTTTTTCTGAATAATGCGCCATATGGATCGCCAACGCCCTGGTTTCATGGCCAGGTGATCGATATGATTTTTGTAGACGTTTGGGAGGGATTCATTCCCGACTGGGTACCGGTCTGGGGAGGGCAATACTATTCGACGCCGATTTTTAACATTGCGGATTCCTGCATTTTTATCGGTGTCTGTTTGATTCTATTCTTCCAGCGACGATTCTTTGGTGAGCAGCCTGTGGAGGATTCAATGCTTCCTGTTTCCGGCCCTGATCCTATTGAAGCATCGGTATTACCAGCGGATGAATTTATCGAAGAAAACGAACAAACCTCATCTACTGAACAAGCAGAAACACACACGCCTACAGACGAAAATCAGGAGACCGCACCGGAATCTGTCTTACCGGTGCCTGATGAAGAGAAACGTTCGGAATTGTAATAATAGCTGAATCAACATTTTATTAGCCTGCGGTTTGAGCCGTGGGCTTTTTTCATAGTACCTGATCCTCACTCCCGACCGATTTAATTACTCCCCGTGTCTGTGTCCTCACAGACACTTGTGCGTCAGCCAACACAACCATTCGGTAAGGGGTCTGTGAGGACACAGACCTGGGAAACGATTTAAGTACCAAGTAAACCGTTAAAATAGTTCGTTCACGTTGGGTTGTTTGGTTCAGAAACCCACCGCTTATTGATTTGACGTAAATAATCACCGAATTCCCCGTGTCTGTGTTCTGCTTCCCAGGTCTGTGTCCTCACAGACCTCTTACCGGATGGTTGCGTTGGCTGACGTATGGGCGTCTGTGAGGACACAGACACGGGGAACTCGGCGATTATTTACGTCAAATCAATAAGCGGTGGGCTATTTTTTGTTTCGGCGCGTAATTTCTACAAGCTCATACACATGAAAAGGCGTGGATTGATCCACGCCTTTTCATGTGTATTATAAATTCCCAGGTCTTATTTGCTTCCACCAGCCTGACCGCTCGATAGCAGGTTAAAGAACTGATCGAGTTTTGGAGTAATGATGATTTCGGTCCGGCGGTTTTGTTGACGGCCTGGTCCGGTGCTGTTATCATCCTTCGGGGAATACTCAGACCGACCACCAGCTGTCATACGCTCTGGCGATACAGAGAATTTGTTTTGCAGGGTCCGTACAACTGATGTAGCACGCAGGGCGCTCAAATCCCAGTTATCTTTGATCGATGATGTCGAAATGGGCACAATGTCCGTATGACCTTCTACCAGAATATCAAGATCTTTATGATCATTTACCACCTTCGCTACTTTGCCTAATACGTTTTCAGCAGCAGGCAGTACTTCATAGCTACCTGATCTGAAGAGGAGTTTGTCGGAAAGCGATACATAAACAACGCCTTTTTTCACCTCAACCTGAACGTCCTGATCGTTGATATCGTCAAGCGAACGTTTCAGACTCATTACCAACGCCAGGTTCAACGAATCTTTCCGTTGAATAGACGCATTCAGATTATTCGTGTATTTCGTTTGCTCGTTTAGCGTCTCGAGTGATTTCTTGATGCTTTCAGCGCCCGATTTACTTACGATAGACAAGTCCGACATCCGATCCAGCAAATTCGTGTTGGTTTTTTTCAGATAGTCGATCTGAGCCTGCAAATCACCAACCTGTTTGTCTTTGTTTTGCAGATCTGTGTCTTTAGCTGACAATTGCGTTTTCAGGTCAGCAGTACGTGTATCACAGTCGTTCAGCGAAGCAACGGCCTTATCGCGAGCGTCCTGTAAAGCTTTCATTTCGGCTAGTCTCTTCTTACTGTTGCAGGAAGCCAGCATCACTATTGCCGAAAAAACAATCAAAACTCGTTTCATCTGATTTAAAAAAGATAGTAACGGTAACTGAAAAAGTTAGGTGATAATATAGAATCGATTCATATAATGAACCTTTTTACAAAGTTAACGGATTCTGTTTAACCGTTTTTAATTCTATTTATTTATCTAATGGGTATGATTGTATTATTACTTTATTTTTTCAGTTTACATACCGTAAACAAGTGTACAATTGACTGCCTGGAGCCGTACTATCGGTAGTTTATTCTTTTTTTACCCTTATTAAGTCGATTCATCATTTTTTTATGAAAAAGATACTCACAACAATTTTAGTCAGTGCTAGTATGATCGCTCAGGCTCAGTCTGGTAAAGAAATCATGTATGTGGGCACCTACTCTCTACGCGGTAGTGAAGGGATCTATGTATTTGAGTTTGACCGCAAGGCGGGTACAATGCAGCCTGTTCAATCGGTTTCGAATGTAAAAAGCCCTTCCTTTCTCGCCATACATCCATCAGGGAAGTATCTCTATTCTGTCAATGAAGGCGCTGAAAAAACGGGAGCAGGTGGTGTTAGTTCTTATGCCGTTGATAAGGCGACAGGTAAATTACAATACCTGAATAGTCAATCGTCGCTTGGCGTTGGCCCCTGTCATATTAGTGTTGATCATACCGGCAAAACCGCTTTTGTTTCTAATTATGGTGGAGGGAGCCTGGCCGTACTGCCCATTAAGGCCGACGGCACGCTGGGTGAACCAACGGATAAAGTTCAGGACGAAGGAACGGGACCCAATACCCAACGCCAGGAGAAAGCCCATGTTCACTCTGCTACGCTGGCACCCGATAACCGCTTTTTATACGTAGCCGATCTGGGCATTGACAAACTCAATATTTTTGATATTGATGTAAACGCCAGCAAAGTAAAACCTGCCTCAACGCCGTACGCCAGTGTGAAACCCGGTTCAGGGCCTCGTCACGTTGCGATTCATCCGAATGGTAAATACGCGTACTTAGTGGAAGAACTCACTTCAACCGTAGCCTCGTTCGCTCGTAATCCGAAAACGGGTGCGTTGACCATACTACAGGACAACGTACAAACGCTTCCCAATGATTTTACCGAGAAGAATACCAGCGCCGACATTCATATTGATCCTTCCGGTAAGTTTTTATATCAGTCAAATCGGGGCTATGATGGATTGGCTATCTTTTCGATCGGCAGCGATGGGAAATTGACGCCAGTGGGTGTTCAGCCTACGGAAGGCAAAACCCCAAGAAATTTTCTGATTGATCCAAAAGGAGAGTTTATTTTTGTTGCTCATCAGGACACCGATAATATTACTATTTTCAAACGCGATCAGAAAACGGGCAAATTGACTTTCACGGGGCAATCCGTAAAAGTACCGGCTCCTGTTTGCGTACTGATGGCAAGTTCTCACTAAAATTTACCTGCAAAACCAATGACTAAATTACTCTCTGCTGCTTTGGTTCTAATGGCCTTTGTTATGGCAGCGCCGACTAAAACAATTAACCTGTTCAACGGCAAAGACCTGACCGGCTGGAAAATTTACGGTACCGAAAAATGGTTCGTAGAAGATGGAAACCTGGTCTGCGAAAGCGGCCCGGACAAAAAATACGGCTATCTGGCTACGGAGCAATTTTACAAAAACTTCGATCTCTCTCTAGAGTTTAAGCAGGAAGCGAATGGGAATAGCGGTGTCTTTTTCCGCTCGACCATTGAAGGAACGAAAGTTAGCGGCTGGCAAGTAGAAGTAGCACCCCCTAACCACGACACTGGTGGTGTCTACGAGTCATACGGTCGGAATTGGCTGGTTCAGATTCCCGACGAAAAGGAAAACATTTTAAAGCCCGGCGAATGGAACAAAATGCGCATCCGTGTTGAAGGTGATCATGTACAGACCTGGTTGAATGGCGAATCGATGGTTGATTTTAACGACGAAAAAATCGGCAAGGGGGATGGCTCCATTGCCCTGCAAATTCATGACGGCGGTGGAATTAAAGTCCGCTGGCGAAAACTGCAACTCAAACCATTATAATACTAAAGCCGAAAGCCATCAGTTGATTGATGGCTTTCGGCTTTTTAAATTTGTTTTATGTCATTCTGACCACAGGGAAGAATCTTGAGTTGGGCTGTTGCTCAAGTAAGGATATTTTACGATTCCTCCTGGCGTCGGAATGACAAAAAATATCCTCAAACCTCTTTCAATAGCCCCTCCAAATCCAGCGGATGGGTATACATCTCAATCGACCCATCTGGTTTTAGCGGCCAGCTTTCTTTCGGGCGATCCCAGTATAATTCGACACCGTTTCGATCAGGATCATTTAAATAAATTGCTTCCGAAACGCCGTGATCTGATGCGCCTGTGATTGGGTATTTACTATCAATCAACCGTTTTAGAGCCACCGCCAAATCCCGGCGGGTTGGGTAGAGAATAGCCGTATGAAATAATCCCGCTGATCGTACGGGAGCAGGTGGGGCATCTTTGCTATACCAGGTATTCAGGCCAATATGATGATGATAGCCGCCAGCTGAAATAAAGGCTGCGTCTTTACCGTAAGTCGTTATCAGCGAAAATCCCAGCAGATCGCAATAAAAAGCTAATGATCGGTCAAGATCAGCAACTTTCAGGTGAACATGACCGATACGAGTTTGCGCAGGAATTGTATAGGAAGGTGATGACATAATAAGAGTCTATAGCAGACGATTAGTGCCTTTGTTGTTCCTGCTGCAACAAAAAGCTGCTGTTATGAAGTTTCATTTATTATCATGTAGGGCTTTTGCCTAACTAGTTGTAGCTTTTTTATGTATAACAAATAGCACTTTAGCTTCTGTCGATTTTTACTTTCAGTTTGTCCAGTTTATTGAGTAGTGAAGCGGCTGGTGTCTGTTATAGGAAAATAGCATTGCAGAAGGAGCGGTTAAATCTGTATAGTGCTATATCTACAGTTCGTCACTCGGCTCAAATTAAGAACGTGTTGGGGAATTATATTCTGTGATCGGATTTGATTCGCTGAAGCATTAGTTGAATATTAGCTAAATACAGCCAACTCACCGAAGATAATAGCGTATAC